>NZ_JAVLSX010000017.1:0-88930 GCF_031583795.1 Paenibacillus sp. VCA1 | reverse complement strand
TCGTTATATTCGATTTTATAACTACCACCGATTTCAGAAAAAATTAAACAACCTTAGTCCGGTTGAATACCGAACTAAGGTTGCCTAGGTCTTTTTTATAACTGTCTACTTGACGGGGGTAACTCCAAGCATCCTGTTGTCTTCTTTTTATGTAGGCGTACATTCGGTGAATCTTATATCGAAATTACCTTTACCATCCGTTTTTCCCGATACAAGAACGATGTCAAAACACGCATTCCGTTGCGATCGTCGGACGCTGAAGCAGTTCCCAGCCAGTTTTTGCTGATATAAATGAGGCCAGCTCCGAGCCCATGCGGTAATGCGTCTGATAGCCGGGATGGTAACGGCCGCCCCATCCTTCGACCTCCGGATGAATCAATCCCAAATCAACCACGAATACCTTGGCGTTTCCGTTTTGATTATAATGGGACACGACTTGTTTCACGCTGGCAAGATAGTTGTTATTCATGGTTCCGACACAGCAAAAGACATACGGGTCGTTATATGTTTCCAGGATAACCCGGATGAATTCGATATAAGCGGCAATATACTCCTCATCAACAATCGGTGTCGAATAATCGTTCTGGCCCAGATTAATGACAACTCCATCAGGAATATACCGAGAAAAGTCCCATGGCGCCGTTCCTTTGCCGAGCGTCCCGGAAAAATGTTCCGGCAATCCTTGTTTGCCTCCTATCGCATCCTGCCAAACGCCGATTCCGCAGATGGCCATCGTATGATATTCCGCGTTTAACATTCTGGCGCTGATTCCGACGTAGGACATGTAGCCGTCATCCAGATCCGGAGCTTCTGCGAGCTCATGCGGATGGCCGATTCCCGCTCCATCCGTGATGGAATCGCCGAAGTATTCCAGCCGGACGGGTTTTGCCGGGGGCGGGGCAAGGAAGCTTCCGCCGTCAGGCAGAGAAAATTGATGAAACGTTATACTGCCGGTCAGAATCCCCGTACGCTTGTGGATCTCCAACGTATGTTCACCATCCGGCAGCCCCTGTTGGATGATGTATTCATGCACGCCCTTCTTCAGGTTGATCCAATTACGGGCGACGCCGTCCACTACAATTTCAACGTAATCCTGGCCGCTGAATCCCTCAGCCGTCATCGAGATGGCCGTACCTCGGAAGGCAACAAAAACGGCGCTGTTTACCCATCCGCATGTCGGCTTCTCTTTCTCGGCGAGATCGAATCTCCCCATCAGCCTGGCATATTTCGTAAAGCTAAATTCCAAAGCTGCTCCTCCCCCCAGCATCTGCATCGAAGTAGACTTTCTGAACAATCCCATTCCCATAAAATAAAGTATACTTTATTATTCGATAATTATATATTAATACTATCATCTTTGTTATATTAGGTCAATGAAAAACCTCGTTTACCGGTTCAATATATACATATATAATAGTAATATAAACGTTATATTGAATTCACTATATAATTAAAGTATACTTTTATATAATCTAAATAACGTCAGATAGAATTCAGGAGACTGTAAAAAAGGAGAGTTTTTGTGAACGAGCCGAAGTATAAGACGGTAAAACAAGCGCTGCTGCATCAGATTGAAGCCGGCGAGCTTCGACCTGGCGATCGATTGCCGAATGAAGAAGACCTGATGAAACAATTCCAAGTCAGCGGCATCACGATCCGAAAAGCGATGACGGAACTGGCCAACGAGGGCGTGATCACGAGAATCAAAAGAAAGGGCTCTTTTGTCAACGGAGCTCAAGCCGCGGACCATTCGAGCCGTTTGATCGCATTCATTTTATCGGCAGAGGACAATTACGATGTCTCTTATATGAAGATCATCAAGGGCGCGCAACAAGCGGCGGCCGAATTCGGTTACTCCTTGATCGTCGAATGGAGCAACGAAAATTTGGCCGTTGAACGAGCATCCATTCAGAAAATGCTGGACCGCAAAGTCGACGGCTTCCTCATTTATCCGTTCGATCCGAAGCAAAGCAAGGATAACTACCTGTTCATCGAGCAAAACAACATCCCCTACCTATTGGTAGACCGGTACAACGTGGATCATCCCAGCTATTTTTCCGGATGCAACAACTACGATGGGGCGATCCTCGCCACCCGGGAACTGATCCGCCTGAAGCATACGAAAATAAAATTCGCGAGCTACCACTTCTTCCTTCATTCCGAGCAGGAGCGGTTCGCAGGTTATTGCAGCGCCATGCGCCAAGCCGGGCTTCCGGTAACCGACGATCATTTGTTGACCCGCATGGATTATGACGCCTTAGCCGACAGCGTGATGAAGCGGGACGTTACCGCTTTGTTTTGCTCCAATGACAAGCTCGCCATTGAAACCATCGAACAACTGACCGGCCGCGGCGTCAATGTTCCGCAGGATGTTTCCGTCATGGGATTCGACGATTGGGACCATGCCGGCAACCTGTCGATCGGACTGTCCACCGTTCGGCAAGACTTCGAAGAGATCGGCAGAAACGCCACGAATTTGTTGAACCAGGTTATCCAGGGCAAAACCCATGGAGGCAGCACGAAAATATTGTCGGGCGTTTCGTTGGTGCTCCGGGAGTCTACATCCGAGAATCCTTACGCATAAACCCTTTACTCCAAATAGATCCATGAAAGGAAGGTATATTATGAAATTCGACTTTTTGAATTCAAGTCTGAGACACGGGCTCTTCCGTCAAGAGCAGGACGGAATCTCCTGCTTTCTTCCCGGCAGCGCGATAACCGTGCGTTTTCAAGGGCGGGAAATCACCGCCGAAATCAAGGACGTCAACGGGGAAGGGAAAAGCTGGGTTAACGTCTATATCGACGATCTTCCGGTACGGGTGATGAGAATCGATCCGGATAACCGGCTGTACCAGCTTGCGGATGACCTGGAGGACGTCCCTCATACGTTAACGCTGCAAAAACGTACGGAAGCGGCATTCGGCACCATTAAATTTACCGATCTAACGGCGGAGAACGGGTCCTTTTTAAGCCCGCCGTCCCCTTTGCCCCACCGGCTGCTCATCATTGGCGATTCGATCACGTGCGGCTTCGGCAACGAGGCGCAGATTCCATGCGATTGCGATGCTTCGCGCGAAAATATCGCGCTTGCTTACAGCTCGCTGACCGGTCAGCTTTTGGGAGCCGAAACGTTGATCGTCGGCGCGTCCGGCACCGGCTGCTATCAGAATTTCGGCGGTGCCAAGGAAGGCCGCATGTCGGATTATTTTATGGATACCCTCTGTCCTGTTCTCGATCAAGAAGCCATGGATCCGTTTCATCCTGACATGATTGTCGTTAATCTGGGGACCAATGATTGGTCCGCGCCCATCCAGCCTTCGGATTACATCGAACAATACCGCAAATTGACGGGCTTTATCCGCGGAAGATATCCGTCCGCCCCATTGTTCTGCGCCATCGGTCCGATGACGCTTGATCCCGCTCCCCATTTGAAGGCTCTCGTCCAGCGTCTTCGCGAAGAAGGCGACGACAACGTTCATTTTGTGGAATTTCCGCTCATCAAGCGGCCGGAAGACGGAATGGGAGGCTGCGGACATCCCTCCGTCAAGAAACATCGGCAAATGGCCGAACAATTGGCCGGGACGATCCGTCAAGTTTGTTCCGTTCCAGCCCCGTTTACCGGCAGCCGTTAAAAAACATAACGACCCGCAAAAAAGGAACGCTTCCGATACGAAGCTGTCCGAACTTATCAAGGGCGATTTCTTCAAAATATCCAAACATGCCTCGTAATTACTTTCGTTATATGTTGCGGCTCGATGCAGAAAGAAACGGAATAGCGTAAACTCAAACGCTAGTCCGTTTCTATTTCATGAGTCGCCATTTTGAGCCGTTTTCGCTCGACATGGGTCGCTCCCCATTGAAGCAAGGTTCAGCTTCGCTGAAAATTTATATAATCTAAAAAAAGCCTGCTGAAGTTTTTCAGCAGGCGGACCGCCTCTATAGAAAGCGGTCCTTTTTTTTGCGTGTGGTCGTTTCGATGAACGGCCATTTCTATTTTGCCAAGTAGGCGTCGACCTGTTTCTGCAGTTCGGTCTGGATTTTCTTAAGCACCGCTTCGCCTTCCGATTTGAACTTGGCGAAGTACTGGTCCGGATCAAGCGCGCCGTTAAATAATCCGCTGTAATATTTGGCCTGAATGGTCGAGAACTGGGCCACTTCGTTCTTCACCGGCGTCGGATCGAAAGTGAATCCGGTGAGGATGTCCTTCGTGAAGTTGTCGGCCTTCGTAATGAACTGACCGTACTTCCGAGTCTCTTCGTCCGTACCGGTCCACTCCCGCTCCAACGTAGGATTGAGCATGAGCTGGAACGAGACGATGCCGCCATCGTTGTTCAGCGTTTCGTATTGATGCTCGCCGGCCGCTTTCCAGTTCACGCCTTCGATGCCATGCTCCAGCAAATCATAATTCTCCTGCTTGTTCGCCCAGTCGAGGAACATCATCGCGCGGTCTTTATGCTTGCTCGTCTTCACGATGCAGATAAAGTTATCCATCTTGAAATTGGACAGGTTCTTCCCTGGGGTGAGGTCAAACAGACGCACGGCTTCCAGTTCGCCGCCCGGTACGACCTGTTTCAGCTGGTCGTTGAACGATTGGGGAATCCCAAAGGCCATTTGGGGCGTAGCCGCCACTTTATTCTGAAGCTGCATTTCCGCCGGACTGCTTTTATTCGTCAAGACGTCCTGCGACATGACTTTGTCCACGAACAGCTTGCGGACATCCTGGATGCCTGACCAGATCTTAGGTTCCTTGGTTTCAAAGAAGTTGTAGACCTTCCCGTCGTTGCCCTTGTAGTACAACATCAGGCTGGCTCCGGCAAAATTCGTCGGACGGATGTTGACGCTGGTATCGTCCCGGATCAGCCAGTTGACCCAGCTGTAGGTCACATCGTCCGCGCCTGCGAGAAGCGGCGTAATACCGGATTTGCCGTCACGGACGGCGTAGAGATAAGCTTTCAAATCTTCATACGTCTTTACGGGCGGCAGGTTTAACTGCTCCCTCAGATCCTTCCGGATGAAGATTGATCTCTGTTGGGTGTAGGCGCTTCCCAACGGAACGCCGTAGATGCTGCCGTTAATTTTGTTCGCATCCCACATTTGTTGCGGCCGCGTCTTTTTCACATTGGGGCCGTATTGGTCCAGAAGTCCGCTTAGTTCTTCGTAATAGCCCTGGGAAGCCATCGTATCCAAATGCAGCCACGGAGCGTCGAACATCAAATCCACGCTCTCTCCCGAAGCCAGCATGACGTTGGTCTTCTGATTCAGGTCGGCAAAGTCGACGAATGTAAATTTAACCTGCGTATTGATGTCGGCTTTTAATCTCTTGTTGACTTCTGCCAGCACCTCGTCATAGTTGGGCCCCTTTGCCCCTGGAATGACAACCTCCAAGGTGACCGGATCAAGGGATGAAGCGCCGGAAGCGCCGGATTCCCCGGAACCGGCTGGCGCGGCGGCGTCCCCGCCGGCGCCGGAGCACCCGGATAAAGCGACGGCTAGTCCGAGCAGCACCGGCATCAGAAACTTGCTTTTTGATTTGGCCATGTCAATGAACTCCCTTCAATATATTCATCTTTTCAACCTTTATAGAAAGCGGCTGGGACGATCCAGATCAACATGCTCAGCCATTGCATATCAATCCGTTCAACCTTTTACCGAGCCGAGGGTCAGGCCTTTGACAAAATACTTCTGCACCATCGGATAGACGAGTATGATCGGACCGATCGTCAGGCATACCGTCGCCAGCTTGACCCCTTCCGCAGGCGGCAGCGTCAGCACGTTGCCGTGATTGAGCGACGTGAGCTGCATCTGCGACATGAGCTGCCGGAGAAGCATCTGGAGCGGGTACATATCGCTGTTATCGATAAACAGAAGCGACAGCCACCAATCGTTCCAGTATTGCAGCGCGTAGAACAAGCTGATCGTCGCGATCACCGGCGTCGAGATCGGCCGGATAATTTTGAAGAAGATCGTCCACTCCCCGGCGCCGTCCATGTTAGCCGATTCGTTCAACTCGTAAGGCAGCGAGCGATAGAACGAGACCAAGATAAACGCAAAGAACGGATTCATGACGTAAGGGAGCACAAGCGCCCACAGCGAATCTTTCAGATGCAGCCACTGGACGACCAGAAGATAGAAGCCGACGAGTCCCGAGCCGAAGACCATCGGCACGTAGGTCATAAACGAGAGGAAGCCGCCGTATCGGTTCTTCGGATGGGCCAGCACGTAAGCAAACAACATGGTGACGACGAGGCCGAGCACGGTTCCGATGGCCGTTACCGCAATGGTGATGCCATAGCTGGTAAACATTTGCTTGCCCTGAAGGAGGAATCGATACGACTCCAACGTAAACTCATCCGGCCATATGGAGTATCCGTGTACCGCCAAGCTTCGGGTGCTGGAGAACGAATTGATGACCATCAGCCAAAAAGGAAGCAAGCAAACCAGCGCAAACAGGATCAGGAACAGTCCGAACAACCAAACCGCCATTTTATCGGATAACCCGCCCTTCCGCCGGACTCGCGCGGGCGGGATTAGAGCAACCGGACGATTCATATGGGATTCACCTCCCTTTGCTTTTCGCGAAATTTAAAGTGTGTGTTCAAAAAGACAGGTTTCCAGGACCGAGGCTTATGCTTCCGATGTGCGTTTTTTCAAAACGCTTGAGTTGGATGAAGCTAGGATGATTTGATTCGTCATGGGAAGATGACTTTTTGAACTTCCTCTAAAATAATCTGGAGTCTTTATCGATTTTCCGAACCAACGCATTAAACGAAACGACGGCGATAAGCCCCATGATCGACTGATAGAACACGATAGCCGACGACATGCTAAAATTGCCGAGCTGCCTTAACGCCCGATAGGAATATGTATCGATGACATCGGTCGTCGGGAACAGAATCCCGTTGTCCCCGATAATTCCGTAAATCATGCCGAAATCCCCGTAGAAGATCCTACCGACTCCCAGGAGGACGAGAATAATGATTTGCGGCTTCAGCAAGGGCAGCGTGATGTATTTCATCTGCTGCAAACGCGTGGCCCCGTCCAGGCGGGCGCTTTCATAATAATCGGAAGAAAAACCGGTAATGGCCGCAAGCAAAATAATAGAGTAGTAACCGGCGCTCTTCCAGATTCGCGTTAACGTGAGGATAATCGGCCATACCCAAGGGGTCTGGTACCAATCGACGGCTTGAAGCCCGGTCATGCTCAGCACGCGGTTAATCAGGCCGTCCGTATTGTTGAATAAAATGAATGCCATATACCCGACGACGACCCAGGAAATGAAATAAGGAAGGAAGACGACGGATTGGATCGTGCGTTTAAACCATTTCAAGCGGATCTCATTCAAGAAAAGAGCGATGAGAAGCGCAAAAACCATCTCGAAAATAATGAACAGCGCATTTAAATAAACCGTATTGACCGTCACTTGAATCCAATCCCGATTGGAGAAAAAGAAGCGAAAGTTGTCGAGCCCCACCCAATCACTGCCCCATATGCCTTTGCTGATCTGAAAGTCCTTGAACGCCAGCAGATGTCCGGACAGAGGAATGTAGGAGAAGACAACGAGAAAGACGATTCCCGGTATCGCCATTGAATACAAGCCCCGGTTCTTTGCAAGATCTCTTAACACTCTCAATGTATAGTATCCCTCCATTCGATTTGGTCTGTCCGATGTGGCCATATCCTGACAGTGTTTATTATGTACGGTAGGATGGCTTTGGGAATAGTCCTCATTGTGTCACAAGAAGTACTGAAATGCAGAAAGGATGCGCGCATTCGACTTCCGGCGCCGTCTTGATTTCTACTTTGTCAAAATGAGGACTTCACATGAACGTCAGGATATGATTGAGTAAGGAGGTCAATCCATCAGCAAGGGGTGCTGGAATTTATATGAGGATCAAGCCTATTTTGCAGAAGACCTATTTTCGTACCTTTTTATTGCTAACCACCGTTCTGATCTGTTCCATCCTTCCTTTCGTCTATTTACTCTCTGCGGAATTCTCAAAATATACCATGCTGGAGGTGCGCAGCAATTCGCAGAACGAAGTCAACAACCTGGCATCGAAGACCGAAATGATTCTCGGCAAATTGAAAGCTTACGGGCTCAGCATGTACGCCGATCAGAGCATTCAGAACTGGTTTTTCGATGCAAGCAATGACCCGCTCATCGATCACGCCGCACTCGTCGCCCAGTCCAATTTCATGTCGACCGAACCGCTCATCCAGCGATCCTATCTGATCAATCTCAAGCACGGTCTTGTCGTCGATTCCAAAGCCGGCATCGTCCGTTTTGAATCGTTTGCCGACCAGAGCATGCTGAAGCGGGTGAAATCATTCCACCGCGAATATTTGCACTTTTTTAATCATTCGGCGGATGGTTCCGACTGCCTGGCTCTCATCCTGCCTGCAACTCCCGAGAAGCCGTCTGACTTCTATCTCGTGCTGCTTGTCGATAAACCGCTGCTGTCGAAGCTTTTGTTAGGCCAAACGACCTCCACGGAGCAGGACATTCGGATTCTCGACGAGGACGGGCAGCTTCTATTAGGCTCGTCCGATCCCGCGCTGAGCGAACAGCTTTATCAAGCGGGCCGGGAACAGCAGCGCAGCGTTTTTCAGGTTAGGCTTCCGCATCAGAGATGGTTCGTCAATACAGCTAAGCTGAGTACCGAAAATTGGACCGTATACTACTCGAACGAGTATCATACTTTGACTCGCCACATATCCTCCTTCCAGCATAAATTGATAACGTATACATTATTGCTGCTGGGCATCGTCTCGGCGTTGTTCTTCTGGAGTTCGCGCCGTTCCTTGCGCTCCATCACCTTTTTGTCGGAGAAGCTGAAAGAGAAGGTTGGATTCGCAAACTCCGCGTCCGATGCCATACCGGATATCCAATGGATCAACGACGGCATCGATCTGCTGCTGAACAACGTGGAGCAGCTTCATACTTCCATGCGAAACCAATCCGAACTCGTTCGAACGGAGTTTCTCGCCCAGTGGATGCTGCACGGGACGCCGGGCACCAAGAGCTACGAATATATCCGGAGCCAGACCAAACTGGCTTCCTGCGACGTTCTGTTTTTGGCCGTCCTTCGGATCGAAACGTATACGGCCTTTTGCGAACGCTACGACTTCCCCTCCCGGAAATTGATCAAGTATGCCATACGCAATATTAGCGAAGAAGTGATTGGCACAGGCTCTTATGCGGCCGAAGGCTTGGATATGGGGGGTGACCATCTGATCCTGGTCATCGGGAGCCATGAATCGGGAGAGCTTCAGCTGCGACGTCTTCTGGAGGAGTCGCACCATCAGGTAGCGCGCATATTAAACGTCGAAACAACCGTTGCCGTCAGCAACGCCTTTGACTTCGGCACGAATATCCGGAACGTATATGATCATATCTACGAATTGACGATGCTGCGATTCCTTAAGGGAGAAAAGCAAATTTTCCTGGAAAGCGATTATGAAGAGTTTATGGCAGGATATCCTTCCGCATCCGAAGCGCTGGAGACGACCGAAATCATCAAGGCCATCCGTCGCGGCCGCCCGGAGACCGCCGTCCATTTGCTGCGCGAGCAAATGAAGCATGTCCATGAGCTGCCTTATCGCGACTATAAGCTCAACCTGACCTATTTTACCTACGATCTGCTCAAAAACTTCAACAAATCCAGCGTCCTGCACGAGATGAGCAGCATCCACCAACTGCTCGAGCGGTACGGCACGCTGTCCGAATTTCAAGCGTGGCTGGAGGGCATCGTCACGACGCTCGCGTCCGAGACCGAGGCCCCGAAATCCCCAAACCGCAAAGAAGAGATCGTACTGGAGATCAAAGAATACGTGGACAGCCACCTGCAGGATGCGCAATTATCGATCGAGCAGGTGGCCGACAATTTCTCCTTCTCCGTGAGCTATATCCGGCAGCTGTTCAAGGAAATCATGAACATGTCATTGTCCGAGTACATTCTTCAGGAGCGAATCGAAAGAGTAAAGGAGAAACTGGTATCCAGCCAGCTTTCGGTGCTCGAGATCGCGGATCAATGCGGCTTCCTATCCAAAGGCCATTTCTTCTCCGCGTTCAAGAAGTTCACGAATCTGACCCCGAAGCAGTATCGGGAAAACCACCGGGACTTCTCCAGGTAAAAATATCGCCGTTCCCGCTTCACATGAAGAAGCCGCAGGCAAGGATAATACGCAGGAACAAGCTATAGAACGAAAAGGACCTTTCCGGCAAAGCCGCTCAGCGCTTTCGGAAAGGTCCTTATTGTATGATTTCAAGCGGGTCGGCGCTCTATTGGCCTGCCGTTCCCTGAACCGGCTCAAGCCCCAGCTTAGGATCCGCCAAGTCGAGTTTATACATGACTTGGTTGTAGTTATACCGCGGCGTCGGGACATGATTCGTGAACGTATTCGTATAAGTCCCCTCGAAGTAGATGACCCGGCCGCCGGCCTTGTTGAAGGTTTTGTGCTGGGCCACGTTGTAAAACGTATAATTGTTATGCGTGACGATCTTTTTGGCACGGGTCCAAGGACCTTGAGGCGCAGGAGCTTCCGCGTACCAGATTTCCCCGAGCACCGACGGCTTGCCTTGCGTCTGCTGCCCGATCATCACGTAACGCTGCCGGTAGTCGTTCCATTCGACCGAGCTTGAGGCGATTTCAACCGCCTCGCCGGTATCGGCATCTTTCAATTGATAATAATGCGGATCGTCCGCTTGGATCAGGCCCAATTGGATCAGTTCCTTCTCCTGATTTTGGTTCAGCGGCGGGGTGTTCTTTTTCCAGCCCCATGCGAGCTTGCCGTCTGCGCCGCGTTCCAGCGACGTTTGGGCCCCGTTATATGTCGTTCCCGGCGTCAGGCAGGTAAACGACTCGTATTGGGTATAGTCGATGATGGCGTCGTAGCTGGCGGGAACGCGCAAATTCGGCATCCGGTGCTCGGTAAAAAGCCAGTGGCCTTTGCCGTTCTCCTCATAATAGGTCGCCTGGCCGCCCGGATGGCGCCAGTCGTCTTTGGAAGGGAATTGAACGACTTGCTCGAACTCCTTCGTATCGTCGTTGAAGGCAAGAATGCCGAAGGCGCTCAGATCGGGATTATGCGTGCTGTAGCCGGCGAGCAGGCGCTCCCGTCCGGTGCCGTCCTTGGCGGTCATCAAACCGAATACCCAGGCGATTCCGGCGTCGTCGGGCAGTGGCGGCACCAAGCTTTTGACGAAGCCATCCTCTTTCGTAAAATAGTTGAGGTTGACGCCGACGTCCTGATCCAATCCCCCCTTGCTCGGAAGCTTGGAAGTCGCACCCGTTACGCGGAAGTTCCCCAGCGGATAGGCCGGTCTGTCCGTATCCCCCCAGAACCAGTACAGCTTATCGTTGTACTCGATCGTCTGCACGGAATCCTGTCCCATGACCAGACCGTTGATCAGCGGCTCCTGAATCGGCGCCTGCAAACCAAGCAGCACGCTGTCGCGATAAATGCCTTGGCCCGTCACCCGATACAGCCGTTCGGCGATGTTGACCCGGTTCATCTTGATCGTCATCGTGCCCCCGGGTGATATCTGTACGGCCTGCCCGCGGTTGCCGAACATGTCGGCGGGGATCTCATATCCGTCGCTCGACAGATGGAAGAAGACCGTCTGATCCATCAGGCCGGGCTCGTTGAAGGCCACGACCCCCGCACTGTCCGTGTAATACAGGACGTTGTTCGTCATCTTCAGCTCGACAAGAGGAATGCCCCGGCCCGTCTCGGCATCCACGATCTTGATCATGAACGGCTCCTGTACCTTTTTCTTCGCGCTGCTCGCATTCAGCTCGGCGCCGCTTCCCTCTGCCTGCGCCGCCATCGCGGCTCCCGGCGCCGTCATGACCATCAGCAGCGCGCAAGTCCATATTCCCGCTCTTTTCCACGATTTCATTTTCACTGCACTACCTCCCGGTCTTTGTCGTTTGGATGGAATACAATCGATGAGCTGTCTCATACACCCCCTGTTCGAATCCTTTTTTCGCTTGAGACGACTCTTCATTTCACAAGACGACTCTCCATTTCATAACAAGAAGCAATAGCAACGGCCGGTCGTTTCGCCGGACACGAACTGCCCCTAACCACCTCCTTTCAAAGCATGGTTGCGATACAATAGGAGATAAATCGAATGTAAGCGGATACAATATTCTTTGTACGGAATACCGCTTTGGCGAATAAGGCAGGTCCGCTTCGGCGCGAACTTCGAAAGAAATTCGCGCCGAGCTCGGCCTGCATAGGGCGTATAGCGGGATCAGTTGCTGGAACGCATCCGCGGCCAATGCGGAATCAGTTGCTGGAACGCATCCGTGACCAATCGAAGCCGAATGCCTCCAGCAGCGCGCTCGCAATCAACAAATGGCCGGTCAAATTCGGATGCACCCGGTCGGAAGCCAGCAGCGTCGGATGTACGTAGTCGAAATGGCTGGCGAAAGCCGCCTGCGTATCCACAAACGATGCGCCTACCCGCTCCGCAACCCTCTTGGCCGCGCCTCCGAACTCATCCATCCGGCTGCGCATGCGGTCCAAGGCATTCGGCTCCAGATAGAACGGCGTCATGACCACGAGTCCTTGCAGGCCCGGGAGCGCCGACCGCACCAGCTCTTCCAGGGTCTGCTCGTATTCTTCGAGACTCACATGCGACTCGGGGATCGCGGGTTGGTCGAACTGCCGCCATACATCGTTAATGCCGATCATGACCGACAGCCAATCCGGCTTCAGATCCAGCACGTCCGTCTGCCATCTGGCCTTCAAATCCCGGACCGTATTGCCGCCGATGCCCATATTCGTCACGCGAATGGAGAGCTCCGGATATGCCGCCTGCAGCATCCCGTCGACAAGCGCGGCATATCCTTTGCCGACGCCCTGGAACAGCCCTTCCCCGTACGGATATTTACGTTCGCAATCCGTGATCGAGTCGCCGATCATGACCAGGCGTTGTCCTCTTTCCAGCTTCATCCTTTATTCCTCCCGTTCACTTGGAGTCGGATCGTCTTCACCTCGAACGGACGGAACTCAAGCCGTACATGTTCGCCTTCGTGCGGCAATTCCGCCATGTTCTCCTCCAGCATATTCGTATCATAAACCGCCTTAAGAGACAGCCCGAAATGAAGCTCGCACGCTACGGAAGCTCCCTTGCTCTCGTACAGACGCACGATCCAATCGCCCGATTCGTCTTCGGCCAGCTTGACCGTCTCCGCGATCACATTGGCTTGATCGATGGAGAGCAAAGATTGCATCTCTTGGCTTCCTCCCGGCACGAGGTTGACAGGATAGTTCAGCTCGTAGGCTTCCCGTACGACAGGACTGTCCAAGAACGCGCCGTTCCAGAACGTAAATCCGTAAGTAAAATGGTGCACCCCTTGGTCGGACGTTTCATCCGGCCACGTCGGAGCCCGAAGCAGCGTCAAGCTCATCGTGTTGTCGTTGACGGATATGCCGTATTTGCAGTCGTTCAGCAGCGCGAAGCCGCGGTTCGCCTCTGCAAGCGCAGACCACTTATGCTGAACCACTTCGTAACGGTCCGCATCATGCGGGCGCGAAGCATGGTTCGGCCTCTTAACGTAACCGAACTGAATTTCCTGCAGCGACTCGTTCGTATGGACGCGGACAGGGAAATCGACTTTCAGCAGCTTGTTCTTCTCGCGCCAGTGAATCGTCGTGTGGAATTCCACCCGGCGGCTGCCGGCACGCAGCCGGATATCCTGAACCATGGTCGATTGGTTCAATTCGCGCTCGACCCGAATCGTCGCGAAGAGCGGACCGTTCGCGGTGACGGTTACCTTGGCGCTTGCATTGAGCACGACAGGCGCCAAGCGGTAGCGCCGGTCGATCTCCCAAGCATCGAAATCCGAATTTTGATCCCGATACATCCGCATGACGTTGCAGCGGTCCGCCGCCCATTCCGTGCCGGCCTCTTTGTCGAAAATACGGGCAATCTCCCCCTTTTCGTTCACTTCGAGCGCGATCCATTCGTTCTCCATATACGTTTCCGTTGCCATGACGGCGGGCACGGCAGGGTTATCGGCCGCTTCCGGTACCGCCTTATACGTCGACCAGCCCATGGAAGGAGCCTCCACCTCGGCATAGCGGACGCCTTCGTGCAGTTGCACCGGCAGAACCTCTCCGTTTCCGTTTGCTATCCCATGGACGCCGGCTGGCAACGCAACCAGTTCCTTTCTTGGCCAGGAGAGCGAGTTAAAGACGGTAACGTAGGAGACATCCTCGTCCGTGAGCGCCTCTCTTGCGACGAAAGCCATGCCGTACACCTTCTGATTCAATTCCTTCAGCTCAATCTGCGCCTCCTCATGGACGCGATGGATGGATGAGCCCGGCAGGATATCGTGGAATTGGTGCAGCAGCAGATTCTTCCATAGACGGTCCAGCTCCGCGTGCGGGTAGGTTCGGTTATGAAGCAGCGCCGCCGCCGCTCCCCAAAGCTCCGCTTCGCGGAACCCGATCTCCGCCTTCCGGTTCAGCTTTTTAATGATGGCTTGCGTCGTATACGTTCCGCGGTGAGCGGGATAATAGAGCTCTCCTATGTATTTTTTATCAGGTATGCCCTTTTCGATCTGATCCTCGAAATATTCGATCGGCGAGCCATGCTTCGTCTTGGGAACTCCCTCCAAGTTACCGAGCCTGCGCATAAACTCGAGATCATCCCGATTGGAACCTCCGCCACCGTCTCCATGCCCGAATTGGGTAAGGCGCGTAGAAATGCCTTCAAGCTGAACGCGATCGTTCCACTGATGGATTAAAAACGACGGATTGATCCGAATCGGGTAGTAATCGCCGTAGTTCATCAGATGCGTCAAAATTTGCGAGCCGTCAATCCCTTCCCACATGAACGTATTATGCGGGAACGGATCCGCTATATTGTCATAAGTACCGAATAATTTTGTAGAAGCGAAATACTTGATCCCGCAGCCCTTCATGATTTGCGGCAGGTTTCCGGCATAGCCGAATACGTCGGGCAGCCACAGCATTTCGTTGTCCACGCCGAATTCGTCCTTGAAGAACCGCTTGCCGTGCAGCGCCTGGCGGATCAGGCTCTCGCCGCTAGGCAAATTCGTATCGGGCTCTACCCACATGGAGCCCTCGGGAACGATTCTCCCTTCCTTCACCGCCTGTTTGATGCGCTCATACAGCTCCGGATACAGCGTCTTGACCAACTGGAACAGATACGGCTGGCTCTGGGTGTACGTGTATTCCGGATATTCGTCCATGAGCGCCAGCTGATTGGACATGGTCCGCGCAATCTTCCGCTTCGTTTCCGCGAGCGGCCACAGCCAGGCGACATCCAGGTGGGACTGTCCCATCAGGTACAGCGTCGGCGCCGTTGAACCGTTCACGCAGGAGAGGAGCGGCTCCATGATCTTTCGGCACTCTTTTACATTCTCTCCCAACCTTTCCTGACGCAAGGTCAGGTCAAGCGTCGCAAACACCCGGGTCAGGCAACGGTCAATCTCCGCAACGCGGAGGGATTTGGCATCGAGATGGTTGCGGAGATCGTACAAGCATTCCAAATCGATGAAAAATTGGTACACTTCCTCTTCAAAAACGCAGAGCTGCGACTCTCCGAACGTCGGTCGGGAATCCGAATGGCCGGCGTACGCTTCCGCGACAATTTCAAATGGCTCGCCGGCTTTCGCCGAACGGGTTAAAGTGACGTAATGATGGTTAAGGTCTTTGGCGCCGCTCACGATACCGTTAATGTATACGGTCGCTTCGGATCCAAAATCAAGCATGGCCACAAGCCGTTTGCCTTCGGCCTCCTCGGGAACGACGATGGTCGCGCGGAACCAGCCGTATCCCCATTGTTCTCCCCACCGTTGACCTGGAGCGATGCTTTGGAACGGTTGTCCGTTCATTTCATGAATGAACAGTTGTTCCATCGTCGTAAAACCGGAAAAATCGATTGGGGAAACCTTCGTTATCATATATTGATCTCTTTTATTCAGCAGCTTTTCGGCATGGAATAAAATCTCTTTTTTTTCACTCATGGTTCTGTTCACATCCTATGGTTTCGTAATCTACGATCCTATCGCTCTTGATATACCTCCCGCTGCAGTCGGCAGCGGGAGGACTTATCTCTATTCATTAGCCGTGGCTCTTTGCGCGGCATCGTTATAGATTTTCAGCACCTCATCAATGTTGCCCATTTTCTTGACCTTATCTATGAATGCCTGCCAGTTATCGAAGCTGTTCTTGCCTGCCACGAATTTGGCCTGTTCTTCCGTAACGAACGTCTTTACCGGGTTCATAATTTCCGAAATTCGCTGGCTTTCGTTCCCCGTAAGCTGAATCGACGGTTCGCTGAGCCAGGAAGGAACATAGTCATTCTTGGGCATCGGCAGACTCGTCAGGAATTGCGACTTCTCGATCGGCACCTCTTCGTATTTGCCGTTAAATACCGTATAGTCTGTCGCGGCAAAATCCACGAACGCTCTTGCGTCGCTCACCATCTGCAAGCCGGGGTTATAGTTTCGGCTTGCGCGCATGCCGTATTTATCGCCTTCAAGCCATGGATCTTTGGCCGTTTTGAGCGAGTCGACAAAGGTCGGAACGCCGTCTTTCCCGACCGTATAGGTCGTGCCCTCGATTCCCCAAGTAATGAGCCGGATCATTTCATCCGAATATTGATAATCGATGAATTTGATCAATTCCTCAGGGTTTTTCACTTTGGAACTTACGCCGTACGCTCCCCAGCCCAGATCAGGGGTATTGCCGTTTACAACTTCCTGCCACGCCTTTCCGTACTTCGGATTGTCGGGATACAGCGAAACCGCGAAAATTTTGCCGTCGTCGGCCGTTCTCGTGTACTCGGCCGGCGTCGTGAACCACTGCGTCAGCCACATCAGATTGTCGCCGTTCAGCGCTTTTCTTTTCAGCGTATCGTCCGTATCAATCGTGTACTCCGGATCCAGCAGCTTCTCCGCATACAGCTTATTCGCAAATTGGAGCGCATCTTTATATCCTTCTTCCAAAACACCGTATACGTATTTCTCTCCGTTCCAGAAGATATCGTCCCGGATGTGATTCGCGGAGAACAGCGATCTCAGGCTGTTAAATTTGGTTGCGACGGGATATTTGTTCGGATAGAGCTCCTTAAGTTTTTTGGCTGCTTCATAAAATTCATCGAGCGTTTCCGGAATTGTGATGTTATTGGCCTTGAACACGTCATAGCGGTAAGACGACGTATTCTGAATGAGCATGCCGCGATCCTCGGGGAACCTGGGCGTAGAGGTTTCTTTGAAGGTGTACATCTTGCCGTCGGCATCCGTTACCCGCTTCATTCCGTTCTTGACCTTGCTAATGTAGTTCATATAGTTCGGCATTAAATCTTTATATTGGGTTAACTCGAGAAGCTGGCCCTGCTCGGCCATTTCGCTCGTATCATAGAATAATGGCGTCACGAAGAAGTCTGTCAGATCGTCGCTTGCAATCATGAGCTTGACCTTTTCGTCATACTCGGAAGATGGAATATAGTTATATTTAATTTCTACCTTCTTGCCCATGTAGGCTTCCATGCGTTTGTGCCATTCCTTGCCTACCAGGCTATTCGGATTGTCCACGCCGTTTGAAGGCAGCGTCACCGAGAAGCGCATCACGTCTTGATCGTCTTCGTCGGCAACGGAATTCCCGGACTTATTCGAACATGCGGAAAAAACCATCAGCACGGCCAGCCCAAGGACAAACATTTTTGCAAGTTTGCTCATTCGATTCCCCCCTAATTTGCACAATAAACCGCTTCTAACGAATCCGTTACTCATGACTTGTCATGAACCGTCTACGCAATCACCTCCTTACATCGCCGCATCCGCTGGTTTAGCCTTTGATGGATCCGACGAATATGCCTTTGGTGAAATGCTTCTGGAAGATCGGATAGATGCACATGATCGGAAACATGGTAATAATGATGACGCTCATTCGTACCGCCTTCGGATCAAGCGTTTCGCCCGGGGCATTAATGGCAACCGAGCCGCTTCCGACCCGCCCTTGAATCGCCGTCGTGTCCAAGGTGAACAGGTAATTTCGGAGCACCATCTGCAAAGGATACATGTCCTGGTTTCGCAGATAAATCAAAGCTTCAAACCAACTGTTCCAGCTTCCGACCAGACCGAATAGGGCAAAGGTTGCAAAAAGCGCCTTCGACAACGGCAGGATGATCTTGAATAGAACCACCAAATCGTTCGCGCCGTCGATCGCGGCGGAGTCCTTGAGTTCTGAAGGAATATTCAGAAAGAAGGTTCGAAACAGGAACACATTGTAAGCGCTGATCGCGCCGGGGAGAATCATGACCCATACCGTATCCAATAAATGCAGACTGCGCATAAGCAGATAGGTCGGGATGAGGCCCCCGCCGAAAAACATCGTAATCATAAGGAAAATGGTAAGAAATTTCTTGCCCGCGAATCCCGGAACCGTGAGCGGATACGCCATCAGCGCCGTGAACAGCAGCATAATGCCCGTAGAGCCGGCCGCATAGATGATGGAGTTCAGATACCCTTTAAAAATGTATGGATCACGGAACACCGTCGTATACGCATCCAGATTAAACCCCTTAGGCCAAATCGTTACGCTTCCGGAGGAGATGTAACGCGTGCCGCTTAGCGACGTCGCGATAATGTTTAGAATCGGATACAGCACGACAATCAGGATGAATAGCATGATAACAACATTGATCACATCGAAAGCTCTGGAACCGATGCTAGCCTTTTTCAACATCCCACCACCTAGAACAAACTCGTTTCTGAAACTCTCCGGCTGATCCAATTGGTCAAGAAAAGAATAATGAAGGATATGGCCGACATGAATAATCCAATCGCCGTCGTATACTCGTATTGCGCGCCTAGTATACCTTGACGATATACATAGGACCCGATGACATCCGCTACCTCGTAAGTCTCAGGCGAATAAAGCAAAATGATCTTTTGGAAGTCGCTTCCGAGGATGCCCCCCACGGCGAAAATCAGCAAAATGATCGTGGTCGGTTTGAGCGACGGCCATGTGATGTGCACGACCTTCTTCCATCGGCTGGCGCCGTCCACCTCGGCCACGTCATACAGCGTAGGGTCAATTCCGCTTAATGCGGCAAGGTAGATGATCGTCCCGAACCCGACGCCCTGCCATATGCCGGAAGAGATGAAGATCGTCCGGAAATAACCCGGCTCGAGAAGAAACATGATAGGGTCCCCGCCAAAAAAGGCGACAATTTGGTTGAACAAACCGTCTCTCGCAGTAAATTCCTTCAGCATGCCCGCAACGATGACGACGGAAATAAAATGCGGGAAATAAGAAACCGTCTGTACAAGCTTCTTAAAGCCCTTGTTTCTCAGCTCATTAAACAGTAGAGCCAATATAATCGGCGCCGGGAATGACCATAACAAAGTATACAAACCGAGAAGCAACGTGTTCTTTAAAACCCTGAACGCCATGGGATCGTTGAAAAAGGAAGCGAAGTACTTGAACCCCACCCATTCGCTCCCCCATATCCCCTTGGAAGCATTAAAATCTTTGAATGCGATTAAAATTCCGTACATCGGAAAATAGTGAAAGACTAACAGCGTCAAAAAGCCGGGAAGCACCATAAGGTATAAGTAGCGGTGCCTGACGATCCTGGCGACGAGCCTGTTATTGGTTTTCAAGGAAACACCTCCTGACGGTTAACATGTCGCGGCTGGATACGAATGACACGATGGCTCGCAGATCCATGAGCTTGGCCATTGGGTTCGCCTTTTATGTAAACGCATTCATTTTCACCTCCAGACTTGCATCGAAAACGTATAGCTTCCAGCTACCGTCCTACACAGATCGTTCCCCCATGACGTTTTTCGAAGTTATTATGATAGGTTAAAAAATAACACATACTATTTACTGCGTCAATATATAAAAACACCTGACCCTTCTTTGATTATTAGTATACTATCTGTTTATTATGCCGAACTGGCGATATCGATGGGGCGTTAGGTTATGCTTCCGCTTGAACAGGTCATAAAAGTAGCTGATGTTATCGAGTCCGATCTCCAGGCTGATATCCACGATTTCCATATCGGTGTTTAGCAGCAAATTCTCGGCGTATGACATTCTCAACTCGTTAATGTATTGGGTCGGGGACATGCCCAGATGCTTTCTGAACATTCTGCATACGTAAGCATGCGATTTGCCCGACAACCCGACAAGGGCCGCCGTTCCCCGCGTGAAGTGCTCTTTCTTTTTGGCTTCTCTACATAGGGCCTTGAACCATTCGGGCTGTCCGGTTCGTTCGATCGGATCCGCTTCGGCCTTGATGTACCGGGAGAACAGGTCGGTCAAGATGGCTCGAACCTCCGCTTTGACGGCCGGCTTCTTCTCCTGCGGGATCAGACTCAGCTGGTCCAGCCGGTACCGCACGTATTCCTTCTCCGTTTTGGACAGCAGGGTCGACGGCGGCATGGCCGGCTCAAGCAGCCTTTCGCTCGGGAACCCTTCTCCCAGGAAAGAAATCAGGTCGTCCAGAACCTCCCGATTGAACGACAAATTGATGAACTGGCAATCGCCGCCCATCGTCTGCTCATAGCAATGAACGTCCCGGTCGCGTATGAACACGAGCGCGTTCTCTTCCAGCAGCTGACGTGTGCCGTTAATGACATGCACGACGCTTCCCTTCAGAATAAGAAACAATTCAAAGAAGTCATGCGTATGCATGCCGATCGTATCGCGCACCGAAGAGATCAAACGATAGTGGGCCTGAATTTCCGAATCAATGCCGTCTGCCGCAAAAAGCTTCATCATTACTTTCCCCTCCTTGTTTGTACGGCGGTTAGCTCCTCCAAGGTCAAAACACCATAATGCATTCCAAAATGGAGCAAGATTGGGAGCAAAAATTTCGGTTAGGATGGATGTGAACTAAATAGGATGAATGCGTTATTGAAGTCTGAAAGGAGATTTGCCACGAATGAACTTACTCAAACTGCGTCAGCAATTCGAAGAAAACAAACATATTTATGAAAGCGCCAAGCTTGTCTTCCGCGGAGTCGAAGGCTTCGATGTCTACAATCCCTCGATTCCGTTCGAATGGAACGGCAAGCGTTACATGTATGGACGCGTAGAGAGACGGCAAGAGTGGGCGAGATCTTGGGTGCGCCTGTTCGAGCAGAGCGGTCCGGACGAATGGACCGTCGTGCCGAATACGATGATTTATCAGCTGGAAGACCCTTATATTAGCGTAATCGACAAACAGCTCGTACTCGGTGGTACGCATGTTCGTTACAACCTGGGACGGCTCGAAACCTTCTACGGTTATTTCTATAAAGGCCGCGATCTTCATGATCTCTTCTATTTCACGACCGGTCCGGATTATATGAAGGATATTCGGCTCGTCGAGCTCCAAGGCGGTAAGATCGGCGTCTTCTCCAGACCGCGCAGCGAAGAGGTGCGCAAGGAATTCGGAAGCGAATCCTTAGTCGGATTCACGGTCATCGATAGCCTGGGCGACCTGTCCCGGGAAGTCATCGAGAACGCCCCGTATATCCGCGGACTGTTCGGCAAGGATGAGTGGGGCGGCTGCAACCAGGCATACTTGCTGGAAAGCGGCAAGATCGGCGTCATCGGCCATATCTGTTACGCTCAAGGAGACCGATCGACCTATATGAATATGGCCTTCGTATTGGACCCGCAGACGAATCAATTCTCGGATTTGAAAATCATCGGCACCCGTCTTTGTTATCCGGACGGCCCCGCCAAGAAGGCGCATCTGACCGACTGCGCGTTCACCGCCGGCATCGAAATGCGTCCCGACGGCAAGGTTAATCTGTACAGCGGGATCGGCGATACCGAAGCAGCGCGCATCGTCATCGACTACCCGTTCGAAAAGGAAGGCGCCATTGTCACCTTCTAAATGAAGCTCCAAGCATCGAGCTGCCGGATTCCCCGGCAGCTCTTTTTCATGTCCGATCAGGAGCGTGGTATCTTACCCTTCATTTTGCAAATGGTTATTCGTCCAAGGTTATTATAATAACTTTATAAAAACACATACATTATCCAACCCCATCGTAATACAGACCATCATGAAATTCAAACGTATTCTATAAATTTCGCTCCTTTTCTACTTCATTTCTGAACATGAATCGGTCATTCGACAAAGCCCTTTTACAAGATAACCGGAATTACGTATACTTTTTAAAGAGATATGCGTTATAATTGAGGAAATGTTGATACGAGGTGAACCTGCTTTGAGCAATAAGGACTTGGCTCAGCCAAAGTACCAGATGGTAAAAGACTATGTCTTATCCCAGATCGAGAATCAGGAATTTACGAAGGACGACCGGATTCCAAGCGAGTCGGAATTTTCCAAGCTGTTGGACGTCAGTTCCATCACGGTGCGTAAGGCGCTGTCAGAGCTGGTCAACGAGGGCGTGATCTACCGCGTTAGGGGGAAGGGGAGTTTTGTCGCCAGCCAACCCGCCATCTCCGAAAAGACTTCGAATCTGGTCGCCTTCGTCATCTCCGGCGTCGACCTGTACGATAGTTCGTATATGCAGATTATGAGGGGCATACAGTCCTTTCTGGGCAAGCATGGCTGCAAGCTGATCGTCGAATTCGTGGAGAACGACTTCGAACAGGAACGCGAGCTCGTCCTGGGACTGATTCAAACGGAACTGCGGGGGTTGCTTATCTATTCTTCCGATCCCGAAGCGGCGAAGGGTTATCTCGGGGAAATTCGCAAAAAGTCGATTCCGTTCGTGATGCTGGATCGTTCCCCTTCCGGCTACCCGGTCAACGTCGTCACCTGCAACAACCACGACGGTGCTTATGAAGCCGTAGAATACTTGATACAGCAAGGTCATCGGCGAATCGGATTTGCGGCTTACGACTACCATTTAAGCCCGGAGGTCGAGAGATATAACGGTTACTGCAATGCCATGTCGAATGCGGCCATTCCGGTCCCCGATTCGCTTTTGTTTCTTGATAAGGAACTGGACTACGCCGAGCTTGCGCGCCTGATCCAAAGCGGAGAGCTGACCGCTCTGTTCTGCGCCAACGACAAGCGGGCCCTGGAGGTCATCGAGGAGCTCACCGCGCTAGACATTCGTATCCCCGAACAAGTATCCCTCATGGGTTTTGACGATTTCGAGAGCTCCAAATTCGCCAAGGTCGCCTTGAGTACCGTGAAGCAATATTTCGACGTCCTCGGGTATGAAAGTGCGAAACTGCTGCTGGAACTTACCGAGGGCTCGTCTTACGGCAGCAAGAAAGTCATGCTGCCTACAAGCTTGGTCTTACGTGATACGATCAAGCCAATCCAAGGCTAAAGCCATGCGAATAGGCTGATTTAAAACCTACACCCACTAGTTTTATGTTTCGCACGCTATCGCGTGCTCAACTGACTAAAATCGTAAACTAAAAAAGAAGACACACAGGGGCATCCTGTTGTCTTCTTTTCTTTTAGACTCAAACCAGGAAATCGACAGTCTGGCATGATCCAGCGCGGGCACGCTTGCTTCCAGCCACTTAAACAAATAATCTCCCATTTCGGTCAACAGCACGATGCCGATGTCCTCAGGAATGCCTTTTTGTACGGCCTGCTCCTTCAAGACGAAGGTTTCCGCCTTCTCGTATCAGTTCGCCCCTGTTAAGTAATCTCGAACTCTCTTCATATCTCTTATCGGCGGCAATCCAAACATTCTGGCGTACTCTCGATTGAACTGGGAGGGGCTCTCATATCCGACTTGGAAGCCGGCATCGGCTGCTTCCGATGTTTCTGAAAGCAGCAGCCGTCGAGCCTCTTGCAGCCTTAAAATCTTTTGATATTGCAACGGGCTCATAGCCGTGACTTTCTTGAAATGGCTGTGCAAAGATGAGGGGCTCATATTGGCATCTTTAGCCAGATCTTCAATGCTAAGCGGCTTGGAGAAGTCTCGATGAATGAGGTGAATGACTCGCGAGATCCGGTTCGCATGACTGCCCAGCATCGCAAATTGTTTGATGAGATCCCCTTGCTCGCCCTGCAGGACTCGGTAAAGAATTTCCCGTACGACGAGCGGAGCCAGAGCGGGAATATCCTCGGGAGTATCCAAGAGCTCAACAAGCCTCAATACCGCATTAAGGAACTGAGGATTCGATTTTTTTACGAAGATACCGCGCCTGGCATTTGAGTTCCCGTTCCATGTTTGATGGGAAGTCTTTATCGTATCCAGAATTTCGTCCAATTGGAATGTGATCTGAACGCATAAATAAGGTTTTTCCGAAGTGGCCTTCATAATCTGTCCGGTAATCGGCAAATGGACGGAAGCTACCAGATAGGAAGTCTCATCGTATTGATAGCTTTCCTTTGCCAATAAAGCTATTTTTGAGCCTTGGGCAATAATGCACAAAGACGGCTCATAAACGGTATGAACGGGTTCGGATACATGAGACTGGCGAATTAATCGCAGAGAAGGAATCGAAGTATGGTGGGTGCCATCAGAAAGCGCATGCTTGCAAATCATGGATACCAATTCATATTGGTACGTTAAAAGTTTCGTTTGTGATACCGAAATGTCCATCCTCAATAATTCCTTTCTGCAAATGGAGATATCCATATCTTATCTACCTTTGTAGGATTAGGCAATAACGAACGAGTATTAGGCTACCCGATCAAGCTGCTAATCCAATAAAATGAGAAAAGTAATCGCGACCTTTGAATAGATTAAATCGGATAAGAAAGTAGGAATGAAAATGCCCGAGAATCAACCGCAGAAAAAGACCTGGTTCATTACAGGCTGTTCCACCGGATTTGGCCGAGAAATCGCCGAAAAAGCCATTTCTACGGGATATAACGTCGTTGCCACCGCTAGAAACCCGGCTCAAATAGAGGATTTGGCCGCAGAGCATCCGGAGCATGTATTGATACTTCAACTGGACGTGACGGACAAAGCTCAAGTCCGGGCTACCGTGCAGACGGCTTTGGAGAAATTCGGCACAATAGATGTCCTAGTCAACAATGCCGGCATCGGCTATTTCAGCACGGTTGAAGAAAGCGTTGAAGAAGAAGCGCGGAGAATGTTCGAGATCAACTTCTGGGGATTGATGGCGGTAACTCAAGAGGTCCTGCCTCATTTCAGAAGTCAAAACTCCGGCCACATCATTAACTTTTCATCCGTCGGAGGCATTGCCGCATTCCCGTCCGTTGGCTATTATAATGCAACGAAATTCGCGGTCGAAGGCATTTCCGAAAGCCTTGCAAAGGAAGTAGCGCCTCTCGGAATCCATGTTACGCTTATCGAACCTGGGGCTTTCCGAACCGATTGGGCCGGACGATCTGCAAACCGAACGCAAACCGCGATAACGGCGTATATGGAAACGGTCGGACCAAGGATCAACCGACCAAGCGGGCAGGAGATGGGAAATCCGGCCAAGCTGGCGGAAGCGGTCATTCAAGTTGCCGAGCTCCCCAATCCGCCATTGCGTTTATTGCTGGGCAAAGACGCATATGCGGTAGCAACCGCAAAATTGGGCGACATGCTTAACGATATTGAGAATTGGAAAGAAACAACGATGAGTACCGATTTCGAGGAATAGGACGGGAGATTATGTCGGGAATTCGGGTAAAGTGGTCGCCATTACAGGGGCAAGCAGCGGGATCGGCGAAGTGACCGCAGGCTTCTCTAACATTACATTTCTATAAGATACGGTTTCCCGCGATTGATTCTTGAACTATGCTGCACGTTAGCTTAATCATATGAGCAGGCTGCTGTGGCCTGCTCAACATTAAGTTAGATTGAACTAACGTACCCGTTAGGTGAATCATTATCTGCAATTGATTACATCACAAACTTCTCAAGAGCAACAGCAACACCATCGTTATCATTTGATTCGGTAATGTGTTTTGCACAATTTTTCAGCTCAATTATTGCATTTTCCATAGCGATCGGAAATCCGCACTTATGGAATAGTCCTAAATCGTTAAAGTCATCCCCGAAAACCATTACATTTTCTGACTTCACCCCGATATCATTAAGCACCCATTGCACGGCTTCTTCCTTTGAGGCTGATTTTTGCATGATTTGAACCAATACTCCTCCATCAGTTGCGATTACGTTCACATGATCACCGAATTGCTCGATAACATCCATCCATGTGCTGTAACCATGAACCAATATTTTGGTTGGAGATAGTGAACTAATAAAATCCTTATCAACAACCAGGGGTTTAGGATCATTTGAACGGATACCGAAATGACTAAGTTGCGAGTCAGGAATTGGTGTACACGTATAGCATGAGTCATTGACCTCGTAATTAATTATCGATTGAGGTGCATGTAACTCGATGAAATTGTTGATCTGCTGGCTAATCTCCATAGGGATACTAATGTGCCGCTGAGTTTGCTTAGACTTGCATGCTATTAGAGCACCATTGTAATAAACCAAGTAGTCTACAAAAGGAAAATTCTTTACAAATTGATTAGCTGCTCTAGGCGGTCGAGCCGTGGCAACAATAATATGAATTCCAGAATCATAACATCTTTTAACTGTCTGATAATTTCTTGGTGATATGGATTTATCACTGCCGAGCAATGTTCCGTCCAAGTCTAATACAATTGCCTGTATGTCCGACATCTGCATCTCTCCTCACAAGTAATTCTTCCAATAATAACCTTTGTCCAAAAGAGAAGCTAGACCCACTATGTAAATAAATCTGCCAGTTTAGCTTAATGAAGCTACCAATCAGCGCCGGCAGTTTCGTCTTAGTCGTTTATGCAACTATGGTTTCCCGTTAGTTCAATAAAATGAGCAGCTAGCATCCGCCGAGCATAGAAAGACCGCCATTGAAGGCGGTCTAAAAGATTTATTATTTCTGCTCGACAATAAGTCCTTGGGATATTAAGATTGCATCTGTTTACAAACAGTATTCCAATAATAGTCAAAAGGAATTAATTCTGTTAGGTCACAGGCACTCACCCTAATTAGAGCGTCTCAACCAATTTCTGAATCTTTGAGTGGGAAATTAAATATACATTACTCATTATATCTATTTTGCCGTCCTTTACACGCATAGCGCTCTCCTGTTCTGACGCATAAACATCAATCTCCTCAGACAAGGGGAACAGGTAGCCTTGAACCAGCGCGGCGTAGTAGAGTCTAGAATGAGATTCATAGGCAAAACGATCAAAGCCTATACTATCATAAATAGTATTTGTTTCATCTATATAGCCAGCGTTTTTCGAGCGTAACCATTTTGCAGAGCACCAGCGCTGGCACCCATTATAAAGGCATTGCTGTTCTTAATCGCATCCGATAATTCATATTCAACCAAAAAATCGTTCTGCAAAACAGTATTTCCACCGCATAAAAAAATGACAGAAGCGTTTTGAATTAATCGCTGGGCATCTTCCTTATTTTCGTAGCCCATCTACGCATTCTACGAAACAAGGTCATCTAACCGCCTGGTAAACGAGACCAATGGCCCCGGAATCAAAAGTTTTGTTTTCGATAAGTTTAAGATTGACCTTCTCTTTGAGGCCTTGGAATAACCGCAACCCGCTGCCGATCAGGACAGGAGAAACCGTGATCTTATACTCATCAATTAAATCAAGCCCCATAAGGTAGTGCGCGAACCTAGGAACTGCCGAGGATGACCATATCTCTGCCTGGCTGCTGTTTGAGTTTCTTGATCTCTTCCTCGACATCTTCTTTCACCCGTCTGGAATTGTTCCACTCGACTTTCTCCAGCGTTGTGGAAAAAACGATTTTGGCTGTCTTTTCGATCCACTCGGCATGATCCCGTTCATGCTGCGAAGCTGATGGGTTCGAAGGCACAGATGGCCAGTAACTGTGCATCATCTGATAAGTCCCACGCCCCCAAATGACCGTGTCGGCAGTACTCAGAATTTCTTTCGCATGTTTCTCCAAATCAGCATCGTAGGAAACCCAGCCAATGTCCATTTCGCCGTTTGGCCCTTCTACAAACCCGTCAAGCGATGAATGCAAAAATAAAACAAGTTTCCTCATTTTCAGTTCTCCTTTGTTCATGTGGTATGCTTGCCATTAACTACACTTTACAACATTTCAGTTCAGGCTGTTTTATTATGGATTGCTAATTTAAACTGCCGCTAGCTTAATAGATCTCCGCGTTGAACTATTCTTCCTCATGAACTTCTGGATAAAACCGCTGTAAAACCTCACTCATACTTTTGTCTTTTGACACATCAAACTGTCTGGAGTAAATCTCCGTTTTATCTCTAATCTCATCGTCAAAAAGATGAAAACAATCTAATGGTTGGACATACACCCACTCCACTAGTTCACCATAAGGATTGAAATGCTTGGTTTCTGAATCTTTGGCTTCACATTCTGCCTTTTCATACGCTTCCTCAAATGAATCGGCATGTATAAGATATAACCTTTCTTCGTAAATTTTCGATTCATCATAAGCGTCATCGATCGTTAAGGGATTTGGCTCACCAGTGATTTTAGCTTCAAACAAAAGTTTTACAGAATACCATTTTACGTTCTCATGCACTACTTTGTTACCTCCTTAAAATATCAATAATCCTGCCCGTTAGCTTAATAGCTGCAGAAAACCGATCAACGTTCATAGATCATCGAACCTGCCATTTCCTGTCCATAGTTAACCTCATACGCATAGATATCGTCGCCAAACTTTCCTACAGATTGGTATCTGCCTGTTTTCAGGCGGATGTAATCGGTGTATCTCAAGGTCATCACTCCATATGGATCATGAATATCGTACACTGATCATAATATGCCCTTCAGTACAACACAAACGCAAAAAACTCCATCCCCTAAGGGACGGAGTTACTCCGCATTCCTTATTTAACTTTCTCCACCCTCATCCATATGCTGCGCAAATTCGTCCAGAAGGGCGCGTACTTCATCGGTAGACTTCGTGCTCATCAATTGATTTCTTAGTTCGCTTGCTCCTCTGAACCCTTTGACATAAATCTTGAAAAAGCGATGAAGAGCTTTGAATGGACGGACCTCTAATTGTTGGGAATAATGATCATGGAGATCCAGCTGCAATCTTAAAAGATCAAGGTATTCGCTGCTACTATGTTCCCTCGGCTCTTTTTCAAAGGCAAACGGATTTTTAAAAATACCGCGCCCGATCATGATCCCATCCACGCCATATTGTTCAGCCAGCTTCAAGCCTGTTTGACGGTCAGGAATATCTCCATTAATCGTAAGCAGCGTATGCGGCGCCACACGATCCCGAAGTTCCTTAATTTCAGGAATCAGTTCCCAATGCGCATCGACTCGGCTCATTTCCTCTCTTGTACGCAAATGGATCGAAAGGTTAGCGATATCCTGCTTCAAAATATGGGTCAGCCAGTCCTGCCATTCATCCACCCTCGTGAAACCAAGTCTGGTCTTCACGCTGACAGGCAATCCTCCTGCCTTGGCTGCTTGGATGATGTCAGCCGCAACCTCTGGCCGGAGAATTAAGCCGCTTCCCTTCCCATTGCATGCCACATTATGGACAGGACAACCCATATTGATATCGATCCCTTTAAATCCCAACTTCGCCATACCGATACTCATCTGTTCAAAATACTCCGGCTTATCGCCCCAAATATGCGCAACCATCGGTTGTTCATCCTCGGTAAAGAGCAAACGGCCGCGCACGCTATGATTGCCTTCCGGGTGACAATAGCTCTCCGTATTCGTAAACTCCGTAAAAAACACATCCGGTCTTCCTGCTTTACTTACGACATGACGAAAAACAACGTGCGTCACATCCTCCATCGGTGCAAGCACAAAAAAAGGCCGGGGTAAATCAAGCCAAAAATTGTTGTTCACTTCAAACTCAAATCCTTTCTAGAATACAGCTTCAAACGTTGACCCAAAATATTGCGCCTAATGTTCGACTTCTTGTCCACTTATATCATGCCTAATAACTTATTGATTAAACAGGAGTACACTTGGTCATCCAACCAAGCAGCTTCTTCAAAAATAATTTATTTACAGTTCTTCCTGACAATATTATATATCAAATTAAACGGAAATTTTTATCTTGTCATGCCTATAGGAAAAAGAACCCATTCCCCAATCAGAAATTCGTTCTCTTTACATTATACTAAATCCAGCCAAGCCATGCTCTCCACATGAGCGGAAGGCTCAAGTTCTCATCTCCCTTGCTAGCCGTTCTATTGGATCTAAACTAACTACGCATGCTTACAAACTTCACGAACGAGCTGTCGCCATCCCTCTTTCGCCATACAGCCCTTTAACCAATTCAAAAGAAAATAGGTATGAACTTCTCTATCCATCTCGCCAATACTCGCTTACCAAATATCCTCCTGCAGCCGACCCCTTCCAAAATCATTTGATCAGCAGCGGACAAGTGATAGAATTTAAGTATAAAGAAACAATTTTTCGGCATACACTAAAAAGAGCCTTTGCCGTTTCAGCGGCAAAGACTCGCAGGACAAAAGGCTGTGGAACCCACGGCGCGCAAAGAATTAATCTAAGCGAAACCCACCGTTAGGCGGCAACCTCATGCGGTGGGTTTTCGCTTGTTTAGCTTCCGTTTAATCCATCGATAGAGCTTCCGAATACTAAACGCAAGGCTTAGTAAAGCCGCGATCCATTTGAGGATATCCTGTAGCGCCACAAGTGCGGCCATGGCAACACCTCCTTTCGGAGTGTGCTACGCCGTGACCGCTTCACCGCTTTAAGTCCTTTGTCTATTTATCATGTAAGACTTGGAAAATCGCCCATGCATAATACCGAGGTGATATGGACATACTGATAGTATTAGCCAGCTGCCAAAGAAGAAGCCCAGGGCGATGTTCGCTCTTGGCTTCTTTTTGATGGCTGGACACAAGCGTTATTATCGATATAACCAAATATAGGGAGAAAGCAGAACTGACCTTACGCACTGCATGTCGGCTTTGCACTTCCGCCACCTGCGGTATGCTCGGGACTTTCATACGTTAGTCGATTGCGCTGCCAAGCGCACCAAAAGCCCAAGCTATTTTTGCTTGAGCTTCTCCTTGATCTATAGGGAATCTCCGTGTCAAAGATGTAACTTTCTTTAATTCATTCTAGTTCTTACCGCCATAACCCTTATATGTTGCATAAACTTCATCTGCATATAGATTTGCCAGAATAGGACGGCCATAAGAATCTGTAGCTCCCGGATACCAGTAATCTCCTCCGTTATAGTGCAATAAGCCGTTATATATGTTGCCGAATTTAACAATCTTTTCATCTAAAATCAGTGCGCCCATGCTTACCTGATCTTGTTCACTGCTGTGATTATAAGTACGGCCAAATGTTGAGCTAAATTGGGATAAATAAGCATTACGCGTGTTTGGTTCTACCTGCATCAATCCGTCGCCGGCTGATGGACTGCCTGGTAAGCCTGCTCCAAAGCTACTTTCCTTTTTGATGACAGCACTCAGCAATAAAGCAAAATCTCCGCCTTTGCCAAATCTATTATCCACATTCATTACATATGTCCATATGTTGCTTGGAACTTCGGAAGGCTTTGTTACTGAAGGAGATGGTGATCCCGTATAAATTTTTACCGATGACATTTTGTCATTGACATCGTTGCCGACCCAGGAAGAATCCGAAGTATAGGTCCATTTTGTTCCTCCAAAATTATCATGCTCATATACTTCAACAGTCCAGCCGCTAGGAACCTTGAGAGAGGACATCCAGTCATTCGGAATTCCGTTTGCGTTCAACTGGGACAGCGTATAATTGCCTATTCCGAGTGTTACTGCTTTTCCACCATAGTTTATATCTGCATAGAATGTTACTCCGTTTGTTGTCGGTGGTGGCGTAGTTCCGCCGCTACCGCCTTTCTGCCATAATGCAGGAACATTGGGTGGTTCCCAACCTACGAGAGAAGTATGTGCCTGAAGACAGGAATAAGTACTTCCACTATATGTTACCGTATCATTTACTGCATATGAAGTATCTGGAGCCCATGCTCCTCTAGCGGCTGCGCTCACCGGTAAGACTGCGCAAAATGTCGATATGAATACTGCTAAAACTACCATAAGTGGGAGGGCTTTAAAAGAAAACTTTTTATTAGTCATTTTCATACCTCCTTGTATCTATCTGTGGCTCACCCATGAGACGATCCACAGGTTTTAACTGTATTATTTTCAATGTATGTAAGTAAGCACTATTTGTGAACCCGTAATTATTCCGAGATTCCAGTTTTTTTGGCCAGGACATTAAGCCTTTAAATCCGGAATAGCGGATTCTGAAGTTGGCATGTTCCACCATAGGATGTTCCTTCAGGTAATCCAGAGCTTTCTTCATTTCTGCAGGATTGATGCAACCCAATTGTAAGCGCTTAAATTTTTCGTCGGATTCTGCTCACCCAAATACCATAAATCCAAAACTGTCATAAAAGTCCACTGCATGAGGATTTTGCTCGTTTACATCAACCTATGATACCGCATACTCTTGAATTACCTTGGTAATCTGGCTCTTGCCTACCCTTTACCAATCCAAGCTGGCTGGCTTTTTATGATATAAAAAGGAAAACGCCACCCCAAATACATAGGGATAGCGTCTTGATATTTCGAATATTATTTTAAGGGTTGGTTGACCAAAGTCCAGCATGTTTTAGTAAAACACGTGGATGAAGTTTTAGCTGTGCAACCATTAAGTCTGCCAAATCCTCTGCTTGCATCACTTTATCCGGATTGCCGTCCGTTAAGTTGAGCTCAACAGCCATATCTGTTGCCACCGTGCTTGGCGTTAACGTTGTAACACGAATATTATGCTTACGTACTTCAAGCATTAATGATTCACTTAATCCGATCACTGCGGCTTTTGAAGCCGAGTATGCACTTGTAACCGGTGCGCCTTTTTGACCGGCTGTTGAGGAGATATTAATGATGTCGCCTGTTTTGCGCTCTATCATTTCCGGTAATACCGCACGTGTTGTATAGTACACGCCTTTTACATTGACATCGATAATATTGGTCCATTCTTCTGGCGTTAATTCCATGAAGTTGCCGAATTTGGAGATGCCCGCATTGTTTACTAAAATGTCGATGGCTCCAAGCTCTCCGCGAATGGATTCAACCGCTGCAGTGATCGAGTCTAAATCCGCTACATTTGCCGCGGCGATGGCTACCTTCACATCATACTGTTTAAGTTCCTCTGCTACGTGTTGTAAATTTTCAAGCGTACGTCCAACAAGACCTACGTGAATACCTTCTTGAGCAAAAGCTATTGCTGTTGCACGTCCAATTCCACGCCCTGCTCCTGTAATTAACGCCACTTTACCTTTGATTGTTTGCATGGTGATCACTCCTTCATGAGATCGTTTTGAAACAACGCCGAACCCAGCATTTCCACCGTTGCCTCAATATATAAACTTACAAAACAGTCATTTTCTCAATATTCGACCCTACTTATTGTATCACGACTTTATTTGAATCTGAAATGTCTTGGTGGAAAAACAGGAGTGGCTCCCTGATTTTTGTTCAGTTCTACTTAATTCAACTTATCTATCTTTTCGAATTCATCAAAGTTCTCCGGCGACTTATATCTCTTCTCCTTGTTGTTGTCTTATTTTAAAAATCATTCGTTACTCCCTTATCTTCGGCTTGTAAACATAAACGGCCGTAGACACTACTTCTACGGCCGCATATCCCACTTTTAAAAGCATTCTACTTTTTATCAAAACCGTAATTCAAACTTTCTAGCCTTACAAGATCAGACTTAGGCAATCCCATTTCCCTCGTTTTTTTTCTGCAATAAGGGCATGAACAATGAATCTTACCCTTAGCAAGGTTACCGGCAAACTTCACATGCCATCCGAGCTGCTGAGCGATCCTGCCCCTTCGCTGAATCACCCTTTTTCGATGATGCCGATAATACGCTCGAGTCCGATTTCTAGATTTGGTTTTCATTCCATCACGCCCCTTGGGAAAAGGCTCAGCCTGCAAAGAAGCCAAGGGAATTCACATCATCCATTACAGGCCGGGCGTGATGGAACTCTTAACATGAACGAACACCATATCCCTCCTCGAATCAAACCTTGGAAATACCTCAATCTTTGTACGGATCAAACTCATTCGCTCCAGCCATGCAAACACCAATCGGTTTCAGAACATGCATGACGTCGATTGTTTCGGCATGCGCATCCAGCACTTCTTGAAGCTTGCGGTAGACAAACGGACTTTCGTCCGTACCTGCGCCGCGCAGCTCAACACCGAAATCCCGAACAGCCTCAAGCATTTGCTCTGTAGTAATTTGACCGCCGCTTCGGGTGCGGGTTTTCCAGTTCATTTTGCCTGCCGCTTGGGTCCGGCTCATGATTCGTCCCGCTCCATGAACGGTGCTGTAGTAAGACTCTCTGTTCTCTATGCTGTCCTTCCCTTTTACGATTACGGATATATCTCCCATACTGCCGCCGATAAAACCAACCTGACCGGGTGCAGACGGGGTTGCCCCTTTGCGAACGACGACGACTTCTCTACCGTTGTGGGTCTCTTTCCAAGCATAGTTATGATGGTTATGTACTTCAAGGTCCGCATCCGTCCCCAGTATGGCTAATACTTGCCGGATCACATATTCCCTACCGGCATAGGCATAACGCCCAGCTAGTTTCATCGCTCTGTAATACATATCGCCCAGTTCGCTGTTCAAATCCAGCAATACTGGTGGCTGGTCCATCTTTTCACCGGGGGCGTTCGCGAGAAACGCTCTGCCGGCAGCCAGGTTGATAAAACCGCTCGCCGTCTTATGCCCGAAACCTCGGCTCCCGAAATGATTCGCAATCCACAAACGGCCGGTTCCCGTTTCTTCAAACAGGTCTACAAAGTGGTTGCCACTGCCGACTGTGCCGAGCTGACTCTGTGCCAATGCTTTCAGCTTGTCGTGCTCCTGCTGTCCTACTGCTCTGTAAACAGCCCAATCCGGATCATCGAAAAGGTCATGGTCAACCCTCTCATTATTGACACGACCTACTCCGAAGGAGATTTTGCGAGCGATCTCATCCATGATCTTCTTCAATCCGGGCTTTATATCTTGGGCAAACAGGTTGGTTCGCACCGCTTTATTTCCGCACGCAATATCATAACCAACGCCCGAAGGAGAGATTTGTCCGTCGTATACAACTACCCCGCCGATCGGCTGACTGTAGCCCTTATGATGATCTGCCATGAGCAAGGTTTGAACGACATTGCCTGTTTCTGAACACGTTTTTGCTTGAGCCAGCGCTCCGCTGTCGGGATTACCCCAGACCCGCACGCCGTCTATATTTTGATAAGCCATATAACCATTCAACTCCTACATAATGATTGCTTTCCCCATACTTACAAACCTTTTGCCTCACGGAGTTTGTGAAGTCGTTCTTTTACCGAGTCTTCAGGTTCCACTTCTGATAAGCGAGTGACCGCTTCAACAAGCCGCTCGCCCCCAGAAGCAACGTTCCAGCCCTCCAATGCCTTGATCGCCATGTTTAGATCGGCATCCAGGCCGATTCAACATTTTAACCGTCCAAACTTACTCCCTCTACCCGCTCCACCAGCGAAGAATAGCCTTTAACTGACTGCGCGATATAGGAAAGCACCGTATCGCTCCAACCATAAATGTAGAAGGTTTGAGGATCTTGATCCGGTACCATCGCATGCCGGTACGGAGCAATATCCACGATAAATGCCTTCACGTCCCGGTTCACTTTCGAACGGTATAGTCTCAGCTGCTCATAAAACGGACTGCCGCTGTTTTGCTGCTCATCCGTGATGATGATGATTTGATCTACCTTCCTCCGCTCTTGGATCAGCTTCCGAACAGGCGCACCTGTATCGGTTCCTCCACGGGCATGGATTTGCGCCGCCTGTGTTAATATACTGTCTTTGCGGGAAGGCTTGGCATCCACAACCTCCGTATCAAACAGCCAGAACAACGAACTGCCCTGCGTCTTTTTATACAGTGCCAAAGCAAACACCGCGCCGATCTCTAAGTACTGGCCGTTCATCGAGCCGGAGATATCAAGGAAAATTGCCGTCTTTTCTCCGAGTTCAGGCAGGTTGTCGAACGTAAGCTCGGCAGCTTCTCGCAAAGCATCCCGAAGCTCCGGATGATCTACCTGGCGGAATGCCGTTGCTAAACGGAATGGCAGGATTTTGGCCTTCTTCAGTGCCTGTTCGTCGGTTATGCGGTTCACGACATAGTCCAGATTGCGTTTATCCTCCAAAACCCCGGCTCGCTGCAAAGCATTCATATGCCGGAGCAGCGCAAATGTCGGCATCTGGTAAAGCAGCGCTTCCCAAACGGCTTTGGACGGCTTGATTGCACCCGAAACCGTTTCATAAGGAAGCTTGCCGCGTTCGATCCACGCGATCTGCTCCTCCTCGGTTGAGGCGAGCTTCAGATTTTCCAGAGCCTCGACTTGGGGCAACAAGGCAAGGTTTGCCTCCAGACCCCGCAAATATCGGAACAATGCCTGCTGCTTCAAGTCTTCCGGTTTCGGATGAGCGGTTGCAATGGCATCACCCAAACTGTAGCCGCGTCCACGGCCGTTATATTTTATAGCCCAATATTCGGACACTCCGGACAAGAAACGGTTTACCTGCCGCTTGACGGCACGGCCGCCCTCTCCACGCCCCATACCTTTCAATATCATTAGGAAGTCGGACAAATCGGAAGGAATCCGAACCACGAGCAGGAAGATCTTCGAAAACAAATCCGGCCGATAAATCGAGAGAATCGCCAAGCCAAACAACGGCTGCAGTCTCATAAAGCCCTCGTTCCGAGCAAATATAATTGCCTTTGCCATAAAATTCGGGTTACTGTTCGCCATCTCTTGATGAAGCTGTTCTGCATCGGATAGCAGTTCATTTTGATCCGCGTAAAAGGTATTACTCATGGTATTGGTCAGCAGCGTCTGTAAATACTGCTCCTCCAGGGATCTTGCGAATGCTGGATAGTGATCTTTATTGAATGTATTCAGTCTAAACGAACCGAACAGTTTTTTGGCCATACTCATACTGGATTGACCTCCTCAAAGTTTTCGAAGAAAACTGGCATCGTAAGCAATGTAACAATGGCGAGGAAAAGGCGGGAAAGGTTTGCTGCAGGAGTCGAACCTGCCGTATTGCCCGGGTAAACCATTGCTCGATTAAGCTCGAAGTAACCCATCCCAGCGCCTCACCGGCTGCTTAAGTTATTTCTTAACGAAGCGAGGAAATGTTTGAAAAGGCCGTTAGTGCCAAAACAGACACCATCAATACTTATCCCATATAAGTCGAAGTAACCCTTTCTGGCGCCTCGCTTCGCTATTCTTTTATTAAGGATCATCGAGGAAGTTGGTCGGAAAGGTACATGCTGCTCTACCAACTGAGCTATTCCTCCATTGGAGAAAGTTGGACTCGAACCAACGACAAGCCGATTAGAAGTCGAAGTAACCCTTCCATGCGCCTCGATGATCTTTTTTAGCCGCCGCATTATCGCATCGGCTTCTGTATCTATATTCGCTTATTTTTGGAGTAACGAACATGGCGAAAGTATTACGACTGGGCATAAAGTTTTCCATTTCACCCAAATCGCCCCCCTGTTACAATGGAAGAAGATGTTTCATTTGAACGGGGGATACCTTTGGCCAAGGAAAGCTTTGATAAAGAAATTCAATTCCTGCGTATGCTGGTGCTGACAAGCGGGGCGTTCAGCAGGCAACAGTTCGCAGAAAGATTGGGCATTTCCGTCCACACTTTTGATAAAACGATCAGGCGGCTTAAAGAGGTCGTCAGCTCCGTGCATCATAACTTATCACAGGAACAGGGCAAAGAATTTTCTGAAACCGTTCGTTTCAGCTATTATGACTCCACCGACCCGCTGCTCTTGTTTCTGTTTCGCGCCAAATCCGTCAAGGAATCGGAAAGCCAGAGAATCTCGCTGCTATTAGCCGCGATGAATGAGCAGGCTTTGACTGTAATGGAGCTCCTGGATATGTGCTGCAGCAGCCTTCCTTCCGATCTTCCTCTGCCTGACGAAAAAACGATTCGGTCGGATCTCAAGTACCTGGAGGAGGTCGGAGTCATCAAGAGGGAGACCGGGCCTCGCCCCTTCCGGTATCGTATTCAAGACGACTTGATTCGCAGCTTATCGGACGAGGAACTTCTCGATTTGTACGATTTTGTGGATGTAATGGCGAACACCCAAATTCCTTCCGTTCAAGGCTATCTGCTGCGTGATGGGCTTAAGAAACATCTTTTGCGCAATCAAGTCGAGCAGTATGCCGTAGAGCCATTTTTATATAAATATCATTACTACTCGCGGATTCTGGATGAGGCACATCTATTCACGCTCCTACATGCCATCCGTCACCGCCGCAAAGTCCGTTTTCTGTACTTCTCGCCGAAGTCGGAAAAAAGCTATGCCTCCAAAAACACCAATCCCCTGTTTGAACGGGATACGGAAGGCAAAGCCGAAAAGACGCTGCCGCTTAAAATTGTCTATGATCATCAGTACGGAAGATGGTATCTGCTTTCCCACGGCCGAGAGGGGATTCGAAAATACCGCATGGAAGGTATCACGCAAATTGAAGAGGACGAATCCGTTGACGAGGTTTGGTATGAGGAAAAGAAAAGCGAGCTTACTGCGAAAATACGCTACAGTTGGCTGATCGATACCGGACGGCCAGTGACGGTACGCGCCAGATTTTATAATCCGGAAGGTTCTGAGCCGAACTTCGTCAAAGAGCGGGTTATGCTGCAGGGACAATGGGGACAGATTGTGTTTGAAGACGAACATTCTTTTATTTATGAGATAATCGTAAACGGAACTACCGAAATCAAGCCGTGGCTGCGGAGTTTCGGTTCCAGCTGCGAGATTCTGGAGCCCGCTTCGTTTCGCCGGGAAATGATTGCCGAATGGAAGGAGATCCAGTCTTACTATGAATCTGTTTGAGAAAGTATTCAATCACCAGATCATCTCCCGGTTAGAGGATTCCGGTACCTTCATGGTCACCTCGCACGAACGGGCGTGGCTGAAGACCATGCTGGAGCATCCCGCGGCGGCAGATGCTTTCACTGCGGACACTTTGGACCTGCTGCGTTCAGCTCTCGAATCTGATCAGGTGATGGATATATCCCACCACTTGATTGAAAAAGCCCGTACAATGGAAAAGCAGGTCTATCACCCGCTTCTGCGGCCTTTGCGCCGTTACATCATGAATAAGACAGGCATATGTATTACCTATGAGATAAAGGGTGGCCGTGTGAACACAGATCATTCGGGCTTTCCCTACAAGCTGGAATACTCGATGGTCAAAAGAGAGTGGTATTTGCTCTGGTATCACATCCGTCATCATGCCTTCATGAGCACTAGGCTGAAGAAGATCCATTCTGTCACGCCAGAACCTATCGATCCGTCGGCAGCGGAAAGTATTCTTGAGAAGATCGAAAAAGCTCTCGAATCGCGTAGAAGTGAAGTTGTCATTGAAATTGTCCGAATTTATAACGCTGAATTGTCCCGTATCCTGTATGCCTTCTCCAGCTTCGAGAAAAATGTGGAGTACGATGCGGAGAACGATACCTATCGAGTCAGGGTTTCTCTGCTTGGGGACGAAATGGAGTATTTACTTTCCAAGATCCGTTTTCTGGGGAAGCGGGTTCGGGTGGCCCAGGGCGATTATTTGAAAAGACGGATGCTCGAATCATCGACGAAGGCTTTAGAACGCTATGGGGTTATTGCGGCCGATGAGGAGCTGTCTTCGTAGTAAAAAATATGCCGTTGGAGGAGTAGCACAGCAGCGTCCAAGCAGATGACGACTGGAGAGATTTATTTTTGTCTGCTTTGATGATGAGAATTTTAATCATTTGAAAGAACTTTATTTTCCCTCGTCAAAGCTGATGTAAAAAAATAAAGTTCTTTCATGTGGCAGTTCCAGTGAAATGAAAATGGAGAGTCTTTTGAAAAAGTCAGCGACCTACCGCTCTCCCGGAACTTCAAAGCTCTATTTTTGTCTCCAAAAACTCAAGGTACTTTGGGTCATCTTCCATAAAGATCGCCATACCGGCACCCATGTAAGCCCGGGTTAGCTCGTCAGCTGCCTTTTCAAAGTTTTCCTGTTCGTAATACAACTGCCCCAGCCGAAGATGAATGTAGGGATTTCCCAACCCCTTCGGACACTGTACAGCATTAAAAAAGCACTTGAATGCCTTATCGTAATGCTTCATTCGAAAATGGACATCCCCTATAGCCACATAGATCCACGTGGCAGCTTCCCATTCTTGGTGATTTTCCGGCAATAAGCGGAGTGCCTCGACGTACTTATTTTTGCCCGCCTCAAGATCGCCTGCCTTCACCAAATCATCACCTTGTTGACATAGAGCCGTAATTTCGGAATGAGTGGAATCTGAAAGCTTCACATCATCTCTCCTGTCCTATTCGTGAATTTTAACGAATAATCGTTTGCTCGCTTTCGCCAAAAATAATCGCGCCCGGTATTTCCAATAAATAGTTTATCGCCCAAATGATATGGTTCGTGAAATCCCGCCCTTCATCAGGCGCGAATACGAAGCGAATGCGTGCGACACAGTCTTTGATTTCAGGCGGACAATCCTTGACGACGCTTGCCATGTAATTTGCATCTTCGGCTACAATACGGCTAAATGCGCCGTAAAACTCCAACCCGGCCAACGAAGAATCACGTATTTCTCTTTCGTAAACGGATTGGCTGATGCTGCAATTTCCAGTCCATTCTTTGTTTCAAAATCAAAGTAGGCGCTTAACTCCGAGGCAAGGCGCTCATAAGAGTAAGGACTTGACGACTTCGCAAGGTAGGCATGGATCACAGACATAATCCGATTTTCCTATTCAATAAGATTAGCTCCTTTGGTTATGTTAGCTTGTCAAGCGTACCGGATATTCCTGACATTGATAGAATACCTTTTCTTTCTTGATTCTCTAATCCTTAGCCAACACACCTGCATCACCAAATACACGACACAGATCCCTCTCAAGCTCAATTGTTTGGCTAGAAAGCACTTGAGAATTCATATTCGCTTCTTCGTCTTCCTTTCGTGCAAAAATCTTGCTCCGCTATTTCGGGGATTCCAAGAAGAGAAGTCAGCCACATAGATTTCGTTAAATATCAAATCGAGCGGCATGTGCTCCATTGCATCAGCAATTTCATCATAAGGCGAAGGAATTACAAAAGAAAATCCAAAGTCATCGTCAATGATCAGTGATCCATTAAAAATACGCTGCCTTGATGTCAGCCCGATTATATCCCTCATGGATTGCCCGGCATACAAGCGCTCCCTATAGCGCCCCGTATAATTTTGATTGCAACCAATAGAGGCGATCAGGCCATTAGAATCTACAACAATTGTCATAGTGCCATCCAATGTATATGCAGATCTTACCTCGTCATCCGGAACGGAATATTCTTTAAGCTGAGCCCTGTGCCGCGAATATAGTTCATCGATATACTCAGATATATTTCTCCCCAAAACAACATTACCCATCGAATACCCCGATATGATTTCCGCATTAAAATCAATCACCTATGGCCCTCCATCATTCTGCCCTGGATCGCGTTCTACCGGAATCCTGCGAATTTACCATTTTATTAGGAACCGTATGCATCACTCATATTAATAAATCAATATCTCCAACATATTCTATTGAATACCAATTAACGGAAATCAGAAACGAAAGACTTTCATCGGAGATGAAATACTCCATGCCATGGCTATTTTCCATTAACGGGGAAATATTTTTTGCATCGTTAACAACCACAACATCGCACTCATTTATATAGTTTTGCTCGAAAAATATGAAAGCAGGGACGCTTTCCATGGAAAGGGAGAAGGAGTATTCATAATCGTCTGTGGATAATCTATTTGCACCTTCACCAATAGAAAGGTGCCCCTCCGTCTTCCAAGGCTTATATTTTTCGAGTATCTCAAGGATATATTTGCAGCCTTGCTCCTTCGGGAGTAAGGCTGCTTTTATGGACATCGTATCCGCAACGCGCATTAACTCTTTCGCGTGACTAAATTTATGCAAATTTATAGCTTATCACCTCAGATATGATTTTGCCGCCGCTTGCCCGGACCTGCAATCCAATTCTCGGTTTATGCCTATTCCCATTCTCGTTCTTAAATGCATGTACTTTTCCATTAGCGGATGATCGTTTCCAAAATAAGCGCTAATTCTGCCGGTCACCAAGTCCTCCTCATGCTCGTTACTCCATTGAAACAACTCCCGGTAGAGGTCGAATACAGACTTGATTGAGCGGGGAAAACCTTAGGCCGTACCGTTACTGTACATTTCCCACAACGGTTCCATTAATATTATATTTAATTTTTACTCCGTACTGCCAAACGTGGAAATGCCAAGGATATCAGTCCCGCATTACAATCCGTTGATGCCTGTTCTCCCCACGCAAGTGGCTTGCCTATGACTGTTCTTCCAGAAAATCATCATTATGCTGGAAAATCGTCTTCTCCAGTCTGCTCCAGAACCGAAGGGCCGTTCGAATGTGATGGATTTCTGCGGCTTCAACTGGCCGGGTATTTCCCTCGTTATGCGGCTGAAACTTTAATACAACTTTCTTTATGCCGTCATCGCTTGTTTCGATATCAAAGTGATATAAGAGGACATCAAAATCGCCATCAATCGTAGGGAATAACGACAAATCACGTCTTTCTTTCCCTACACCGATGCGGGGGTTATCTTTTCCTTTGGGCAATCGGAAACAGTAATGAAGACTGCCGCTCCAATAGCCGCTTTTATCTTCATCATAGTAGTCATTGAACTTTTCCGTTACGATCGGCAAAGCAAGTATTCTCTCGATCTTTTCCACCGTTATCGTTTCATGGAGCTGCTTCTGCCAAAAGGAAATCGTTTCCACATCAAGGCTTTCCCTGTAGGTGATTTCCTTCAGCATCCGGGGCCAATATTGATTCAGAAGCTGCACGTACGGTTCAGGAGAATGGTCTTTCAGCGGATGCCAATCGTCTTCGGCATGGTTTTGATAGAGCATTTCAAGAGAAATCTTCCTGGTGCGAAGAGGCTTTTTAACCTCGTTTAAGTAAAGGAATACAGCGTAGGTATCATCCTGCAGCATATAAATATAACCGCCGACTTCCTTGCCATCTTCATTAAGGGAAGGCCGGCTCACCTTGATGCTGACATCGTCTATAAAAAATCTGTAAGTGTTATCCTCCCCGAATAAAGGAGATGCTAGGATTCGCTGCATATTGTTCACGCTGGGTTCTTCATTCTCAAAAATCCGCGGCGATTCTTCCGCCCATCCTTTCTTGAGAAGGGGCTGATTTGCCTTCAGTCTTTCGAATATTCCTTCCCTATAGAGAGGTATTTGACCCTCGTCATATTCCTCGTGATCTTCAAACCAATAGCATCCTTCTGCGAGCAGCGTTTGAACCCGCTTTCCGCAACGATTCCCAATGGATCATCAAGATGAATATGGTCGACGGCCAAGTCTCCGTCATATACAAGGACCGTTTCATTGTCAAATTCGCCATCATTCTTTTCGTTGCGAGAGTAAGCCCAGCAATCTGCAGGGAGCAGGTGCTTGATTTCAGAGAAAGTGTGCTTGGTGCAGGCAGGTAAGTTCGATCCCGCTTTTCCGCCGTCAACATCCAGAGGACGCCGGGCATTGAAGGCAAGGTCGTAGCTGGATTCTGCAATGATTTCAACAGCGCGTTCCAACCCATAAGAATCATGCTCGCTATACGTCTTTCTCCATTCAAAATTCAGCAATTCAATACGGCTATTGATATCTCCATCCCAATGAACGTTAAAACCGAAACTTTCAAGAAACGAAACGATGACATTCGCCACTTTGGCAGCATGCTCCGGATTTTCTCTGAACGTGCCGAAGGCAATAAGCAGTACATTGCTATCGATAGCCCTCTCAATATCCTGCTCGTGATAAAAACAGTAGCCCGCAGGCAATTTTCCTCGTTTGATCAGTTCTTCATAACATTCATTAGCATCGTCAATGCCATCGTTCATCGTAATGCCGGCATTATGCAGCGCAATGATACCTCCATCGCAAAGCATGTCAAAGACCATTACTAGATTTTCAAAATGCGTTGGACGAGCCCATTGTTCAGAAGCTTCCACATGACGATTGAACAAGCTGTTTATTTCTGTCTGAAGCTGCTCCTCTTCGATTGAAATGTCATATTGTTCCGTTACTATTTCGAAGATTTCCTCTAAGCTATGAAAGCCTGTTTTGACAAGCAACTCAATTTGTTCGATCATACTCTTGCGTCATCCCCTCCGATTTGACTACTTCCATGATTAATCATCTCATATTTAGGCTCTTCAGGTGCGCATATCTTCGATTATTATTTCGCTACAGCTGGTTTGAATGATAAAACGTCAAAAAAGCTAGGCATTGAAATAAAATCCGTTTACTTGGAACAAGAGACGCCCCTCTTTTCTCCGGAGACGACCGTTATGTTCAAGCTGGTTTACGATCCAACAACTTTAGAGATTTTAGGAGGACAAATCATGTCTAAAGTTGATTTGACTGCTAATATCAATACGGTCTCCCTTGCGTTTCAAACCGGATGCACATTAGAACAATTAGCCTATGCCGATTTCTTCTTTCAGCCAGAATTAAATACACCATGGAACGTAATGAATACGGCAGGATTAAAAGCATTACTACAAGAGAATTTAATGTAACAGACTTTCATTTCGCATCAATGGGGATGTAAAAAGGGCATTTCCAATCTAAGGAAAAGCCCTCAGATTGCAGACAAACTCCTTTGTTCCGAATAGAGACGTGGCGACTAATTTGCTGCGTAAAGTATTTTTTTCGCTGAAGATCATCCAGATTATAAACTGCATCAAACCCCTTTAATGAATGTTGAGCAAAGGTGTTCCAAAATTTCATCGGGTGAATAGCCGCGAACATCTCTTTGATAAAAATATGAATCAATACTTATGGCGATCAGCAGCATATCTGCTTTAAATATACTATTTGGGCTTGGATGATCCGCTGCTGCCATCTCATCGAATAACTCGACTGCGATTTGATGCATTTTGTTATAGAGCGGATTCTGTGATTGATACGGAAGTCGCTGAGCTGACGCGGACCCCTTGCCTCCTGTTAGTAGTTGTGCCTTCTTCTCGATGAAAGGCATGAAAATTTTGAGAATTCCCTTTAACCGTTGGTCCGGCGGCTCTTGCTGATTCTGCAATAGATATTGCTCTATATCTTCGAAGAACCGAACGACACTGTCTTTTATTAAATCCAAACACAATTCAGCTTTATTGGCATAACGACGATATAGGGTGCCCGGACCTATCTGGGCTTCCGCCGCTATCTGATTCATGCTTACCTGGTCCACGCCGTTCTGCTCAAAAAGTTTATGGGCTGCGACCAATATTCGTTGACGATTCTCGGCGGCATCACGTCGTTCAATTCGCGACTGAATTGCCTTGATTTCCTCCGACATATTAACACCCCTCATGCTAAACTTGGTTCATATTGACATGCGGAGACCTCTCCGCTTAATATAAAGAGGAGAGCTCTCCGTTTAATGTTAATCTAAATTTAGTGCAAATTCAACAGAACTATGGCCGAAGGAGATTGAGGATGGATTCTATCGCAAAACCTATAAACGAAAAAGCATTACTAGCCCTATTATTAATTGCCTCATCATTGGCAACGATGAATGTCTATATGTTCAACATTGCTGTTCCATTTATTATTAAAGACTTGCATCTGTCCACTTCCGAAAGCAGTCTGATAACGACGCTGTATGCAGTTGTATTAGCAGCAGGTTCGGGTACGTATGGAAAGCTTACCGACCGTTTCTCTGCTCGGTCATTAATACTAATAGGGATAGCCCTATTCACTCTTGGTTCGCTAATGGGGCTTTTTTCGAGCTCTTTTCCGGCCGTTGTAACCGCAAGAATTATTCAAGCAGCTGGTGCTGCGGCTATTCCCTCCCTAGCGTATGTAGTTCCACCTAAATATTTCAAACCCGAGAACAGAGGCAAAGCATTAAGCCTTGTGTCTACTACTTTCGCGTTGATGGGCGGAGTAGCCCCGGTCCTCAGTGGATTTATTATTCAACTGTTTGGTTGGCACGGTCTTTTTGTTGTTTCTCTCTTGATCGTATTTATTATCCCATTTGTTGTGAAACACTTCCCTACTAATGTTGCACAAGGGGAGAAATTCGATGTCTTAGGAGCTATTTTATTCTCCTTGGCAGTTGGCATTCTGGTACTAGGTATCAGCCTAAATCCTTATCTTTTAATAATTGCTGTCCTGATGCTTATTGCGTTTTCATTCCACATACGCGGGAAGAACGCACCTTTTATCACCATCTCTTTACTCGCTAACAAAGGCTACAGAAATTCCTTGCTCTCTGTATTTGCAGGCACATCTGCATATCCGGCCGCTTTATTTTTATTGCCCTTGGTTCTAAAACAGGGCGGTAACTTGCAAGCAAGCTTGATCGGCATCGTCATGTTCCCAGGCGCACTGATTGGTTCGTTGTTCGGCCCTTACATGGGAGCACTTTCTCGCAAGTACAATGGCAGGATCATGATCCTAGCTGGTCATGGTTTTATGATTCTGGGAGCACTGCTTATGGCGGTTTTGCAAGACATGCCCATCGGCATTGGGATAGTCATGTTCATCTTTGCGCTCGGCTATACCACATTAGTATCATCCGCTGCCAACGTTGTGCCATCGACCTTGAAAAAAACGGAGATTGGTATCGGGATGGGGCTCTTCACGCTTTTAAGTATTTTAGGAGGTGCATTTGGTCCTTCTATTCTAAGTCGATTTTTATCCTTCAATACTAACTTTACAATCTCCTTTATCATTGTCATTGTTATGTCAGTTATTGGCATTTTTCTAATACTCGCAACAAGAGCAGATCATTCCCAAGACGATCTGAACAGGCATCCGGCCAATGGCTTAAAGTGAATTTAAGGGTATCCCAGTGTACGTAGGAACGCTATCAAAAAGGCCATCCAGCAACTTAACTGTGACTCATGGAAACAAAATACAGCAGCGGAACAAGGAAAAATGCCGGCTGAAAGCGGGAGGGTTTGCCCCCCTGCTCCGCCGCTCGCCTTTCCGCAGCTCAAGACCCTAATGCACCTGATTCGCCGAGCATGCACTTCCCATTGGTCTCCCTTGACATAGCGGAAAGGGGAGAAGTAAACGTCATCCAGACCAAATTCCTCTCCCTTTCCGACATAACCGTGAGATTCCCATTTAATGCGCAGTAGGCATCATTCCAGGCTATGATGTTCATGCGCCCATCCTGAACGCCTTTGGACGTCTCAGAGAGACCGAGGACATTGCAGGCGTGATCCTCTTTCTTGCGAGCGAAGAATCACAGTGGATTACGGGACAAACCATCCGTGTTAATGGTGGATTCATTTAGGACGTGTCTGAAAACTAAATCGATTTATGGAATGATTTGAGAAAACGATTGGAGCATTCCATCATGATTGTACACCATACGGTTTTTGCACCAGTCTAGTTGCGACATGGCATTCACCTACAAATAATATAGTTAGATATTTCATTTATGCCAGTGCACCACATCGGCTTGATGGATATAATGACGATGTATTAAGAAGAGGAGGAAAATCATTTTGACTATTGAACGTTTTCAAATTCAGGTCTCTGATGAAATCCTGGACGATCTGCAATACAGACTCCATCACATCCGTTGGCCGGATCAATTGGGAAATGCGGATTGGGAACGGGGCACGGAATTAAATTACTTAAAATCGCTAGTTTCGTATTGGAGGGACCATTATGATTGGCGTGCACAAGAAGCCAAGTTGAACCGCTTCTCCCAGTTTCGCTGCAAGATCGATGGGATCGACGTGCACTTCGTACATGAACGCGGTAAAGGACCTAACCCTTTGCCCCTGATTCTTACTCACGGATGGCCAGACAGTTACCTTCGTTACCAAAAAATCATCCCGCTGCTTACGGATCCGGCCAGCCATGGCGGCAACCCCGAGGACGCTTTTGACGTAATCGTCCCTTCATTGCCTGGCTTTGGATTCTCCAGCCGCCCTAAACATCCCGGGGTCAACAATTTTCGTGTCGCCGAAATGTGGGTTAAACTCATGACCGAAGAATTAGGCTACAGAAAATTCGCTGCCGCCGGTGGGGATATAGGCTCCGGTGTGACCAGATACCTGGCGGCAAACCATCCCGAACGGTTATACGGAATCCATCTAACCGATATCGGGATTATCCGAGATCTCATAGCATCATCTGATCAGGCCAAGCTTTCGGAAGAAGAGCGGCAATACAAGAATAATGCTTCGGCATGGATGGCTCAGGAGGGCGGCTATATGTCCATTCAATCGACGCGCCCCCAAACCCTCGCATATGGACTTTCCGACTCGCCCGTAGGTTTGGCCGGTTGGATGATGGAGAAATTCCGATCATGGAGCGATTGTAACGGCGACCTTGCGCAAAAATTCAGCGAGGATGAGCTCCTTACGCATATTATGATGTATTGGGTGACGAACACTATAGGATCGACAGCGCACATGTATTATGATAATGCGCACTCTTTGCCGCCAATCGGCTACATCGAGGTTCCGACAGGCCTTGCCCTATTCCCGGCGGATATCCTGTTGCCGCCCAAGGAATGGGCCATGCGCAACCTGAATGTAACCCGCTGGACTTCGATGCCCCGCGGCGGACATTTTACCGCTATGGAGGAACCGGAGCTTTTTGCCGGTGACATTCGCGCATTCTTCAGACCTTTTAGAACGAGAAGCTGATGAATCTGAACCGTTTCGAAATCATAACCACCCGTTGGGCGGGTGGTTTTTTGTTTCGCACGCTTCGCGAGCTCAACTGGCTAAAGCCACTAACAAAAAAGGCTAACCGCTTGGTTAGCCTCTGCCCCCTGTTTAATTCCGCTCACCGAAAAATAACCATCTCACTCGCTTCGCAAAGTTTTCGATACCGATGCAGCGCAAATTTTCTGAAAAGCAGCCTCTCATTTGAACTGCATCCACAATTGTTATTGCTGCCGAACATATGTACAGTTTGTTGAGGTATCGTTAGCGATAGAAGTCAACCATATCTCCAAACAGCCGTTTGATAAATTCAAGCTCGCTTTCGTTGTATCTTTCCAAAAATTCGTACATTCTTTGCTTTTCCTTCGTATGGAGCTCATCATGAGCAGCAAATAGCTTTTTGCCGACAGGCGTTAGCCGAAAGTACACTTCCTTTTTGTTATCGTTGAGTTGGGCTTTTCGCACCCAACCTGCCTTTAGTAATTTATTTGCGATCTTGGAGGTATTTCCTTTGCTTAAATTTATCCTTTCCGCGATGGAAGTGACATTGATCGGCTCCTGCTCTCCGATGCACGCAATGGTGTGCAGTTCCGTCATATTCAAGCTGAAATCCGATTCAATATGCTTCCGGATATCCTCCAGGTATGTGGCAGTTATTCGGGTTTCATATTGCTCTTTTTGCTCAAGAAACTGAATGAAAAATTCATGAATGGCGGTTTTGTTTTTACTGGCAGTATCCATGATTATGCTGGCTCCTCGACTTATTTGTTTTATTATATCATAGATTGTTTTCTGAGAAACAAACGGTCATACTCATATTAAGCTTGGGGTTGACAGGATAAAGAGTTAGCAAGTACAATGATATTGTTTCATATGAAACAAAAATTATATATAATTCTTATCACTCCCTTTTTAACAGGCAATAAAAAGGATTCTAACGAAACAATAATTAATGAAGGAGGTGCATACCTACCTATGGAAATCGTGAATCCGAAGACATTGACGGATAAGGTTACATCTGTAATTTCTCATGTCGTGGTAACTACTGCCTCCAAACTGGCCTTCATCTCAGGCCAGGTTTCTGTAGATGAAACAGGAGCATTGGTCGGTTCAGGGGACTATTACGCGCAAGCGATTCAAGTGTTCACCAATCTTAAGTATGCATTGGAAGCCGCGCGAGCGGATCCATTGTACATTGCAAAAATGAATATTTTTGTGGTAAACCACAACCCGGAATTGATTTCGATTATTTTTGACGCAGGATTTCAAGTATTTGGCCCTAACTGGCCGAAGACAGCAAGTACCTATATAGGCGTTCAAGCACTAGCCGATCCTGAATGGCTTATCGAAATAGACGCTATCGTGATCTTCCCATAATGTTTAAGAAAAGAGGTTATTGATATGAAATATGAAGTCATCCTTATCGGTGGCGGACCTGTCGGCATGATGCTGGCTGGAGAATTGGCATTAGCCGGTGTAAAGGTCTGCGTCATTGAGCGATTAAAAGAGACAACTCCATATTCACGTGCGCTTACCGTACATCCGCGAACCCTTGAAATATTAGATATGCGTGGAGTGAAATCAAAATTAATCAGTAAAGGCCGCTTACTTTCAAGAGGGCATTTTGCCGGATTAGAAACTCCTTTGGATTTCTCGGTTTTGGATTCTTCTTCCAATCACACTCTCTTTTTACCGCAGAGTGAGACGGAGAAGGTGCTGGAGGAATGGGCTCTTGGCCTTGGCGCAGAGGTCTGGAGAGAGGTTGAGGCTCTATCTGTGCATCAGGATGAGGATGGGGTCGACGTTAAGATCGCAGGACCTCATGGAGAAACAACGTTAAGATCTGCTTATGTGGTAGGTACGGACGGAGCCAGAAGTTTGGTTCGCAAACATGCAAATATATCATTTGAAGGTACAGACGCGACCTTCACGGCTATTCTGGGGGATGCTGTTCTATCTGATTTGGCTCCTATGAGTGTCATATCCCGGATTACAGAAAAAGGATTGGTCAGCATCATGCCAATCAATGATCATATCTATCGAGTCTTGATGATCGATATGGAGAGACGTAACATCTCTAAGGATGAGACCGTTACATTGGAAGAGTTTCGTTCATCGCTCATCCGTACGACCGGAAGCGACTTGGGATTGAACGATGTGAAGTGGATGTCCCGTTTCGGAAATGCTACGCGGCAAGCGGGACGCTATCGGAATGGTCGATTGTTCTTGGCGGGAGATTCGGCGCACATTCATTTTCCCGCCGGTGGACAGGGAATGAACGTCGGCTTACAAGAAGCGATGAACTTAGGCTGGAAGCTAGCAGGAGCAATCAAAGGCTGGGCTCCGGAATGGCTATTGGACAGTTATCATGCCGAACGTTTTCCATGGAATACGGCCTTGCTCCGGAATACCGAGGTCCAAACCCTGCTTCTGGACGTGACTCCTCCCATCATGGAACTGCGAAGCATGCTGGCTGATCTGATTCAAATACCGGAGGCTAATTATCAAATCGCTGCACAGATTTCCGCCATGGATGTACATTATGCACCCGACGCCGAAGCGCCTTTCCATCCTTTAAACGGGAAACGGTTCAAGGATCTCAGCTTAAAGCTGAAAGACGGACAATTGATTAACGCCTATCCGCTCCTGCACAAAGGTACTTTTCTTCTGTTGCATTTCCATTCTAATGAACAGAATAGCGGTCAATGGGAAACGTATAGCAACCTTCAAGTTGTACATGCCTCTTTGGCTGAAGCTGACGCGGATTGGAACGACGTCCATACGGCGCTTATTCGGCCGGATGGACATATTGCCTGGGCGATTCCTCTATCCGATCCGAATCCAATGCAAACCATAAATGAAGGCATCACTCGCTGGTGCGGAAACATTACGGAATAGTAATTCGTTTGAGGTGTGTAACCGCCTCCCCCTTACAGCTACGGCAAGGTCTGTAGATGATTGAACAAGCACCGTCCTTTATGTTAATGGAATCAAGTTCTTGTCCTCAAATTGGATAAAACTTGATTCCTTAATTCCCTCTACGTTATGGCTATCTTAGTTTTGAAGACACGCTCCAGTGGAAACTTACCGCCAGTTCATTTTCGTGCTGTATCCTGTTGCAGGAATGTTAGTATAAAGATGACGTTTCAGTCGGCTAGATCGGGACACAAACGCCATTTCGAACCGTCAAGGCCAGTGCACGTCCGACGTCATCTCCACGTCCAGCAAGCCGGCTTCGATTGCCGATTCTGAGGCTTAATTTAATTTCCGCTTCGATCTCTTACTCCTGCAAGATGCGCCCGTAGCTTTACATGATACGGTTCAGCTTAACGGGTCTATCGGCGAAAAGCGCGAAAGAAGCTTGTCACCTCCGTAGTTACCTACCTTTTTAATACCCGACCCAGAAGCTGTAATCAAGCTAACATGCACAGAAGGCCACCGAAGAAATCGGCAGCCTGATCTGTCAGTGATTCAAAGGTAAGCGAGTGAAAGAATGCGGGAGAAGCAAGCGTATGCTTCCGAAGCGAAAGCCCCTTCACCGCGTTTCGTCCCCAAATCACCTAACCACCTACTCGAAACCCTTATAAATCAAGGAACAAACAGCTTCAACATGCACCGTATGCGGAAACATATCCACCGGCGTAACCTCCACCGTCTTGTACCCGCCATCCTCCAAAACTCTCAAGTCCCGCGCCAGCGTAGAAGGATTACAGCTCACGTAAACCACCCGATCCGGCTTCATCTCCAGAATCGTCTCCAGCAGCTTCGGATCGCAGCCCTTGCGCGGCGGGTCGACGACGATGACGTCCGCTTCGATGCCCTGCTCCTTCCAGGCAGGAATGACATCTTCTGACGCTCCGACCTCAAACGTAACGTTGTTCATTCCGTTCAGCTCCGCGTTACGGCGGGCGTCCTCTATCGCTTCCGGCACGATTTCAACGCCGTACACCTTGCCCGCATGCTGAGCCAGAAACAGCGAAATCGTCCCGATGCCGCAATACGCATCAATGACGGTCTCTTTCCCGGCCAGCTGCGCATACTCCACCGTCTTGCCGTACAGCACCTCGGTCTGGGCCGGGTTTACCTGATAAAACGAACGCGCCGAAATAGCGAATTTCACGTCGCCGATGTAATCATAGATGACCTCACTGCCCCACAGGACGCGAGTGACGTCTCCGAAAATGACATTCGTTTGCTTCGTATTCACGTTCTGGCAGATGCTGACGACAGACGGCAGCTGCTCGCGAATCGCGTTGATCCACTCGTCCACATGCGGGATCTTGTCCCCGTTCGTGACCAGAACGATCATCATCTCGCCGGTACGGAAGGCGACCTTTACAACGACGTGACGAAGCAGGCCTTGGCCGCTCTCTTCGTCGTAGGCGGGGATGCCGAGCTTGCGCCCGATCGCTTTCACGCGGGCCACGACCTCGTCGTTGCTTTCGTGTTGGATGAGGCAGGCTTCCATGTCGATGATGCGATGGCTGCCGCGGGCGTAGAAGCCGCCCACCAGGCCGCCTTCAGTGACGCCGAACGGCACCTGGGCTTTGTTGCGGTAGCGCCAGGGATCGCTCATGCCCAGCGTGGCATGAACTTGGATGCCTTGGGAACATCCTGCTTCCGAAGATGACGACGCCTCAGTAGGCTCTCCCGAGTCCCCACGCCGCAGCTCCGGCTCCCCTGCCACCTGCAGCTTCCCGATGCGCGTCAGGTTGTCCACGACAAGCTGCCGTTTCCAGGCCAGCTGCGCGGCATAGTCCATATGCTGCAGCTGGCAGCCGCCGCATTTGTCGAAGATCGGGCAAGGCGCGGCGATGCGGTCCGGGCTGGCTTCGACCAGTTCGAGCAGCTTAGCGTAGCCGTACTGCTTTTTGGTCTTCAGCACCTTCACCCGCACTTTTTCGCCGGGCAAGGCACCCGCAACGAATAACGTATATCCTTCTGCCCGTCCCACGCCTTCGCCGTCATGGTTCATCCCGATGATGTCGATGACGACCTCGTCGTTTTTCTCCACCGGCAGTCCGGCGATGGGCGCAGGCGTGCTGCGGCGGCCGGCGTTCCGGCGGCTGTGTCGCTTGTTCATGCTGCTTACGTCACTTCTTTCTTTATATATTCATCGTAAAATTGAGCCCCTTGTAGGGTCCATTTTTTCGCGTTTATTCACTTATTAACGGTATATCTTTATTTAAAAGGGTCGGAACAGAGATGGTTGAAGCACGCAGGACAGTATGATGAACCTCAGTTAGCCCTCCGGTGTCACAATCCACCGCTAACTAACCAGGCTCGATTGCAGACAAACACTACGGTTCAACTCCCTGCTTCACTTTCTCCGTCACGAACCGAGCATCAAAGCCCTTGTAGAACAGGGAGCAGACACCACGGTTCATCCTCCCTGCTTCACATCCACTCTATTATACCAAACATCTCCCCAACGCAAAAAAAGATCAAGATGTCCCGCTCCCCTTCCCGGTGCGATGAGCAGCGACTGGACATCTTAACCTGCGTGAACTGCCGGTATGTATCGGTTTACGGCCGCTTGGGCCGTCTTGCAAACCGTCTAATCTTGCTAAGAGTAAACTTGCTTGAAGCACACCCATAGGCCCTTACCTTCTTCGATCCGTCTGCCTTAGCCTAACCTTCCTGGAATCACCGAGCCAAGATCGACCCAGGCTCTCCCCCGCCCCTACGCAAAAATCCTCAAATGCTGATGCAGCACCGAAAACCGGCCCGGAAGCGTTCCGCCCAGCTCGCCGTCGAGGTTGAGCAGCACCTTGCCCGGGGAAGTGACTTCCATCGAACGGGTGCGGAAATATACGACCTTCTTGTCGTTGAAATGCTCGCCGCGCAGCGCCAGCGTAACGACCCGGACGAATTCGGCCAGGTTGCATTTTTTGAGGGCGATCACGTCGAGCAGGCCGTCGTCGATCCGCGCACCGGGAGCGAGCTTTTCGAAGCCGCCGACCGAGTTCGTGTTGGTGATCAGAAAAATCATGAATTCGTCGTGGATCGTCTCTTGCCCTTCGGCTTCGATGATCAGCTCCTGCGGCGACAGGCTGACCATTTTTTCGACCCCTTTAATGTAATAAGCGAGCTGCCCGATCATCGTCTTCAGGCGGCTTGGCACGTCATAGGTCAGTTCCGTCAACGTCCCTCCGCCCGCAATGTTGATAAAATATCGGTCATTGGCTTTCCCGACGTCGATCGGACGGGTCTGCTGCCGGATCACCAGATCGCAGTAGTCCTCCCAGCTTCTCGGGATGCCCAGCCCGCGCGCAAAATCATTGGTCGTTCCCACCGGAAAAATGCCGAGCGGAGGCACGTTCTCCTTGCCGGCCATTCCGTTGATTACCTCATTGAGCGTGCCGTCGCCGCCCGCGGCGATAATCATATCGTATCCGCGTTCCACGGCGTCCACAGCCGCCGCCGTCGCGTCGCCTTCGCCCGTCGTTGCATGGCAAGAGGCCTCGATGCCGCCCAGATCAAGCCGCTGCAGCACGTCCGGCAGACGCCGCCTCATTTCCTCCCGGCCTGAGGTGGGATTATAAATCAATCTTGCTCTTTTCATTACCAAACGCCACCCATTTTAGGAATTCACACCGTATGATTGCTCCATGGGGATATCACCAAAACATAAAGCTTCAGAAAAACGCTCCCCACAGAAAAATATAGCTCATTATTCCTTTTTTAACCAGTCTTGAACCTGCTGGTCGATCCACGCCGTCAGCAGCGGATGCGGCAGCAGCGCTTTCCCGGAATACAGGTAGCTCAAGCCTTCCAGACGTTTCGGAATCACTTCGCGGATAAAATAGCCTTCACTCAAAAAAACCGGAGCCGCAATCGTCTGCATTCCCCGTTCCTTCTGCCAATATTCCACTTTCGCGCGAACATTGTCCGGCCGCAGCAGCGCAACATCGCTGGCGGCGAAGCCGCCGATGTCCCGCACCTGATCCGCAAGCCGCTCGAAGCCGTCTTCCCAGCGTTTGCGAAAACTTTCATAGCTGCTTCCATGTCCGATCAGGACAAGAGCTTCCCGCTCCGGATTTCGAGATATCGGCCGTATTTTATCCCACAACATTTCGGCCACGTAAGGACCATGCTCGATCGGCGAGCCGTAATGAATGGTCGCGCTGACCCGGAACGGCTCCAGATCGCTGTCGAACGAAGGAGCGTCCAGCACGCCAAGCGCGTATGCGATTTCGTTCACATGAGTGCTCCCGAAAGAAACGAACAGCGGAATCACCAGGATGTCGGTGACCCCCTGGCTTTCAAGCTGATCGATGCCATCCTGAATCAGTCGTCCTTCCACGATTTCCAAGAACGAAGCCGCCACAGGGAGGTCTCCCCGCAGCGGCAGCTGATGGATGGCGCCATCGACCAGATCAACCCAAGCCTGTTCCCTTGAGCCGTGGCTGATGATTAATACGCCCCGTTTGCGCATCTTATCGTCCAAGACGGTCTAACGTCATTTTATACCCTTCGTTGCCATAATTCAAACACCGTTTCACGCGGGAAATGGTTGCGGTGCTCGCTCCCGTTTCGGCTTCGATCTGGTTGTACGTGCAGCCTTTGCCAAGCATGCGCGCAACCTCCAGACGCTGGGACAGGGACTGGATTTCGTTCACCGTGCACAGATCGTCGAAGAACACGTAACATTCTTCAACGCTCTTCAGCGTTAAAATGGCCTCAAATAATTGATCAATACTTTTATCATTAAGTTTCTTCAGTTGCACTGAAATCATCATCCTCTACTATTACTATGTATTTTCATTGTACCCGAGCGGGTATAGACTTTTCAAGCATTAACGGATTCACGCACTACAGAGCTGCAAGGCAGATGTGCCGTAAAAGCCGGTGCGGCGCTGGGTTCCCGTTCCCGGATTTTTTTACCATCACCCATGAAAACGCTTTAATTATACCCTACCAAAACGGGATTGTATAGCTTTGATAGCAAAAGAGAACCTCCCCGCTCCCCGGCCCATATCATGAATACAGCCGGCCCGGCCCGTTCCGCCGGTTCTCTGGGTATTCGCCCGATTCCGCTCCTATCCCTGTCTACCGGGCATTCGTCCATACCGTATGTTTGCCCATGACATACAGTATAATAAACCATTCCAAAAAGGAAAGTGATATCCATGCCTGAGCATTACTATCACCGCAAGCAGCCCCGCAACCATCATCGCTCGCTGGACGGCGGTCCTTTCTCCCCTTATCCATCCTATTCACCCTATCCGGGTATCCCTTATAGCGATTTCGCCGGCCCCGGCACGGGTCTCGTTCCCGTTCAGGGAGCCGAAGTCTTGGCAGGCACCGAAGCGTTGGCGGGAGCGGCCGAAGTGACCGCAGCTGCAGCCGCACCGGCAGCCGCCGCGGCCAAAACGGGATTTTCCCTCGCCAACCTCGGGGAGCTGAAAGGACTGATCGACCGGATGGGCGGCATCGACGGCATCGTCAATTCGATCGGGAAGGTGCAAAAGGTGATGACCGGCGTGCAGCAGGTGGCGCCGATGTTCAAATTGTTTTTCGGAAAAGGGAAAACCAACGCCGCCGATGATTCGTCGGGATACCGGCCGCGGCGCAGAAGAAATTCCGGCCGCAGAAAATCCTCGTCCCGCAAACGCTCGAACACTACGAACCGTCCCGGCAAATCCGGTAAGTCCTCCCGCAAAAAGCGGCGCTGACCAGACACATATCAGCCTTCCCTTCCGTTTTCCCGGACGGACCGTCGTTCAGCCCGAAATCCCCGCGATTCCGGGCTGAGCGCTGCCCGCATGGCCGCAAGGGATACGTTTAACCGTTATAGAAAGGGGGCGCTAGCCGCCCCCTGTTTCCACGTTTTCACATCTCCCTCCAAAATTGTTCCGGATGATCGATCACAAAAAAAGCCGCTATAGCGCGGCTTCAACCGAATATTTTCACTTAAACCATCCCCGCCGCTGAAACCAAAGCACCATGCCGACGGCCAAGGCGAACATAAGCACGAGCACCGCAGGGTAGCCGTATTTCCAGCCCAGCTCCGGCATATTCGTGAAGTTCATCCCGTAGATCCCGGCGATCAGCGTCAGCGGCATGAACACGGTCGTGATGACCGTCAGCGTCTTCATGATGGCGTTCATCCGGTTGGAATTCAGCGAAATGTAGCTGTCCCGCAGATCGGCCGTCATTTCGCGGTCCGCCTCGATCATGTCGGTCAGCTTCAGCAGATGGTCGTAAATGTCGCCGAAATACACCTTATGCTCGGTGCTGCTTTGGACATGCTGGGAGTTGACGACCCGGTACAGCAAATCGCGCATCGGCACCACGGTGCGGCGCAGCTTGAGCAGCCGTCCGCGCAGCTCGAATACCTGCCTCATCAGTTCGTCCACCGATTCCCGGCTGCCCCGGTTTTCCAGCTCCGCCAGCTCGTCTTCGATCGTGAACACGCCCGGAAAATATTTGTCGACCAGCTTGTCCATCACATTGTATGCGCAGGACACCGGCCCGCGGGACCAGATTTTCCGGTCATGGGCATGCTGAATGATTTCCTTCCACGCCTCGTCCACCTCTTCCAGCTCTTTGCTGTGGAACGATACGAGCAGATCCTGCCCGAGAAACAAATCCACCTCTTCGACTTGGAGCGTTTCGGGATCGATCGCATGCAGCACGAAAAATTGCAGATCCTCGTAATTGTCCAGCTTCGGGCGCTGCAGCACATGGAGGCAGTCCTCCACCGCCAGCGGATGGAAATGAAAATAGGTCGTCAAAAGAGCGGATTCTTCCTCCGTCGGCGCGTTAAAATCCACCCACATCCAGGCGTAATCCTCCGGACGGATGTCCTGAAGCGGTATGTCCGTGACCACCTCATGCAAATGGGTCAAAGCCAGCGTGCGTATCATCGGTTATCGGTAAACTCCTTTCCAAACGGGATGAGGGCCAAACGTCCGTCCCTTGCATCGTTCCTTCCATTGTACAGCAAAGACCGCCCGTTCGCGAAATCCGCATGAAGCGGTGCGGCTGCTGCACGGAGTGCGAGAACCCCGCCAACGACTGAAAAACACGCCTTTGCAACCTGAAAACGCGGGCGAAGGCCGATCCGGGCATACAAAAAAGCCAACCTCATCGATTGGCCCCCACTTCATATCCATATGTTTGTATGTCTAGAATAAAATCTTATAAATAATGCCTGCCAGTACCGCGGAAATCGGGATGGTGATAAACCACGTAACGACGATCCGTCCGGCCAACGACCATTTCACTTCGGAAAAACGCTTGGCGCTGCCTACCCCGAGAATCGCGGAGGTTACCGCATGCGTCGTACTGACTGGCAAGTGCAGCAGCGTGGCGCCGAAAATGACGGAAGCCGACGTAAAATCCGCGGCAAAGCCGTTGATCGGCTCGATTTTGAAAATTTTTGTTCCCATCGTCTTGATGATCTTCCAGCCGCCAATGGAGGTGCCGAGCGCCATCGAGGTGGCCGCAGCGATTTTGACCCATAGCGGAACTTCAAGATGTTCAAGGCGTCCGGAGGACACGAGCGCGAACGTAATGATCCCCATCGCTTTCTGCGCGTCGTTCGTGCCGTGCGTAAACGATTGGGCGGCTGCCGTGACGATCTGCATCATCCGGAAACCTTTGTTCACGGTATGCGGGCTTTTTTTCGCAAAAATCCATTTCAGGATCGTCATGATGATATAACCGACCACAAACGCGATCAACGGGGAAAGCAGCAATCCTTCCACGATTTCGACGAATCCGCTCCATTTGACATGATTCGCACCGGCTCCGACGAATACCGCTCCCGCCAAGGCACCGATGAGCGCGTGAGAGGAAGAGGACGGAATCCCCAGCCACCAGGTCGCAAGGTTCCATATGATCGCGGCCAGCAGCGTGGCGATGACGACCTCGATCCCGTTATCGAGCGAGGCAGGATCCGCGACGCTTCCGCCGATTTTTTTCGCGACGCCCGTAAACATGATGGCACCGACGAAGTTCATGACCGCCGCCAAAATGATCGCCGTCCGCGGCTTGAGCGCCCGGGTCGAGACCGAAGTCGCGATCGCGTTCGCCGTGTCATGGAAACCGTTGATGAAGTCGAACGCCAGCGCCAGGAAGATGACAATGCCTATTACAATGATTGGTGTCTCCATTTGTCTGTAAACCCCTTACGAGTTGCTCATAATGATCGATTCCAGCATATTGGCCACATCTTCGCAGGTATCCGTGGTCGTTTCGAGACGTTCGTAGATTTCCTTGCGTTTGATCAGTTCGATCGGATCGGATACTTTGGCGAACAGGGCTTTGATGGAAATGCGAAGCAGCTCGTCCGCTTGGTTTTCCAGATCGTTCAGACGAATGGTATATTCGCGGATGGCAAGAAGCTTTTTCTGGGACAGAAGGTGAACCGCCTTTTGGATCTCGTAGGCAGACTGCCGCAAAATTTCCGCAAACTGAATGATATATTCGTCAGGGTCCGGCAGATGGTACATATCGAAGCGGGAAGCGCAAGCTTCCAGTCCGTCCATGACATCGTCCATGCTGGTTGTCAGATCCATAATATCGTCGCGTTCGATCGGCGTTATAAACGTTTTGTTGAGTTCCGTAATAATGGTGTGTGTAAATTCGTCACACTGCGACTCAAACTTTTTCATTTCGTTGGCAAAAAGAACCACATCTTGGAGATTGGCCACATGCTGGGCGAAATAATCGGCAGCCTGCACAATCGTATCGGCCATATTCTCCAAAGTTTGGAAGAATATGTCCTTTTTCTTCAATTTCATACGATAACCCCTTTACTTAAGATTGCTTGTATAAATTGAACAAAAGTTTAATCCTCCATATGCCGCTTCCTGCCGGGGTTCACATGGCCCTTATCTTTCATCCAATTTATATAAGAACGCGCGAAAACAGAAAAAAAGACAACCCTAGTTATCTTATCAATCCACGGCGTATTTTGTAAAGATTACGGCTTTCAATTTTCGCGTATGCGTAAGGGTTTGGCGGTTGTCTTACCTTAAAATTACCCAATCTTCCGATAAATTATCCAAGCGCTGGATATGCCCCTGCCAGTATTTACATAACGCCGTCGAAATGGGGCCCTTGATCCGAGACGCAGCCTAATTTTGTTGAAAAATCTGAACATGGCTTTCGAAGGTCGGCGCGTTCGGCACGATGTTGAAGTAAGTTGTACCCGGGTAAAGCGGCACTTCCTTGCCGTCTTTAACGAAACGGATGACGTCTCCCTTGGCCCGCGCCCAGCGGCCTTTGATCAGCTTTCCGCGCTGCAGCAGCATCGCTTCCCCGCCCGAGACGGTATCCACGGCCAGACGGCCCACGTCGTCGAGCGTTTTGTGGCCCGCGCCAAGAATAACGACGTTGGTCGCAGTCAACTGCTCCCCGGTGTTCAGATCGATATGCGGTTTGCCGTTGATGGAGCGCTTGTACAGCTTGGTCGCTTCATCATACCGGTATTCGACCTTATAGCTTTTGAGCAAAAACGTAATTTCGGCGCCGGACGCGTTCTCGCCCTCTGGAAGGTCCTCCTCGGCCCGGAACGGGTAGGCGGGGATATCCACTTCCTTTTTGTAACCGCGCTTGTCGGCGCCCTCTCTGAGCTTGTCTGCGTCCGAATACAGGTTATGCGGAGCCTTGCGCGATTTATCCCTCCAAAAGTATGCCCCTGCGTTGCCGATTTCATCAAGATCTTCCTTATGCTGCTTTTGCAAAATCGCGTAAGCGTCGTTGCTGCCGCCGGCATGCACGAGCACGCCGCCGTAGCTTTCCCCGATATCGATCAAATACGGACGGATGCTGCGGATCGGGCCGATTTTTTCGTTTGTTCCCCTGCTTTGAAAAATGCCGATCAACCGCGTAATGCCGCCTTCGGCCAGCACTTCGTACACGATATCCGCCTGGGTGAGCCCGGACTGCGGGCGCGCAGCGGCCGCGTTGTTGATCATAACCGCGAGCGGGCGTGCCGTTGCCGGCTTGTCCACCGGAAGTCCCGTCAAAGGCGCCGTGTATGCGGCCGTCTCCGGCTCGCCCGAAGTGATCGGGTCATCCTGCGCCGGCTCCTCCGGCGGCGTTTGTTCCTCCACAACCGGCGCCTGGGGCGCTTCCGCTTTCGGCTGTCCGCATGCACTCAGCGCCGTCCCCAGCATCATCAGGCAGATCAGTCCGGTCCCAAGCTTGTACCACCTGCGCGTTTCCCCATTGCCCTGCTTCTTCATTTACGAATAATCCCCCTTTTCTTTTTAACCGTGCTTCCTTTTTCCCCCATTTAATCACAAACAACAGCGTTTGTCTTTGATAAACGGCAAATTTCGGCCTTTGCTGACGGTCGCTGCGGGAAAAATATGAGTATTTTATTATAAATCGTAGATTAGGCTACTTGTCGGCGGATCACTTTAATTTATAATTTAAGGATGTTATACCATTAAGTGTCAAAATACGAAACGGAAAAAGAATGACCAGGAGACACTTTGTACTAATGAAAAGGAGGAGTGGCAAAACTTGTTCAACAACTGGCTGAGAAAAAATCAAATCGCAATGTGGCTGCTGACGGTCGTTCGGGTCTATTTGGGGTACACCTGGATGGAGGGCGGGATCAAGAAGTTGATCGGGGGTTTCGATGCCGGAGGTTTCCTCAAAGGCGCGATCGCTAAAGCATCGGGCGAGCATCCCGCCGTGCAAAGCTGGTGGGCGGCTTTTCTGAAACACGGGGCGCTGCCCGGCGTCAAGCTGTTCAACATCCTCATCCCGCTCGGCGAAACGCTTGTCGGCTTGGCTCTTCTTCTGGGAACCTTCGCAACCTTTGCCGCCTTGATGGGCATGGTCATGAACTTTGCCTTCCTCTTATCGGGCAGTATTAGCGTCAACCCTCAAATGATTCTGCTTGAAATGTTCCTCGTTGTCGCTGCCGCCAATGCCGGACGCATCGGTCTGGATTATTGGATCATGCCTTACCTGCGCAGCCTGTTCTCGAAAAAACAGACGATTTCCGCTTCCACTCCGCAAAGAATTATTTAACAGCAGCAACCGTTCAAGTCTAATCGAAACTGCATGAATTCTCACACGGAGCCGGGCCGGATTTCCGTCCGGCTCATTTTTTGCATTTCCGCCGGCATTTAGGTTCCTGCGCACAATTTAGATTGTGACAATTAGATTTCTGGGCATACTTAGAATTTTCCGTATAACTAGATGCCTGTGCGCAATTTGATTCCTACACTCATTTAAATTCCTGCAACATTTTAGATTCCGGGTGCACATTTAAATTCCTGCAACATTTAGATTCCAGCACACATTTAAATTTCCTGCAAAAATAATTTTAAATTTTATATAAGATTGTGATTTATATCACATATATTGTGAAAATTATCACATATAATAAAGACATGAAAGAGATGATCATCTTCCAAATCAACAACAAGAAGCGAAACACCAAGATCCAAGCAGGCTAGACGCTTCTCGAAAAAATATGACATCAAACCAAGGAGTGGTTCAAAATGTTCAACAACTGGCTGAGAAACAACAAAGTGGCAATGTGGTTACTGACGGTCGTCCGGATTTACCTCGGGTACACCTGGTTCAAGGGCGGAATCGAAAAATTGACGGGCGGATTCGATGCGGGAGGCTTCCTGAAAGGAGCGATTGCAAAAGCAAGCGGCGATCATCCCGCCGTGCAAGGCTGGTGGGCCGCCTTCCTGGAACATGGCGCGCTGCCTGGCGTGAAATTGTTCAACTTCCTCATACCGGTAGGCGAAACGCTGGTGGGACTCGGACTCATCCTGGGCACCTTCACCACCTTCGCGGTCCTGATGGGCATGGTGATGAACTTCGCGTTCCTCTTCTCGGGCACCGTAAGCACCAACGCCCAAATGCTCCTGCTTGAAATGTTCGTCCTTGTGGCTGCCGCCAACGCCGGACGCATCGGGCTGGACCGCTGGGTGATCCCTTACCTGCGGAACCTCTTCCGCCGCAACGGACAAGGCAATACCCCATTCCCGCAAGGCGGAATGACCAAAACGAAAGGCGCCGCCTAAAAAGCGAATCTGAAGACTCACCTCTCGGGAGAGCCAACAAAAGCCGGGCTGAAATTTCAGCCCGGCTCTTTATTTTATTTGTGACTATTAATTACGAACCAAACATCCAGCAATTCAGGCTTAAGTTCCCGAGCTGGTAATCCTGGAACAGCCGCTTGGCCTTGCGGTCGTCATCAGCCGCGCCCATCGCGTAAAACAGCGGGATAAAATGCTCCACGCCGTAAGACGGCACCGCCTGGCGGGCATGCGGAGCTTTTTTGTCGTAATCGAAAAGATCGCCAATCTTCCAGCTTTCAAGCTTCTCCGCAACCCATTCGTCGAACTCCACGGCCCATGGGTCACGCGTATCGGTTTGAGCAAGCATCCGCAGATTATGGACAAGGCCGCCGCTGCCGATGATGAGCACGTTTTCCCGCCGAAGCTCCTTGAGCATGGCCCCGATGGCATACTGTTCGGAAGGGGAACGTTTGGAGTCGACGGACAGTTCGACGACAGGAATGTTCGCTTCCGGATACATTTTTTGCAAAATGACCCAAACCCCATGGTCAAGCCCCCGGCCGGAAACGGTCTGGTACGGCAGATTGCCCGCCTCGAACAAGGCCTTCATCCGCCCGGCAAGCGATGGCGAACCCGGAGCCGGATAACGCAACTCGTACATCGCGTCCGGAAAGCCGTAAAAGTCGTGCATCGTCCCGTTGGTTTCATCTACGCTCAATAACTGGTCGGGTTCATCCCAATGCGCGGAAAATACGGCGATCGCCTCCGGTACGGGCAGTTCCCGGCCCAGGTTTTCCAAAAACCGCGTGTACCCGTTATCCTCCAGGGCGAGCATGGGTGAACCGTGCGCTACAAATAGAGATGGTAATGTCATCGATGTCAACCTCCACACGCCAGTATAAGTTGCTACTTATATTTTACCGCGTCGAAAAAGATATTCCAACTTCTGTGCGCCGGCCCCTCTTGATGGAGAAGGTACCTAACGTACATCATGAAGCCGTTCCATTCTCCGCCGGCAATGGCCATCGGACTTAACGGTTAACGAGGGGTTTCGCGCGACTGCACCTGGTCTCCATTTGCCCAGCCACGGGATGAACCGGTCAACGGGAGCGACAGAAGCAACAGGAGCGACAAGAGTGGATGCATTTAAGCTCCCTTTCGAAAAACTTCAGATGATCCAGTGCTGCCAGTCCTGCTGCTGTTTTTGCTGCTCCTTCAGCCACTCTTTGGTCCGGTGGATCAGCTGGTTGCAATGCGGCCCCGAGGAAAAGGTGTGATTGCCCTGAAAAATGATTTCCTTGTCGCAGCGCCCTTCGGGCCGCGTCCAAAATACTTTTTGATACAAAAACGCGTAATCGACCGGAATCGTGTCATCCGACGTCCCGTGCACGACCAGCACGTTGCCGCCAAACTTGACCGCCTCCTGAAAAGGCTGGAACATGCCAAGCGAATCGAAAAAGACCGGCGTAAACTCGAAGCCGAGGAAATCCGCGCTGCCCTCCTTCACCGCATGTTCATACACTTCCCGTCCCGTAATCTTCAGAATGTCGCTGAGCGGGTATCCGACCGCCGACCAGAGCACCAAATTTTTTACCCTGCGATCGCGAACCGCCGTTAAAATCGCCACCGCGCCTCCAAGGCTGTGTCCGATCAAGGTCACCTGCGACGGGTCGACGTTTCCGCATTCCAGCGCATAATCGAGCACCGTCCGCGTTTGCGCGATCATCGATTCAAGCCCTTCCTTGCCGTACGAGCCGCTGCTTTCGCCGCATCCGGCATAATCGAAGCGCAGCACCATGTAGCCGGCCCCGGCCAGCTCGCGGGCGGTTTTGACGAACAAACGGTCCACGCCGACCCGGCTGCCGACAAACCCGTGGCAAATGACGATCAGCGGAACCCGCTCCCCTTCACCCTTTTTCCCCTCAGGATGCACCGGATAATGCAGGCTTGCGGTCAACTCCTCCTGCCCGTAACGGATCGAAATTTGTCTTTCCATGGCTCCACTCCCCTTATGAATGATCGATATATTTTAAGGATTTGAAATCAATCCTCTTATGCTCGTTTTCATTTAACTTATAATTCCGATAAGTTTAATCAGATATAATATGTAACAATCATATTAGCACCGCCGGACAGCTGTGTCAAATTGAAATCTTTTCTCCTTTTGAACCCTAAAACCGCCCGCATGGTATGGATTGGGTTCGCATCGCAGAAACTAGGGTCAGACCCGATTATTCACAGAAAGGGACGTGTCGTTATGTGGCAGCAATGCATTTCCCATATTCGCGAGCATCCCCTGTCGTGGGTGCTGATCATCTGCGTCATCGCGGCCGTCATTTACGTGTTTGTTCATCGCGAACAGCTTTTTTATCAAGAATAAGGCGCTTGTCCGCCCGGGCGGACTTGAATCCGGCACTTCCAATTCCTATACTTGTTGTATACGGAGGAACGGACATGACAACAAGAGAGTTAATTAAGGAAAACAACCGGCTGCGGGAGCAAATGACGCCGGCGAATAGGGATTTTTACGAGGATATCGTCGTTTACGTGCGGGTTAGCCGGGCCGAACAGCTTCGCGGCGAGCAGCGGCTGCTTGAATTGGCCCATGAGGTGCTGGAGGCGCAGCAAAAGGGAATTTCGGCCTCCGAGCTTTTTGGCGGCGATGCGGAGGCCTTTGCCCAATCGGTGGTTGAAACGCTGCCGGCCGCAAGAAAACTCGAAGGCGCAGCCTACTACATCATGATCGCGTGGACCGCTTTGACGATTTTGTTCCTGGCGGAAGCGGTCATCGGTTTTGGCGCGCAGCTTGCGGGGTACGGCGGGGAAAGCGTGAACCGCATCAGCGTGCTGGCGATCATCCTGGTCGCGGCGGGTGCGATCGTCTTGACGGAGATCTTTATGAAATCCCTCGGCAAAACGGCGGAAGCCGGCCCGCAAAAACCGGGAATCAACTTGAAGGCGATCGGCGTATATTTGGTCATCATGGTCGTCGTGATGGTCGCCGGCTTTTCGCTGCGCGGCATGCTGCCCGTATTTACGGTGCCGCCGTGGGTCAGCCTGGTCCTGTGCGTTATCGGTTTTCTGGGGCTGCGGTTTATTTTTTTGCGGAAAAGATAATTAAAATCATTTTCACGAAAAGGGCTTTGGCCTTCGGCCATAAGCCATCCAAACATCTTAGACTGAACAGTACGCGTACGCGGCAGTCCAAGATGTTTTTTTATGTGAGGATTTTGCAAAAATCCAAAGAGCGACTTCCAATCGGCAATATATAGAGCGAAACGGTTTAGTTCGTCTATATATTGTACCCGGGAGCGACCGGAATCGAATTTTGCAAAATCCTTATGTTTCATTTTCGCCAAAAAAGTTTACAAGTCCGAAACAAGCGGACACGAGCATGAAACAAAGCACGGTTAATATGGGAGTAACGAAACCTTGGAGGTGCTTTACATGATGAAATGGACCAAAACAACAGCGACCGCCGCTGCTTTAATCGCAGCCATCAGCTTGCAGGGAGGCGCCGCAGCCGTTCATGCGATGAATGCCGCGCCAAAAGCCGCCCCTGGAGGTGCGCCAATCGTCGTTCCGGCCAAAACGGCGCATGCCAACGCCGTGTTCGACCATATGATGAATTTGCTTAAATCCCCATCCAAACAAGCCGAAGCCGTCGCCTATATGGAGAAAAACATCTATCAAGTGACGCCGTGGCAGGCAACCACCATGGTGCTGAAGCTCGAAAACGCCGAAAAAGCCAATCTCGACGCTTGGAACGACAAATTTTACAGGGACAACGTGCAGCAAAAGCTCATGAAGCTGATGAAGAAGGGTGACGACCTCACTTCCCTGATCAACAAAACAAGCGATAAAAGCTTGAAGACCCTGTTCAAAGGCGCCCGCGACAGCGGCTATCGACTGGAAACGTCGGAGGGCATGTTCTATCTGGTACTCGACTATCCGCGGTTCCAAAAGGTGCGCGCCTACGTCACCAACGACATCAAGAGCTATATCGACATCATGACGGTCGAAACGAAATCCCCGTTCGCGAACGATGCCGCTTTGTCGGTCGGCTGGACGGAAGTAACGAAACGCGCTTTGTCGGATGAGGCGTTCCTCAAATCCTATCCGGCTTCAAACCGGGCGACGCAAGTCAAATCGCTGTATAACCTGTATCTGGGCGTTTCCATGTACGGCCTCAACAACACGCCGATGTTCGACTATGACACCAAAAAGGTCGATCCCGAGGGAAAAGCGGCCCTGCAGGCAGCCGTAAGTAAAGGAGACCCGTCCAAAAGCGGCTACCTGAAAAAGATTAAAGGATTTCTGGAAGTGCTTGAAAAAAGTCATGACGTGCTGACGCCGGAGGTTGAGAAATATCGGAAATCTGTTACGAGCAATTGATTGTAGATTACGGTGAAAAAAAACAAAGTCAAGTCGCGCTTCCTTTGCTTAAGGGAAGGGCGACTGGGCTTTTTGTTTTGCAGTAAGTGTTTAGAAGTGTTTAGAATAGATTAATTAAATTTGAGCAACTTTGACAAGCATCTAGCATCTATATAAGTTGAACTAAAGAAAATGGCAATCAAAATCGAACACATAGGCGGTCGATGATCGCATGAGGTTGCTTCATAATCTCATCCATAAATTGTCCGACACGCTGGCGGATCTCGGAAACGATGGAATAGAATACATTATTAATGACACTGGATTTGAGCCATTTCCAGAGCCCTTCCACGATATTCAACTGCGGACTGTATGGCGGCAGAAAGACCAACTCAAGCCGACTTTTCTGTTCTTCCAGAAACGGCAGCAGCAGCTTCGCATGATGAATTCGGGCGTTATCTAACACAAGGGCCGTTTTGCGATATCAATACAAACAAAACCAGCAAAACATATTTCTATGTCTTGCTGGTTTTGTTGAAAGTTCATCATAAATTGCAGCTAGTTTAACGTAACTGTAAATTCCGAGTGAGGCGCGCCAGCAAATACAACCGTTCCGTTCTTCGGCAATTTTACTTTGTTATTGCCGCTCAGAACGGTAAAGTTGATACATACTCCCTTCTCATCATACACCGCGAACGAACTGTTCGATGGCAACGCCACGGTCATCGTTTTCCCTGCTGCCGCTTGCGGGATCGTAAACCATTTCGCATGCCCATTTGCTTGCAGTGTAACTTTCGATGATTGACCTGCATCAAGCGGTTTTACGTTGGATTCACTTACGTATAAGAAGCTGGCCATCTCCATATATTCATTGCCATCTTCTGAATAGAAACGAGCTTCCTTCGTATCACGCCCATCCATCACAGGAATCTGGAGTTGATGCGTCGCCGTATTCGGACCTGTAATTTTTTTGCCGTCCCAATAGCCTTCCTTGACAGTAATTTGTGTGGTATGAGGGACTAGTTGTCCAAGATAGTTCATAGAACTAAATTTCTCGTTAACAAGATAGAACTTGCCGCCTTCCCGCTTCGCCCATGCAGCAGCGGTTTTCTTTGATAGCACATTGTCTTCTAGCTTCTCGGCTAAATAGTTATTCATTGCAATTTGCCCCAAGCCCGGCGATAATTCATAGGTGCTCTCTCTCAAATAAGTTTTGCCATTCTTCTCGGTGACGAAGTTGAGCTTGGAGGTACCCTTCTCATTAATAAAGCTTCCATCCGCCGTATATACATATTTTTCTTCTGGCTTAAGAGGTAAGGTCAGTTCTCCCTTCTTCGTAATTTCTATTTTGAAATGACTGTAGGTATTCCCGTATAAGCCCGCTTTTTTTGCCACATCTTGAGGCATCTTGGCCTTGACGGGCTTGCCGAAGGATTTATCCGGCTTTATATCTTTAATTGCACCCTTCTCTTTAAGCGCGGTGAGCAGTATTTTAGTTGCCACCATTTGATTTGTGAGGCTGCTGCCGCCGGATGACAACACAGCCGCTGCCATCTTCTGTTCTGGAAGCACGACCAGTGCGGCATGTTGCAGTACGGTGTCTCCGCCCTTAGCCAAGGCCTTTATCCCATATCCATCAAATGGATATAATTCAACACTATCCCATCCAAGGCCATAGTTGAACACAGTATCTCCGTCCTTCGGCCACATTCCTTTTTTATATTCCTCTTGCTCCATCTCCTTGACTGCCTTATTAGAAAGAATTCCTTTTCCCTGTCCCATAAATAATTGTGAGAATCGCACCACATCTTCTGCCGTGGAAGAGATCCCTCCCGAACCAATCACATTCACTGATTCAATAGGAAGCTGTCCTTGGTACGTCGGAGAATAAAGTCCAGCCCGCTTTTCGTCTTCCCCATTGTCCCGCGGCGTCTTCGTATGATTCAGTTTTAATGGCTCTGTAAACTTTTGATGTAAAAATTCAGTAAAACTCATACCGCTGACTCTTTCTACCAAAATCTCGGCCAGCGTAAAGCCGTCGTTACAGTATACCGAGAACGCGCCAGGGTCCGCCTTCAAGCTTTGGCTGGATAGTTCCCTCAACAAGATATCATGGGCATAAGTATCATTATCTTTAAATAAAAATGCGTTATTAAACGTCATGCCTGGCAAACCCGAGGAGTGGTTCAACAGCATACGCGGCGTAATGCGCTTGTAACGCTCATCTTTCATCTTGAAATCAGGAATATAGCGAACGACAGGAGCATCCAAATCGACTTTTCCTTCGTCGACCAATTTCATTACAGCTGCAGCTGTATATACTTTACTGGTTGAACCAATCCCGTATAGAGTATCTTTGGTCAGCGGCTGTTTCCCTTCCATATCGTTCTTGCCTGTCTGACCCGATAAAATAATTTTGCCATTATCAATTAGCGCATACTGCACGCTAGTCGTCTCATAGGACTTCGTCAGTAAAGCGGCTTTCTCTGCCGCAATCTTCTCCAGTTCTGTGCTAGCAACTTCTTGACTTCCTACTACTGTAGTCTTACTGCTGGAAGATGCTATCGCGCCTGTTGGTAGGGTCATCATCGCTAGCGCTAATGCAGGAGCTAACAACCCAGATAGTTTATTTTTCATAATAGAATTGCCTCCTTAGATAATGACAATGACATAATTTATCCGTTTTTTCTCTTTGCCTAATTGCTAAATTCAGCAAGTAAAATATTTTTAAAAAGATCTGAACTGCTAACTTTACCCATTCTGTTCAAACTGACGGCCAACGTATGCTTACCTCCATGCGTACCTCCAGCAAAAGTATCAAATCCTGGTATGCCACCTGTATGCCCCCATATCTTGTCACCGTTTGGAAGTTTAGTTTCATAGATTCCAAGACCATATCCATCGATTCCTTCTATTCCTGTAGGAACTGTAGTAAGCATTTGTTTTAGTTGCTGTTCTTTTAGTAATTTGCCACCGAGCAAGTAAGAAAAAAATTTGTTTAAGTCGTCAGCAGTAGAAATCATCTCTCCAGCCGAGAGACCCATACTTGGGTTATAATATGTAACGTCTTTTAGCTCGCTTTCTCCGTCTAGTTGGATATATCCACGGGGATGCTTGGTGCCTGGAATAATGGTTGAATTGCCAGGTAGGAATGTATTCGACAATTCAAGCGGTTCAATAATCCGATCTTCAATCTCTTCCGCATAGCTGTTCCCGGTTACTTTTTCAATAAGGATACCCAGTAATACGTACCCTGTGTTTGAATAAGACCAGCCCTTTCCTGGGGTAAAGTCTGGGGGCAGAGAAATCCCCATCTTTACTAATTCATCAGCCATATACGTTTTTTTTGTGTCCATAAGATTAAAGTCCTTTGACCTTGAGTATTCAGCGATGCCACTTGTATGGTTCAATATCTGCCGGATCGTAATCTGGTTACCATCATATCCGTTTCCTTGAATGACACCGGGCAACCATTTTTCAATGGAATCGTCTAGATTCAGGCGGTTCTCTCCAGCTAATTGAAGTAGAACTGTTGCGGTGAACGTCTTCGTCACGCTGCCAATGCGAAAGCGAAAATCTGTTTGCATTGGTTTCTTGGTTCTCAGATCCGCTATCCCAACGGCATAGCTCCATGTTTTTCCACTCTCAGAAGTTTTAGCAAGTATCCCCGGGTATCCAAGTTGCAATGTATCCCGCATTGCTTGCTTGACGGAAGTACGATCCCGTTGAATACTTTTTTGTAACGAACTAGATACATTTTGAGGGGGCTCTGCTTTTACAATTGGGGTTGGAGTTGTGTATAACAGGGAACTTCCAGCTATTAAAAGGGCTAAACTTGCAAATGTAGTTTGACTGCGTGTTTTCATAAGACATTCCACTCCTCTATTCATATTTTATGGGTGGTTGTTTGTTGTTCCGTACTAACTACACAGCTATCAACGCACTAACAAAAGGGCAACATGGAATTCGCAATCATCTTCATAATGATTGTTCTAACAAGCGCCATTCTGTCCCGGCAAACGTGAATCCCCCTTTCACTCTTCTTTATATTTTTAATCCTATACAATAAAAATTTCTTTTTTCTTATCCATTCATTACAAATTCCTTACGTTCAAAATTTAGGATGGCGGACTGAAGCAACATGAGATGTAATAAATGAGTTTTTCAAAAAAAAGAAGCAGCGTAACGAACGACTCGGGCGAGGCATTAAAGGATGTGCACTAAAACGGGATGATGTGAATAAGTCAGCCGAAAGCTCGGATAACTGCCCTTGAACTTTCACCGCATTCATATTTGGGTCCACCCCTTAAGACCTCATAAAATTATTCTATATAAGTTGAACTAAAGAAAAGGCTAAGGATAGGCAAGAGGAGGAAATGATTCTGGAGAAGCTGAAAGCTTTTTGGAAAAAAGCTGCTTCGGAAGCGTATACTGCGTTCGCCTAAAAGCTTTCCGTAGGAAAGCTGGCATCGTGAGCATACGCTTTGTGAGCGGATTTCTGCCATAGATAGGTTCAAATCATAGAAATCTGAGAGCAACAGCGATCGAAAGAACATTTCAGCCGGGCTGCCTTCATTCGTGCAAATCATTGGTTCAACTTATATAGTTTTATGAAATAAGATTTTGGAATTTGTATCGGGACAGTATACTGTTTTTGGGGCGAAAAAAGCTTATTCCTCCTCTTGGTCTGGGTCTTCATCATCGAAAATATAATGTTGTAATAATGGTACAGCATACGCTGCCCAAGCATGTAATTTAAATCCAGCTGAGGATTCGACTGTCTTTTTAAGTTCATCATACCCACGAATCGTGTAAATCATTGTCATTTCAATATTGGGTGTGCAATCTCCCGATTTTTCGCCAGTTAAATATGTGTAACGAAAAAAGAGAAACCCGAGTCACCGGGTTTCTCGACACTCTGAGACCACTTCACTTTGAAGTGGCCTTTTTTTGCTTTAGCGCCCTCAATTCACATAACTTGAGGTGTATTCAACCGTATGCTAAGATAAAATTAAATAAGGAGCAGCAGGGCCAGGCTACTCCTCAGTACAAACATCTTGAGTGGATTACCCTCCAGGATCATGTTCAGATCAAAAAGTAACCCACTTAGGCTCCAACCTTAGAGTGGGTTACTTTCGTTTATCGATGTAAGTTAGCAACGCCAACAGGAAAACCCCGAAGGTGAGCACTTCACCAAACGAAATGTTCATTGTTGAGAAGCTTGTTATCACAACTTCTAGTAGGATTCATGTCACAGAGTCCTAGTTTTATTTAATGAATAGTTATGTGTTTTATAGCAGTTAAATCTTTTCTAGAATATCCCCCATCATCAAGCGGTACGTAAACTATAATTGAAATTTTAATTTCATATTCTCCAGACAATAACTCTGATTCATCATGCTCAGCAACATCTATAATCATATACTTAGGGTTTTTTTCTGAAATTGTAAAGGTATATTTAGGAAGGCTTAGAGTAGAGACAATGAATGAGCCAAAAGTTTCCCTTCCATTCTTATATAACATGATTTCCTTCATATCGATTTTATCGGAGATTATTTCTTTGGTCTCAGATGATACCTCTAGTACTAAAGGGATTGATTTCGCATCGGCTGCAGCCAGTAAATACAGGGAGGCTCCTTCCGTCGGGATCGCAGCAATGATTGCTACTACGCCAAAGATAATGTTAAACTCGGCAACCAGCATTTGTGGGTCTATAATCAGGACCTGGAATGTATATCGGGATAAGTATACCGTTTTGAAGGCGTGAAAAAAGCCTATTCCTCCTCATTGTACAAGTTGGAATAAGCCTTTGAAAGTTTATCAAGTGTACTTATCAAGTAATTAAAACTTTAACAAACTCAAATTGTTAAAAGTCTATCTCCTCTAAATTATTTAATGTAACTTCGCTTTTAGAGCCTTCGAAAGACAGTAACAAATTAACCTGAATATTATTAGACTGCATAGGTATAAAACCTTCTGTGAGTATAATCTCTTTTGTAGATACCCTCAACCAACCATACCCTATTGTGTTTTCTACAGAAAACGAGCAAGGAATCCAATATAAACTAAATGTATCCTTCCAAATATCTGTAACAGTATATTCTTTAAATGAGTATCTTTTTACCTTCGACAAATCATTAATTTTTACAAAAATCTCATCACATTCAATTTGAACAGCTTCTTCATTTAATGTTGCTGGAATCATATTACTTATTTTATATACATCCCTTAATTCAGGAGCAGCGATTAATGACCCACCATGATTTATTAAAATTACTCGTTGATGACTCCTAACACCAACATATTCGCCGTCCTCTAATGTATCCTTGTTAAAGACTGATATTGTTGAGGGTATTACTTTTTTCCCTCTTAATTTTATTGGTCTTTTTTCATGTTCTATTAATATAAATGACATATTATCCTCCCAGTTAAACAATCATTGTACATATTCACCATTTAGTACCCTTTTAATATCGTTTAACAACTCTTTCTTTAAACTAATATCTAACGGATAGTTATTAATGATGGCTCGTTTAGCCATTAACTCCAATGCCTCTGGAGAATAACCTGCCTTTTGCAAGCCATTTTTATACTGCTTCCAATGATTAATTTCCTCGAGCATATCAACAATTCTAAGTTTTTCGGGATTCCATCGAAACCAAACTCCTTCTTCAATAGAATTACCTCCAAACACAGCATATGTTCCTCCCATATCGGCTTTTCTTATAGTTCCTCCCGATGCTCGAACTTCTCTCAACATTCGGGCAAAATTGGTGCGCATTGGATCCCACTTTGGTAGATCTTTAAGCAATTGTCCAAATCCATCGCTAGGTAAACCAAAATTATCCTGCCATGGGTCAATGTTTTTAGCTAGATTACCTATCCCCTCAGCCGTCCCCTTAACCCTCGCCGTAGCCAGATCATGCTCCACCTGCCTCTTCCACGCCGCCCATGTATCATCCAACGCCGACATCGTCTTGCTGTTCACCAGCTTGTCCGCTGCCTTATTCAGCCCGTGCTTGGCCAACATGGACAGGTTCACCACCATTAGAGCGGTTCCCAATTGGTCCAGCATCTTCTGGTCCATTCCCAGAAGTTTCGGATTGGTATACGCGTCCCCGTTCTTTAGATCCGACAGCTTCTCCATGTTCACGATAATCATGGACGCTCCGAGTGCCGCATCGGCTGCGGCCAGTAAATACAGGGAGGCTCCCTCCGTCGGGATCGCAGCAATGATCGCCACTACGCCAAAGATAATGTTAAACTCGGCAACCAGCATTTGTGGGTCAATAATAAGTTCCTGATACGTGTATCGGGATAAGTATACCGTTTTTTGGGTTTGCTTACTAAGATAATCCGGTTTTTGCGGAATGACATATTCGAGCTCCATTTGTTCGAGCCAAGGGCTGAGCTTCTGCAGCGCATTCCCAATACCGGTCGCTTCTACAAAACGTTCGATCAGTCCAGGTTTCCCGCTCGAAGTCCTCTGATGGGATGAGCCCTGGCCGCCCAATACCGGAGCAGCCGGCATCATCGCCCGAATTTCGGCCTGCGACTTGCCTTCAGTTCTCCCTTGTTCCATGACTTGCTTGGAGCGCTGCTGCCATTCATAGATGGCTGTTCGATCCCGATCCATCTGGTCATAGGCCTGCTGCTCCTTTTCCAGTTCCGCTTGCTTCTCCTTTTTGCTCTTCTTCTCAGGCTCGACAGCTGGTTGATTCACGTATTTTTGCTGGTAGAGCGTCTTTTGTTCGTCCGGCGATTTGCTGCTCATCCAGTTCCGTGCCTGATCTGCTAGACCGGGATCGTTCTTTGCCTCCTCGGCAACCTTGCTGCGAATGTCGGCTCGTTGTTTATCCGTTAACTGAACTGCCGTCATTAATTGTAACGACAAATCAATCTCCTGTTTCATTATCTCGCCCTGAGCCAGCATATCCACATACAATTCTTCCAGCTCTTTCTCTGTCAGCAGATCCATAAAGTCCACTTCGACCTTCTGGAAATCAACCTTTGTGCTCTGAATCCCAACCCGATTTCCGTTAAGCACAACGTACTGGTCGGTATTGGTCTGAAGCACGATCTGCTGCTCGGCTCGAATGCGGAAGCTTTCCAGAATGCCCTGCTCGTTTCCACTGCCCGCTTCAATCCGGCTGCTCGCAACAACGAGCAAATCCTCGCTGGCATTCAGGGTAATATTCCCTCCATCCAAATGCAGGCTTACGGTTCCCTTCTCGAACAATACCCCGTCGTCGCCAAGCTGCATCCTGGCCTCGCCCGGCATTTCGAACACTTTTGTCGTGGGCTTCTGGAATACGGTCCGGCTCTTCATCTCCTCGCCGCCGCCACGAACGGAGTTAATGGCAATTGCTTGCTTTTCCGTACCGCTGGGGAAGTAGACCTTAATTCGGGCCCCTTCATCCGGCAAGCAGTGAAAAATATTGTTGCCTTCCCCCGAATACGGGAACCACCAATTGCCCTGCTCGTCATGCTGAACATCAATGTCCAGATGCACTTTCACCATATTGTTGGCCCTTTTGACTACGCGTCCTTCCAAAGACCTGCCCTGAAGCTGATCATTCCGGCGGTATTTGCGCCGCAAGCTCTGGCGCTGGACCAGCAGATACTCGTATTGCAATAATCCGCCGGAGGCATAGCTGATTACAGACTCGGAGACCACCCATATCTGGTTCCTGAACGATACGTCATCCCCGACCTGAAAATACTGCTCACTGGTTACCCGATAGCTTACAAAGTCGGCTTCGACCAGCTTCTTCGCATCCTCGTCCTCCGCATGGGCCTTGAGCTCCTGATAGATCGCCCGATCCTTTATCACTGTGTAACGACGGGCATGCAATTCCTTACCCCAGGAAAAATCCGGAACGCCGAAGTATACGCGGGGAGCATCCATTGCGACATCCGGTAAAATAACGGTGCCCACGCGGGAAGCCAACCGCTTCAGGAACTGCCAATCCGTCTCTTCATATTGGATCAGCAGCGCACCAATGGAGGCCTCGTCACTGGTTGCCATGTTCTGGGCATCCCCTCCGGGGTAGTCCCTGGCGAGCTGCCGAATTGCATCGGTGTAGGTAAGATGTTTGTTCTGGTACGACCGGCTCTTCGGCTTCATATCCATGATATAAGACCGTGAGAGCGCATGGATTTCCACCAGAGGAATCCCATCTTCCATCTGGATATCCACCTTGGTGATTCCCCCGGCGAACCAACTCTCGGGTCTGGACTCCGTTCTCTTCTGCAGGACCAGGCTGTCGTTAAAGCTGCTGTGAAGAAGGCACTGTTCAGCCTCCTCTTCACTCATCCGGGCTGTAATGACACATCTCGTATGTGCATTAAAAGTCCGCTCAACCCGGAAGCTGCATAGGTCCTTGATCTTGTAAGGCCACTGCAGCTCGTATCCATCCCCTTGGTAGCTCACTTTCATGATCTTCATCTCCCCCCTGGGCTGTTACCTGGCGGCGAACTCCGGGGGAGCCGGGTCCATGCCATTGGTCAACAATCGTATCTGCCCGCCACACGTACAGAACAGGCAGGACTTGCTGGTGAGCGCAGGTACTCCCTGAATGGATACATTGGGACTACCGTTAGTCCACTGCAGCTTCGCTTCGGCTAAAGCACCGAGCAAGGAGCCCAACACAGGTATAATGCTTAAAGCGCCCTGTTGAGCTCCCGCCTGGGCTGCGAAAGGAGCTGTCGCAGGAGGCGATGCCGATACCGTAGGCATGATTTGCGGCGAACACGGATAAATGGCTTGCCCAAAAGTCGGCTCCGTTGGATCCGGATCAATGATATACGACGGATCGGATTTCGGACCGGCTATACGTTCAGCCTGTTTCATCGGATGCAGCTCACTCCGGCAAAAACCGAAGGAATAGAAGTTCCCGTCGATTTCCTTTCCCATTTTCTGATAGGGAATACCGCAGATCGTCCCCGGCTCTGAAGTCGAAGGTACGCAATCCTCCACCGTCAGCATCGGTTTCCCGTTAATGTACACCCCGTTCGGCTCCAGCTTGTTCAACACCTCTTCATGGGTTCCGAATGAACAGTGCATATAGGCTCCTGCTGTTACATATGTATCTTCGCTCCTCCATGGAGAGGAAAGCAGCTTGTTCAGCGTATCTTTGGATAAAATCGTATCTGTAACTCCCATCTACATTTCTCCTTCGATGATCTGAATTGGTCTTACAGTCAGTCCATATATGCCCGCTCTCAACAGACCTTCAGCAATGTCGAGACGGACAACCACCAGTTGGGCGGGAGAATAGGAAATGCTAAATATCGGGGCCTTTGTAAGCCCGCCAAGATCGGCCCCTAACCCCATAATTTGTCCCCCCTGGATCAAAGCCCGTTCAGGACTTGTGCAAATCGCCTTCGGCAGATCCACCCAGTCATAGAAAGAATGCCTTTGTTGCTCCAGGTCCATGACTGCGACCCTTTTGCGGGGAGTATCAGGGGCGGCTTTCAAAATGACTTTGGACAGTTCTTCGCCAAGCAGCAGCAAAGGAGGGTGCTCCAGAATACTGGGGAAGGCAAAAGGCTTGCCCTGCTTTACATAGACAATCTCTTCATCTGCAGCATATTCGTAGCCCTGAAGCATGCGCTCCGGCCATTGCAAACTGCCTCCGTTCACTGGAAGTCTTCTGTCGTATTCAATCACATAGTATTCCGTCTCCCGTTTTTCCTTCATGAATCCTCCTATGCCTCCACCCATTCCACTGCAGCCCGCTGCTCAGAGGTCAACTTTACCCGAAATCGGTCTTGCGCAAGCATCCGGCTGCCTGTTAAATCGGCTCCTGTGAAATCCGCGTGCTCCAAATCCGCTCCCGTAAAATCGCCGGCTATTTTTGCATATCTAAAGCTTGCTTGGCTCAGATTCGCTCCCTGGAACTGAACGCCGTTCATGCCGAATAATAGACCATGCGTCTCCACGAACGCATCACGCCCGCCCAATGCTCCGTCGAACCTTGCTCCGGTCAAGTCGCATCCGCGAAAGTCCGTATCATACAACAATGTTTTTCCATAATCGACATGCTCGCATCGACACTGTTCAAATCGGGTTCCAAGCAGACTTGCCCCCTCCATACGGCTGCCTGTTAATACGGCTTTTTCGAATCGGGCGTAATTGAAATTTAGCCCCCTATAGTCCCCTTGCATCAGATTCACTCCTGCAATGTGTTCATAGATGTATTCATCAGGCAGCCGGCTCTCCAGCCATCCTTTGCAGGTGACAGGGCTTCGCTGGATTCCATTGATCCGGAATACCGATTCGGTCACCTCATGATCCCGATACTCACCCACGCGGACTTCAAATTGCAGATCCTTGCCGATGCCCTTGAATGAATCCAGCTCTCGAATAACATCCATAGCATATCGGACAGCATGAACCATATAGACGTGAAAAGGATACAGTTGCCCGGTCTGCCAGGTCTCAAACACTGCCCGGTCAATCCGATTCATATATCTCCTACGGGCGTTCTCGCATTCCTCAAGCCATTGATCCATATAACGATAGATCCAGCCCGCATCATACAAAAATCCGGTGGATGCCGCATCGCCCTCGCTGTTCCTGTCGCTCGCATGCAGCATGTAGGCGGGATCCCCCTGTTTCAATCTGGTCCGCATCAGGGACACGTGCAGCGTGCTGCATGCCTGAAGCTCCCCCCGCTCCTGCTGCTGCTTTACCTGATTGCAGAAGGCATCGAACAATGAGACAATTCCCTCTAAAATCTCTCTTTTATGTGCCAGATAATAGTTATGCAGCTCGTGTATTTTCGCATTGCGAAGCGGCAGCACTTCCTGCTCCAGAAACTGCTGCCACAGCTCCATATGGTGCATCATTCCATCCCCCGTGTTCCTACTGGTTCATTAATATCTCGATCCCCTTAATAACAACCTGTCCCTGATCAATCGTCAGCCCCCCGTTGCCGTCCTTGGTGGACATGTCAATCTGGTTGGCAAGCAGAGAAACTGACTCCGATACCATCTCGATCTGCTTGCTAGCCTGAAGAGTGATTTTGTTCTCGCAATTCAGGATAATGGTCCCCGCACTGGTCAGAGTCAGTGTAGCTCCCCCAGTAGCACCGGTAATCGTGATTTTGTCCTCTTCAAAGGTGATCTTCTGCCCCGTCGGCGTAAGCAAAAACTTGGTATTGGGATTCGCCATAAGGTCTTCCTTCAGGTCCTTGTCATACGTTACGATCGGCTGCAGCTGCTCCTGCTGCACGACCGTCGTGATGGTACTTCCTCCTGCCTGGCCGTTAGAAGAACCTGCGGGATGGGAAGCAGGCGCCGATTGTGCCTCTTCGGGTAATTTTTTGCGAACGGAGCTAAGTGCGATGCCTTCGGCTTCCTTTTCATTGGGAAAATAGAGACGGATGCTGTCTCCTTTTTCAGGCATGCAGTACCATCCGGTCTGGTCATCCGAAGCATACATCGTGGAATAAGGAAAAAGGTGCGCCGTCGCCAGGCTCCACTCCTGATCGCAATCCAGATGAACCTGAACCTCGTCCCTCACAACGCCCATAATATTGCCGGAGATGGATGCGCCGACAAGCCGGGAATTGTATCGCTTGCGCCGATACGCAGACTTCTTATGGCCCAGAATGTAATGATGTGTAAGCAGGCCCCTGCTGCATCTCCGTTCGGACCTCGAAGACGTGCAGCGAATGCCCTTTGAACTGAACCTGGTCCCCAAGCTGGAGCACCCGGTCACGGACCTGTACCTCATACCGGATATAATCCTGTTCACTGAGATCGCTTCCTCCCGCCTTCGCTTCTTCCTGATACGCCAGCAGGTCCTTATACATGCGATAATGGGTAGCTTCCAGTTTGCCTGCATTCCGGTGCTCCGGCATACCCAGATATATTCGAATGCGTTCTTCCGTTGATACAGGAACTAGAACCGTATGGTAGTGGGATGCAAGCCGCTTCAGAAATTCCCAATCGGTCTCCTGGTATTGCAGGGTGTAGCCGCCGAGCTTTTTTTTCTCCGCAAACGTATTAAGCGTCTGTCCGTCCGGATAGAGGCTGGCAATCTTCTGCATGACGTCCGGGATCAGTAACGCCGCATTCTGGTAAGAGCGTGTTTCTCGTCGGAGATCCATGACATGCGAATGGGACACCGCTTCCGCCTCAAGCCAATACACCTGATTTTCTACTCTCACCTGGAGATTCAGAATGACACCGTGAAATAATCGCTGCTTTTTCCCCTGCTCATCCATATAGAACAGCTCAACCGGAGTGCTCTCATCCGCCATGCGCACATATTGCTCTTCCTTTTCTTCCGGAATCACTCCGGCGAAACTAAGCTTCCCATGATCGTGAACGGTCATATGTAATGCAACCTTGTGGATCCGAATCTCGAATGGCTGAATCTGCAGCTGCTCGTAACTGACTGTCGATAGAGACATACCTTCCTCACCCGCTGACTATTTTTTTATTCAGATGCTTTAATTGTCTATATATCGACCTTTTCCATGGATTTATTTACATATTATCCCTATTTTTCAATTCGGAGGATATAAAATAAATCTTTATACACATCCTGAATTTTCCTGATTATGCACAAAATTGAGCTGATTGGCGGATGTTCTTTCTTTGTGCTTTTTGCTTATTTTCTATTTGAACTTTTAATCCTTCGATGACTACAACTTAAAATCAAAAACTAAGGGCTAGTTATTGCCGCTTTAAAAGCTTTGCGGGGATATATAAAATTCCAAAAAGGAGAGAGATTTGAAGATTATAGTAGAAATATTTTTAATGGCGTCGTTTCTTTGCTCTTAAAATAATGGAACCTTTTAAAAGTTAAAACGTTTAGGATTAATATTATTAATTATTTTGAGGTGACTATAAATGAACGCCATCATACCAATTTCATGCGTTGCAATAGCTTTGTTGCTTATAGCAGCTTCCTCAAGTCTTTCGTTATTCTCAAGAATTTCTTGGGTCCGAAATGAGTTAAAGAAACCATATAAAAGATTCAAAAAAACATATACTCCCCCATCAGCCTTTCAAAATGGAGGTTTTCAATTATCAAAGAGTACCCAATCTTTGTTAGATTACTATGCTATAAATTTTGAAAAGTCAGAACTTCTAGACCTTGTTTTCGAAATCCGATTAAAATCACAGGTTCAAAATGAAAGTAAGCATTTAGTAAACTATATGACAGTCATGGTATCGCTGTTCTCCTTGCTAATTGCTTCGCTTGCTTTATTTGCAAACTCATTACCTACAAAACTATTAATACCAATTTTGGTATTTACTATAATTCTGATGACTGCAATAATTATAGTTGTTTTCTTTGACTTCTGTTCCAAGCTTTATGTACAAGAACCGATGAGTAAGCATCTTATTGCGATAGAAAAAGCCCTAAGTTTAATCGACGAAAAAAAACAAGAAGTCATAAAACCGACCAGTAGCCTGAAGCCAAATTGTGCTCAAAAGAAAAGCCAGAAGAAAAAGAAAATAAAACAAATATAAGAAGGTCGACTCTATCCGAGACGGATAGAATAATGATTGTTGCACAAAGTATTCTTGAGCCTGGGGCAGACAACCCAGGTTTACTTAATTCCCCAGTAATATTAGTATAAATTTAAAGAAGCTGAGTGCTCCAACACCCGGCCGAAACAATTGGCTTGAAGGGGTTTATCCCTTCTTAAAGTCTAACCGGAAAAGAACCCACCTCTGGCGCTATGATAAGCTCCCATCATAGTAGACAGTAGAAAAAACAAAAACTTCTACAATGATGGGAGTTTTTATGATGTCCAAAAGGAGTCCAATTTCTTTAGAGGTTAAGTTACGTGTAGTAAAGCGATGCCTTCAGAATGAAACAAACCCAGGTTATGAAGTAAAACAGCTGGGGGTAGATAGGCTCACAGTCACAGATTGGATAAGGAAGTATAAAGCAGATGGCTATGAAGGGTTAAAGGTATCTAGAAAGTGCAAAGTATACTCAAAGGATCTGAGGCTTGCAGCAATCATGGATGTTCTATCCGGAAATCATTCCATACGAGAGGCAACAAAAAAGTATCATATTTCGGATAAAAGTGTTTTGACGGGATGGATCTCCAAGTATACTAGTGGGAAAGAAAGGAAACCTACTCGTAAAGGAAAGGACTATCTCTCGTAGGAACAAGGGACGTAGAACCACTCTTGAAGAACGTAATGAAATTGCACAATATACAATCGCCAATGATTTAGATTATCAGAGATCCATGGAAAAATATGATGTTTCTTATCCACAGGTGTATGCATGGGTTCGTAAATATAAATCTGGCGGTGAGGAAGCGCTTAAGGATAATCGGGTCCGTAATAAGCCTGCAGAGGAGCTAGACGATCATGAACGACTCAAGCTTCGGATCAAAGAACTTGAAGCGCGGAATGAATACCTGGAAATGGAGAATGCCCTCGCGAAAAAGTTGGCAGAGATCCGGCGACGAAATACACGCTAACCCTTGTTCGCCATGCAGACTTGTTTCAAGCCATCCATCCGAGAACTTGAAAATCTTTCGCTCGCTAAGGAAGTGAAACTTCGCTATGACAAGCGAAAGGGAGCGCTCGGATACCGTCAAATTCGCACGCAATTAAACCGAAAACTTAAAAAGAATTACAACAAAAAGCGTTATTATCGAATCATGTGTGCTCTTGGATTAAAAGCGGTCATTCGCAGGAAACGTCCGAGCTACGTGAAAGCCTCTGAGATCCATGTAGCTGAAAATGTAATGAACCGTGATTTTCAAGCAGATGCTCCTAATACGAAGTGGTGCACAGACGTTACAGAATTTAAGTATGGGAATGGCCGTAAAGCCTACCTGAGTGCAATTCTTGATGTATACGATAACTCTATCGTTTCATGGGTGTTAAGCCCCTCCAACAACAATAAACTCGTCATGGATACGATGAAGAAGGCTTATCGGCGGAATTCAGGGGTGACTCCACTTCTCCATAGCGATAGAGCTTCCAATATAGCTCACATAACTACAGGCGACTTCAAGATAAATACAAATTTAATAAAAGTATGTCTCGTGTAAGCCGATGTCTGGATAACCAACCTATTGAACGATTTTGGAATACATTTAAGGCAGAAAGCTATTATCTCACGAAACACGATACCTATGAGGACGTCCTCGAAGACGTGAGAAATTATATCCGTTACTACAACAATTATCGCTATATAGAGCGTTTAAATGGCTTGTCTCCTAACGAATATCGGAAACAAATTGTATGAAGATAATAGAAAAAAACCTCAGCTCTGTTTAATTGAGCTAAGGGAACCAATGATTTTTGTTTTTTTTACACTGTCTACTTGACAGGGAGCACTTCACTAACCTTGTTGGGTTCTTATTTTTTTGTAATTGACCTTTTCTGACTCTATTATTTTACATAACATGACATAATTTTTTAGAGAGGAATTATTCTTAAGGACGGGGTGAATTTTATGCAATGGCAAGAAGTTCGGACCAAAATTACTTATTGTTATTTTTTCTAGCATAAGACCTCCTTCTTGCAGAACAAGAAACCAAAGAATTGAAAATTATGTTGAATAACGTAATTTTCTTCGACTAATCAACATTCACTCTTGACACTAACTCACCCTACTTCGAGCTTGGCTCCGCCTACCAAATCACTTACAATTCAACTTATAAAGACTTTGGTTGACTGCGCTAATCCAGTGCTCCTTTTCCTTCACTTGTCCCGAAGCTGCTTTTGTGTATGCAACAAGTTCAGCAAAAATATTTTTCTGTGGAGCTTGTATGCTTAATGTTTCTGTCATAAATTCTAAGCGTCTAATAAATGGAACAGCAGCTTCTTTATTAATCGCCATAATTGCCTTATTGACAAGTCCTTCAATTTCCCCTAATTCTTCATCAGTAATTTTTCTTTTACTCTCCATCCTTCTGCCCTCCTCAAGTCAATTTTTGTTTTAAAAGCAAAGTTCTAACGTCGCTTTACAGATTTTGCAATTTACTTTTTGTTATTCAACCTGCCATTCTCTGGCTATGGCTTTCCAGTCGACTTCTCGTTCCACTTTCCTTGTCCACACATCCCAAAAATCAGGATCAGAGGAATGCGGCCGTTCTTCCTCTTTTAATTGTTTCATTTCAACTAGAATCGGAATTGAAGATGCTGCCCCAATCAATAAAGCCTTTCCTGTTGGAAGTACAGGCAGTTCACTTAGCATTTCTCCCAAATTATCAGGAACCAAACGTTTGACTAATTCTTGATCACGATCGTTTACTATACGGTGCAACAGGAAGGTATTGCATTGTGACAATACTGTTGGAGATAACTCAGATGGTCTCTGAGAAGATATCATTAGTCCAAGGCCAAACTTTCTCCCTTCGCGGGCAATTCTCTCGAAAGTCTGCGTGCACATAGATGCTGGCGATAATTCTTCCGAATTTTGTACATACCGACTGAGAAAATGATGAGCTTCTTCTAATACCATGACTGTTGGCAACGGTTTTCCATTTTTCCTTCGATATCGTTGTAAAGACTCAAAAATAATCCGTGACATTACAGCAACGATTAGATGTATTATTTCTGATGGGACAAGTGATAAGTCAATGACCACGGCTCCGCTTCCTTGACCATCCCCAATATATGTCTCTAACCATTCAGATAAAGTCATTTCGCTCTTGTTATTAATAATAGAAGACATTTTAATGTCAGCTATCATTGTTTGAATACGCATAATTAAATAGTCTACATACTGTATGGCGTTTTGTTCTTTAGATATTTGAGCAATTTGGGCGGTTAATTGATCGAGATCAAACTCAACTGGCGTATCCTCATTAGGTCCTTCATATTCCACCTCACCTCCCCATGAATCTAGGACTTCCTGCATATTTGCAACTAAATTGTCAAAGTCAGCCCTCGAGATACTCTCAAAATATTGTATCGTTTCCTCATCTCTAACAAATGACTTAGAATACTTATTAATTATGTCCTCAATCATTCGAAGAATTTTCCCTAGTCCAGCAACAACCTCAGAAAGGTGATCATATAGAGTTATCATATGCTCAAAATCACCCTTAAACATAACAAGCCTTTTCCCGAATGCTGTACGCTCATTCTTATCGGACAAAATATCATAGCCTCTGGCAACATGAGTTTTAAGCGCTAAATGGTAGCTCGTCAAATCTATTCTTGCTTTGAAGATATCATTTGAAATAGTACCGCCATTTCGCAATTCTCTCAATGCACGCCTTAGTATTGGTCGTTGCATTTTTCCACTGGCTTGTGCAATCGAACTCCATTCATAGCTATTCCACATCCAGGCAGGTACTTGAAGTTGAGTACTTTCATGAATCAAATCCTCACCTATATTTACCCTAAACTTCCTTGGTTCCCCTAAAGTATCAAAAGTTTTAGAGTATTCTCCATTTGGATCAAAAACAATAAAACGCGCATTTAGTGCCCCTGATTTTTTATTGTTGATTTTAGCAGTCTCAATTGACCAACGAACCAATCCAGCCACTGAGCAGGATTTTCCGCTCCCTGTGTTCCCTAAAACAGCAACATGTCTACCAAATAATGTATCTGGGTTTATCTTAACGGGAACATTGCCTGCTATTGGGGCTGTGCCAATAATAACATTCGCGTTCCTTTCTCTATTTTCAACAATAGCCTGCATTTCCTCATTTGTAGGAATAGAAACAGCATCCCCAACAGAAGGAAATTGATAGACACCTCGTTCGAATTCAAAAGTTCCATCTCGTTTTGTTTTTAAAGTTCCAAGTAAATTAACTTGCATTTTCCTTTGGGGAAATGGAAGGTCGATTAAATCAAAATCTTTTAATCCTGTTCTTTTGGGATAAAGCGAATTTTCAACGCCAATCCAAGATATCATTCCGACTATAGCCCCGACTTCATTAGGAACAAGTACAAATCCGTTTATTTTAGGAAAAGATACTGGAAAACCAGCATTAAAAGCTGTGTTTACTGGTGTATTGAATTCTAATTTCACTCTAATTGTTGATGGACTGACAAATTCGACAGTACCAATTGTGAGATCTCGGAGATAATCAAAATCAGGAATCCCATTCATCAAATCTACCTTCTCCACTTTTGTTTTGAGGTTCTTTATCTCCTCGACGTTCCTTCAATTCATGCGCTTTTACAGAAATCTTGTCTATTGCAGCTTTTGGCAGATAACAATCAACCAGGTTCTTTAAATCACTAAAATGGCTTCCAATTAATAAAGTAATCTGCGCAGGGTTATGCTTTTCATAGAAACGTTTTATCCGCTTCGCGCTATCTTCATATGCAATGATAACTAAGTGAGTTGAAGGGAGTGTTAACATGTCCTCAATGATCCGATTTATATGGGAATCACCAAAACTGTAGCCATAAACAACAAGTGCAGAGTTAGGGCGACAAAGCGCTGCAGAAAAATCTCGAAACATGTCCGCATATGGAAAAAAATCAGTTTCAATATCCTTAGAAGAGTTAGGGTAAATAACTACAGCTTCTGTTGATTCATTCATAAAGCTTGAAGCTCCAAATTGTAATGGTTCTCTTACAATCTTTTTTCCACGAAACTTCCAGTCGATTGAACCATGCATTTTTGTTAATCGTGCTACGCCTTCAACATAGCGAGGTTCTCCTCTAATACCTGGTGGATTGTAGTGATAATCTAATTCAAGTTTAGTCGAACGCATAATCGGAGAAATTTTCCCTATAAAGCGATCCAACAATAATATACCTGCCATATCACATGCGTACTCAATAAATCGATCGTAATTCGTAGTGAAGATGTTAAGGCGATCTCTGCTGGCAGTCCGACTTGCGAAACTTGTAAGGAATGACTTTAGATAGCTTAACGCTTCTTCCGCCTTCTTTTGATAATCTAGTTTTTCTTGTTCTGCCTTACTCCCGTACTCCACATCAAATATCATCTCTATATCAAATTTTTGAAAGTCGGCTTCCAGTGCTTTTTTAAATTGTTCCTCAGTTTTTAAGATTGCTGAAATAAATTCAGATAATGCTGTCTCTATACTTGTCTTTAGTTGCAGGGCATCCACTTCATGGTCGGCGATTTGCAAACCAGCTAATAATTCAAAGGCAGTTCTCAAATCATCTTCCAAGTTAGCTTTGCCTCTATCGCTTTTAGTAGCCTTATTATCTGCGTAAGTCTTTATACGTTCTTTATATGCTCCATCAAAATCAATCCTCCACATCCCTTGAGAGGGTAGGGATGCTATGGAAGTAACTGCAGTCGTTAACCCTGCGCCCAGTAAAACAGACAGATGTTCACTTTGAAAAATCGCTGACAACCATGGTTCTATTTGTTTCCTTACCTCCTCCTCCACAATCTCATCCTTAACATCATATGTAGAAATAGATCTATTAACCTTCAATATGTGTTCGCGATCCCAATTTATTGTATTTTTTAAATTCTCCATAATCCAAATTCCTCCCTCAGCTGAAATCAGTTCTACTTCTCTACCAGCTCACTGTTGAGATATACAATTTCAGTAAATTCTAGGCATGTCTCTATGGCGAATCTTTCCGATATTTAATATTGCGGATATCGTAATTTTATTAAAAGTAATTGATTGCACGACACTATTTTATCAAAATAGTCAAATTTTACCTAGGCATACATTTCCATAATACGGAATAATTTGACGAACAATATATCTTTCCTCCTATAATAAAAAAACTCCTGCTGAAATTATCAGCAGGAGTTTTCACTGATATTCGAGCCACGTCACGGCAAGTACATAATATCCTCCTGAATTTATGCTTTTCATCACCTACTCCCCAATCCCCTTC
>NZ_JAVLSX010000016.1:0-111131 GCF_031583795.1 Paenibacillus sp. VCA1 | reverse complement strand
CCGAAGATCGCTAAGGTCCGCTCGACTTGCATGTATTAGGCACGCCGCCAGCGTTCGTCCTGAGCCAGGATCAAACTCTCCAAGAAAGTTTGTGACTCATTTTGAATCTGACGAGAAATAATTCTCATTTATGCTCCGCAAATCATTCAGTCAAAAGACTCGAACCGATTTGCTTCGCTATCGACCTTGCAAGCAAGGTCTAATCTCACTCGTTGTTCAGTTTTCAAAGATCAAACACTTCGTTTTCGTCGCTGTTGTTGTGTTCAGCAGCAACTCTTATATAATATCATGGTCTCTCGAGATTTGCAAGCTTTTTTTAAAAAACTTTTAATCTTTCAATTCCATCCGGCTTTTCATAGATTTCTTGGCCGGAATATTAATATAACACGCATCAATAACTTTTGGCAAGTCTTTTTCTCTAAAAACATTATCCATTTATTGGGACACTTAAGCATGTTGAAGATGCGGCGTCTGATTTTCCAATGTTAACTCCCATCTTCCGTTTGTCGCTTCAATTTTGTGGATGCTAGTGTTGGCTGCCGGAAAAAACGTGTTTTTATTCGTCCACGTCAAATCCTTTACGATATGGTAGATGATATTGATGACGCCGCCATGCGTTACAACCAACACGTTTTCGCCATCGTTTTCTTCCATTTGGCTTCTGCATAAATCATTGAACGCTTCTTTAATCCGTAAAAAATTTTCAATCGGGCTTTCGCCTCCCGGATAACGTTCATCCATCCTTAAGCTCGAAAAGTATAACCCCGGATATTTTTCATTTGCAGTTTCGTTTGCCATACCGGCCAGAACGCCGTTGTTGGTTTCCCTCCATTTTTCCGATTGAACGACGGATAGGCCGAGTTTTTCCCCAACGATTTGAGCGGTTTCAGATGCTCTGGTCAAATCGCTGGTCAAAATCCGACAGATGTTGTACTGATCCTGATGCTCAAAAAGATACTCTCCCAACCGTTCCGCTTGCCGGATTCCTTCAGGTACCAGCCCTCTCATGCTCCAGCCTCCGCGATACCCTTCTTCGTCTTTGCCGTGGCGAACCAAATAAATGGCCATTGTCATCTCCTCCTTGTTGTAAGCCAAGCTTCCTCAAATTCGACGCCTCGCCGCCTAATTCCTTGTCCGACACGCAAAATTACCCGTTTTCGCAAAGATGCGGCAGCTCGACACCTTTTTTTGCACTTCAACAAAATCTATGTCCCCCCAAACCGGCAAGCAAGCCGGACATAAGCGTCCGGCTTGGCAGCTCTGCTCTTTCGTTATTAGCCTTTGATCCAAGGATTTTTGCGTCTGGAGGAATTTTGCTTCTTTGCTTTATTGGAAACCGATTTATCGCGGGAAGACGTAGCGCTTCTTTTCGTGCTGTTCAATGTTTTGGCTGTCTTACCGGGATCGGCTTCCGTTTTGCCTGTAGCTTCTACGTCTTCAAAGGTTTCGATCGGGGCTTGCGCCGCCGCCTGTACGGCATTTACCGCTGCGGAAGGTTCGGATTCGGATTCGGGTTCCGCCTGCTGCGGAGGGAACGTATATGCTTGAACTTGGGCTTGAGCTTGAGCCCGATCCCACACCGGATATTCCATCCCGCTCCATCCGGGAAACGGCATGTTCGGGTCGTGGTAAGGCATATTCGGATCGTGATAAGGCATATTCGGATCGTGATAAGGCATATTCGGACCATGGGCGTGTGCACCTAATGGAGCATTCGGCTCAACGCCGTAACTTCCCACCAGCGGAACCGGTGCCGGATGCGGATAACACCATGGCGGAAGGACAAAATGCGGATAGCAATAAGGATCATAAACCGCCGGCTGAACAAAGGCCGGTTCAGGTGCATGAAAAACGGGTGCCGTGCCGGAACAACCGCAAGGGTTCGGCGCATGGACCGGTTCGTAATAGATCGGCGAAACCTGGCCGGGATGGTATGGCTGATTCGGCTGATGGCTTACAGGGAACTTCATGTTTGGTTCATAAGCGACGGGCGACGCTTGGTTTTCCCAAGAAGGGCTTACCCAGTGTTGGTTCGGCATCTCGTAATCTTCAGCACCCGCCACGATCCCCGGATAATGCGAGGATTTTCCCGGATATGGCTTATTGCCGTAAGTATGCACTGCCTGAACCTCTTCATCGCAAGGCGTATGATAGAATGAACCGACTTCATGCACGGCGGTCGGGAATTGCATAAACGGATGATGGGCGCCCTCGCATCCGCAAGGCTCCTCTGCTACAGGTTTGACGCCTGACGGTTTTTTTTCGGAAAGAGGCATAATATTCGGTGTCACGTTCGGCATTACATTCGGATGAATGTTCTCAGCCATGACGTTCGGCATCACGTTCGGATGAATGTTCTCTGCCATGACGTTCGGTATCACGTTCGGATGAATGTTCTCTGCCATGACGTTCGGCATTACATTCGGATGAATGTTCTCTGCCATGACGTTCGGCATCACGTTCGGATGAATGTTCTCCGCCATGACGTTTGGCATCACGTTCGGATGAATGTTCTCCGCCATGACGTTCGGCATTACGTTCGGATGAATGTTCTCCGCCATGACGTTCGGCATCACGTTCGGAGCCGTCATTTCAGGCATGACGTTGGATACGTTCGGCATCATATTCGGAATATTCGGCAAATTCGGGAGCGTCATTTCGGGCATAAGATTGGGGAGCGGCACATTAGGCAGTTCCGGAAGCTGCTGCGGCTGAACTTGACTTGGGGCCGTCATCTCCGCTTTAGGGGCAGTCACTTCCGCTTTGGGGGCTGTCATTTCTTCTTTGGGACCGGTGTAAGCCTTCCCGCCGGGTTGAAGTTTTTCGTGTTGCACGTTGGCATTTTCATTCACGTTCGCACTTGGATTCGGGTCGTCGGCCGGCCCCGGATTGCCTTTGGTTTTCGGAATGTTTACGACCTCGCCTACCAATAGCGCATTCGGATTTTTGAGCTGGGGATTGGCGTCGATCATTTCCTTCAAGGAAACTCCCCATGCTTTCGACAGCTTCCACAGCGTATCTCCTTGCTTCACGACATGCTTATGAATGATGTGGTCAGGGCTTGGCACCTGCACCGGTTCCGCCGGAATCTTCACTTTTTGTCCGACCTGCAGCTCGTTGGGATCTGAAATTTGCGGATTGGCGTCGATGATTTTTTGCAGAGGAATATCGTACTTTTTGGAGAGCTCATATAAAGTGTCGCCACTTTTTACGATGTGTATCTTCACGCGGCAAATACCTCCTAAACTCTTATAGGCGCATGAATCGTCCGCCTTCGTTACTACATCTTATGCAGAGGATGGGCGGATGACATCCCTAACGACAAAAAAATCCTTCCATGAGCTTGTCATGAAAGGATTTTTCGCGAACGGGCGCGCATGATCCGGGCGCTTGGTCAGGCTTACCACACTTTGTAGCCGTCCTGAGTGACCGCTTTGCGGAACTCTTCAAGCAGCTTAAGCGTAACCGGACCCGCTTCGCCTGTGCCGATGATCCGTCCGTCGATTTCGCGGGCTGCGATAACTTCTGCGGCCGTACCCGTAAAAAAGACTTCATCCGCAATATACACGTCATGCATCGTAAACGGCTCTTCTTTCAGCTTGTAACCGAGTTTGTCGCACAGTTCGATAATCGCCATCCGGGTGATGCCTTCAAGCGCTCCAAGATAGCAAGGAGGAGTGTACACGACGCCTCTTTTGACGATAAAAATGTTGTCGCCGGAGCCTTCGGTAACGTAGCCTTGCGCATTCATCATAATCGCTTCGTCCGCTTCGGCCAGGTTCGACTGGATTTTCACCAAAATATTGTTCAGGTAGTTCAAGGATTTGATCTTCGGATTTAAGGCGTCCGGCAAATTGCGGCGCGTCGATACCGATACGGCACGGAGGCCTTTTTTGTACGCTTCTTCCGAGTAGATCGCAAGCTGTTCCACGATGATGAGCACCGTCGGTTTCGGGCAGCGTCTTGGATCAAGGCCCAGGTTGCCTGCTCCGCGGGAAACGACAAGGCGGATGTAGCCGTTTCTCATATCGTTGCGGCGGATCGTTTCCGCCATCGCTTCGCGCATTTCCTCAAACGTCAACGGAATCGCAAGGTCGATCGATTTTGCGGAATCGTACAGGCGTTCCAAGTGCTCGTCGCATTTGAAAATGTTGCCTTCATAGATGCGGATCCCCTCAAAAATGCCGTCCCCGTACAAAAAACCGTGATCGAAAACCGATACTTTCGCGTTTTCTTTGGTAACGAATTCTCCATCCAAATAGATCCACTGCTCTGACATAAACTACAGCACCTCCGAAATTAGTTCCTGATAAGTATAGCTTGGATAAGATCCAAGAACGCGCACCTGACAGCCCAAAGCTTCGATTTCTTCAATGGCCGCCGTCAGCAGCACCGATTCCGCCGATTCCAGAACATCGATATAAAAATAATAACTGCCCAGCTTTTTTTTCGTCGGACGGGATTCGATGCGGGACAGGTTCAGGCGTCTCCAGGCGAAAGCGGCAAGCACCTGATGCAGCGCACCCGCAAAATCCTCCGGCAGCGTAACCAGAATGCTCGTTTTCATCTGTTTAACCGGCTTCGGCAGCTCGGTCAGCGCTTCTTTGCCGATCAAAATGAATCTCGTGTAATTGTTGTCGTGGTCCGTTACGCGTTTGGCCAAGACGTCCAGATTGTGCGTCGCGGCGCCAAGCGAAGTGCCGATCGCGGCCAGCCCCTGGCCCGGGTTGTTTTTGACGATCCCGATAGCTTCGGTCGTGCTGCCCGCATTCACCAGCTCCGCCTGCGGCATGTGCTTGCGGATAAATTGCTGGCATTGAGCCATCGCCACGGGGTGGGATAAAATTTTCTGGATTTTCGTAAAATCCGCTTCGCCGGATTCCCCGAGAAATTCCTCGCGGTCTCCGACCAAGTTTTGAATCGACGGATACACCCATTCGATCTGCATCGGAATGTCCACTTCGTTAACGAGCCAATCCATATGAAGGCTAACCGAGCCTTCGATCGTATTTTCGATCGGAATGACGCTGTAATCCGTTTTTCCGTTGGCCGTCGACAAAAACACGTCGGAGATCAGCTTATGGTACACCAGCTCCGCCGTATTCTCTCCAAGCAGTTGCACAACGGCCTCGTGCGACACCGACCCTTCGGGCAATAATGCTATTCGCTTCATGCTTTTACTTCCCCTTCTATCATTTGCATAAATGAGCCAGTCGACATGCTGCCGATCAGGCGTGCCCCTTCGCGGTCGGGGACCAGCCACCTTGCAGACGCGCTTATGCCCTCGGCCTTCATCGTATTCAGCAGATATGACTCAAGTTCCTTTTTCCTTAGCGAATGCCGGTCGACAAGCGCAAGCAGCGTCGGTCCGGCGCCGCTCAGCGCGATCCCCAAAGCCCCATGGTCTGCGGCCCGCTCCAAAATCTCGACCATGCCCGGGACAAGCTCCGCCCGGTACGGCTGATGAAGGCGGTCGGACATCGCCCGGCTGATCAAGTCCAGTCTGCCTTGGGAAAGCGCAGCTACCAGCAAAGAAGATCTGCTAATATTATACACCGCATCCTTGCGGCTTATCTTATCCGGGAGTACCTTTCTTGCTTCCGACGTCGACAATTGGAAATCCGGAATGACGACCAGCACTTCCAAATCATCGTGCGGCTCCATCCGGACGTAATCCGCATGCTCCCCGTCCCAGATCGCCGTAATGAGCCCGCCGAACAAGGAAGCTCCGACGTTATCGGGATGGTCCTCGATCGCCGTCGCCATATCCAGAAGCCTGGCATCGGAAAGGGGAGAACCGATCAATGCGTTTGCGGCATAAAGCGCGCCGACGATGGCCGAAGCGCTGCTGCCTAGCCCCCGGGTCAGCGGGATGTCGGAGTACATCGAAATTTCCAGCTCCGGCAGATGAACGCCGGCTTCCCGAAATACCATCTGGGCCACCTGATAGACGAGGTTGGTTTTATCCCTCGGAATCCCGTCCATTTCGTTTCCGTACAAACGAATCTCCGTTTGGTCCGCTTCCTTCATTCCCACCCATGCATACAAAGACAAGGCCATGCCAAGCGTGTCGAACCCCGGACCCAGATTCGCGGTGCTGGCAGGAATCCTTACGTACACGCCTTCCGGTTTGATCATGCTTTCGCCTCTTCCAGCTTTGCGATAGCCTCCATAACGGCCTCTTCGGTATCCGGCACGACGAGCGGCTCGGCGTTGACGGTTTTGAGGGCGACGTTCGGGTCTTTCAGCCCGTTGCCTGTCAGAACGCAGACGACGGTTTCCCCGCCTTTGAAATAACCCTCCCGCTTCAGCTTGAGCACGCCCGCTACCGAAGCTGCGGAAGCCGGCTCGGCAAATACTCCTTCACGGGATGCAATAAGGCGGTAAGCGGCCAAAATTTCGTCGTCCGTCACATAATTGATTTGTCCGCCCGATTCCTCGGCTGCGGCAACCGCCGTCTTCCAGCTGGCTGGGTTGCCGATCCGGATCGCCGTCGCGATCGTTTCCGGTTCAAGGATCGGCTCGCCTTTGACGATTGCCATGGCGCCTTCGGCTTCGAAGCCGACCATTTTCGGCAGGGAAGACGACTTGCCTGCGGCATGGTATTCCTTAAAACCTTTCCAATAAGCCGAAATGTTGCCCGCGTTCCCGACCGGGATCGCCAAAACGTCAGGCGCTTTGCCAAGCTGGTCGACCACTTCGAACGCAGCCGTTTTTTGGCCTTCGATGCGGTACGGGTTGACCGAGTTTACGAGCGTGATCGGATGCTTGGCCGTAATTTCGCGCACGATCTCCAGCGCGCGGTCGAAGTTGCCTTCGATGGCGATCACCTTCGCGCCGTAAATCATCGCCTGCGCCAGTTTGCCCAGGGCAATGTTGTTGTTCGGAATGAGCACGATGCAGTTCAGTCCCGCCCGGGCCGCATAAGCTGCGGCGGCAGCGGAAGTATTGCCGGTGGATGCGCACATGATGGTGCGGCTGCCTTCTTCGACCGCCTTGGCAACGGCCATCACCATGCCGCGGTCCTTAAACGAACCCGTCGGGTTCAAACCTTCATATTTGAAATGGAGATCAAGCCCAAGCTCCTCCGAAAGATTCACGGCGCGGATCAGCGGCGTATTGCCTTCCTTGAGCGTAAGCATCGGCGTGTTTTCGTTGACAGGCAAATAGGGTTTGTAAGTTTGAAGCAGTCCTTGGTATGACATCGGTATGGCTCCTTTTTTCGTTGTTCAGGATTTGGCAAAATCCTTTATATATATGAAGTTCATTAAGCACGCAAACTAGAATGAGGGTTATCCCTCCACACGGTACACGCTTTTGATCTTGCGGATCACGTCAAGCCCTTCGAAATGCTGCAGCACTTTGTCCATGCTCGCCTTGCTGGCGTTGTGCGTAACGATGATGATCTCCGCTTCCGGATTCAGCTCGTTTGGCTGCTGCACCACCGACTCCAGGCTCACCCCGAATTCGGCGAATACTTGGGTGATTTTTGCAAGTACGCCGGCTTTGTCGTCCACATGAAGCAAAATAAAGTTTTTGAACGCGATTTGCTCGTCGCTCTTCAGCTTTTTCGGTTTATACGGCACGATGGCTTTCAAGCCGTTGACGCCGAGCTTCAAGTTTTTGATGACGGCCACCAAATCGGCAACGACGGAAGTTGCCGTTGGCATCTCTCCCGCGCCGGCACCGTAAAACATCGTCTCGCCTACGGCCTCGCCGTACACGTACACAGCGTTAAATACGCCGTTGACGGAGGCAATCGGATGTCCTTTGCGGACCATCGTCGGCTGAACGCTGATGCTTACGTGATCGTCTTCCCGGTCGGCGATGCCGAGCAGCTTCATCTCGTATCCCAACCGTTTGGCGTACGCAATGTCTTCTTTCGAGACCTGCGAAATGCCGCGCACGCTGACGTCCTTCAGCTCCACGTTGGTACGGAAGCCCAGCGTTCCGAGAATCGCCATTTTGCGGGCCGCATCCAAGCCTTCGACGTCCGAAGTCGGGTCGGCCTCCGCGTAACCCAGTTTCTGCGCCTCCTCCAGCACGGCTTCGTAGGATACTCCTTCCTGGCTCATTTTCGATAAAATATAGTTCGTCGTTCCGTTCACGATCCCCATGATTTTCAAAATGCGGTCGGACGAAAATCCTTCGATCAGCGTACGGATAATCGGGATCCCGCCGGCGACGCTGGCCTCATAAAACACATCGCATTGCTTCTCCTGCGCTTTGGCCAAAATTTCGGAGCCGTGCAAAGCCATCAGATCTTTGTTGGCCGTCACGATATGTTTGTCGCGGTCCAAGGCTTCGAGGATATATTCCTTCGTAAGATCTATGCCGCCCATGACTTCCACGATGACGTCGATTTCGGGATCCCGGATCACTTCCCACGGATCTTCCGTCAACTTGTGTTTGTCCACGGTAATGCTGCGGGTTTTGTCGCTGTTTTTTACGGCGATTTTTTCAATGATGATCGGAGAGCCGACCTGACTGCTCAAATCCTCTTGATGACCCTCCACGATTCTTACGACGCCCGTTCCCACGGTGCCAAGACCCAATAAACCCACTTTAACCGGCTTCATTCCCTCTCCTCCTGTTACATGCGAACATTTCAATTTTTCTATGAACTTCGTTTTTCGACCCTGTCTCTCGCTATTCGGCCTTGACCAAAATCCTTCCAGGATTAGCCTTGTCCGATGAGGTTCGCGCGTTTCACTCCGGCGCAGTCCCTCAGGCTTTCGAGCAAATCCCCGAGCTCTTCGCTAATGCGGGAAACCTCGACGGAAATGACGACATTGGCGATTCCCTGCAGCGGGATGCTTTGGTTGATCGTCAGCACGTTGCCGCCGAAACCGGCCACAAGGCTGAGCACTTTCGACAGCATGCCGGAGCGGTGCTCCATGTCCATCGAAATCGTCACGATCCGTTCTCTCTCCAACTGGTTGATCATGTGGATGCCGTCCTTATATTTGTAAAATGCGCTGCGGCTCATCCCCACCTGTTCCACGGCTTCATGCACCGTCTTGGCGTCGCCGGCGGCGAGGAGCTGCTTGACCTGCATCGTTTTGACCACGGCTTCAGGCAAAATATCTTCCCGGACCAAATAATAGCGTTCTTTCACGAACGTCCTCTCCTCAAAGACTTATGTTTTTATATAGTGGACATTATAAAGAATTGCATCCGAGGGGTCAATAGATTTCAGCCTTTTTGTCCAGAAGAATACAATAAGAGCGCTTACTTGGCAAGATGTTTATGATGATGTTTTATGTATGCGGCCTCCGCAAATATCCGGATATACAAAAAGCCGCTCGGGGTGCGTTAAGCGCCCTCAAACGGCTTGTGAATAGCGTTGGCCGGTAAAAATTTTGCCGGTTCACGGATTGCCCTGGAAGGCTATTAGTAGTAGCTGCTGCCTTCTACGAATTCGAATTCGAAATCGGCGATCCGGACGATCGTTCCTTCCTCCGCCCCGCGTTTGCGCAGCTCGTCGTCAATGCCCATATGGCGCATCGTGCGTGCCAGCTTCAAAATCGCCTCATGCGAATTCAGCTGCATTCGCTTAAGCATGCGTTCGATTTTTTCGCTGTGCACGACAAAGGCTTCGTTATCCCGCGTGATCGTAAACGAATTGTCGTCGTCCTTTTTGTTTAGTTTGTACACTTTTCTTTCCGCCGTATCGGCGACTTCCTCGACGTGAACCTCCTGCGGGATTGAATCGAGAATGTCGGCCGCGCGGTACAGCAGCTCCTGGATTCCCTGGCGGGTCAACGAGGAGATCGGCATAATTTCGATGTCCGGTCTCTGCTCTCCTACCAGCTTGCGGAACGTTTCCAGATTGGCCTCCGCATCCGGCATATCCATCTTGTTCGCCGCCACGATTTGCGGCCGTTCGGCCAGCGCCGCGTTGTACAGCTTCAGTTCTTCGTTGATTTTCACCCAATCCTCAAACGGATCGCGGCCTTCCGATCCCGCCATGTCCACCACGTGGATAATGATCCTTGTCCGTTCCACATGGCGCAAAAATTCATGGCCCAAACCGACGCCCTGGTGAGCGCCTTCGATCAAGCCGGGCAAATCCGCCATGACGAAGCTGCGGCCGTCGCCGACTTCAACCATCCCGAGATTCGGCGTGATGGTCGTAAAATGGTATGCCCCGATTTTCGGCTGGGCCGCGGAGACGACGGAGAGCAGGGTCGATTTGCCGACGCTCGGAAATCCGACAAGCCCGACGTCAGCCATCACCTTCAGCTCCATGACGAGGTAACGCTCCTCGCCTTCTTCCCCGTGCTCCGCCAGCTCCGGAGCCGGATTGCTCGGCGTGGCGAAACGGATGTTGCCACGTCCGCCACGTCCGCCGCGGGCAACCACGACCTCCTGGCCGTGACGGACCATATCGGCAAGCACTTCTCCCGTATCGTCATCGATCAGCACGGTGCCGGGCGGTATCCGCACGATCATATTTTCGGCATTGGCGCCGTGCTGGCTCTTATTCCGTCCCTTTTCACCGCGCTTTGCTTTAAAATGCCGCTGGTAACGGAAATCCATCAGCGTCCGCAGGCCTTCGTCGACGCGGAAAATGACGTCCCCGCCTTTTCCTCCGTCCCCGCCTGCCGGGCCGCCTTCGGGCACGTATTTCTCCCGGCGGAAAGCGATCAATCCGTCGCCCCCGTCACCGCCTTTGACGTAAATTTTCGCTTTATCTACAAACATGACTTCACCTTCCTCATGACTCACACGGCACGCGTAACAGAAACGAAGCCTGAGAGGGATGAAGCTGCTCCGCTTTCATTCGTTTGCCTTGTACCACATTGTAAATTTGCTGCTTCAGCAGTTCCGGATCCCCCATGGCGCCTTCGCCTTCAAAGCACACGACGATTTCCGGGCCGTTCTGGCGCAGGCTCAGCCGCAGCTTGCGCGTGTCGGCCCAAGAGGCTTTGCCTCCGTGCTGGTAAGCGCGCACCGTCTCGATGATGGCCGCCGCCAGATCGGCGCCGTCCCCCGGGCTCAGCTTATCGAGCTGCACATCCGGATCCACGTCGATCTCAAGCTCCAGGTCGCTGTTGGACGTCCGGAACGATTGCAGATAATAAACAAGAGACGGAATGCCCAGCTTCGAAATTTTGCTTTCCCGGTTCATCCGTTCCTTTATTCTTTCCACACTTTCCACAGCTTTATCAATTTTTCCGAGCCGGATATACCCGTACAAAATTTGCAGGTCGTTCATCCAGTCGTGCCGGTGGTGATTCAGCGTCCGAATGGCGCTTTCTTCGAAGTCCCGAAGCTGCGCCTGCCGCTCCGCTTTCTGCCCGCGGCTCATCAGGACGAAACCTCCGGCCAGAACCGCGGCTACCCATAACACCAACACGACGCCCCAGATGAACGACTTGTCCCGCATCACGAAAAACAATGGAACAACGACTGATGCGGCGATGATAGCCAATATGCATTTCCAGGATTTCAAGCGGCCTCTCCCCATTCTTGATCACCGATCATCCTTACATCAATTACCAGTATACCACAGCAATCCTTGTTGTTCATCCAACTGCCCTAAAACTTGCAAATCGCTTTAAAAACGTCGATCGACGCGTCGCATTTTCTTATCTTTTCAAAAAAAAGCCCCCGGCAAGCACTGCCGAAGGCTCTTCTTGTGTTCTACCGTTATCCGCGTAAACGAACTTACGCTTCTACTGCTGCCGCTACAGGAGCAGCTTCAACAGGGTAGACGCTCACTTTTTTGCGGTCGCGGCCCCAACGCTCGAATTTCACGACGCCGTCCACTTTCGCAAACAGAGTATCGTCTTTGCCGATGCCCACGTTCGCGCCAGGATGAATTTTCGTTCCGCGTTGGCGAACCAGGATGCTTCCGCCGGTCACGGTTTGTCCGTCAGCACGCTTCACGCCAAGGCGTTTCGCTTCGCTGTCGCGTCCGTTCTTCGTGGAACCAACACCCTTTTTGGATGCGAACAATTGAAGGTTCAATTTTAACATGTTGTCTACCTCCTTCTTTAAATAGTGACTTCTTTTATTTGAATATACTTCCCGTATGATTCTGCAATCGAATTCAGCATGACAACCATGGATTCGAGCAGCAGCTGTGCCTGAGGATCGACGCCCCGATCTCCTTCGGAAGGAAAATGGGCGCTCAAAAACCCGTCGTTCATTCTGCTGTCCATTACGGTTCCGGTCAGCTCCTCGAGCGAATTTACGGTTCCGACGGTGACCGCCGATACGCCGGCGCACACGATATCCTCTCCGTGCTTCGCAAAGTTCGCGTGACCTTTCACCTCAAAGCCATGGATGCCTCCATCCTTACGTCTTAGTATGCGCACTTGAATCAAAGGAGCGCACCTTCTTACGCTTGGATTTTTTCGATCGTTACTTTAGTGTAAGGTTGACGATGGCCTTGTTTCTTGTGGTAGTTCTTTTTAGGCTTGTATTTGTATACAACAACCTTTTGGCCTTTGCCATGCTTCTCCACTTTTGCGGTTACGGATGCGCCGGAAACGACTGGCGTACCGGTTACCAAACCGTTGTTGCCGGATACAGCCAGAACGCGGTCAAAAGTCACGCTTTCGCCGTCGCCTGCATTCAGCTTTTCGATGTACAATACGTCGCCCTCTTGAACTTTGTATTGTTTGCCGCCAGTTTCGATAATTGCGTACATTGCTTGCACCTCCTCATGTCTCAGACTCGCCTGATCCAGGTGGCCGCCCGAAGGCTGCGCTTAGTAGAACCCGACCGGAGCGGTTACAGCATGTGACAAGCATTCTAGAGAAACACTGGACACATACTCATAGATATTAACATAACCACGGGACCAAGTCAATGGATTCCCAGAAGGCTTATCCGCCCCGTCCCGTCGCAGTGGTCGCAGGTCTTGGCTTGCAGCATCGCCGTGTCGTCCCTGACTTTTTTGCGGGTCAATTCGAGCAGGCCGAGCCTCGTCCAGCCGACCACATGGCTTTTCGTGCGGTCTTTGCTCATCCCCGCTTCGAGCATGTCCACGACCTCTTGACGGTGCTTCTCCTGCTCCATGTCGATAAAATCGACGATGATAATGCCGCCGGCGTCGCGAAGCCGGATCAGCCTGGCGATTTCCTTGGCCGCCTGCAGATTGATCCGCGTGACCGTATCCTCAAGGCTTTCCCCGCCTGTATATTTGCCGGTGTTGACGTCCACGACGGTAAGCGCTTCGGTCTGGTCCCACACGATCGATCCGCCGCTTTCCAGCATCACTTTGCGCGAAAAATCCCGCTCGATCTGCTCCTGAATGCCAAACGCTTTGAAAATATGCTCCTGCCCTTGATACACGTTGACCGGCAGATGGCTGCCATGGGCGATTTCCTCCAAAAATATTTCCGCTTCCCTGGCTTCTTTGGCGCTGTCGATTTGAAGCAAGTCATGCTGCGGGTCAAATACGTCGCGGATAAACCGCTGCACGATGCTCAAATCCCGGTGCAAAAGCGCGGGCGCCGAACACGTCTCGGCCCGCTCCCGGATGGCGCCCCACTGCTCGCGCAGCAAGGCAAGATCGCCGGCGATGGCGTCCGGATGCTCCTCCTCCGAAACCGTCCGCATAATGATACCTTCCCCTTCCAGACGGATTTCTTCGCCCAGCATTTTCAGGCGGCTGCGCTCATGCTCCTTGCTCACCTTTTTCGAAACGGCGACGTAATCCGCGTTCGGCATCAAAACGACCCAGCGGCCGGGCAGCGAATAATGCGTGGTCACGCGCGGCCCTTTGCTTCCCAGCGGCTCTTTCATGACCTGTACGACGATTTCCTGGCCGACGCGCAGCAGCGTCTCGATCGGAGGTTTTTCTTTCGGCTGCTTTTCCAGATTCGGGTGCAGCACGTCGTCCACATACAAAAACGCGTTTTTTTTATGACCGATATCCACAAACGCGGCCTGCATGCCCGGAAGCACGTTGACGACACGTCCTTTATAAAAACTGCCCACCAAGCTGTGATTTTGGCTGCGTTCCGCCGCAAACTCCACCAGCTTGCCTTCCTCCAAGAGGGCCATCTGCGTCAGCTTCGGTTCACAATGAACGATCATTTGTTTCATGGCTTCACCCCTGCTAGAAGACATTTCCATCCCATATTACCATGAAATCTCCTTTTTTAGCTTAAAGCTCTATTTCGGGAATATCCCTTTTTATGCCATACATCAGTTTCGCCCGATCACCGCAGCAGCGTGGGGCGTTCTGTTGCGAAATAAGCCGAAATCAGGCGCTGTTCGGGAAGCATGGCGATCAAGCCTCCCTGTTTGTTTATCACATAAACGACATGGTATTTCCCTCTTTTAAATAGACGCAAAATGCTGTCCAAATGTTTCGCCGGATCGGCAATGATCGGCTGGGCAAAACTGCCTTTTCTCGCCGCCTCGCCGTATCCTTTCTCCCGGTTCATAAGAAACCTCGTAAAGCGGTACGGAATATGCCTATAATCCATCCAATTGGAGTAAAGAAGAAAAATGCCGATCATGAGCAGATTCAAATGAATTTTGGCTTCTCCCTGCAGGAGGGGCGAAACCGATAACAGCACGACCACCGCGCTGCCGGCCACGCTGATCCTGGAGGACCACAATAACGTTTGATGATACGGAAAAAACAGGCTCGCTGCGGCGTGGAGAATTTTCCCCCCGTCGAGCGGCAGGACCGGCAGCAGGTTAAAGCCTGCGATCATGGCGTTCCCGTAAACGACGTAAGACAAAAAAGCGCCGTCTCCCCATCCGGCCTCGCGAAAAAGGAGCGCGCCCCCGATCATCATCGCGTTCATGAGCGGACCCGCGGCGGCGATGCCGATCTCCCTCCAGGCCGTCAGTTGCCCATGGTCCTCGATTTCCACCACGCCGCCGAACGGCAGCATCTGAATCGAGCGGATGCGGACGCCGCACAGCAGCGCGGCCGCGAGATGGCCCAGCTCATGAATGAACACGATGGAAAATAAAACGATCAGCTCCAGAAAATGTCCGGTAACGACGGAAAACAGCATGAGAATGACAAAAAAAGGATGCAGCGACAGCGTGATCCCCCGCACGTTAATCAATGGGGATCACGTCCGCCGGGTCAACGTAGCTGCCATCCTCTTTCACGGAAAAAAACAAGGTTGGCGCCTCTCCTTCCACGCCGGCCTGCAGCTGGCCGATCACGTCTCCCCCTTCGACCCAATCGTTTTTTTGCAGGCGCGTTTTGGCCAAATGCCCGTAGGAAGCGACCAGCTTGCCTGTATGCTGGATCGTGACGGTCATCCCGGTCTCGCTATTTCCCGACACGTCGATAACCCGGCCCGTCTCCACGCTTTTGACTTCGAGCGACGAGCCGGACGTTTGTTTCGGAGCGATCTCCACGCCTTTCAAATTCACGGCAAACGATTGAACGATTTCGCCTTCCAACGGCGGGTACATGGATTTGGAAGCATTCACTTTCAGCGGCGACGCCTGGTTTTGCTTAAAAATCGGGATAAATGCCGGCGCTTTTCCAAAATGGGATTCGTACCATGCCTCCACCGCCTGAAAGTCCATTTCGCGGTTGAGCGACTGCATGACGTACTCCTGGATTTTCGGGCTCCATGGCTGCGGATATTTAAAAAGTCCCCAGACAAGGGCAAACAGGATGACGCTAAAAAACAAACGCCACATAAAGCCGGAAAAAAAACGGGATTTATGATACGACGGGCCTCCGCCCCTGGCATATTCTTGTTTCCAAACCTTCTCCGGATCGGGCTCCGGCGCAAACGTCTCCGGCAATCGGCCTGTGCTCCATAACGGGAGCTGTTCTTCAACGGGCTGCGGCGGCGGGCCAGCCGGTTCCTCGCGGAGCAGAAGATCCCGGATGCGCTCTTCCCTCCGCTGTTTGATCGAAGTCTTTGTGTCCATGTCTGTGATCCCCTTTCGAGGCTTGTTTTTGTTTTATTTTATGAAGGGATGTCCCCGGTTTAGAACAAGCCTTCCAAGCCCCGCGACCACGGTTCCATCCTTGACGCCCGCCTAGCAAAAAAAGAACCCCTCTGATAGAGGAGTTCCCTTTGGAGATCGGCTAGAGCGGTTCTTAACCGATGTTCCGGACTTTGGCGGGCGCCGGGGCCGCTCCGGATTTCCGCTTGGCCAAATCCATCTTGCGCTGCAAATACCCGAGCACGATGTCTGCGACAATGGCCAGCACCGCGGCAGGAATGGCCCCCGCGAAGATGCGGAGCGAGTTGTTGCTGTTGAGGCCGGCATAGATTTCCCGTCCGAGCCCGCCGCCGCCGACAAGCGGAGCGATGGTGACGACCCCGATGGCGATAACGGCCGCGATCCGCAATCCGGACATGATGTAGGTCAGGGCCAGCGGAAACCGCACTTTGACAAGCAGCTGCAGCGGGCTCATGCCGATTCCTTTTCCCGATTCCAGGTAACTTGGGGAGACCTGCTTCAGCCCGACGTACGTATTGCGCGTAATCGGATTAAGCGAGTACAGGAAAAGCCCCACCATCACCGTCTTCATGCCCAAACCGAGCCAGAGCATCAGCACGACCAGCATGGCCAAGCTCGGAACGACCTGAAGAATGTTCGTAATGAACAAGACGATTTTGGCCGCCCAACGGCTTCTGGAGCAAAGGATGCCCAGCGGCACGCCGACGATGACCGCCAGCCCGAGGCCGATGACCACCATGATGATGTGCTGTACGAAATAATCCCACAGCATGCCGCTGTTGCGGGACACGTAGGATAAAAAGTCCATAAACGTCAATTGCTTGTTTTCCATGCTTACCCTCCTTTAGCTTTTCAAGAGGCCCTGCTGCTTCAAGTAGGCAATGGCCACCTCGCGTTCGCTTTTTTTCTCGATGTCCACCTGGTAATTCAGCGAGATCATCGTATCCGCATCCAGATGGCCGACCAGAGGTGCGATCGCATCCTCGATTTCGGGGTGCTTTTTCAGCAGATCCGAACGCAGGACCGGGCTCGCGTCATATGGAGGGAAAAACTGTTGGTCGTCCTTCAGCGTCTGCAAATTGTACGCCTTCAGCCTGGAATCCGTCGAATAAGCAAGCACGATATCGACCTGCTTCTGTGCGACCGCGCTGTATACCAGGCTGATTTCCATCGGAAACACCTGGCCGAATTTGATCCCGTACGTTTTGGAAAATGCCGGATAGCCGTCCGTGCTGCGCTCTAACCACGTCGTATCGACGCCAAGCTTCATGCCTGCCATATCTTTTTTGACGTCGGAGATTTTGGCGTAACCTTTGGATTCGGCCAGATCCTTGCGCACCGTGAAGGCATACGTATTTTCGAATCCGAGCGGTTTCATCCAGGTAAAGTCGTAATATTTTTGGAATCCCGTTTGGGCTTCCTTCAAAACCTCTTCGCGGTCCTTCGAACCGCTGATCGGAAAATGGTTGTTGAAAATTTCACCGGTATATAAGGTCGCCATCTGGACATCGTTTCGTTTCATCGCATTGATGACAAGCGAGCTCGACGCCAGGTCCGGTATGATGTCTACGCTGAGTTTCGTGCGGTCTTCGATGAGGGCTTTGTACATTTCCGCCAAAATTTTCGTTTCGGTATACGTCTGCGTCCCGATCGTGACTTCGCTTTGGATTCCGCAGGCGGATGTCATGCCGGCAAACACGAACGCGCAGAGCAGCATCAGCATCCATTTGAGCTTCTTCAGATTCATCACGCCTCCCTTGTTCAGTTCCGAACGCTTGCTTCCGCGGTTCATAGGGCAGACTCCCTTGTCTGGTGAAAATGCCTGCTGAGCCAGCCCTCCAGAAGGCCAAGCAGCCCGTCGGCGATCAAGGCCAGAAGAATGGCGCCGATCCCGCCGATATAGATCATCTCGGGTTTGTTGACGCCGAGGCCGGATACGATCAGTTGGCCCAGGCCGCCGGCCCCGATCAGGGAAGCAAGCGTCGCCCAGCTGATGATGTACACGGTCGTAATCCGGATCCCCGACATGATGTAAGGGAGCGACAAAGGAAGCTGGATTTTCATGATCGTTTGCACGGTGCTGTAGCCCATCCCTTTGGCGGAATTGAGCACGCCTCTGTCAACCGATTGGAAGCCGTCATATGTGTTGCGCAAAATCGGCATTAACGAATAGAGAAGCAGCGCAAGGATCGCCGGCCTCATCCCGATGCCCATCAGCGGGATCAATATCGCCAGAAGCGCGAGGCTTGGCACCGTCTGAAACAGGTTGGCGATAAAAAACACGACGCTGTTGATCCAGCCCACCCGGCTGTAAACGAGCAAAATCCCGATCGGCACGGCGATGATCGTCCCCAAAATAACCGCCGAAAACGAGATGGACAAATGCTCCTCCAGAGCCTTCAAAATGTCCGGATACCGCTCCGTAATAAAACTCCAGAACGCGTTCATCATCACTCACCCTCTCCACTGTCGGCGGAACGGCCGACCCCCGGGTATACCTCGGCCAAATGTTTGACGACGCTGCCCCTCGTTATGAGCCCGAGAAACCGGTTGCTGCTGTCCACGACGGGCAGATTGCTCAGCTGGTGGCTGTCCATGATTTCAACCGCCTGCGCCAGCGTGCTGCCGGATGCGACGGAATAACGGACCGGTTGCATGACGTCCGCCACCGTTTTGCCTTCCTCCCCGTATTGGTCAAGCACGCGGTAGATGGAAACGGCGCCTTGAAGCTGCTTGTTCCGGTCCACGATGAGCAGGGAATCGACCCGCTTCATTTCCATCATTTTAATGGCTTCCGCCAGTCCCCGGCTCGGGAATACGGTCACCGGGTTCGTAATCATCACTTCGTCGACGAGCGGGATTTGATACGTGCTTTCGCTTTCGCCTTCGTCCTGAAGACGTTTTTGCCCGATGAAATTCCGCACGAAGTCGTTGGCGGGGTGACGAAGTATCGCATCCGGTTTGCCGATCTGAACCACTTCGCCCGCTTTCATCAGCACGATCGTATCCGCGATTTTGATCGCTTCGTCCATATCATGCGTCACGAAAATGATCGTTTTATGCAGCTCCTGCTGCAGCCGGATCAGTTCATCCTGCAGCTGCTCGCGGCTGATCGGATCCAGTGCGGAAAACGGTTCGTCCATCAGGATGATGTCCGGATCGGCCGCCAGGGCGCGCACGACGCCCACCCGCTGCTGCTGCCCGCCGCTTAGCTCCGACGGATAACGGGAGCCATAAACCGCATGGTCCAAGCCGACCATATCCAGCAGCTCATTGACGGTCCGCTCGATTTTGTCCTTATCCCATTTTTTCAGGCGGGGAACGACGCCCACGTTTTTGGAAATGTTCATATGCGGAAACAGACCGACGCTTTGAATGACATAACCGATATTGCGCCGCAGTTCGACCGGATTCATCCCTGAAATGTCCTTGCCGTCGATGAGCACTCTGCCCGATGAAGGCGTATTGAGGGCATTGATCAACTTCATCGTCGTCGATTTGCCGCAGCCGCTCGGCCCGATCAGAACGGTAATCTCGCCCTTTTTAAATTCCAGGTTGATGTCTTTGAGCGCGTGAAAGCCGTTATCGTAAACTTTGTTCACATGGTCCAGTACTATCATTCAATCGCCCCTTTGCAAGCATTATCCATATTATGCGGAGCATTCGGCATATCATCCGTGGGGGGAGTCAAAAAACTGCATGGGAAACCCTTGATGACCTCTCAAAGATCATTTTCGGATCGTCCCCGCTTGCAGATATAGAAGTCATAGGAAGCCAATGACCGAAGTCGAAACACGAAAAGAGGTCAAGCGCATGTAAAATGGGGTGGAAAAATCCAAGAGGAAACCCAGAGGTTCTAAACTGATCGAAAGCATAAATTCTTCGTTACGGCATTAGACTTGCATACCTTAACATTCCACCTTGATCTTAGCTATGTAGTGCCCGCGCGAAAACGAAAAGCATGCGCCCGCCAGGCGCATCTTTTTTGCCTTCCTAAAGCTGTAGTGCTGCTCCCCCCGACTTGAAACGAATGTGGCTATATGCGATTGCCATGCGTCCCCACAGAAGAGAAGGCGCACCCGCAGTTATATGCTCCATGTATTTACCCATTTGGATCAAGGGTGAAACGCTTTTGGGCCATTTTTTTTATTTTTTTGTGCCGCGGGTCCAAAATCCCCCATGAAGCAGCACCGGTTCCGTCACGACGATAAAGGCTTTCGGGTCCAGTTCCAGAATCGAATGATACAATTTTTTTTGATTTTTCCGTTTGGCCAGCACCTCAAACACGAGCCGATGTCCGTCGCGCCCGCTTCCGATCCATGAAGTCACGCCGTACCCGTTGTCCCGCAGCGCGTTGGCCATGTTGCTTTGCGGATCGTTGACGATGACCTTCATCGTAATATAACCGAGCGCGATTCGTCCTTCGATCCAGGAGCCGACCAACACCCCGAGCCCGTAACCGACCGCATAAACGATCAAGCTGAGCGGCTGGTTGACGTATTTCAGCACGATGCTGAGACCCAGCACGTAGATCGTAATCTCAAACATGCTGAGCGCCGCCGCCAAATACTTTTGTCCTTTCAGCGTTAAAATCATGCGCAGCGTAAAAAACGAAACGTAGACGATTTGAATGACAAAAATGGCTGCCAGTATACCAAGCATCACGGATCAACTCCTTCTATCAGTTCCGGCAAGGTATTGCTTGTCGAAAAAACCTCTATTCAAGTAACTTAACCTGATTCAAAGCCTGGTTATACATCAAAGAAGGCAAAAATAAAAAACTCTCCCGCGATTTGCGAGAGAGTCCTCTTCACCGGCAGGCTGTTAGCCCATGCCGAAAATCTTTTTGAATTTTGAAAACATGCCTTTTTTCTGATCCAAATGCATCAGCGGCACCGTATCCCCCAAAATGCGGCGGGCGATGTTGCGGTAGGCGATAGCCGCCCGCGAATCGGGATTCATCACCGTCGGCTCGCCGCTGTTCGCCGCTTTGATGACATGCTCGTCATCGGGCACGATCCCGATCAGATCGATGTTCAGCACCTGGATAACGTCCTCGATGTCGAGCATATCCCCTGTCTTCACCAAATTCGGACGAATGCGGTTGACGACAAGCTTCGGCGAACCGATCTCGGAGCTTTCAAGCAGCCCGATCACCCGGTCCGCGTCGCGCACGGCCGCGTTTTCCGGCGTCGTCACGACGATCGCTTTGTCCGCGCCGGCGATGGCGTTTTTGAACCCTTGCTCGATCCCTGCGGGACAGTCGATAATGACGTATTCATACTCTTTTTTCAGCTCTAAAACGATGTCTTTGACCTGCTCTGGCGACACGGCGTTTTTATCCTTCGTCTGGGCGGCCGGCAGCATATACAGCTCATCGAAACGTTTGTCCTTTACAAGCGCTTGATTCAAACGGCAGCGCCCTTCCGCAACGTCGACCAAATCGTAAATGATCCGGTTTTCAAGGCCCATGACCACGTCCAAATTGCGGAGGCCGATATCCGTATCCACCAGACAGACCTTTTTGCCAAGCAGTGCAAGCGCAGTCCCGATGTTGGCCGATGTGGTGGTTTTTCCGACACCGCCTTTACCGGAAGTAACGACAATAGCCTCTCCCATGTGTGCTACACCCCTTTAAACACGTTAAAATCAGGCCGCAAGCGTACAATATTGCTGATTTTGTCGATTTGCATGGCGCCGTTCTGTAAAAAAGCGAATTCCATGCTGGTTTCGCGCGTCTCCCATTCATCGGGCGGACGGCTGATTTGTTCCGCGATCCGAAGCTGCGTCGGGGCAAAATGGGATGCGGCGATGATCGATTCCTCGTTGCCGTCCACCCCGGCATGCGCCATGCCGCGCAAAGCCCCGAGTATGTAAATATCCCCCGTGCACAAAATGCTGCCGCCCGGGTTCACGTCCCCCAAAAAAAGCAGGTCCCCCTGATGGCGGAGCACTTGGCCGGATCTTACCATGCCGCACATGATCTTGTAAGGCGGAGCTTGCGCCTGCTCGGGTTCGGGATATTCGATCGAGCGGATGAGCAAATTCCCCTTTTGCTTCAAAATGTCGAGCATGCGCTGCTTCTCGTCTTCCGTAATCCTTCTTGATCCTAATTTGACATCCACGTGAATGATCGGACCGGTCAAAATATTTTGATGGCTGTGCTCCAGCTTGAACCGGAGTTCGCCAAGCAGTTCCTCATATTCGCATTCATCGTCAAGCAGGAATACCAGGCCATCTTTGATGCCCTTAATCGTGACGTGATTCGATTTTACTGCCATGCCTGTCCCCCCTATCCCATTACATTTCGCCTTCGGACGGCAAAGTTCCTGCCGGAAAGGAAAAATGGCGTATGAGACTTACGCCGCCTTTTCTTTTTTCTCACGACTAGCAATCTTTTCTAGCTGTTTTCGCAAAGGAACGTAAATGATAAGCCCGAACACGAAATGAAGCACAAGGTCGGGGAGAATGTGGTGCAGCAAATTCCAGTCATAAGTCACTTGCGTGAGCGAGAACAACCGGTATATCCCGTACAGCATGCTGTCGAACAACAGGCTGCCCAAAATGACGACCGTCATCATGACGGGCATCGGCGCCCGCCGGACGCGGAAAATGAAGCCCATAATATAGGTGGAAAAACCCATCACCAAAGAATAACTGCCGATCATATCGCCGTAAAAAACCACGTCATGAAGCATGCCGAAAATGATGCCGAGAACCAAAGCGGTATGGCGGTTATGGTAAATCGAAACGAACAGCAACACGATAAATACGAGATTGGGCGCAAGAATGCTCTGCCAAGAACCCGGCAAAAGCCACGGGACCAAGGTGCCTTCCAGGATAAACAGCAGAAACAGCAGCAGAAGAAGGACTTGCTTTCGCATCTTCATTACTTCGGAGCCTCCGGCGTAAAGACGACGAACAGCTGCTTCCAATCCTGGAATTCGGCCGCTGGCTTAATCGTTGCCGTTTTTGTTTTGCCGAACTTGCTTTCCTGCACGCTCAGCACTTTACCGATAATCAACCCCCGCGGATATTTGTCCGTATCGCCCAAAGAGACGATGGTGTCATCCTTTTTAATCGGATCATCCTGTTTGATCTGGGTCATGAGCAGCGTCTTCGTCGTCTCGTCATAACTTTCCACGATGCCGAAGGTTTGATGATTGTTCATCGACGTCGCCGCAATTCCGTTCGAATTCGGGTCCTTGGCGTCCATCGCCGTAATCAGCTTCACCGTCGAGGTGAAATTGCTGACATGGCTGATCACGCCGATCATGCCGTCGATGGAAATGACCGACTGCCCTACCTTGACGCCATCCCGTTCGCCGAGGTCAATGACCAAGGTTTTGTTGACCACATCCGCATTCACGCTGATGACTTGAGCGATATGATAGGAATAATTGAATTTATTTTTTTGCTGTTCCGTGAAATGCAGTGCTTCCTGAAGGTCTTTATTCTGCTTTTCAATAAAATTATAATTGGCTTTTTCCCGCGTATATTGGGCAAGCGCAATTTTCAATCGTTGATTTTCCTCGTATATCTCTCGCATATTGCCGATATCTTTAAACAAGCCCGCTATGTATCCAGCGGGCTTATAGATGATGTTTTGGACAAAACCGACAGTATCCCTCAAAAATTTCTCGGGCAAGGACAGCGACGCCCTTGGACCGAGCGTGAAACCCATCAGTGCGATAAACATAACAAGGGCGATCAAAATGACAAATAAGCGTTTGTTTCCAAGCAGCTTAAACAGTTTCAACACCCTCTAACTCTACTGATTTCTCTCTCCCAATATCAGGGGTTGACCCACAATTTCCGGCTTAGCGCTTCGAGCGCACCGCCGAGCTGCTGCGGGATTTGAACAAATGAATGTTTTCAAGCGCTTTGCCTGTGCCGATCGCGACGCAGTCCAGCGGATTTTCGGCAACGATCACCGGCATGCCGGTTTCTTCCGCAAGCAGCTTGTCCAGGTTGCGCAGCAAAGCGCCGCCGCCCGTAAGCACGATTCCGCGGTCCATAATGTCCGCAGCCAGCTCCGGCGGGCATTTCTCCAAGGTTACCTTCACGGCTTCGACAATGGCGTTCACCGTATCGGAAAGAGCTTCACTGATTTCGTCGGACGTAATCGTGATCGTCTTCGGCAAGCCGGTAACCAGGTCGCGGCCGCGGATTTCGCTTGTTTCCACCTGCTCCAGCGGCAGCGCGGAGCCGATTTCCATTTTGAGCTGTTCGGACGTTCTTTCCCCGATCATCAGGTTGTATTGGCGTTTGATGTACTGGATGATCGATTCATCCATTTCATCGCCCGCCACGCGCACGGAGCGGCTCGTTACGATCCCGCCAAGCGAAATGACGGCCACTTCCGTCGTACCGCCGCCGATGTCGACGACCATGCTCCCTGTCGGCTCCCATACCGGAAGGTCGGCGCCGATGGCTGCCGCAAACGGCTCTTCAATGGTATAGGCCTCGCGCGCTCCGGCCTGCTTCGTCGCATCCTCCACCGCACGCTGTTCGACGGCCGTAATGCCGGAAGGCACGCACACCATCACGTTCGGATGGCGCTGGAACATCGAGCGCTGTTTTTGAGCTTGACGGATAAAATATTTAATCATGGTTGCCGTCGTGTCGAAATCGGCGATGACGCCGTCTTTCATCGGACGGATGGCACGAATGTTGCCCGGCGTGCGGCCGATCATTTTTTTAGCGGATTCGCCGACGGCCTCGATGCTTTTCGTATCCGTACGGATCGCAACAACCGAAGGTTCTCTTACGACAATTCCTTTTCCACGGACGTAAACAAGCGTATTCGCCGTCCCCAAGTCAATTCCCAAATCTTTCGTGAAGCTCCCTAACATGCTGTAATCTCCCTTTCCTTGTCAATCTCAACTATTATATTACATCAAGCCTTGCTCCTTCAAACTGACGAATTCCCCGTCGCCGATAATCAAATGATCCAGCACTTCGATCCCCACGATTTCTCCCGCTTCCTTCAGTCTTGAAGTGAGGGAAATGTCTTCGGGGCTTGGGGCCGGATCGCCGCTCGGATGGTTGTGTGCGCACAGGATCGAAGCGCTGCTTCGCTTGATCGCGGCGCGGAACACCTCGCGCGGGTGGACGATGGAGGCATTCAAGCTGCCGATTGAAAGCGTCTCTTGAGCAATAATGTGATTTTTCGTATTTAAAAACAGACAAACAAAATGTTCTTTTTGCAAGTAACGCAGCTGCTCCATAAGCACGTCCGCCGCATCGCGCGGACTGCGGATGACGACGGGCTCGTCCATGCGGGTCCGGGCCAGGCGCTGCCCAAGCTCGATTCCGGCTTTCAGCTGGACGGCTTTGGCGCTGCCGATGCCTTTGATGGCCATCAATTCCTCGGCGCTCATGTCCACAAGCCGGCGCATGCTGCCGACCTGCTGCAAAATGCGCTGCGCCAAATGGATCGCGGACTCCTGCTTCGTTCCCGTCCGCAGCAAAATGGCGAGAAGTTCAGCGTTGCTTAAAGCGCTGGCCCCATACTGCAGCATGCGTTCTCTCGGTCGTTCCTGATGGGGGATGTCGCGCAGCATATACAATTGCGGCTCCATAATTCCCCTACTTTCCTTTCACTCAAATCTCATCCACGTTCAAAGGACGTCGATCCCGAATTCCGACAACATGTCGCTCAGCAGCGAAACGGGCAAACCGACGACGGTAAAATAACAGCCCTTGATGCTTTCGACGAGCGTGGAACCGAGGCCTTGAATGCCGTAAGCCCCCGCTTTGTCGCGAGGTTCGCCGCTTCGGATATAGGCTTCGATCTTCGCGTCCGTCAGCTCCTTCATGACGACCCGCGTCATTTTGTGCCGAACGAGCGATTGTCCCGTAGCCGCGTCTATGCAAGCAACGCCCGTATATACTTGATGGGTTCTCCCCTGCAACGATTTCAGCATGCGAAAGGCGTCCGCATCGTCAGCAGGTTTGCCGAGGACTCGGTCCCCGAGCACAACGATCGTGTCGCTTCCGACGATGACCGCATCTTCGGACGGGCCGCCGATTTGCTCGTAAACGGCTTTGGCTTTGCGAAGCGACAAACCTTCTACGATCTGATCGGGGGTCCAGTCGGTTGGAGTATGTTCATCGGCATGGCTCGGATGAATCTCGTACGGAATATGTAGAGAAGCGATCAGCTCCTGCCTTCTGGGTGAGGTAGATGCCAGGACGACCCGGCGCGAATGGTTTGATTTCAATGAAAGGATCTCCTTTGTCTTGTAGTTACAGCCTGCGATACAGCCACACGGAGACGATGATGCCGATCAAACTTAGCAGGCTCATTTTGAATTTAATGGTGATGTCGTAGCTGATAATGTCCAAATTAGCTTGCGGAGACCACTCCAGCTTCGTGGAAGCGGTCAGAAAGGAGAGGGCTTGTACAGGTTCCAGGGCCTTTGCGATCCAAGCACCCGCCAGCCAGCCAAGCAGCAAAAACAAGAGCAGTATACCTACGTTTTTTTTCATCCTTCTCTTCCCTCGCCATAATTTGACACCCAATTTATTATACGGTTATTTGAACGGCAATACAAACAGAAATCCGGCATGGGGAACTATTTCCAATTCCATGCCGGATGCGCTCTGTTACTTGAATTTTTGGGCATACAAACTCCTTCATGCGCTTCAAACGCGGTACTTACGCTTTTCCTAGTCTGGAAATCAGTTCCTTTTGCTGCATGACGTATTGCATGATCCGGGACTGCACCTCCCAGAGCAGCGACTTGTTCGCGTTGCGCTTGTATTCCGTCAGCGCCGAAACCGCGCTGTTCATCGTTTGCTCGATTTGCGCCCCCAGTTGTTCCTCTTCTTGCCCCAATCCGGTCTGGAACGACTTGATCGCTTCGGTCCAGCGGCTATGGACGTCGGTTATGGCGGCCTCATCGCCCTCATTCAGCGCCGTCGCCTTTTCCTTGCTCAGGAGCGCCGCGGAAAGGCGGCTCAGCTTCGACGCCAGCTCGGAGCTCGTCTCGAAATAACGTCTTGCCGTGTCCGCATCGCCGGCAAACTTCAGCTCGCTGACCGCCGGAATCGTTATTTCCTTCACGTACAGCTCGACGCCCTGGCTTTTAAGCTGGCTGCTCAACAGCTTGGCCTGTTCGCGGTCGGCCGAAATGCCGGCATACACGCGGCTTTTCTGGTCCGGGTCGATTCCTGCGGCGATACCGTATTGCTCGAGTTCTTTTTTTGCCTGCTCGGCCCGCTCCCCGCTGCTGAAAACGCCATATTGAAGCATATAATACGACTCTCCTTTGATCGAAACGGCGACGGGTGCGGCCTGGGCTTGCCCTGCCGTGCTTTTTGCCGCGTTTTCCGACACCGGCTTTACAGGGACATTGGCGCCGCCCGACCCGTCCTTAAAAAAGGTTAAAATGACGAAACCGAACAGCGCCCCGGTGACAACCGCGCCCGTAATCGTTCCGATCATCTTCCACAACGACGTCGGACGTCTTGGCCGATAAGAAATCTCCCCCCGCTCCGGATATATGTCGTCGGCCAAGTCTCGCCATTCCCCTGAACGGCCGGCCTCAAAATCATGGAATTCCGCATCTTCCGGCCGATCCCGGCGGCGCTCCTCTTTACGGTCGTCCCTCGGCCATCCCGAAAGCAGCTCGTCCCAAGGTTCGTCTTTATGGAAAGGATCCGACCAGCCCTGCATCGATCCCGACACGACGTGCAAGTGGTCCCGGTTTTTGCCCGGCACATCCTGTTGATGCTCCTGCCGCGGAGGCTCCACGATGGCCGACTTCTTCGGCGCGCGTTCCTTCTCCGGCATCGGTTTGAACGTTTGCGCCGCCGGTTTCTTTTCTTCCTGCGGAGCATCCGGCTCACGCGGGTTTTCCTGATTGAACCGGAAAGTCATTCTCGCCTTGTTCACGGTCATACACCTCACCCTTGTCTCTATTACAAGGAATATATGACGGATTGTCCGAACTTATGCTGCCGCAACCTGCGAAAAGAGGACGGGCTGCAAGACAAAAGCCGACCGGCAGACGATTCGGCGAAGATGGAACCGGTCTCTATAACCAAAGCCAAAAAGGGCCTCCAGGCCGCAGCAAACGCCGCGGCCTGGAAAGCCCTTTTTCCGAAATCCGTTCCAAATCTATGTAAGCCGCGGCCCTTGCAGGGCTACAGCTCCTTCGCCAGCTGATAGCCGACCTTCCATATGTCACCGGCCCCCATCGTAAGCACGAGAGTTCCCGGATTGATTCTCTGCTTCAGGTCGGCCAGCACGTCCTCCTTGGTCGGAAGGTATCTGGCCCCGCCGTTGCTGTTTTGCACGATCAGTTCCACCAGCTTCGAGGAGTGCACGCCTTCGATCTGCTTTTCTCCCGCCGGCGAATAAATGTCGGTAATGATCACCTCATCCGCCTCGCCGAATGCGCGGCTAAACGCATCCAACAAGAAGAAGGTGCGGGTGTACCGCTGCGGCTGGAATATGGCGATGATCCGTTTGCCCGTCGCTTTGGCCGCGCTGATCGTGGCTTCGATCTCCGTCGGATGGTGGGCGTAGTCGTCAATGATCAGAATATCGTTTTTTTCGCCCAGCACCTGGAACCGGCGCTTCGCCCCATGAAACTTCGAGATGGCGGCAACGATTGACTCGAACGGAACTCCCGCCTTCAGGCAGGAAATGACCGTCGCCATCGCGTTGTATACGTTGTGGCGGCCCGGCACCGACAATTGCACCGTGCCAAGCGGCTGGCCTTTGTGGTTCATCGTAAACGAAACTTGGCGGTCGCCAAGCGCCAGGTCGGTTGCCGTATACTCCGCATTCACGTCGTCAATGCCGTACGTTGCCACCTGGCAGCGGATGCCCGGAATGATCGCCTGGATATTGTCGTCATCCGCGCATACGACGGCCGTGCCGTCCTCGCGGATCTGATTCAGAAACTGAACGTAAGCTTTTTTCAGCTTTTCAAAATCGCCGTCGTAATTTTCAAGATGGTCGGCTTCGATGTTGGTCACGATGCCGAGCCAAGGGTGATATTGCAGAAACGAGCCGTCGCTTTCATCCGCTTCGGCCACGACAAAATCCCCTTTGCCTGCTTTGGCGTTCGTGCCCACGTTCATGATTTCCCCGCCGATGATATACGTCGGATCGACGCCGCATTCTTCCATCACCAAAGCGATCATGGAGGACGTCGTCGTTTTGCCGTGAGCGCCCGCTACCGCAACGCCTTTGCGTTCGTTGAGCAATCTCGCCAGCATTTGCGACCGGTGCAGAACCGGAATGTTCAAATGCTCCGCTTCAACCCGTTCCACGTTGTCTTTCGGCAAAGCCGTCGAATATACGACCAAATCCGCCCCGTGTACCTGCTCGGCCGTATGTCCGATATAAATTTTGGCGCCTTTGGCCGCCAATTTTTCCGTTAATTCCTGGGAAGCCACGTCCGAACCCGTGATCTTGTATCCCATTTCCAGCATAACCCGTGCAATGGCGCTCATCCCGTAGCCACCAATACCGATAAAATGAACATGTTCAGAATTCAACAGATTTTCACCAACCTTTTTCAGAATCGGTTTGACCCAGCAGAGCGGCCCGCACATCCGAAATTAAATAAAGCGTGCCGGATACTACCGCCAAATCCTCCGCTTCTGTCCGTGACTTAAGTAGTTCCAGCGCGTTTTTCCAGTCCGGTTCGACGATGATCTGCAAATCCGGTTTGCCGTAGGAATGCTTCAGCCCCTCCGCGATGTCGCGCAGCGCAGCAGCGTCCATTTTTTTCCGGAAGTCCGGCTCGGTCAGGATAAGCGTATCCACTATAGGAAGTATATGCTTCAAATAGGATTCATGATGCTTATTCGCCAGCATTCCCATCATCAAATTTAACCGTTTATGCGGATAGTGCCGCTCGATGCTTTTCCGCAAGGATTCCGCGCCTTCCGGATTGTGGGCTCCGTCCAGCACGATGCGCGGCGCGGAGCCGGAAGTAATCTCTTCCATGCGTCCGGCCCATGCCGTTTCCCGGAACCCTTTCAAAATGTCTTCCTCTTCCATGACAAAAGCCATGTATTGCCTTAAAACCTCCAGAGCCATCAGCGCCCCGGCCGCGTTGGCAATCTGGTATTCGCCCTTCATGCCGATTTCAATATCGTATTCCCGAAAAGGGCCGCTAAAATGGAAGGATTGGTACGGCCCGTGATTGCCCGTATATTCAAACGTGAATTTTTCCCCCGCCAAATAAAGCGTCGTGCGGCATTCTTCCGCCTTTTTGCGCAAAACCTCGACGGCCTCCGGCTGCTGTACGCAGCTCACCACCGGCACGCCCGGCTTGATGATCCCCGCTTTTTCGAAAGCGATTTGCTCGACCGTATCTCCAAGAATGTCGGTATGGTCCATGCCGATGTTCGTGATGACCGAAACAACCGGGTATACGATATTGGTTACATCCAGCCTTCCCCCAAGACCGGTCTCCCATACGACGATATCCGGCACGCATTCTTCAGCGTAATACAAAATCGCAAGCGCCGTCGAAACCTCGAACATCGTCGGGGATCCGAGCTCGGTCGCCGCAATCTCCTGAACGATCGGATACAGCCGGTTGGCAAGCGCCAGTAGCGTTTCTTCGGGAATGTCCTCGCCGTTGTATTGAAAACGGTTCGTGAACTTGGTGATGTAAGGGGAAGTGAACGTTCCCACGGTATAACCGCTTTGCAGAAGCACCCGGGTCAAAAACGCGCAGGTCGAGCCTTTGCCGTTTGTCCCCGCGACGTGAATGAATTTCAGCCGACGGTGCGGGTTGCCCAGCATCTCCATCATGGTTTCGATTCTGGCCATGCCCGGCCGTATTCCGAAAGGGATCAGCCCGTTAATCCAGTCGGCGGCTTCCGCATAAGTACGCAAATTAGAGAAGCCTTCTAATTGTTCTCCCATGTGCCATTTCACCTTCTGAAATTTATTTGATCCCCGGACGCGAGGCGCGCCCGGGGCAGCAGGTTCCTTATAAAACTCAGCCCTTCAGTTCTTCGATCCGCGCGAGCACCTTGCTACGCTTCTCGGCATAGTCCGCCATTTTCGCCTTTTCCTCTTCGATCACTTTGGCGGGCGCTTTGGATACGAAACCTTGGTTGCCAAGTTTCTTTTCGACGCGTTCCACTTCGCTGTTCAGGTGTTTCAGCTCTTTCTCGAGGCGGGCGATCTCCTGATCGATGTCGATGAGTCCCGCCAAAGGCAGGTAAAGCTCGGCCCCGGTGACGACCGCGGTCATCGCCTTGTCCGGCGCTTCGAGCCCGGTTCCCGCCTTAAAGCTCGACGTGTTGCAGAAGCGCTGTACATAAATTTCATTGCGGTTCACGATTTGGAGCGTTTGGTCGTCCCCGGCGTTAAGCATGAGCTCGACCTTTTTGCTCATCGGCACGTTCACTTCGGCCCGGATGTTGCGAACGGCGCGGATGACATCCATCAGCAAGGACATTTCGCGGGCGGCATCGGCATTTTCGAGGGCCGGATCATATTCAGGCCAAGCGGCCAGCGTGATCGTTTCGCCCTGATGCGGAAGATGCTGCCAAATTTCCTCGGAGATAAACGGCATAAACGGATGGATCATGCGCAGCGTGCGGTCGAGCACGTAGGAAAGCACCGATTTTGTCGTTTTCTTCGCTGCCTCGTCGTCTCCATACAGCGACAGCTTCGAAAATTCGATATACCAGTCGCAGAGGTCATCCCAGATGAAGTTATAAAGCAAGCGGCCGGTTTCGCCAAATTCATAGGCATCTATTAGACGCGTGATGTCCCGGGAAGTTTCGTTCAGGCGGTGCAGAATCCAGCGGTCGGCCGTGCTCAGCTCGCCGCTAATGTCGATGTCGTCATAACTGAACCCTTCAAGATTCATCAGGGCGAAACGCGAGGCGTTCCAGATCTTATTCGCGAAATTCCGTGCCTGCTCAACGCGTTCCCAGCGGAAGCGCAGATCCTGCCCCGGCGTGCTGCCTGTCGAAATCATGTAGCGCATCGCGTCGGCTCCGTACTTCTCGATGACGTCCAGCGGATCGACGCCGTTGCCGAGCGATTTGGACATCTTTTTGCCTTCCGGATCGCGGACCAGGCCATGCATGAGCACGTCCTTGAACGGAATTTCTCCCGTAAATTCAAGCGCGGTAAAGATCATCCGGGCAACCCAGAAATAAATGATGTCGTAGCCGGTCACCAACACATCCGTCGGATAGTAGCGTTTCAAATCGTCGGTTTGGTCAGGCCAGCCCAGCGTCGAAAACGGCCACAATCCGGAGCTGAACCACGTATCCAAGACGTCTTCGTCCTGGTGGAGGTTCCCGGAGCCGCACTTGGAGCATTTTTCAACGTCGTTATAGGCGACATGGATTTCGCCGCAGTCGTCGCAGTACCAAGCCGGGATACGGTGTCCCCACCAAAGCTGGCGGGAAATGCACCAATCGCGAACGTTTTCGATCCAATTCAAATAGGTTTTCTCGAAGCGTTCCGGCACGAAGTTAACGCCTTTGCCCGACTTCTGCGCTTCGATGGCGGCTTCGGCGAGCGGCTGCATTTTGACGAACCATTGCGTGGACAAATAAGGCTCTACGACGGCCCCGGTGCGCTCGCTATGCCCAACCTGATGGACATGGTCCTCGATCCGGATCAGAACGCCCTGCTCCTTCAAGTCCTGGACGATCTGCTTGCGGCATTCGCTGCGGTCAAGTCCTTCGTATTTGCCGGCCTGATCGTTCATCGTGCCCGTTTCGTCCATCACCGTAATTTGCGGCAGGTTATGGCGCAGGCCGACCTCGAAATCGTTCGGGTCATGGGCAGGCGTAATTTTTACCGCTCCGCTTCCGAATTCCTTGTCGACGTACTCGTCGGCGATGATCGGGATTTCGCGCCCGACGATCGGCAGCACGAGCATTTTTCCGATCATGTCCTTGTAACGTTCGTCTTTCGGATGAACCGCGACGGCGGTGTCGCCGAGCATCGTTTCGGGACGTGTCGTCGCAACCGTGATATGCCCGCTTCCATCCTTCAGAGGATAGGAGAGATGATACAGGTGACCCTGCACCTCTTTATATTCGACCTCGATGTCCGACAACGCCGTACGGGCGGCCGGATCCCAGTTGATGATGCGTTTGCCGCGGTAGATGAGCCCTTTTTCATGCAGCTTGACGAATACTTCGCGCACGGCTTTGGACAAACCCTCGTCCAGCGTAAAACGTTCCCTGGAATAGTCGAGGGAGAAGCCCATTTTCGCCCACTGGTCGTGAATGGTTTCCGCATATTTGTCCTTCCACTCCCATACCTTTTCCAGGAACTTCTCCCGGCCCAGGTCGTAACGGGATACGCCTTCCTCGCGCAGCTTCTGCTCCACCTTCGTTTGGGTGGCGATGCCGGCATGGTCAGACCCCGGAAGCCACAGCACGTCATACCCCTGCATCCGCTTGGTGCGGATCAGAATGTCCTGCAGCGTAAAATCGAGCGCGTGCCCGATATGCAGCATGCCGGTGACGTTCGGCGGCGGGATGACGATCGTGTACGGCTTCGCGTCCTTGCGCTGCCCCGCCTTGAAAAACTCGCCGTCAATCCAATATTTGTACCACTTCTCTTCGGCTGCCTTCGGATCATAAGTCGTCGGCATCTCTGTCGTCAATTTGTTGTCCTGCTCTGTCATATTCTTACTCCTCCATCACAAGATCGGCTTCTTCAGGATTGCAATCAATCCTTGGCAAAAAAAACAAAAAAGCCTTCCGTCCTCAAAGGACGAAAGGCTGTTCTTTCGCGGTACCACCTTTGTTTCGCGCCATGGCCAAATGCCAAGCCTGATGCATGCGGCTTCTTTCCATACGGAAGGCTGCCATCATGTACGCGACACTTCATGCAGATAACGGCTGCAGCCGGCCATGCCCTAACCCGAGCGCAAAAGCGAAAGGGATCAAGCAGACAACTCCCGGGCGACTTCGGTTGAAACAGCATCCTGCGGAATCTCTCAGCGCAGCAATTCCGCTCTCTGAAGGGCATGTCAATCCTACTATTCCCGATCATCGTTCTTGACAAAATATATACTCATCATAACTTGGTTATCGACTTTAGTCAACATAACGGGACTGCTCGCCTAAAGTCAATAGACTTTAAGGATTATTATTAACATATGCATGTTTCTTAAACAGGTTCCGCCATGGAAACGGCAAAAAAGCGCCCGGCTCTTTTGAAAGCCGGACGCTTTTTAAGGCAATCTTACGGGATGTACAAAATCTGTCCTTCCTCGACGGTTTGATCCGTCAAGCGATTGTGCAGCAAAATTTCGCGGGCGGTCAATTGATAGCGGTTTGCAATGGTCTCGAGCGTTTCTTCCCGTTGAACGATGCAAAGCCGCACTTTCCGGAATTGATTTTTCTCCGAGCTGCTTCCGAGAAAGAGATTCTGCCACTGGATTTCATCGCTGCCGGTCGATTCCCTTTCCGCTTCCTCCGCCTTCGGCTCTTCCGGCGTAGCCTGCTGCTCCTGATCTTTCAGCGAACGGCTCGACGACAATAGCGAGGAAAAACCGATCGGCTCCTTTTCGCCGGATTGCTGTTCCTTTTTGCTGCCGAACGCAACCCGGGGTTCCCGTTCGTCCTCCGGCGCTTCTTCCTGCGGCACCGGTTCCTGGTGAAAAGCGCTGAACGGGAAGGAGGGCTCAAAGGGTTGTTCCTGCTCGGCTGAAGTCAGGTAGAGGTCCTTTTCCGGTTCCTCGTTCGCTTGTATCGCCGTTTTTTCGGGATGCAGCAGCTCCGATTCGTCCTCATGCTCAAAATGCCAAACGTTTGACTGAACATGGCCCTTGCCGCCGCGCTCCCCGGATTCCTTGTCCGTATGTAACGCGGCAGGTGCAGGCGCCTCCTCAGCTGGCGGCTCCTCTTCGGCAATACGCTGTACGGCCGCCGGTTCGTTGTCCGGCTGCGTTTCGGTTTCGCTTGGACTGCCTGCAGCTTCCGCTGCGGCAGTATCTTCGGCTGCAAACGCCTCCGTCTCCCCGTCATCCGCCGCTGCCGCATCGTACGGCTCCCTGGCTTCCTCCTCATGGGCGCTCGTCTCCCCTTCCTCCAAAAAAGCGGCAAGCACCGGATCCTCCGCGGGATCCTCGGACGCATGTACAACCGTAAATTCATCGGCACTCCATGACGATGCCGGCTCGCTCGCCGCCGTTTCGATGCCGCGGAGCGAAAGAACGCCCGTAATGTTCATGCTCCGTTTGGACAAAAGATCCACGTCGAAGTTTTCGATCTCCACGGAAATCTCGTCCAGCGAAGATACGCGATTCGCCGGAACCGTAATTTCGACGGGAATAAGATGCTCCAGCTTCTGGGTACCGTTATCATCCTCCCCGTCGCCCCTGTACAAGCCGGTTAGCATCAAATGGCCGCGGAGCGCAACCTGTTCATCCTGACTGATGACCTGGATATGGGGCAGCAGCTCGACTTCTTCCAGCTCGGCTATTCCCGGCAGTTCTTCCGATAAATGAATCCGTTCATAAATGTCAAAACGCAAACCGTAGGACTGGTCAAACACGGAATGATGTCCTCCTTTCGGCATATTTCTAACCATGAGCTTCCTCACGGCATGAGCCCCAAAAAGCGTTACTCATTTAATCTATATGCTCCAAATAGAAGGGCATTCCATTTTTGCGCCCGTCCGGCGATTTGCGTCTCTATATTTTCATCTATTTCATTGTATGGTTGACAGCTTCTGCCCAAGCTGCCGCAGATCGTCTGGCCAGGGATCGTCAATTTCGATCCGTTCGCCCGTAAAAGGATGGGTAAAGGCAAGCCGTTCCCCATGCAGCGCCTGTCTGCCGATCAGGGCCGTGCTTCCTCCGTATAGGGAATCCCCGAGAAGCGGATGACCCAGATGGCTGAGATGGACCCGGATTTGATGCGTGCGCCCCGTCTCCAGCTCCAAATGGACAAGCGAGGCGTTTCGGTACGTCTCGCCCAATCGTACGCGGGTAACGGCATGTTGGCCCGTAGGCGATACGCGCCGACGCTGCTTATGGTGGCGGTCTTTGCCGATCGGCAGATCGATCACTTTCAAATCGGCGGACACCTTCCCTTGGACGAACGCGGCGTAGCTGCGGGCGATGCGTTTATGACGCATATCTTCGTCCAGTTTGAGCTGGGCCCAATCGTTTTTCGCATACAGCACCGGGCCGGACGTATCTTGATCCAGCCTGTGGATGTGCCTGACGGCCGCATCCTCGCCCTGCATTTGATAATAAGCGGCGACCGCATGATCCAGCGTCGGCTGCTCCATTTCGTCTTTTCGGCCGTCCGGGTGGATGTTCATGCCTGCCGGTTTATGGACGACCAGGCAAAAATCATCCTCGTACAGCACGTCCAGTTCCCGCCAAACGGGCTTTATGCCCGCCGGCCGAACGGGAAAGAGGGCCAGCCGAAGCCGGTCCCCCCTCCATTCGATCCCTTTGTTGGCCTGCAGCTGCCGAAGCAGCTTTTCCGGCATTCCCAGCGTCTGCAGCAGCCACTGTACCGTAGCCTCATTCCTGTCGGAAGCCCCGGTCAGAACTTTCCCCGGGGTCAGCTCCAGCCACTCGCCGCGGCGGCGCCACGCCGTCACAGATTTTTCAGGGCATTGTAGTTGGCGGCGATGGTCGCGTCGATATCCTCGACGCTGTGGGCGGCCGAAACGAACATGCCCTCGAATTGGGAAGGCGCCACGCTGATGCCTTCCTGCACCAAATTGGCGAAATATTTCGTGAAACGCTGAAGATCGCTGGCTTTCGCCGTATCATAGTTCACGACCGGCCCTTCCGTGAAGAATGGGCACACCATCGAGCCGATCCGGTTGAGCGTTACGGGAACGCCAAGCTCTTTGGCGTTTTTCTCGAATCCGGCCGCAAGGCGCGAGGCGCGTTCTTCAAGCTGGTCGTAAACCGCCGGCGTCAGCAGCTTCAGCGTCGTATAACCGGCCACCATCGCCAGCGGGTTGCCGCTGAGCGTACCCGCCTGGTAGATCGGTCCGGACGGAGCGACCTGCTCCATAATCTCGCGTTTTCCGCCGTATGCTCCGACAGGCAGGCCGCCGCCGATGACTTTGCCTAGACAGGTAAGGTCAGGCGTAATGCCGAACAAGCCCTGCGCACAGTTGATATGTACGCGGAAGCCGGTCATAACCTCGTCGAAGATCAGCAGGCTGCCGTATTGGGTCGTAATGTCGCGAAGTCCCTGCAAAAAGCCGGGGAGCGGCGGCACGACCCCCATGTTGCCGGCGATCGGCTCGACGATGACGCAGGCGATTTCTTCGCCGAAACGTTCGAAAGCCACCTTCACCGATTCCAGGTCGTTGTACGGCACGGTAATCGTGTTCGTCGCCACGCTTTCCGGCACGCCGGGGCTGTCGGGCAGGCCAAGCGTCGCTACGCCGGAGCCCGCTTTGATCAGCAGGCTGTCCGCATGGCCGTGATATGAGCCTTCGAATTTCACGATTTTGCCGCGTCCCGTATAGCCGCGGGCAAGCCGGATCGCGCTCATCGTCGCTTCCGTGCCGGAATTGACCATCCGCACGACGTCGATGGACGGAACCCGCTCGCAGACCAGTCTGGCCATCTCCGTTTCGATCAAGGTGGGTGCGCCAAAGCTGGTTCCTTTGGCCGCCGTTTCCTGAATGGCCGAAATAACTTCGGGATGGGCGTGGCCCATAATGAGAGGACCCCAAGAGCCGATGTAATCGATAAAGCTGTTGCCGTCGATATCGTAAATCCGCGATCCTTGGGCGCGGTCCACGTAAATCGGCGTCAGGCCTACCGATTTGAAAGCCCGCACGGGGCTGTTCACCCCGCCGGGAAGATATTGCTTGGCTTCTTCAAACGCAGCGCGGGAAGCCTCTTCTTTCCGTCTACCATTCATATTGCTCATGAACGTCACTCCCGTATATAAGATTTAGCGCTCCTGCATCCAGCGGGCGGCGTCTTTGGCGAAATACGTTATGATGATGTCGGCGCCGGCCCGTTTCATGCCGGTCAGCATTTCTTCGACGATGGCCTTTTCGTTGATCCAGCCTTGCAGCGCGGCAGCTTTCACCATCGAATATTCGCCGCTTACGTTGTAAGCGACCAGCGGCAAATCGAATTGATCCTTCAGCGTCCGGATGATGTCCATATAGGCGAGCGCCGGTTTGACCATCAGCATGTCCGCGCCCTCCAGCACGTCCGTTTCGGCTTCGCGCAGCGCTTCGCGGGCGTTCGCCGGATCCATTTGGTACGTTTTGCGGTCCCCGAACTGAGGCGCGGAATCGGCCGCTTCGCGGAACGGTCCGTAAAAAGCGGAAGCGTATTTGACCGAATACGACATAATCGGCACATGTTCGAATCCGGCTTCATCCAGCCCGGCGCGAATCGCCTGCACGAATCCGTCCATCATGTTGGACGGAGCGATGATATCCGCTCCGGCTTTCGCCTGGGAGACGGCGGTTTTCGCAAGCAGCTCCAGCGATTCGTCGTTCATGACGTCGCCATGGACCTGGCCGTCCACTTCGAACGTATGAACCATGCCGCAATGGCCGTGGTCGGTAAATTCGCACAGGCAGGTATCCGCTACGACAAGCAGGTTCGGGTACCATTTTTTGATCAAACGGGTCGCTTCCTGTACGATGCCGTCCTCCACAAACGCCGATGTGCCCACGCTGTCTTTCGTTTCGGGAATGCCGAACAACAGCACGGCAGGGATGCCAAGGGCCACGATTTCGTCCACTTCGGGCTTCAACATGTCCAGCGAAAAATGATAAATTCCCGGCATGGAAGAGATTTCGTTTTTCACTCCCGTACCGTGGGTTACGAAAATCGGCATAATCAAATCGTTTACGTTCAGCACGGTTTCGCGCACCAAATTGCGCATGCCAGCCGACTGACGCAAACGGCGGTGTCTTACAATCGGAAAACTCATGATTCATTACCTCCTGTGTCGTTCATGCTTGCTGTTCATTTTGCTTGTTCTTGCCCCTGTTTATCGCTCAGATATGAACAAAGGGAGTCGAGCAGTCCGTCAATCGTCGCCTGTTCGGCCACCACACTGACGCGTAGCCCCGCTTCGGCGGCAGTTTTGGCCGTGATTTCCCCGATGCAGGCGGCTTCCGCTTTGTTCAGCAGCCGGACCGGATCCTGCACGCCCATCTGCTTCAGCTTGGCGATCAGATTCGTTACGGTCGAAGAACTGGTAAAGGTCACCACATGGATGGCCCCTTCCTCAAGCAGCTTCAGAAGCTCCTCGTCCTCATCTCGACTTACGACGGTCTGATAAGTATCTATGGCAGCAACCTCAAGCCCCATTTCGGCCAGCTTCTCCGGCAACCAGGCGCGCGCAAGGTCGCCCCGCGGAAGCAGAACCCGCTGCCCCGGCTTCAGCAGGTCGCCTAAAGTTTCGATCATTCCTTCGGCCTGGAAACGCCCCGGAAGCTCGACCGGAACGATGCCGCGCTGTTTCAGCGCATCGGCCGTGGCCGGCCCGACCGCGGCTATGCTCGCCCGGTGGAGCGCCCGGATATCCCGGCCTTGTTCCTGTAGATGCCGGTAAAAATATTCCACGCCGTTGACGCTCGTGAAAAATACCCAATCATAACTTTCAAGCCTTTGAAAGGCGTCTTCGATCTGTTGAAGCATCTCCCGGTCCTCAGGATATACCGTTTCGATGACCGGAAATTCATAGGCTTCGCCCCCCAGCTCGTCGATCCGCTCCGAGAGTTTGGATGCCTGCGATCTTGCGCGGGTCACGAGGATCCGTTTGCCGAACAAGGGAAGAAATTCGGCCCATTTCAGCTGCTCCCTTTGCAGAACGACATCGCCGACGACGATAACCGCCGGCGGCTGAAAGTTTGCGGCCGACACCCGCTGCTCGATATCCGCCAGCGTTCCCGTCAGCGTCTCCTGCTCGGCGCGCGTTCCCCATCGCACGAGCGCTACCGGCGTGCTGCCGGGGCGGCCGTACCTCATGAGCTGATCCGCAATATAGCCGATCTTGGACACGCCCATCATAAACACAAGCGTCCCCGTCGCATGGGTAACCCGCTCCCAATCGATCATGCGGTCCAGCTTGTCCGGGCTTTCATGCCCGGTGATGATGGAAAGCGACGAAGCCATTTCCCTATGGGTCACCGGGATGCCGGCATAAGCGGGAACGCTGATGGCCGCCGTGACGCCGGGCACGATTTCGTAAGCAATTCCGTTTCTCTTCAGCAGCCCGGCTTCTTCCCCGACGCGCCCGAAAATCGTCGGATCGCCGCCTTTCAGCCGGACGACGGTATGGCCTTCCTTCGCCAAGTCGACAAGCAGCTGGTTGATTTCCTCCTGCTTCATCGTATGCCGGTCCGGCAGCTTGCCGACGTAAATTTTCTTCGTTCCCGGTTTGACCGCCCCAAGCAGCTGCGGGGCTGCAAGGCGGTCATAGACCACCACATCCGCTTTTTGCAGACATTCCATGCCTTTCACCGTGATCAGCTTGGCGTGGCCGGGGCCTGCTCCAACCAGATATACTTTTCCCGCCATCTCCTCATCCCCTTACTCCCTGGCTTGTTCGAGAATTGCCTCCGCTCCGCGTTCAATCAGCTTCCGGGCTACGTCCTCCCCAAGCTTGTCCGGATCGGTCCCGGTCATCGTTTCTTTCAGGATGACGTCTCCGTCCGGGGAGCCGACCATTCCCGTCAATTGTATGACATGTTGTCCGGCCGGGGAATAATCCTCCGTCGTTTTAACCAAGACTGCATGCGCCCCGATCGGAACTTGGCAGCCGCCGTTCAGCACGCCTAAAAATTTGCGTTCCGCCGCCACGGTCAGCTCGGATTCCTTGTCGTTGTACAAGGCCAGCAGCTTCAGCAGCTCCTCGTCGTCCCCGCGGCATTCGATGCCCAGCGCCCCTTGCCCGACGGCAGGCAGACAGGTTTCAACCGGAAGATAAGCCGTGATCCGATCCTCCCAGCCCATGCGGTACAAACCGGCCGCAGCCAGCAAAATCGCCTGAAATCCTTCCGTTTCCAGCTTTTTCAGGCGTGAATCGATGTTGCCGCGCACCGGCTCGAGCGTCAGGTCTGGACGGTACGCCTTCAGCTGGCTGGAGCGGCGGAGGCTGCTAGTCCCCACTTTCGCGCCTTGCGGCAGCTCATCAATGTTTTTGCCGTCCAGCGTGATGAGACAGTCGCGTGGATCCACCCGGCGCGGCACCGCGCCGTTGATCAGTCCATCCGGCAAAACCGAAGGCATGTCCTTCATGCTGTGCACCGCCATGTCGATTTCCCCGTCAAGCATCGCCTGCTCGATTTCTTTGACGAACAGTCCCTTGTCCCCGACTTTGGACAACGTGACGTCCAAAATGCGGTCGCCTTTGGTTACGATTTTTTTCACCTCGAAATCAAATTCGAAGCCATGCTCCTTGCAAAGCTTTTTCAGGTCGTCGATGACCTGTCCCGTTTGTGTCAGTGCCAGCGCACTTTGTCTGCTGCCTACTACGATTGTCCGCATTTCTATTCCTCCTGGTTGTCGTCGATCCACTGCCTGATTCTCTCCGCGCTCCAGCAGGCGAAGCCGTCCCGCCGCAGAGCGTCAAGCATGTCCGGTCCGCTTGCCTTTTTTAACAGCTTTTGCCGTGCCGCCGGATCGCAAACCTGCTCCTTGATCGTTTTTCGCATTTCATATAAGCAATCGAGATAAGCCTCGTATTCCGTACCGAATTGTTCCTCCAGCTTTCTCCGGATCGTGCTCGCCGCAAGCGGCCCGGCTCCCGAAGCCGAAACGGCGATCAAAAGCCGCCCCCGGCGAAGGACGCTCGGATGGATGAAGTTTCCCGATTCCGGACGATCCGCCACGTTGGCCAGAATGCCGCGGCCGGCGGCTTCCTCGGCGACGGAGCGGTTCACTTCCGGATCGTTTGTGGCGGCATGCGCCATAAACGCCCCTTCCAGATCTCCCGGCGCATATTTCCGGGACAACCAACGGAGCTCTCCCTGCTCATGACGCTGCTTCAGGACCGGCGTAATCCGAGGGCTGATGACCGTCACAAGCGCGGAGCAGGCGAGCAGCTCGCCCGCCTTTCTTTCGGCGACCCGCCCGCCACCGACCACGACGCAGACGCGTCCCGCACAATCCAGCATGATCGGCATATACGACTTCACGCCGCATCACTCCCCACTCCAGCGATGAAAATCGGACCATGAATTCAACACAAAAATGATGATGATAAACAGATAGCCCGTCAGCAGCCATTTCGCCATCAACGTTCCCGTATGCTGCTGCGAGCGTTTCTTGAACAGATAGAAATAATAAAACCCGAGCCCCGCAAGCGTCGCAAGCACCTTCAAATCTAGAAGCAAGTTGATCCTGCCTTCGGAGACGACCGACAGCACCGCGACGATAAAGGAAACGGTCAACACGGGCGTCCCGATGAAAGCAAGCGAATAAGCATATTTGTCGAGTATTTCAAGGCTGGGGAGGCGCCGCACCGTGTCCGTCCATTTCTTTCCTTTCAATTTTCGGTGAAGGAACAGGTACATCAGCGCAAAAACCGCCGCGATGGTATAAATGACGAAACTTAGATTAGCGAGCGTAATATGAAGGACAAGCAATCCGTGTACCGTTTCCCAAGTTTTCAGCGGGTTGTTGCCCGGCGAAAACCACAGCCGGTTCAACACCTGCACGCCGAAGCCGATGATGCTCAGCAGCAGCACGGCAAACTCCGCCCGCTGCAGCAAATTCATGATTAGAGCCGCCACGACAAGGCTGAACGCCAGCAGCAGCAAAAAATCGAAAGGCGTAAAAATCGGAAGCGTATGTTCCTCCATAGCTCTGTTAAACAACGCTCCCGCCTGCAAAATGCCGACTACGGCAAGAAGCCCTGTACCCATCCGCTTCGCGCCCCGATTGCGTCGTATGCAATCCGAGATAAAAAACAGAAGGCTCAGGGCATAAATATAAATTCCTGCATCATAAAATCCAGTGAGCATGTCCACTCCCCCTGACAGCCGATTACAGGCCTGCTGGCGTCAGCGATCCTTTAATGGCAAACGGTTTGTGCTCATGCTTTTCCCTGCCGGGTTCGTTTGAGGTTCCGGACTTGCTGCGAAGGCCGTCCTTCGCCTGCCCGGCGTCCTGCAGCTGGTCTTCAAGCGCAAAAATATGCGTGAAGTATTCCAACGCCTCGTTTCCGTTTGTCTCTGCCGTCAGCTCCTTGATCCGGTTGATCGGATCATGCATCATTTGGTTGACGATGCTTTTGGTCAGACGGTGGATGACTTTGCGCTGGCGTTCATCCAGCTCCGGCAGCTTGTTGAACAAGCTTTGAAGCGTTTCTTCGTGAATCGCCGAGGATTTTTCCTGCAAAGCGCGGATGACCGGTCGAACGCCCAGCGTTTTCAACCATTGCTGGAACTCGCCCATTTCATGGCGGATCATCACTTCGATTTTGGCCGCTTCGGCCTTGCGCATTTCCAGATTGCTTTCGACAATCCCTTCCAAGTCGTCAATATCGTACAGGAAGACGTTGTCCAAATCGGCAATCGCCGGGTCAATATCCCTCGGAACGGCAATGTCGATAATAAATAGCGGACGGGATTGGCGTTTCTTCATGCTTTCGCTGACCTGCGCCCGGTCGAGAACGTAATCCTTGGCTCCCGTGGAACTGATCAGGATATCCACATCCTGCAGCCGCTGCATCGCCTGTTCCATCGTGCATGGAGTCCCTTCGAACTTGCTGGCAAGCTCTTCGGCGCGGGCGAGCGTTCTGTTGGCGACGATAACCTCTTCGGCACCGTTCGCGTACAAATGTTTGACCGTAAGCTCGCTCATTTTTCCTGCGCCGAGGATCATCACCTTTTTGTTGTCAAACATGCCAAAAATCCGTTTGCCCAGCTCTACGGCCGCATAGCTGACGGAAACGGCGCTTTCCCCGATGGAGGTTTCCGAATGCGCTCTTTTGCCCAGCGTAACCGCCTGCTTAAAGAGCATGTTAAACCAGGTTCCCGTCGCTTTTTCCTGCTGGCTGAGCAGAAACGCCGAACGGATCTGGCCCAAAATTTGCGTTTCACCGATGACCATCGAATCCAATCCGCAGGTTACGCGGAACAGGTGGGAGATGGCCCGTTCATTTTCATATATATATAAATGCCGGGTAAATTCCTCGCGCGGAATGTCAAACCACTGCTCCATAAAACTGCGGATAAAATGTCCGCACATGTGCAAGCGGTCCACCACGACATAAATTTCCGTTCGATTGCACGTGGCAACGATAACACCTTCCATGACGCTCTTCGTCTGCATAAGCTGGCTGAGCGCTTCCGGCAGTTCGTTCTGCTCGAACGTGAAACGTTCCCTTACTTCTACAGGCGCTGTACGATAGTTCAATCCGACAACGACGATATGCATTAACATGTTCACCTGCCTAAGCTTTCGTTTCAAACAACGAGTTTTGCGGTCGCTTTTCCAAGCATCCGCTTTTGAAAAGTCCGCGCAAAATTATTCAAATCCTGCACCGGATCCAATTGCAGCTTTTGTCGAGTTGCTATATTTAGTATAGCACAGTTGTCCGGATCCCCTGCACGATTTTATGAATTGTTTATGAAAAAATACACGCATTGCCTAAAGCATTTTACTATCTTGCCAAAAACTGTTCCGGTTTATACGACCGGCGCTCCTTATTTCCCCTTGACCAGCTCGGCCAGCTGCTTGCCCGTTTTTTTCAATTCATCGTTTTTCGAGGAAATGACATGCCCGCTTTCGCTCAGCAGCTGCTGATAGGACTGGAGCGCGCCCGAAAACAACCCGCCGTACTCCCGAAGCAGCTCCTTCTCCTCTTCCCGAAGCGGCCGGTTTCCTCCGATCTGCCAGGACGTGATGGCATCCACCAGACCGCCAAGCGCCGGAAAGGCGTAAAGGTTGTTTCTGCCCAGCGCATTGGCCAGTCTGTCGTGGGTATACGCGGCCGAATAAGCCGCCAGCTTCAGCGCGTTCAAACCGTTCGTATCGCCGCTGTCCGCGGCATCCAACAGCGAAGTGTTCAACACCTGCATCTGAAAAAGCGATACCTCGTACAGCATACGCCCGGCATCCGCATGTTCCGTTTGCGGCCGCATCATCCGGTACCCTTGGATAACCAGCAGCCCGACCAGCACCACCATCAAGCCCAAAAACAGCAAATCCCTGAAACCCCGTCTTTTCATTGGCGAGCCCCCTTTGATTCATAGACAGATTGAACTAAAGTTTGCATCCAACTTCCTGTTAAAAGGGCCCGATGCGGCCCTATAGCCTTCATTTCTTTAGTTCACTCTATATAGATAGATTGAATTAAGTAAGTCACATCCTTGAAACGGATATTCCCTGTGGATCAAGGAATGACAAGTAAAAACTTTAATTCATTCTATATAGATAGATTGAATTAAAGTAAGTCACATCCTTGAAACGGATATTCCCTGTGGATCAAGGAATGACAAGCAAAAACTTTAATTCATTCTATATAGATGAGCTTGTTCCATACTTTTAAAGTATATTGGGGACCCGCAAAACAAATAACCATGGAGGGCAGCCTCCATGGTTATGACTCATTATCAATTGTTAAGCGCCGCGGCCTACTATACCAGCTCGACTTGTTCGATTTCCGGCGTTTCCACCTTCAATTCGCCCAATCCGCGTACAAGCTTTTTCGCATACGTTTTTTCGGGTTTCAATACGGATACCAGGTAATCGATTGCCAATTGTGGATCGACGGTTTCGCCGCAGGTGTAGCAATCGATCGCTGCAAATCCTCTCTCGGGATACGTGTGAATCGAGAGGTGACTTTCCGACAGCAAAACAAGCACTGTCGCCCCTTGAGGTTCAAATTGCTTGGATTGTACCGACATCACTGTTGCGCCGCATGTTTCGGCAGCCTCAACCAGTTGGGCTTGCAAAAACTCCGCATCGTTCAGCATATCGAAGTCGACTCCCCAAGTATCAACAGCAACGTGTCTTCCGAAAGTTGAGTATTCCATCTTCCGGTTCCCCCTTCCTAGGAATAAAATGTTTGAAAATTTCATCCGCTAGGACCTACGTCATTCACTTCCCGAGGGAATAATCTCTCGCAACATTCAATGTCCTGAGTGAATCCTGGTTCCTAATATATTCTTTTCAACGAGTTTAAAAATAACATCTATCAGGGCGAATTGCAATACTTTTTTTAAAACTCCGGGCGTTTTATTTTCTGATGGCGTGTCCCGGCTTCAACAAGCAATTCAACGGCGTTTCAACGGCGTTTCAACGTTGTTTGCGGTCGTTTGTCCGCAAGGTTTTCCACCTGATTTTCGAGACGTCTGCAGCTGTGAACTCCGCGCCCATGGCTTCAATACTTGCCCTTATTTCCGAACCATGAATCACGCAAAAAAGGAACCCCTTCTTGTGCGAAGGAGTTCCCCGTTTCATCTATGGATTAGGCCTCTAATGCGAACCATTTTGCGGCCCCTTGCCGCAGCTTCTCGTCGATTCGGGCGACTTCGTCGCTCGTTTCCGCCTTGTTGCGTTCATCGAGCCAATAATCGATGTCCTGGTAAAGCCGGGATATTTCCTGCTCGACGTCGTTCAGCTGATAAACCCGCTGAAGTTCGCCTGCGGTATGTTTGTATTGATACACCAATTTGCGGCCGGAAGCGGTCGCTTCCTCAATCTTCCGGACGGAACCCTGTTCATAATAATACAACATCGTGAATCCTTGATAAATACGTTTCACGACGCCGTTTCCTTTGCAGTCGGTAAAAAGCTTGCGCACCAGATTCGTCAAACGGGGATTCACCAAGCGGCATGACAACTCACAGAAGTATTGGCCATTCTTACTTTCGAGAGGAAAATGAACCTCCTCGCCGCTTTCGTCTTCAAGCACAATTTCTTGTCCTCCGCTGCCGAGCACTTTCACAATGACGTGCACGTGGCAGCATTCAGCCGAATGCATAAACTGGTTCAATTGAAGCTCCGACATTTGTAATGTGGCTTTCACATACTCCGTGGCTAACCGCTGAGCCATAAAAATCTCCTCAATTCTTTGTGATGACGATAGAAATACGGTTCGAACATGATCGAAGCATTTCTATGGTCGGAAGAAAAATTTCCGCTTAAACGCGGGCTTGCCCCATGGATTCGGATCGCAGATTCGCTTCCGGCTGATCCATGCTTTAGTATTATTATACAGCACATCACAAATCGATTGCTTGCAGCCGGAACCATGAATTTTCTTCATATTTCATAAAAAAACGGATTAAACCGGATTTTAGGGCACACTTTTGGCGGGATGCTCACTTTCCTGCCGGTTAAAGTCTGAATCCCTACGCGATACGCTTAAAATATCTGGCTAATGCGCCGGCTATTGTTCCGTTATTCGGGGTTTTGCTCCGTTTTTGCCGGCAAAGGCTCTTCGCGTTCCAGGCCGGATACGGACGTAATGTGCGCCCAGAGTTCGTCCCTTCCGACGCCGGTTTCCGACGAAAACATAATAAAAGCGTCCGTTTTCCGCAGCAAGAGTGCGTCTTTCATCTGCTTGACATGCTTTTGCCACCGCGTTTTCGGGATTTTATCGGCTTTCGTGGCGACGATGCAGACCGGAATGTCATAATGCTTCAACCAGTCGTACATCAACTCGTCGTCCTTGGTCGGCGGATGGCGAAGATCCACCACGAGCAGAACCAGCTTCAGCGTTTCCCGCTCAAGCAAATATTTTTCGATCATCTTGCCCCAAACCTGCCGCTGCGTTTTCGACACTTTGGCGTAGCCGTACCCCGGAAAATCGACGAAATACAGCTCCTCATTGATGCGGTAATAGTTCAAATGCTGGGTTTTGCCCGGCGTCGAACTCGTTCGGGCCAAATTTTTGCGGTTGATCATGCGGTTGATCAACGAAGATTTGCCTACATTGGAACGCCCTGCCAGAGCAATCTCCGGCAAGGCGTCCACTGGATATTGGTCAGGGCCGACGGCACTGATAACAAATTCTGCTTGGGTTACTTTCATCGTAAAGTTCCTCTCTAGTGCACTTCCGTCTGCTCCACGAGCGCATGCTTCAGGACTTGGTCCATATGGGATACCGGAATGAACTCCACTTCATCGCGGACGCTGTCGGGAACATCGCGCAGATCCCGTTCGTTGTCTTTCGGAAGCAGTATTTTTTTGTAGCCGGCGCGGTGAGCGGCAAGCGATTTTTCCTTCAATCCCCCGATCGGGAGCACCCGTCCGCGCAGCGTAATTTCTCCGGTCATCGCCACATGCTTGGAGACGTGTTTTTTGGTAAGAGCCGAAATAAGGGCGGTCGCGATCGTTATGCCGGCCGACGGGCCGTCTTTCGGAATGGCGCCTTCAGGAATGTGAATGTGGATATCGTTTTTCTCGTGAAACTCCGGATCGATCCCGAGTTCCGCCGCTCTGCTGCGGGTATAGCTGAAGGCAGCCTGCGCGGACTCTTTCATCACATCGCCGAGTTGGCCGGTGAGCGTCAGCTTACCGGAGCCCGGCACGACCGTTACTTCGATTATTAACGTTTCGCCGCCCACCTCGGTCCAGGCCAGGCCCGTTACGGTACCTATCTGGTCTTCCAGATCGGCCACGCCGTGACGGAACTTCGGTGCGCCCAAATAATCCTTGACGTCGTCCGGTCCGATCGCAATCGTCTCCGATTCGCCCGATACGATTTTTTTGGCCGCTTTCCGGCAAAGGGCGGCTACCTGCTGTTCCAAGTTCCGGACGCCCGATTCGCGGGTATATTCCCTGACGACTTTAAGCAGCGCGTCTTCGCCGATTTGCAGCTGCTCATCCTGCAGCCCATGCTCCCGTTTCTGCTTCGGCAGCAGATAACGCTTGGCGATTTGCAATTTCTCCAGTTCCGTGTAGCCCGGAATGTTCAACACTTCCATGCGATCAAGAAGCGGCCGCGGAATATTGTGAATCGCGTTGGCGGTCGTAATGAACATGACCTGCGACAGATCGAACGGAATTTCGATAAAATGGTCGCTGAACGTGTTGTTCTGTTCCGGGTCGAGTACCTCCAGCAGTGCTGCCGAAGGATCTCCGCGGAAATCGGAAGCCATTTTGTCGATTTCATCCAGCAGAAAAACCGGGTTTAACGCTCCCGCCGTTTTCATTCCTTGAATGATCCGGCCCGGCATGGCGCCGACATAGGTGCGGCGATGGCCGCGGATTTCGGCTTCGTCGCGGACGCCGCCCAGCGAAATGCGGACGAACTTCCGGTTTAAGGATCTTGCGATGGAACGGGCAAGCGACGTTTTGCCGACGCCCGGAGGACCTACCAAGCAAAGGATCGGCCCCTTCATCTTTTTGACCAGCTGCTGCACGGCCAAATATTCCAGCACCCGCTCTTTCGGCTTATCCAGGCTGTAATGGTCTTCGTTCAACACCTGCTCCGCTTTATGGATATCGAGATCATCCTCGGTTTTGGTGCTCCAAGGCAAAGCAAGCAGCCAATCGACGTAGTTGCGGATGACGCCGCCTTCCGCGGAGCTTGCGGGCATTTTTTCCAGCCGGTCGATTTCTTTCTCGACCTTCTCTTTCACCCGTTCAGGCAGCTCCTGTTTCGCCATCTGCTCGCGCAGTTCCTCGACTTCTCCGGCGCGCCCTTCCTTCTCGCCCAGCTCTTTCTGGATCGCCTTCATCTGTTCGCGCAAATAATATTCCTTTTGGGTCTTTTCCATTTGCTTTTTGACCCGTTGGTTGATCTTGCGCTCGAGCTCCAGCACTTCCCGCTCGTTGTTCAGAATATCCAGCAGCTTCTCGAGCCGTTTGCCGACGTCGATCGTCTCCAGGATTTCCTGTTTGTCCTTGATCTTCAGCGACAGATGGCTGGTGATCACGTCGGCGAGGCGCCCCGGCTCCTCGATGTCGGATACGGCGGCGAGCGTTTCCGGCGTCACCTTTTTCGATAAATTGATATAGTGCTCGAATTGGCTCAGAACGGTGCGCATCAAAGCATCCACTTCCGGATTGCCGCTGTCTTCTTCATGCAGTTCCCGCGCAAGGACCTCGTAATATTCCTCGTTGTCGGTATACTGTATAATTTCGGCGCGCTCCATGCCTTCCACAAGGACACGGATCGTGCCGTTCGGGAGCTTGAGCATTTGTCTCACATTGGCAACCGTGCCGATGCGAAAAATATCGTCATGCGTAGGTTCCTCTATGTTCACCTCGGACTGAGAACAAAGGAGAATCAAATTATCATCCACCATCGCTTTTTCCAGCGCTTTGACCGATTTTTCCCGGCCTACATCGAGATGCAGTACCATGCTCGGGTAGACCAGAAGGCCTCGCAAAGGCAATAACGGAAAACGGCGGCCTTTCGCTTTACTAAGCCCCATCTGCTTTTGCACCTCCAGCCGTTCTCAGGTTATACACATCCGGTTTTATTTTAGCAAATGTTCACAAAAAAAACCAATCATTCGGCTGCTTCAACATGTGCCCGCATCGGTAATTTGCCCCTGACGGCCCGGCTTCGCCTGCAAAAACGAAGCGGCGGGAGCCTGCGGGAAAATTTCCGGCGCCGCGCTTTTGTCCATCGCCTCGCTTGGTTGTTCCTGCGCCTCGGCTCGTGCATCGGCTTCAGCCGCCTCCGGCTTCAACTCGCTTCCGAAAACATGAAGGAACACTTCCTGTACGTTATCGACCGGAATGACCCGCAGTCCTTCCAGGTTTTCAAACAGCGTTTGCCAGTTTTCCTTCGGGATGATGACCGTCGTCGCTCCGGCTTGAAATGCCGCTTCGACTTTGGCAATGACGCCGCCGATCGGTTTGACGCGGCCATGGATGCTGATCTCCCCGGTCATGGCGACCCGGTTGTCCACCGGAATGCCCTTGACCGCCGACATGATGGCCGTGGCCATGGCGATCCCCGCGGATGGTCCGTCGATCGGCGTGCCGCCCGGGAAGTTGATGTGCAAGTCATAGTTTCCCGGATTCAGACCCAGGGAACGGAGCACGGTCAGGACGTTTTCGACCGAACCTTTGGCCATGCTTTTCCGCCGCAGCGTCCGGGAGTTCCCGCCGATTTCTTCTTCCTCGACGACGCCGGTAATATTGTATTTTCCTTCGCCCGGTGCGACCGGAACGGCGGTCACTTCGATTTCGAGCAGCGCCCCCATGTTCGGACCGTAAACGGCCAGGCCGTTGACGAGGCCCACCTGCGGCCGGTCGGGAACCTTGCGTTCCGGACGCGGTTGAAGCTGGCTGCTGCTTGCTACCCACTCCACGTCGGAGGCGGCAAGCGAATCCCTTTTTTCGGTCAAGGCAAGGCCGGCGGCCAGCTGAATGATGTTGACGGCTTCACGTCCGTTCGTCGCGTACTGTTTCACGACTTCAACCGCTTCCGGGCATGGCTTAAGCCCGATTTTCTGGATCGCGTCCTCCGCGATCCGTCCGATTTCGTCCGGCAGCAGCGGACGGAAATAAATTTCCATGCAGCGCGACCGCAGCGCCGGCGGCAGCTCCTGCGGGGAGCGCGTCGTGGCGCCGACAAGTCGGAAATCGGCGGGGAGCCCGTTTTGGAAAATGTCATGGACATACGCGGGCGTATTGCTGTCCTCCGAATTGTAGTATGCGCTCTCGAGCAAAACTTTACGGTCTTCCAGCACTTTTAGCAACTTGTTCATTTGGATCGGGTGCAGCTCCCCGATTTCGTCGACAAACAAAATGCCCCCATGCGCTTTCGTCACGGCGCCCGGTTTGGGCTGCGGAATCCCCGCAACGCCCATGGAGCCGGCCCCCTGGTATATCGGATCATGCACCGATCCGATCAGCGGATCGGCAATGCCCCGCTCGTCAAAACGGGCGGTCGTCGCATCGATTTCCGTGAACTTGGCGTCAGCCTTAAAAGGGGAAGCGGGATTGCGCTTCGCTTCTTCCATCACGACGCGCGCGGCCGCGGTTTTGCCGACGCCGGGCGGTCCGTATATGATGACATGCTGGGGATTGCCGCTGCACAGCGCTGCCTTTAGCGCGCGCAGCCCGTCCTTTTGCCCGACGATATCCCCGAGCGATTGCGGTCTCGTTTTCTCGGCGAGCGGTTTCGTAAGCGATATGGAACGCAGCTTCCGCAGCTTGTCCATTTCCTTGCGGGATTCCCGGTCCACGGCGGTGCGGTTAGTTTTTTGTCCTCGCAGCAAATTCCAAAAATAGATGCCGATGATGACGGCAAAGAAAAATTGAACCAACATCATGATCATGCTCAAATTCATATCCTAAACCCTCCCGTTTCTCTGTCAAGCGGCCAATCCCCCCATTCTTCGATTCCATGATCCCAGGGTCGGCCTGATACATGGTAGTATAGCCGTTTCACACTTACGTAAACGCAACAAAGCGGGAAATATGGGCATATTTTTAAAATCGAGCAAAATCTCTCCTATAAAAGACGTTTCATCGGGGCAGGCCCGGATCAGTTCGGCATAAAAAAAGCTGCACGCCTTTTGAAAGGCCGTGCAGCTGAACATCATTAATGCTTGCGTCCCGGAATTTTTCCGGTCTCTTCATATACTTTTACGATCTCGTCGATCTCTTTTTTGAGCTCGTCGACCATTTCGGCTTCCGGCACTTTGCGGATCATTTCCCCGTAGCGGAAAAGAAGTCCCTCGCCCCGGCCGCCGGCGATGCCGATATCGGCTTCGCGCGCTTCGCCCGGGCCGTTCACCGCGCAGCCGAGCACCGATACTTTAATCGGTACTTTCAGCTTCGAGATGTAAGCTTCGACCTCGTTGGCGATCGAAAACAGATCGATGTCGAGTCTGCCGCAGGTCGGGCAGGAAACGAGCGTGGCCGCGTTGGAAATCAGGCCGAACGCTTTAAGAAGCTCGCGGGCTACTTTTATTTCCTCGACCGGGTCTGCGCTAAGCGAAATGCGGATCGTGCTGCCGATTCCCATCGCCAGGAGCGCGCCGAGGCCGGCCGAGCTTTTGATCGTACCGGAGAACAACGTCCCGGACTCGGTGATGCCCAGATGCAGCGGATACGGAATGACTTCCGCCGCCTTGCGGTAAGCTTCGATCGCCATCGGCACGTCGGATGCCTTAAGCGATACGATTATGTCGTGGAAATCGAGGTCTTCCAAAATTCCAATATGGTACAGGGCGCTTTCCACCATCGCTTCCGGCGTCGGGTAGCCGTATTTCTCCAGCAGATGGCTTTCGAGCGAACCTGCGTTAACGCCGATGCGGATCGGAATGCCGCGCTCCTTGCACGCTTTGACGACCGCTTCGACTTTTTCGCGGCTGCCGATGTTGCCCGGATTAATCCGGACTTTGTCAATGCCGTTTTCGATCGCTTTAAGCGCGAGCTGGTAGTTAAAATGAATATCCGCAACAAGCGGGATATGAATCCGTTTTTTGATTTCCTTGATCGCTTCGGCAGCTTCGTTGTTGTTCACCGTGACGCGCACGAGTTGGCAGCCGGCTTCTTCCAAGCGGAGAATTTCGGCAACCGTCGCTTCGACGTTTGCGGTTTTGGTGGTGCACATGCTTTGAATGACGACTTCATTGCTGCCGCCGATCGTCAAATTACCGACTTTTACGGGTCTAGTGTCTTGTCTCAAAAACATGGTTTGTTCTCTCCCATAACGCCAAGACTCCACCCCTGCCCCTGCAATCGGCTTGCAGCCTTGAGGGGAGGAAGTGGAGAACCGGCATGAATTTCGGAAAGCGGATGCGTTGCCGCCCTTAGAACTTAGGCGCTTTCCTCTTGTTTATTCTCTTTCTTGCTGAGCAGTTCAGGCACGATTTTTTCCTTCACGACCTGCTCCGTAATGACGCAGTCTTTGATATCGTCGCGGGAAGGAACTTCGTACATGACATCCAGCATAATGCCTTCGATGATCGCTCTAAGGCCGCGGGCGCCGGTATTGCGCTTGATCGCTTCCCTTGCGATGGCTTCGAGGGCTTCCGGCTCGAAGGTGAGCTTTACGTTATCCATTTCAAGCAGCTTTTGGTACTGCTTTGTCAGCGCGTTTTTCGGTTCGGACAAAATGCGCACGAGCGTCTTCTCGTCCAGCGGCTCCAGCGTGGAGATAACGGGAAGGCGTCCGACGAATTCCGGAATCAATCCGAATTTCAGCAGGTCTTCCGGAAGCACCAGACCGAGGTACTCGCCCGGTTTCAGGTCCTTCTGGTTTTCGCCCATCGCGTTGAAGCCGATGACTTTTTTGCCGATCCGGCGTTTGATCATCTGTTCGAGACCGTCAAAGGCACCGCCGCAGATGAACAGGATGTTCGTCGTATCGATTTGGATAAATTCCTGATGCGGATGCTTGCGTCCCCCTTGCGGCGGAACGGAAGCGACCGTGCCTTCAAGAATTTTAAGCAGGGCCTGCTGCACGCCCTCTCCGGAAACGTCGCGAGTAATCGACGGATTTTCGGATTTGCGGGCTACTTTATCGATTTCATCAATATAAATGATGCCGCGTTCGGCTTTTTCCACGTCATAGTCCGCAGCCTGAATCAGCTTCAGCAAAATGTTCTCCACGTCTTCGCCGACATAACCGGCTTCCGTGAGGGACGTTGCGTCCGCGATTGCAAACGGCACGTTCAAAATTTTGGCCATCGTTTGGGCAAGCAACGTTTTACCGGAACCGGTAGGGCCGAGCAGGAGAATGTTGCTCTTCTGCAGCTCGACGTCTTCGATCTTGCTGCCCGTATTGATCCGTTTGTAATGGTTGTAAACGGCAACGGACAGCGATTTCTTCGCTTGTTCCTGGCCGATGACGTATTGGTCGAGAATGTCGCAAATTTCCTTTGGTTTCGGAATGTCTTTCAGATCCAGCTCTTCGTCATGACCGAGCTCTTCTTCCACGATCTCCGTGCAGAGCTCGATGCATTCGTCGCATATATAAACACCGGGACCCGCGACAAGCTTGCGCACTTGTTCCTGGGATTTCCCGCAAAAAGAGCATTTCAGCTGCCCTTTTTCATCGTTAAATTTAAACATGTAAACACCCCTTTAAGATATAATCGGTGAAGTGAGAACCTGGTCGATAATGCCGTACGCCTTCGCTTCCTCCGCGCTCATGAAAAAGTCACGATCCGTGTCGCGTTCAATTTTTTCAAGGGGCTGACCTGTGCGTTCCACGTATATTTGATTGAGCTTTTGTCTCGTTTTAATGATCCAGCTCGCGTGAATCTGGATGTCGGCTGCCTGCCCTTGAACCCCGCCCAGCGGCTGGTGAATCATCACTTCGCTGTTGGCTAGCGCATAACGTTTGCCCGGCGCACCCGCTGTCAGCAGGAGAGAGCCCATGCTCGCTGCCATGCCTACGCAGATGGTGGATACATCGGGTTTAATATATTGCATCGTATCGTATATACCCATCCCTGCAGTAACCGAACCACCGGGAGAATTGATATACAAATGGATATCCTTCTCAGGATCTTCGGCAGCAAGGAACAATAGCTGTGCTATGACGAGATTGGCTACATCATCGTCGATCGCATTGCTGAGGAAGATGATGCGATCCTTCAGCAATCTGGAGTAAATATCGTAAGATCTCTCGCCCCGACTGGTTTGCTCTACAACCATAGGTATCAGACTCATGTGTCCAACCTCTTTTCCGTTTAAAGATGTAATGCGTGCATCCATCAGGCTTACAGCATTATTCTATCATGTTCAAAGCTTGATGTCATTTTTCACTTTCCATCCCGCAGTACAGTGTATGAACCCGTTCAGAAAAAATGGCCTGTCGCACGGCTTGACGCTTTTATGTATCGGGATTTTGCGGGGTTATGGGCCACGCGCAAATCCTTAAATGGACGGAAGAGTGAATAAAATCCATTTTATACATGGTTTATGAATAAAATGGATAATCCTAGTTAAAAATAAGGCACGCAATGAAATATACGTGCCTTATCTCTATAGATTTCATATGAAAGACATAACTGCCGTCATGTCCCCAGATGAGTTAGCCTCTTCCGGAACTTATTCTGCTTTTTCTTCAGCAGTCGCTTCGCTTGCTTCCACTTCCTTGCTGTTTTCAACGAGAAGGTCTACCGTTTTGCGAAGCGAAATTTCGTCACGCAGGCTTGCGAGCGATCCGTTTGCCGCCAAAATGTTGCGGATTTCGTCGGCAGTACGTTTGTAAGCTTCAGCCATCGTTTCGAGCTCTTTATTGATGTCTTCTTCGGTCACTTCGATGTTTTCTTCTTTCGCGATTTGCTCGAGAACGAGGTTGTTGCGAACGCGTTTTTCGGCGTCGTCCTTCATTTGCTCTTGCAGATCGGCCGTCGTTTGACCGGAGAAGCTCAGGAACATTTCAAGGTTCATGCCTTGGCTGCGGAGACGGTTGTCAAAATCGCGCATCATGTTTTGAATTTCGCTGTCGATCATCGCTTGCGGAATGTCCACTTCGGCGTTTTCGGAAACTTTGTCTACGACAGCAGCTTCTTTTTTGCCTTTGGCTTCTTGTTCCTTGCGAGCCAGAAGTTCTTTTTTCAGATCTTCTTTGTATTCGTTCAGCGTTTCGAATTCACTTACGTCTTTGGCAAATTCGTCGTCCAGCTCAGGCAGCTGTTTGCGTTTGATTTCGTGAACTTTGACTTTGAACACCGCTTGTTTGCCGGCCAGCTCTTCCGCATGGTACGTGTCAGGGAACGTTACTTCAACGTCCTTGAAGTCGCCTGTTGCCATGCCGACAACCTGCTCTTCGAATCCAGGGATGAACGTGCCGCTGCCAAGCTCGAGGGAATAACGCTCTGCTTTGCCGCCTTCGAATGGTTTGTCGTCTACATAACCGTCAAAGTCGATGATAGCGATGTCGCCGTCTTGAGCCGCGCCTTCGTCGATCACGACGAGTTCGGCATGACGCTCTTGAAGACGTTTCAGTTCTTCGTTCACTTCTTCGTCGGTTACTTCGACTTTTTCCACAGGAACTTCTACGCCTTTGTAAGCGCCGAGGGTAACTTCAGGTTTAACCGTTACTTTGGCTTTGAACTTGAAAGCTTGTCCTTTGGCGAATTGATCGATTTCGACGTCAGGGCGGTCTACAGGGAAGATGTCCGTTTCGTTAACGGCTTCCGTATAAACCTCAGGAAGAAGAATGTCGATCGCGTCTTGATACAGTGCTTCCACACCGTAACGGGCTTCGAAAATCGGGCGAGGCACTTTGCCTTTGCGGAATCCAGGCACGCTTGCTTTTTTGACTACTTTATTAAAGGCTTTGTCAAGAGCCTCGGATACGCGTTCCGCTTCAACTTCAACTTCAAGAACGCCAAGGTTCTTCTCTATTTTTTCCCAGGTTGCTTTCATTTTATGCTTTCCCCTCCAAAAATATTTCACATGGTCATTGGCTTAACACGCACAGAATAACCACTATAGTATAAACAAGATTGTCCCCTTTTTCAAGGGTATCCCTGAAGCTAGTCTTCAGGCAAGGCTTCCTGTTTTTGCTAGGCGTTCGTTCCTGCGGCCACGAACTGTTTCATGGTGCGGTACGCTTGCTCGAAGCGAAAGCGCATCGTGTCGGTCACGCCGTACATATGCCTGATTTCCTCGTCGCTGCGGCTCCCCGTCAGCGTTTCGGCGACGATCTGGTGCAGCGAGGCCGCCCAGATGTCGATCGTTTCGTCATCCTGCTCGTTAACGATGGAATCATAATCGTCCGTTCCGTAAATGGCCATAATAAACTGCGTCCACAGCTCCTGCGCAAAATAGTAGAGCGTAGGCTCCTGAACTTCCGTTTGTTGGGCTACCCGTTCCGTAATCAGGGCGATCTGAGGCGGAAATTCTTCCGGGCCGAGCGGCACGGATTCAACGTCGATTTGGGCCCGTTCCTGCCCGCGGATCAGCTCGATGCTTCCCAGCATTCCGCGTTTGCGCAAGGTTTGCAGGACGCGGAATTGAAGCAGCGGATGCAACGGCCGGCTTTGCAGCCATTCGACGAGCGCGTTGTCGATATCCGCCCCTTCCAGGTACGATAGCTGCTCGAGCGCAAGCAGATTTTGCTCGCCGAACGGCTCCTGCTGGGCGGTGCGGAGCAGCTTCTCGGCATAAAACCGGTCTTCCGCCAGCTTTGCCCGGACGTTCTGCCGTTTCATGTCCTCTTCACTCGGCTCTTCTTCGGCCTCCCCGTCGTCTTCGCGGTCCTTCGTCCCGTGCGCCGATTGGGGAAAGGCGGCCTCAAGCCACTCCAGCAGCGCCCGCCATTCGTCGTAATGCCGCTGATCCTGCCCTTGGCATTGGAGCAAAAAACGCAAAAGATCCATGGCTTCCCCGTACCGTTCGTTTTCCAGCATGACCGTCAGCTGAATCTGATAGAAGTCGAGCGTCTTTGGAAAGAGGATGATGTTGTCTTTTCCGGGGAATGCGGATTCATTGATAGGGGTTTCCTCCTTTCTACCCGATTTGCTTCAATTAATTGTTGATTATAGCATAACCCTGCCGCACATGAAAAAAACGGGCCGTTCGAATCGCGCCTGTCGCATCGTTTAAGGAGCGGCATGGCAGGGAAATTTTTTTGTCCGGCCTATGATCAAAGGAAAGGAAAGTGTGGTTCTATTAGGGTTTCGTGAACATAATAATAAAATGAACGGAGATTCTTCGTTTTGCGGGGGCAGGTTTGGAGGGTGCAAACCCGAACAATTTTTCTTGCTAAATTATATCAATTTATTATTGCAAAACTTCGCTCCATATGTTACGATATTTCTTGCTTGAAATTTTTCTTGTCCCAGTAGCTCAGCAGGATAGAGCAACGGCCTTCTAAGCCGTCGGTCGGGGGTTCGAATCCCTCCTGGGACGTACAAATGCCGCTCTTTGGAGCGGTTTTTTTCATTCCTCGGAGGGATGAGAACCCAATTGGGTTCGTCGGAGCATTAACTTCGTTAGCATCCGCTTCGCAGTCAGCCCGTAAGGGCTGTATCCCGATCTGGGACGTGTTGCCGCTCTTTGGAGCGGTTTTTTTCATTCCTCGGAGGGATGAGAACCCAATTGGGTTCGTCGGAGCATTAACTTCGTTAGCATCCGCTTCGCAGTCAGCCCGTAAGGGCTGTATCCCGATCTGGAACATGTTGCCGCTCTTTGGAGCGGTTTTTTTCATTCCTCGGAGGGATGAGAACCCAATTGGGTTCGTCGGAGCATTAACTTCGTTAGCATCCGCTTCGCAGTCAGCCCGTAAGGGCTGTATCCCGATCCGGGACGTGTTGCCGCTCATTGGAGCGGCTTTTTTTCATTCCTCGGAGGGATGAGAACCCAATTGGGTTCGTCGGAGCATTAACTTCGTTAGCATCCGCTTCGCAGTCAGCCCGTAAGGGCTGTATCCCGATCTGGGACGTGTTGCCGCTCTTTTGGAGCGGTTTTTTTTATTCCTCGGAGGGATGAGAACCCAATAGGGGTTCGTCGAAGCATTAACTTCGTTAGCATCCGCTTCGCAGTCAGCCCGTAAGGGCTGCATCCCGATCCTGGGACGTGTTGCCGCTCTTTGGAGCGGCATTTTTTATTTAAAGGAATTATTTTTTCTCCCACTAGATTGTTGTCCATAATTCTCGCCACCCTCGGGAATATAATGCACCATATGACACTGCATAAAAGGAGGAGGACCGCTTGAAGATTCGTAAAGCGATCATTCCGGCAGCAGGTTTCGGAACGCGGCTTCTTCCGGCTACCAAAGCAATCCCCAAGGAAATGCTTCCGATCATCGATAAACCCACCATACAATTTATCATCGAAGAAGCCGTCGCCTCCGGAGTTGAAGAGATTTTGGTCGTCACCGGAAAAGGCAAGAAGGTCATCGAGGATCATTTCGATTTTGCCCATGAGCTTGAACATTACTTGCAGCAAAAAGGGAAGCTTGAAGAACTCCGTAAAGTAAGGGAATTCTTGGGCAAAGCAGACATCCATTATATTCGCCAATCAGAGCGCAAAGGCCTGGGGCATGCCATAAGCGTCGGAAGGAAGTTCATCGGAGAAGAGCCCTTTGCCGTGCTGCTCGGAGATACCTTCTTCGAGGCGGAGCCTCCGGCGCTAAAGCAGCTGATCAAAGGATTTGAAAGGCTTCAAACCTCGATTCTGGGGGTTCAGACGGTGGCGGCAGACAAGGTATCCAGCTACGGAATCGTCGACGTGAAACCGTTGATCGAGTCTTTCGCTTTTGCGGACCGGTTGGTCGAAAAACCTCCGGCCGGTACGTTGTCGTCACAGCTGGCCATTGTCGGCCGTTATATTTTGACTCCGTCGATCTTTGATATTCTGGAGAATCAGGCACCTGGGGTCGGAGGCGAAATCCAGCTCACGGACGCTTTGAATCAGCTGTTGGCCAAAGAAGCGGTTTACACCTGCGAAATCGACGGCCGATGGCATGATGTAGGCGATCCGCTTGGTTATCTTAAGGCCATTTTAGCCTTAACGGGACAACGCGAACATCTAAAGGATAACCTGCAGGACGAAATTACCCAGCTTTTGAAGGAAAACAAGCCGGAATAAGCACCGAAGAAAAGCGCAATTCAAAACGATGTTGGGAGAGGTGATGGACCGAATGATCGAATTGGCTTTGGCTTTTAATGATCAGGACGGAAGTTATTCCGAACATGCCGCCGCGGTTCTGGCGTCGGTTTTCCGCAATACGGTTACCATGATCAATGTTCATATCCTTCACGACGAAACCTTAACGGAAGAAAACCAAAACAGGCTTGCAGGTTTAGCTTCCAGCTTTAATCACCAAATCAATTTTTATCCGGTAGCCCTGCCTGTCGAAATGGCTGAAGTGTTATCCGGGAGCAGCTCGCTGGAGCGCTGGACTTCGGGAAGCCTGTACCGCCTTCTGCTGCCTACACTGGTTTCCGTCGACAAAGTCATTTACCTGGACTGCGACATCTTAGTGAATATGGATATCTCTGAATTGTGGGACATCGATTTGAACGGCTGCTATTTGGCTGCGGTTCGCGACCAGGGGATCATGGGCATACCGGATGTTGTTGCGTCGTATGGGCTGAACCCGGAAACCTACTTTAATTCCGGGGTCATCGTATTTGAACTAAACAATATTCGCCAAAACTTGAACTGGTATGTTGAAGTGGTGAACTTTCTGCGCAATTTTCCGGGTACGACCATGCCGGACCAGGACACATTAAACTATGTGTTCGGAGGGAACTATCTTCAGTTGGACGAACGCTTTAACTCTTTCAGCGCCCATCATCCCGACCAGGATTTTTATAATAAAATCGTTCATTTTGCCGGTGACGTAAAATGGTGGGACCCTATTTCTCCGAGTTTTGCCCTGTATGAGGAAAATCTCAATATGACCCCTTGGAGAACGCGTGCCGTCATGCCTGCCGTCATGCCCGCTGTCGTGCCGACCGTCATGCCCGCCGTAACGCCGGCGAAGCCTAGAACATTCAGAAGAAAGACCCGCAGCCGACGCTACCTGCTTATTCCGCGAAGAAGCCGGAAGCCAAGTTATAAAAAACGCATACGCGTGACAAAAAACAAGCAAACGGAGACAAGAAACAGGCAAACAGAGACAAGGAACAAGCAAACAGAGACAAGGAACAGGCAAACGGAAACAAAAATCAAGCAGGCAGAGACAATTGTCAAGCAGACAGAGAGAAAAGTCGGGCAGACAGAGACAAAAAACAAGCAGGCGGAGTCAAAACGGCGCAAAAAAACGGTGCGCATTCCCATGGATTCGGCTGCCGTATTCGTACGGCAAGAGACGAAGAAAACGGCCATCCCCCGACCGAATAAAAAAGCGATTCAACCCAAAAAACAGTCCCCCCGCATCGTTCATGGGTCGAGAGTGCCCACGCCCCCGCTGTTGAACTTGAAATAGCGACCGCCAAGCAAAAAAATCAATGACAATACATCATGACAAAATACGAAGCGGCCTTTATAATGCGCAAATCGCATTTGTATCAAGACAAAGGAGCCGTTTCCCGGTCGGATGGACCGAGAAGCGGCTCCTTCTTTTGCGGAACAGCCAAGAAAGTTCCTGGCTCATTCTTCCTCCGACGCCTGCTTAGCGTGGTTGAACAGCTGCTCATAGTAACCGTGCATGGCGATCAGTTCATCATGCGTGCCTTCCTCGACCGCACGGCCGTCCTTCATGACCAAAATGCGGTCGGCATGCATCACCGTTGACAAGCGGTGGGCGATGATCAGCGTCGTCCTTCCTTCGGATACGGTTTGCAGGGCGTTTTGCACCAGCTGCTCCGTCTGCGAGTCCAGATGGGCCGTCGCTTCATCCAAAATGAGAATCCTTGGCTCGAACACCATGATGCGCGCAAAAGAAATCAGCTGCCGCTCGCCCGCGGACAACCCGCTGCCCCGCTCGGACAGCTGCGAATCATAGCCTTGCGGCATCCGCATGATCATGTCATGCACGCCGACCTGCCGGCAGGCCTCCATGACCTGCTCCCGCGGGATGTCGTCCTGGAAAAGCCTGACGTTATCCAGCACGCTGCCCGAAAACAGGAACGGCTCCTGCTGAATCAGGCCGACCAGCCGGTGAAGCTGCTGCTGCGGGATGTCGCGGATGTCGACATCGTCGATCCGGATGCTGCCCCGGTTGACGTCATAAAAACGGTTCAGCAGGCTGATCAGCGTACTTTTCCCGGCCCCGGTCGTGCCGACGATCCCTACCATCTCCCCAGCGGACAGATGCAGGTCGAGATCGGGAATGACCGGACTCGAAGGCGCATAACCGAACGTGACATGGTCAAAATCGACTTTTCCCCGCGTTTTTTCCACGCGCAGTTCGGCTTTGCGCTCAGGCCGCGGATCCTGGACCTCCGGCTCGGTGCTGAATATTTTCCAAATCCGGTCCATGGACACCATCGTCGATTGAAACGTGTTCCACTGCATCGTAATTTGGTTGATCGGCTGGAAAAATTGCCGGATATAGCTCGTAAAAGCGTACAAAACGCCGACCTCGACCGACTTATGGAATACGGCCATCCCGCCGAGCCACACGACCAGCACCAAGGCAAGGTTGCCCAAAATATCGAAGGTCCGGTTGAACAGGACGTTGGCACGCACCTCCCGCATGTTGCCTTCCCAATAGCTTTGGTTGTGCTCGTTGAACCGCCGCGTCTGTTCTTCCTCCTGGCGGAAGGCTTGGATCAGCCCCATGCCGGACAAATTTTCGGCGATGAAGCCGATCAGCCGCGAAAGGCGGCTGCGCGTCACCTGGTAAGCCTGACGGAGATAACGCCGGAACATAAAGGCGACCAAGCCGATCACCGGCAAAATCGTCAGCGAATACCATGCCAGCGTCGTATCAAGACGGAACATGAAATAAATGATGAGTACAAGCGTCATCCCGTCCCGGATAAGGCTGAGCAGCACCTGCGTAAAAAACTGGCTGATCGTCTCGGTATCGCTCGATACGTTTGTGACCAGGCTGCCGCGATGGACCTTATCAAAATACGACATGGACATTTTGGAAATATGATGGAACAAATCCTTCCGGATTTTCGCCACGATGCTTTGTCCCGCGAATTGGAGCAAATTGTTTTGCAGATAGGTGAACAAAAAGCTGATCAGCGAGATCGCTAAATAAATCCCGGCCATCATTGCGATAAAGCCGAATTCCGCTTTCCCTTTGGCCAGATGGTCGTCGATGACGATTTTGACCAGGTAAGGCTGCAGCAGATCCGCCGAAATGCCGAGCAGGGCGCAGACGAAAATGGCGGCGAACGTCAGCTTATGCGGTTTGGCATAGTTCACGACATGTTTAAACGCCGCAAACGATTTGCTTTTCTGTTCATTGGAAACGGCGTTTCCGGCCGTCGCGGTTGCCGAAGAACTAGGCATGCTGCAATCCCTCCTGCTGAATGCGATGCAAGGAAGCGTACAGTCCGTCACGGCACGCGAGCAGCTGCTCGTGGCTGCCCCGCTGCACGATGCGCCCTTCCTCCAACACGATAATTTCGTCGGCGTGCCGGACACTGCTGATGCGGTGAGCGATGATAAGGGTCGTTTTGCCCCGCCGCTCCCGGATCAGATTGTTTAATATCCCCGACTCGGTGAGCGTATCGACCGCGCTCATGCTGTCGTCGAGAATCAGCAGCTCCGGTTTTTTCATCAAGCCCCGCGCCAAGCTGGCCCGCTGTCTTTGCCCGCCCGAAAGGGTTAGGCCGCGTTCGCCCAGCTTCGTCTGAAAACCTTCCTTGAATGTATTCACGCTGTCCAGCAGTAAAGCCTGATCCGCTGCGCTGCGGATTTGCTGCATATTCGCCGACCGGTCGCTGAACGCGATGTTGTCCGCTATATCCGTGCTGAACAAAAATCCGTCCTGCGGCACATAACCGATTTTACGCCGCAGCGTGTCCAGCGATACGTCCCTGATATCCTCCCCGCCCACGCGGATGCTGCCGGCGGGAGGTTCATAGATCCGCAGCAGCAGCTTCGCCAACGTCGATTTCCCGCTGCCCGTCCGCCCGATGAGTCCAATCGTCCGGCCTTTGCGGATCGTAAAGCTGACATCCTCGAGCGCTTTTTCCGAAGCTCCCGGATACGCAAAATCCAAATGGTTAATTTCAATATCCCCAATCGAGCTGAGCTCGACCGCCGAATCATGGTCGCGAACGCTCGGCACTTCCGCCAGCAGGCGGTTTACCCGCTCCAGCGACGCCCCCGAACGCTGCATCATGTTGATGACGTTGCCGATTTGCTGCAGCGGCCCCATCAACATCCGCAAATAAAACGTCAGCGCCACGAAGCTGCCCAGAGACAAATGATGCCCAATCGTCATATAACCGCCAACGAGCAGTGATACGACAAGCGACAACGCGCCGAGAAACGGCAGGATCGCCTGAAACAAGGAGGACATGCGCACGAGGCGGAGCTGCGCCTCACGGACGCCGTCCACCGTGCGGTCAAACCTCCGCTGAGCCGTTTCCTCGATGGCGAACGTCTTCGTGACCCGAATCCCGCCGATTTGCTCGTCCGCGGATTCCGTCATCGTCGCCAGGTTTTCCTGGACTTTCATCGATCGTTCCCGGATCCGCGGCCCGAAATAGATGACAAGAAACGGAATCAGCACCAACGGGCATACGCTGACCAGAATCAGTACGACCGGAATGCCGGTGATCAGCATCATCGCCACGCAGGAAACGACCATAAACACCGCGTTGGTCGTCTGCGTCACGCCGAAGGATATCGCCTCGCGCACCGAAGTTACGTCGTTCATCACGTAACTCAGCAGCTTCCCGGTGCCCTGCCTCGAGAAAAAATCCTCGCTTAACTTTGAAAACTGGGCAAATATGCGGCCGCGGGTAATAAACTCGAACCGCCGTCCGAGCCTCATGATCGTATACTGCCCAAGCCCGAACATGATCCCGTAAGATACCGCAATGGCCAGCAAAATCAGGCTGTACTGAATGATTCCGTCCCGTCCCAGCGTGCCGTCCTTGAGCCCATCCGTTACCTTTCCCAGCATCTGCGGGAGCAAGGACTGGTCTACGTTCGATAAGATGATGAGCAGCACGGCGGTCAAGTAGAGCAGCTTGTTTTCCTTTAGATACTTGGTGAGAAGTTCAAAGTTTCTCAAAATGTCGTCCCTCCTCATGCTTGAAGCGGCATCGTTCTTAACGTTCATTCTTCAACTAAAATATAGCACAATTAAAAAATGCCATGGGCGGCGCAAGGCGAACACCATGGCCGCAAAGCGTTGATATCACTGAACTTTTTTGCCGCCAAAAAAAATTTACGGATGATGAAAACGCTCTATCCGACAATGTCTTATAGATTTTTCCTATTTATTTTATAGATTTCATATATTTCAATTATAACAGAACATGTGTCAAAATCATCCCAACGAACATAAGGGGGTGCTTCAAATGGAATCGATGAATCAATGGAAGCCGCTTGATTACGACCGGAAGCTCGGATTCGTATCCGAATACGGGAAAGATTTGCTGTCCTTGCTGAATCCTCAAAAACACGAGACCATCCTTGACTTGGGCTGCGGCACGGGCGACCTGACAAGCGAAATCGCGGCATCGGGAGCGGAAGTGATCGGGCTCGACGCTTCTTCGGCCATGATCGAACGGGCCAGGGCAAAATATCCGGAGATCTCCTTTCGTACGGGTGACGCGCAGCGCTTCGACACGGATCGGCTGTATGACGCCGTATTTTCGAACGCGGCGCTGCATTGGATGAAAAATGCCGAAAATGCTGCGCAAAGCGTCATTCAAGCGCTGAAACCCGGCGGGCGTTTCGTGGCGGAATTCGGCGGGGCGGGAAACGTCGGCGCCATCGTCCGGGCCATCGTAGGCGTCTTGACCCGGGACTACGGGATCGATGCCGCCGCGAGAAATCCGTGGTATTTTCCCACTCCCGCCGAATACGCCGCCCTGCTGGAGCGCCAAGGTTTTATCGTCCGCCTGTTGGTCTATTTTGACCGCCCCACGAAACTTCCGGACGGGCAAAAAGGCATGCTTAGCTGGCTTTCGCAATTCGGCGGCCCGTTTTTCGCAGGATTAACCGCCGAACAAATCGGCGACGCTTGCGGGAAAATCAGCCGAGAGGTGCTAGGATCGCTGTGGAAAGACGGGGCGGTATATGCCGATTATAAACGTCTGCGGGTGGTGGCCGAAAAACCGGCAGCAGCAAACTGACCCGTTCGTCGCCGGCATAGGTACAAAAAAAGGACTTCGATCCGCCGGTAGGTTTGGCCGATTGGCTAAACGCATCCCCGGCGGGAAGTCCTTGTACTCATTTTAACGAGGCCGATGCGCATCCAGCCTTAGTTCATCGCTACCTTGTCATTCATATCGCCCGTTTTTTCGCAACGGGAATCCAAATTTCGCTCCTGTAGTTGGGCGAGGACGTATCTTTGCTCTCGTTCCACAACAGTTCGGGACCTTCAACCGCTTCGTAACCCGAGGACGGGAACCATTCGGAGTAAATCCGTCCCCACACCGATTGCAAGGCATCGGGAAAAGTCCCGACCGCTTCAAATACGGCCCAAGTCAGGGCCGGAACCTCCAGCGAAGACAGATGGTCCGGACACTCAGCCGTTGTAGCCGCTCCGATGTAATGATCAAGTTCGCCTTGCTCGTTCATCCGTCCTTCCGAAAAATTCGCCGACGCGCTGATCAGCCCCCGCGGCTCGACGTCGGACAATTGTTTCAGCAAAGAGATCGTCCCTTCGTCCAAACTCGCCCACATCGAAGCAATTTCCGCGTTCACCCCGTTGAAAACGATCGGCACCCTTTTTTTCAAGCCCACGATGCGAAACGCCTCTTTTTCTTCCAAACGATAGTTCATTTCTTCTCCTCCTTCAACGGATAATCGGAAGGCCATGGGAGGGAATGCTTTTAGCGAACGGCCGCGGCTTCGCGCTTCCGACGGCGAAATGCCGTGAAACTGCTGGAATGCTCTGGCAAACGCATCCGCCGACTGATATCCGTATTTAACGGAAACGTCGATCACCTTCATCCCGCCTTCGGCCAAATCGAATGCAGCCCGGGTCAGGCGCCTGCGCCGGATGTATTCCGAAAGCGGAATCCCGGCCAGAAAAGAAAACATCCTTTTGAAATGATATTCCGAGCACAATGCCAGCCTGGCCGCCTCCTTGTAGTCGATGTCGTCGTCCAGATGGTCTTCGATATACTTGATGGCCCTGTTCACCTGTTTCAGCACATCCATGTTCATGACCTCCTTCGCATCCAAGAATAGCAGGTTAAAGAAATGTGTATCCGACGATCCGTGCCCCATGTTGCAGGGTCGTTCGCGGGGACACGGGAAACTCTAATCCCGGAAACTATAATAAATAAAAAAACGGCAGCCCGCAGGAAGATCATATCGTCTCCCGGGCCGCCGCGCGGAGTTATTTCTCCCCGATATAGCGATTGCTTCCGGCTCCCCATCCGGCGAGCATATATACGATGCCGACCGCGACCAGCAAAACGATGGCCGCCGTCCAGCTGCCGGTCAGATCGTGGACAAAGCCGAACAGCAAAGGGCCGACTGCCGCCAGCAAATAGCCGATCGATTGCGCCATCCCGGATAGTTCCGCGGCCTGCTGGGAATTATGGGTGCGGAGCACGAAAAACATCGTGCACAAGCCAAAGGCGGAGCCTGTCGCCATGCCGATCGGAATGACGGCCGCGGGCACGAGCGCCTCGACGCCGGTCAGAAGGAACGTAAAGCCGATCATAAAGCATAGGAACGTCAGGAACACGAGCAAACGCTGGTTTTTGAATTTGGCTGCAAGCACGGGCACGATAAACGTTACGGGGACGCTAAACAGCTGCAGCAGCGAAAGCATCCAGCCCGCCGTCGAAGAATCCATCCCGCGCTCGGTCAAAATCTCCGGCAGCCAGGCAACCACGGAATAAAATACAAAGGATTGCAATCCCATCACGACGGTTACCTGCCAAGCAAGCTTGGAACCCCAGACGCCGCTTTTGCCTGAAACCTTCACCTGGGCCGCCTGATGATGATACCGGAGCTGCGGCAGCCAAACAAGCAGCGCCGCGGCGGATAAAATTCCCCACACCACAAGCGAACCTCTCCAGCCCGAATGCAGGTGGGAGGCGACCGGAACGCTGATCCCCGAAGCCACCGCCGCGAAAATGTTCATCGATACCGAATATATCCCCGTCATAATTCCCGTGCGCAGCGGAAAATCCCGCTTGATCAAGCTTGGAAGCAGCACGTTGCTAAGCGCGATGCCCACGCCAAGCAAAATCGTTCCGGCAAACAAGGCGGTCAGCGACGGAATGAACCGCAGCAGCACGCCGGCCGTTACGGCAAGCACCCCAAGGAACAACGTCCGTTCCATCCCCCATTTGCGCGAAAGTTTCGGAGCGAGCGGCGAAATGACGGCAAAGGCCAGCAGCGGAAAAGTCGTCAGCAAGCCGGCGAGCGTGTGCGACATGCCGGTATCGCTGCGGATTGTTTCGATCAGCGGTCCCACCGCCGTAATCGGCGACCGGAGCGTCGTGGCGATCATGATGATCCCCAGCAGCAGCACCGCCGCTTTCACTCCTGTGGATGCCGGCTCGTTGCCCGGTTTGATTTTCGTTTCGGTTGCGTTATTCATGATGTTGTTCATTTCCCCCTTGTGTATCTTGTAAAAGTATCGAGCGCGAAGCGTTGATATACTCGCGGACGGCTTCGGCCGCCCGGTCTTCGTCCCGGTTGGCGATGGATTCGACCAAACGCGCGTTGAACTCCGAGTGGAGCTGCAATAAACACAGACGGCTGCTGCCGTATGTAACGACCTGAAGCACCGCTTCGCTAATGGAATCATAGAGATCGCTCAAAATCGAATTATGCGCCGCCGCGATGATTTCTTTATGAAAAGCATAGTCGGCCTGGACGTGTAATTCGATATCCCCGCTGGCTTCGGCCTGGATGCATGCTTCGTAAGCCGAGCGAATTTTTCCGGTATCCTCCGGCGTTCTCCGCCGCGCGGCGAGACGGGCTCCCTCCTGCTCCAAAGCCGACCGCACTTCAAGCGTTTCGCTCAGTTTTGAACGTTCCAGCCTGCGCGTCAGCACCGGCTTTAAACTGCTGGCCGAGCATACGTAGGTTCCGTCCCCCTGTCTTGTCCGGAGCAACCCCGCATGAATGAGCGCGTGAATCGCCTCCCGGATCGTGTTCCGGCTGACGCCCAGCTCCTTGACAAGCTCGGGTTCGGCAGGAATCCGTTCTCCCACGGGCCAAGTCCCGTTTTCGATAAGCTGCTCCAACTGGGCCACAATTTGTTCGACAAGCGTTCGTTTCGTTGGGCGCTGTAATGTCATCGACATGTCCTCCAAACATCGGATGTTTGGTTCAATTATATCACAAGCTTTGATTTTTGCACTAGTTTCAGAAAAAAAATCCGAAAAAATCTGAAAATAACCGCGTCGATAACAGCAAAAAAGGCTGCTTGGGATAAGCAGCCCTTCTCATAAAAAAATGCATGGTTATGCCTGAAGCTCGCGGCGTTCCGACGCCATTTTGTTTCTATGCCATTCAGGCAGTTTAATGAACAAGAAATTGTAAATTTCGACGAGTGCCACCGCGCCGATTACGTCCATGATGACATGCTGCTTCATGAACAACGTCGACACGATGATAAGCAGCGACATGCCGGTGATCAAAGTGACGTTTTTGCCGTTGCGGGCCGGACTCTTCCAGATCATCCGCATGACCATGTAGCTGGAGAAGCAGTGGATGCTCGGGAAACAGTTAAACGGCTCATCCCGGTTGTAAATAAACCGCGACAGCATCGCAAACGGATCGTTCCCGGTGACGACAGGCCGCGGGACGGTCGTTTGGAACACCATATAGATGACGTAACACGTTAACGCGCAAACCGTATACAAAAAAATGGACCGGTAAAACGAAGGACGGTCGCGGAAGAAAAAATAGACGATGCATACATAAATGTAAAAAATCCAAACTCCGTACGGCACCGCAAAGTATTTGATGAAGGGGGTGGCCCTATCCAGCGGCGTGACAAGCGAATACACGTTATCCGTCGGCTGGTTCACCAGTTGGTAAAGACTCCCGAGAACGGGAAAAACGAGCATCAGCAAGAGAGGAGCCCAGCGGAGCAGCTGCTTGGGAATCCTTTTTTTGAGCCATGACATATAATCAGTACCTTTCAATTTCGAAATCGGGTTTTGGACAAACGGCATATTTCAAGAAAAACCTCGCTGAATCATTGTACTCCGCCATCCGCCATCATTCAACACCGATAAATGTAGATATTTCGTGAAGATAACGGCGCTAGCGCCATATCCGGACGTAATCCGTTCCCATTTGCAAAATGCTGGACTCTCCCCGCAAATCATGGAATTTGCTTTAATAGCGATACTTTCTTAATAATATAAAAAAGAGCCTTTCGCGCCCGATCGGCACGAAGGCTCTTACCTTATGCATGCTAACGTTTCAATTTCCGATTGTTGATCCACAGCGGAATGCGGAAAAGCAGGTTGATGAGCAGTACCACAACGACCAGTACGGCGGCAGAGCGCTGCGCAATCGATGCGGCATCCTCGACGATCGCTTCCGACTGCACGTACCAAAGATGGACGGCCAGCGTTTCGCCCGGCGAAAACAAATTGAAGTCCCACATTTCGCCCGACGTGCTGAGGCCCGCCGTCAGCAAAATGACGGCCGATTCGCCGAAGGCGCGGCCCGCGACCAGACAAATCCCCGTAATGATCCCCTGCAGCGCCATCGGCAGCACGACGGTGCGGATGCATTGGAATTTGGTCGTTCCGAGGGCGTAGGAAGCGTTTTTCACGTCGTGAGGCACGGCGCGGACGGCCTCTTCCGTCACCCTGGCCAGCATCGGCAAATTGAGGAAAGCGAGGCTGACCGCGCCGCCCAAAATCGTCAATCCGATCTGAAAATATTCGGCGAAAATGGCGAGGCCGAGCATCCCGAAGACGATGGACGGAACGGAAGACAGGCTCTCCACGCAGATGCGCAGCACTTCGGTGAATTTATTTTCGGGCGCGTATTCGGCCATGTAAATTCCGGCGCCGACGCCGATCGGAATCGAAATCGCCAGCGACAAAAACAAAATGTAAAAAGAGTTGAACAGGACCGGTCCGATTCCGCCGCCGGGGTCGATGTCCTCCGGCAGTTTCGTCAAAAATTCCAGCGTCAGGCCGGGAAGGCCTTTGCTGAGAATCGTGAACAACAGCCAAAAGATCAATAGCAGCACCAGCGCCCCCAACCCATAAAAAGCGCCCGTCGCAAGCTTGTTGTACGCAAGCGATCTTTGCATTTTGCGGCTTTGCGCCGTCGGCGTCATGCTTTGTCACTCCCCTTCCGTCCGAGATAGCGGATAAACAGGATCAGAAGGAACGAAATGACGAGCAGCAGAAAAGCCATCATATGGAGCGCGTAGTTCCAGGTCGAATCGAACTCGACGTTGGAGATTTGCATCACGATGTTGCTCGTCAGCACGGACGCCGGAGTAAACAGCGTCTTGGCGAGCTGCGCCGTATTCCCGATGACCATGACCACCGCCATCGTTTCCCCGATCGCCCGGGTCATCCCCATAATGATCGCCGCAACAATCCCCCGCCCCGCCGCCGGAATGACGACCCTCATGATCACCTGCAGCCGCGTCGATCCAAGCGCGTACGCCGCTTCCCGGTATTTTTTCGGCACCATGGAAATGGCTTCGTCGCTGATCCGGCAAATGGTGGGCAGCACCATCAGGGCAAGCACCAAAGCCGCGGCAAGCAGCCCGTCGCCCAAGTTTTCCCCGCTCATTCGGCGCAGGATCGGGATCAAGACCGTCAGGCCGAGATACCCGTATACGATGGACGGGATGCCGACAAGCAGATCGAGCACCGGACGCATCATGTTACGCATCCATTTCGGAGCGATTTCGGCGATCAAAACGGCCAAACCGACCGCCACCGGCACCGCCATGACGAGCGTTAAGCCCGTCAAGGACAACGTGTTAATGATGATGCCGGCCGCCCCGAAATGCTCGTCTTCCGGCGTCCAATTCAACGACAGGAAAAAATCGGCAAAGGAAATATGGGCGAAGGTCAATAACGCCGTCTTGCCGATAAAAAAGATGACGAGCCCCAAAACAAAGCAAAGGGCCAAAATGCTGAACAGGAAATAATACTTGAACAGCCGGTTCGCGAATCGCGCTCGAACGTAACGGCCGAACCGCCCGTCGGACGGTTTCGCGAGCGGTCCCGTATCTTCGGGCAGAAGTGGCTGGACAGACGTGCTCACAAATGTTTCCTCCTATAAAGCGGCCAGCCCTTGGTTCAGGACTGGCCTCTAAGTATCCATGATAAGGTCAAGGCTTACTGCCGCTTACGGCATTAGCGCATCGCCGAAATCGGAATGAACTTCAGTTTTTTCAGGGAACCTTGCTGGAATTTTGCGCTTTGCACGTATTCGATGAACGCTTTCGTCGCGCCTGTCGGCTGTCCTTTGGTCATGTAATAACCGTACGCCCAAATTTTGTACGTGCCGTTGATGACGTTGTCCGTGGTCGGAGCTACGCCGTTGAAGCTGAGAGCTTTTACGTCGCTGTTCACATATACCAGGTCGATGTATCCGATGGCGTTCGGAGTCGTCGCCACGGCCGTTTTCATGTCGCCGCTGGAGCCGACTTCCTTGTAGTTTTTATCCTTTTTCACGATGTCGCCGCCTGCCAGCGCCTTAGCCTGGTAGTTAACGCGCGTGCCGGAACCGAAGGCGCGGGTGATGACGACGATATCCGCGTTGTCTCCGCCGACTTCCTTCCAGTTCGTGATTTTCCCGGAGTAGATGCCTTTCAGCTGCTCGGTCGTCAGGTTGTTGACTTTCACGTTTTTGTTGACGATCGTCGCGAAAGGAATCACCGCAACTTTGTTGGCAACTTGGCCGTCAAAGGCTTTAAAGCCGGGAACGTCCATGCTGGCGTCCCAATCGCAGGCGCCGATGTCGGCGATGCCTTTTTTCACCGCCTGTGGTCCGGTCACGGAGCCTTTGCCGGAAGCCGCGATTTTAACTTTCGGATTGAGCTTTTGGAATTCCTTCGCCGCTTGCAGCGTCAAGGGCAGCAGCGCCGTTGAGCCGTTGATCGTAATTTTGCCCGACAGTCCCGAAGCGGCCGATGCCGAGCCGACGAGGGTGGATACGGCCACGAGCGAGGCTGCGGCCAGAAGCGATATTTTTTTGAATAATTTCATGGGAATAATCTCCTCTCGATCTGCGTTATTATTTGGTGAGCTGGCTGGCTTTTCCGTTTTGGATCACGAACACTTTGCCGTCCGCGACGACCGCCACGCGTGTGCCGTCGTCCGAGATGGCCACGCCGGTAATGTCCTCTTTGGTTTCGTATACTTCGGTTTTGACGCCTGCCACCAAGCTGTAAACCTTATAGCTTCCATCAGCGGTTATGCCGGCGGCAACCAGATTGCCGGTCGGGCTTGCCGCACTGATCGTGACGTCCACATCCGCGATCAGATCCTGGGCGATGCCGCTTGCGGAAACGGCTTTGATCGCGCCTTTTGCGTTCGGGTTGTCGGCATCCGCGCTCAAGAAAGCCACGCTTCCATTACTTAAGTAAGCCGGATAAAGTTTGTTGTCCCCGGATGCGGTCAGCGCAACGGGTTTCGCGTCCTTCACTCCGATTTCCAACGTATAGATCTGCTCTCCGGCGCCGGAATAATCAATTTTGAGGGAATCCTCGGTGCTGTCTTTGTCGCTTTGGGCCACGCCCGTCACGTTTACGATGTAAGTGATTTTCTTTTCGTCGGCCGAGACGCGCACCTCGGATTTATTTTCGACCTTGTCGGCCAAAATCTCGGTGATCATGCCCGTATCCACGGAGATGCAGGAGATCTTTTCCTGTTTGTCGCCTTGGACGAAATAGATTTTTTTGCCGTCCGCCGTCCAGGTCAAATCCGTCTTGACCGACGTGTCGGCCCCTAGCTTATGCGGTTGCCCTCCGTCCAGGTTAAGCAGGTAAAGCTGTCCGTTATCGTCCGTATATGCCGCCAGGTCTCCGTTCGGAGAAATTGCCATATTCGATGCGTTCGGGTCCGAAAATAATAAGCTTGAGCTGTAATCGGAGTTTAGGCGGTACACCTGAGCCGGATCTGCATCTTCCTTCACGGCAATGACTTGACCCTTGGCGTCAAACGAAGCGGAAGCGAAACTTCCCGCCACTCTTTCGGCTGTCAGGATTTGCAGCGTTTGCCCGGCAGCGATGATTTCGCCGCCCAGCGCCGTTACGACTGGTTTCAGCTCAACGAAAGCACGGTTGTCCTGCATGATTGGCGCGGCTGAAAAGGTGCGCGCTTCGCCGTCGAGTTTGAATGTTTTGGAACCCGTTTGCAGCTGCAAGCTGTGCCCGTTTTTGCCGGTGCTGAACGTGACGGCGCCTTTTGACGAGGTTACGGCGGCACCGTAAATTTTCGCCAGATCGGCAAGCGCGATCAGCTTTCCGTTACCCGCCTGCAGCATGGAAACGGATTTTTCCTGGCCGTTGACGACGATTCGCTCGCTCGTTACGGCAAGCTTAGCCGATGATGCTTGGGACGCAGTGCTTTTGTCCTGCACCCGCGCGGCCGCGGCATCCACGGTTCCCGCCGACAGTGCGGTCGTGACGAACGCCGCCGCGGCAATGATTTGCAACATTTTATTGTTTTTCAAATGGCTCACCCTTTTCTTCATCGCTTCAGTGGATCTAGGTCTATTTTCGTATAGATTTGTTAGAAACGATTGATTGGTATGTTATGGAAACATTAAATATTTACCGTTGTCATTTGGAAAAATAGGTATTATCCTAGTTAGAAACAGAGCTTTTCCAAGAAATATGGCTAATGGTGGAAGTTTATGTATTAACTCGATGTTAACTGAAGTGATGGAGGCCAAAAATCGTGTATGTCATTGCATTTATTGTATCGCTTGTTATCGTGCTCGCATTGATACCTCCCCTGCGGAAGCTGGCGATCCGATTCGATTTCGTCGACAGGCCGACGAGCCGGAAAATCCATAAAGAGCCTGTCCCTCATTTGGCGAGCATCGCCATTTTCCTGGGATTCATGATCCCCTACGTCATTCTGAGCCGCCAATGGGATTTGGAGATGGCCGGCATCATTGCCGGATCGCTTCTTATTCTGGGCATCGGCATTGTGGACGACTGGTACAAAACCCGCGGCAAAGATTTCCCCGCCCTGCCTAAAACGATCGTGCAGGTGGGCGCGGCCGTCATCGTCTACTTCTGCGGCATTTCCTTCGTCGGCGTGACGATTCCGTTTACGGGGCACATGGTCGTGTTTCCGGAATGGCTTCAATTCATCCTGACGATCCTGTGGATCTTCGGCGTGACGACGGTCATCAACTTTATGGACGGCCTTGACGGGTTGTCGGGAGGCGTAGCGGGCATTTCGGCGCTTACCTTGTTCGTCGTCGCGATTGCCAAAGGCCAGACCCAATCGGCCATCATGGCGATCATCCTCGTCGGGGTTGCGCTCGGGTACCTGAAGTACAACAAGCCGCCGGCCAAAATTTACATGGGGGACGCGGGAGCGACGTTTATCGGATTCATGCTTGGCATCATCGCGCTGGACGGAGCTTTCAAGCAGGTGACCGTCATCTCCATTTTGGTGCCGGTGCTGGCGCTGGGCGTACCGATCTTCGACAACATTTACGTCATCATCAAACGTTATTTGAACGGAAAACCGGTATACAAAGCGGACCGCAGCCAGCTTCACTACCGGTTGCTGTCTTGGGGACTGAGCCCGAAGCAGGCCGTCTTGTTCATTTACTTGATCAGCGCTTGCCTGTCGCTTTCGTCCATCATTTTAATGCTGTTGAGCAAATCTTCGTAATGCAAAAAGACCCGAATGAGGAGCATGGATCATTTCCTGCCTCACTTCGGGTCTTTTAATTTTAACGGGACGCGCTGCCTGCCGAAGACTTTCCCACGGATTCACCTTTTACGAGCGTTACGTAAATGCGCTCATGTTCCACTTTTTCGCCGGAGATGATTTTGATCAGCTGTTCCGACGCGAGCGCCCCCCATTTTCGTTTGGAATAGTCGATGGTGGCAAGCCGCGGCTGCATGTACCGGGTCAACTCGATGTTATCGAAACCGATCAAATGGATCTGCTCGCCGATGTTGAACTCCGTATCCGCAATCCGGTTGCATAATCCGATCGCCATTTCGTCATTCAGGCAAAACACCGCCACGGGCTCCGTGTACTCCCGCATGATTTGCTCGGCCGCCTTTTCACCGCCGCTTTTTTTGAAATCGCCCTGAATTTCGATCCATTCGATGTCGCTGTGCCGGTCCGCCACCATTTTGACGGCTTTCATGCGCTGAATCGAGTCGAATGACCCCTCCGGCCCGGAAACGACATAAATCTTTTGATGTCCCTGCTCAACCAAATATTCGGTCGCCAGCGTGGCGCCGGCCTTGTTGTCCAGCAAAACCTGGTTGATGTTCGGATGCTCCAGCTCGCGGTCCAGCACGACGATTTTATGGTTCCGGTCCGCATATTTAAGCAGCTCGTCGCTGGTGAACGTATGGTCCAATATGACCGCACCGTCGATCAGCCGCTCCGGAAGCATGCGGTGGGACTGTCTGCCGCTGCATACAATGAGATCGTAACCCTGCGAATTGCAGACCTCCTTCATGCCGTCCAGCAGTTCCCCGTATACGTCCCCTTTAAAGTCCGCCAGAAACACGCCGATAATTTTCGTCTCGCGCTTTTTCAAGGTTCTGGCCGCGGCATTCGGAACATAATTCAATTCTTTGGCGATCGCCAGTATTTTCGCGCTGGTTTCATCCGTTACCTTGCTGCTGCCGTTCAAGGCGTAAGAGACGGTCGAGATCGAAACTCCCGCTTTCTTAGCGATATCCTTTATGCTTACCAATTTGTCCTCGCTCCTTAACCTGTTGTTCGCCGGGGATATCGAGGACGGCGGCTCTCCGCCGCCGCCTCTTTTCATCGCATAACCCCGCATCTGTTCTTGATTGCTTGTTTGAACCTATGGAAAACGGCGATCCGCAAAGATCTCCAAAATATTTACATAAAAATTTCAAATACGTTATGATGACCGTTCATCGCCTGTTTCAAAACTTCCCCGGAAATGTGTACGCCGCCTTCGCGGTAAGGGTTGGCCGCTCTTTCGGCGTTCAGCGGACTTCCGTTCAACGTTACGCGGCTTAGGGAGGAGCCGGTAATACGATAGATGAAGGTTGCCTGTACCCCGTCGTATTCGAAATCAAAATGAAGTCCGTCCAGCGAAGCCGGCAGGACAGGGTCGATCGTAAGGCCGCCTTTGTCCTGGCGAATGCCGAGGGCGTTCGAAATCAGCTGGTTCATGTAAATCCCCGGGCCGCTGGAATAGATCCGCCAGCCGCCTTTGACCTGCACCTTGCCGCTGCGAAGGTCGTCAAAATGCGTTTGCGCTTCGTAGCGGTTGTTGAACTTGCCGTCCGAGCTGCTGAAATAGGCGTTGCTTTGCCGGATTTCCGCATTCGGCACGACATCGCGGATGCCTACCGGGTTAATGACGTTCAGTCCGTTCCAGACATCCTCCGCATGTCCCAGCTTCGCCATCGCTTCGACGAACCGGATGTGGGCGTGGACGTATTGAAGCCCGACTTCACGGCCGAAGTTGGAGGCCTGCTCGGCCCGCTTGAAATGCGTGCTGACGCCGCCCGCGTACCCGGCAGGACGGTTCATCAAACGCACGCCGTCCGGGAAAAACAGCTTTTCCTTGATCAAGCGGTAATGCGATTTTGCCCGCTCGGGATCGATCAGCTCCGCGATCATGCTGCGCGTCATCGGAAGCAGGCGGTACTGGATGCCCGTCTCGGTGTCCGTCGGATGAAGCATCAGCTTCGCCGAAGCCGGATCTTCCATGTAAAGGAATCCCGGAATGACGTCGGTTTGCAGCATGTAACGATTGTAATCCCGCTTGATGCCCGCAGCCATTTCCTGAAGCTCGGCCGCAAAGGACGGCTCTTCGGAAAGCAGCGCGGCGGACAATTGGGTTAAAGTCTGGTACGTCAGGGCCACCGTCCAGCTGCTGACCATATATTTTTTGAGCTGGGCGTTCGCCGGCTGCAGCGTATCGTCCCAGTCCCCGTCGCCGTAAGCGGACAGGTACGTATCATGCAGGAAGTGGCTGCGGATGTACCCGATTTCCTTCACCACATGCTCCAGCACCGTAAAGGTTTGTTCCGTAAACCGGAAGCTTCCTTTAATGGTATAAGAAACCTTTTCCTTTAAAATACTGAAATCTTGGGTAGCCGTCAAATAATCGCTCAGCACTTTAAGCGGCCACACGATAATATCGCCATGGCTTTCCTCCTGCTGTACCTTCGCGTAGCGGTCGAACATGAACCACTGCGGCCAGTTTCCGTCATCCTCGTATTGGTGGGAATACACGGTCAGCAAGATGTCTCGGACCTGTTCGAATTTTTGCGTGGCCATAAAATATTCCGAAGGTCCTTGGCATACGTCGCGCGTTCCCCATGCCGCGCCGCCGTATTGCTCCAAACCGTGCGGAACCGAATAATGGACAAGCATGTTATGCGTGTACCACCAGGCAAGGGCGTTAACTTTGAACAATCCGGCCCCTTCGGCTCCGTCGGCCCCGGTCAGGCGGAATCCGTTCATGACTTGTTTGTAAAAATCGCGATACTTCGCAATCTCTTCCCCGATGTTTTTCTCAGCCGCAGGCACCTCTTCCCCGTCCAGCAATCCTTGAACGGTAAGCGTCCACTCCCGGGCGGCATCGATTTGCATCGTGCACAGCGACGCGCTGCCGGCCGGAACGCCTTCGGCAAGGACGGTTTCATCGCCGATCGCGGCGGCGGCGCCCTCGAGCCACATGCGGTACTGCAAGTTCGGATATGCCTCTTTGCGAATGTCATCCTGTCCGCCAAAGAAGGTAAGGAGGCCGTTTGCGTTCGTCATGCGGACCGGCCCCTCGAATTCGTTCACGTTCATCGTCACTTGGCTGGTCACGAGGAAACGGTACGGCTTGCCGCTTTCAGAGCGGACGTGAAGCCTCACTTCCGGCGTATCCACGGTCGTAAAATTGGTGATGATCAGCATGTCGTCGGCCGTTTTGTAATACCAGCGCACATAGTTAAAGCCGATCTCGAAGAGGGACGGCATCGTCAGCAGACGGTACTTTCCATCCGTTTCAACGTAGATCCGCTGGCCTGCGGTTTTCGGCACGTTCAGCGCGTTCCGGGCATTGCTCATCATTTTGTTGAAGTTCGTATTGCCTACCACCAGATGCGAATTGAAAATACCGTACATATAGGATGTGGTCGTGATGACCTTGGCCCCGAACTTCACATTGTTTCCGCTCATCAAAATATGTCCGTGCGGACGTTCAACCAGCAGTTCTTTTTCTTTTAATACGACATGCTCGTAGGAATCGGTGAAAAACGCCAGAAGTTGTCCGCCTTCGCGCTCTTCCTGATGTCTTTGATGTGCCGGGAAACGCTCGTTTACTTCCTCCTCCGTCAAAGAGAGGGTCTGCAGCGGTTCGCCGAGCAAGCTTTTGAAGCGAACCGGCGGCAATGGCCGCAGCACTTCCTTTTCCCCTTCCGCCAGATAGGCTTCCCACGCCTGCTGCACCTCGGCTTTATACCCCAACTCCGTTACAGCCGCCGCATGATCTTCCTTGAACAGGCCGTAAAATACGAAGCGCGCTTCGCCGTTTAACGTTACCCGCCCGGATTGGAGCGCGGTATACGCAAACTCGTATTGATAGATTTCGTTTGCCAGATTGGGTTCGCTTAAACAGAAAGGAACGTTCGTTTCCTTGTAAGACAAGCCGAAAAATTGAAAGCCGTCCGTCGAATAGCCGGCCGCGCGCGTTAAAGCGCCCTGCTGGATGTACGGGAACGCCCCGCCGCTTTGCGGCATGTTTTGCCTGGAGCAGACGACGTAACCGTAATCTTCATCCTCGAAGACGGCATGATCGATATATTGGGACAGGTACGCTTCGTTGCTGCGCACGGCTCCGATATCGGCATTGCCGAGATCCTGTCCGTAGATGACGTCGATGCTGACCCCTTCACCGCGGGCAACCACGTCCCAGAACCAGACGCCTTGTGCCGACAAAGCAAAAGTAACGCGGTATTCCACGCCACCGGCTTCCCCTTCCCAAATCATCCGGTTTTCCCCGGCGCTGACCTTGCTTTGGGAACGGATCCCGAGCAGAGGGTAAAACGAAATGCCCGACTCCCCGTGTATACGCAGGTACAGGTTATTCAAAGCTCCTTCAATCGGGTTCGCCACCAGTTGGTTAATCATGGTTCCGCCGCATAAGGCTTGATGCAAATCGCCGCTTTCCCAAAAGGTGAATTTCAAATCACCCGCTTGAATGTTTAGCTTAGAGTTCGTAATCGTAGCTGTCATATGTTTGTTAATCCTCCTAACCTTTGAAATAAACCGGCGGTATGTCGTTCAGAGCGGCCCGCGCCGAAAGGGCGCAGTAGCCCTGTCGGTCACGGGCGCTCCTATTTCGTCCTATTTTTGGCCCTACCTAAGCCAGCCTGAAAGACGCTTCCAGCGTGTCGCGGCTGTTGGATCCTACGAACACTTGGAAGGCGCCCGGATCGCTTGAGAAGCCCAGATCGGAATGATGGTACCGCAGCTGCTCTTCCGTCAGCGTGAAGGTTGCGGTCTTGCTTTCTCCCGGCTGAAGCTCCAGCTGTACGAAGCCTTTAAGCTCGCGCAGCGGGCGTACAACTTCCCCGGCTACGTCGCGAATGTAAAGCTGAACCGTTTCAACCCCGGCACGTTCTCCCGTATTGGTCACTTTCACTTGAACCGCAACCGGTTCACCCGCCTTCATCTCGCCGCTCGAAAGCGTCAGGTCGCCGTATTCGAATTTCGTGTACGAAAGCCCGAAACCGAACGGCAGCAGCGGATCGTTGGGACTGTCGATATATTTGGATACGTAACGTTCGTCCGATTTGGAAGGATCCATCGGGCGACCCGTATTGAAATGGTTATAATAAACCGGCACCTGGCCTACCGACTGCGGGAAGGACATCGTCAGACGCCCGGACGGATTCACCCGGCCGAGCAAAATGTCGGCGATGGCGGCTCCGCCTTCGCTGCCCGGGAACCAAGCCTCGAGCACCGCGTCGGCCTCGTCGAAAATGCCGTGCAAATCAAGCGGACGGCCGTTGAACAGAACGGCTGCCATCGGCTTGCCAAGCTTCTTCAGCCATTTCAACAGCTCAAGCTGCGCCTTCGGCAAGCGGATGTCCGTTCTCGAGCCGCCTTCGCCGCTCATCGCCGATTCTTCCCCCAAAGCCAATACGATGATGTCAGCGTTTCGTGCGGTTTCCAGCGCTGCCTCAAGCTGGTCCGGCGTCATGCTGTCGATGCTGCAGCCTTCGCTGACGACGAGCGTTCCATCGAAGCGTTCCTTCAGCGCCGCCGCAAGCGGAGCCGCGTCTTCTTTCTCGCCGACGCAGGACCACCAGCCGAGGATGTCGTTGCTTTGCGCAAACGGTCCGATCAATGCGACGTTTGCGCCGGCCTGCAGCGGCAGGACGCCGTTATTTTTCAACAGGACGCTGGACTTGGCAGCCAGCTCGTAAGACACGCTGCGGTGTTCCTCGCAGAACAGAATTTCTTTTTCGCGTTCCGGATCTGCGGCGCGCAGCGGATTTTCAAAAAGACCGAGTTTGTTTTTCAGCCGTAAAATGCGCAGAACAGCTTCGTCGATGAGGGCTTCGTCGACTTTGCCGCCCTCGACCAACTCCGGCAAATGACGGACATAGCAAGGCGTCATCATCTCGATGTCGACGCCGGCCCGGATCGCCCGGTACGCCGCTTCGCGGTCGTCTTCCGCCGCGCCGTGCGCGATCATTTCGCGGATCGACGCCCAGTCGGAGATCAACACGCCTTCAAAGCCCCACTCGTCGCGCAAAATGCCGCGCATCAGCTTTTCGTTGCCTGTCGCCGGAATGCCGTCCACGGTGTTGAACGACGTCATCACCATTTCGCAGCCTTCGTCAAGCGCCGCTTTATAGGCCGGCAAATATTGTTCGCGCAGCTGGCGTTCGGACATGTTGACCGTATTGTAGTCCCGGCCGCCTTCCGGAGCCCCGTAAGCCGCAAAATGCTTCACGCATGCCGCCAAACGGTCCGTTTCCTCCTGCAAGTCGTTTCCTTGGTAGCCTTTAACGAAAGCCCGCGCAAACAGGCCGTTCAAATAAGGGTCCTCGCCCGTCGTTTCCATGACTCTGCCCCAACGCGGATCGCGCACGAGGTCGACCATCGGGGCAAACGTCACGTGGATGCCGGATACAGCCGATTCTTTGGCGGCGATTTCCGCGCTTTTCTCCGCCAGTTCCAAATCCCAGGAGCAGCCGATGGCCAGCGGGATCGGGAAAATGGTTTTAAAACCGTGCACGACGTCCGCCATGAACATCAGCGGAATGCCAAGCCGGCTTTTTTTCAGGTATGATTGCTGCACGTCGATGACCGCCTGCGCTCCGGAGAGGCCGAGTACGGAACCGCTGGCGGTTACCATCGGTTCGGTGATACCCATCTCCTCCATCGGTCCGGTCACTTGCCCTTCGTTGTCGGTGCCCTCATGAAAATGGGCCGTAAGCTGCAGCAATTGGGCTATTTTCTCTTCGAGCGTCATTTGCTTTACAAGGCCTTCTAATTGCTGAATATCCATACAGTTTCCCTCCACAACCCGCTTATTTTTAATCCAGCCGGTTTTTCTCTTTTTCGCTGTACAGGCGCATGGCCGAAAAAAATTTCTACATTATATATGAAAGATTTATAGAATGCCGAAGGCCTGTTTCAGGCTTGTCGGCATCCTTTCTTCTTTCTCAGGAGCTTGCGCAAAACCTGCCTGCCCTCGCGGGCCGGGCAAGGAACGAAAACTTCCCCTAGTCTCATTCGTTGTGCAAACTCCTCATTCAGAAGAACGATGCTCTATCGTCTCTTCACGAGGCCGGAAGCCCGTATGTCCCGGATGGAAAATAAAGGTCTTTCGGCCGCCATGATGAGAAGAACCCGGCTGCACCCTAATGCTGCACACCGGGTTCCAGGACCGAAAGCTGCGGATCGAAATCAGGCAGCCCGCCATCCTTTTATTAAGAGGTATCTTTACTTCGCGAATTTGCTGTTTAATTCATCCAAAACCGGTTGAACGAGGGATTGCTTGCTTTCCACCCATTTCTTCCAGTTCGCTTCCAAATCGCCGCTTTGCAGGATCAGGTTGGCGTACTCGTTTTGATATTCGAACGACGCTTGGCTTTTCGCTTTGGAATCATACAACTGAACGTCCCAATCGTACGTAGCCAGCTTGCCGCCCTCTTTTCCGAGTTTGGCTTTTTCTTGGAAAAGCTGCACGGCCCGGTCGCGGTATTCCTTCTTGATAGCAGGGTTCACGACGCTGAAGTCGTCGCCCAGGACATACAGACCTTCAAAACGCGCAGGATATTTGTCTTCGAGCGATGTTCCTTCCGGAAGCAGGCTTACAGGCTCGTTTTTGTCGTCGTATTTCCAGTCTTTTCCTTCAAAGCCCATGTTGACGAGCATTTGTCCTTCTTTGCTTGTCGAGTAATCGAGAATGTCCATAATACGCTCAAACTTCTCTTTGCTGATGTTCGGCGAGAAGATCAAGGACGACCAGAAGTTGACCTGCTCCAGATTGCGGTACTTCCCGTCGTCGCCGAGAACGATTGCCGTATGCACCAGATCGTCGCTGCTGACGCCCAGGTTTTTCTGCATGTTTTTGTCCAGGTCCTGTCTGTACGAAGCCAGGCCGCCGAGGGACATGATGCCGGCTACGCCTTTGACTCTGAAGTTGTCGCTGCCTTCGTTGTTTTTCCATGTGTAGAACTCAGGGTTCAAGAGGCCTTCTTTGTACGCTTTTTGCATCAGCTTCAAGCCGGTCAACGTTTCAGGATCGGCAGGACCCCAATGGAATTTGCCGTCTTCGCCTTTGTAAAATGCGGATTCCACGCGGGAGTGTTCGCTGTTGGCCATGATGATGTTCGTCAAAGCATCGTCCGCGTTATAAGACATCGGAACCAGCTTGGAGCCCAGTTTGCCCGGGTCCTTCTCTTTGATCAGTTCGGCATAATGAATCAGCTCGCTTGTCGTGTATGCGTCCTTAAGCTCGAATCCGACGGCTTTCGCCCAGTCCTTGCGCAGCGCGATGACGCCGATTTGGTTCACGAGCGGATCGGCCGGTTTGTTTTGGTAATACACCGGTTTCGGCAGGATGTACGTGCCGCCTGTCAGCTCTTCCAATTTGTCCCCAAGGCCCGTCAGCTTGTAGGCTGCGGCCACGTTCGGCCAGCGTTCTTTCCAGTCATCCGGGAATTTATACAAAAGTCCTTGGTCTACGTAGTTCATGAAGTCGCCGTGCACATAGTTCCAGCTTGCCACGTCGGGCAGGTCGCCGGAGTTGATCCACAGGCGGAGTTTTTCCGGCCACGAATCCCACTGCACATAGTTGTAATCCCATTCGACATTGAACTTGTCCATCCAGTACTTGTGGAACTCGTTGTCCAATACGCCGTCTTTCACTTCCGTGGTTTGCGCAACGGAGATTTTCAGCTTGTCCTTGTAGTTTCCGTCCGCGTTTTTTTCGTTGCCGCCGGATGATGCCGAATCTTTCGAGCAGGCAGTGACCGTCACCATAACCGCCGACAGCGCAACGGCCAGGAGTGGTTTAAGCAGCTTTTTGGTGTTCATGTTTTTCCCCCACTTTGATCAGATTTTTGCAGTTCAGGCTTTTGCAAAATTCGATTCCGGCCGCTCCAGAGTACAATATATAGACGAATTAAACCGTTTCGCTATATATTGCTGATTGGAAGTCGCTTTTCGGATTTTTGCAAAATCCTCAGTTAAAAATCTATTGTGTAATCAGGTCTTGATAGCCCCTGTTAACACCCCTTTGGCGAAGTGCTTTTGCAGCATCGGGAAGAAGCACATAATCGGCACCATCGATACGAAGACCGAGGCCATTTTCATTCCCGTGGAGAAACCGGATTTGTTCAGGGCATCCACGCTGGACGCGTTCGAAACGTTCGTTGACGATTCGACGATGATCGTTCGCAGCACGTTTTGCAGCGGCAGCATTTCCGCCTTTCGCAGGAAGATCATGGCGTCGTACCATCCGTTCCAAAAGGCTACGCCGTAGAACAACGTGATGGTGGCCATAATCGGCGCGGCCAGCGGCAGCACGATGGAGAACAGGATCTTCCATTCTCCGGCTCCGTCAAGTCTGGCGGATTCCATGAGCGATTCCGGGAGGCCTTGAAAATAGTTCATCATCAGGATCATGTTGAAGGCGCTGAAGCTTCCAACAAGGATGACCGACCACAAGGTGCCTGTCAGGTGAAGCGACTTCATGACCAGGTAAAGCGGTACGATCCCGCCGTTGAAAATCATGGTGAACAGGACCAGGAAAAAGATCAGCTTTTTGCCCGGAAACTTGTCCCGGCTGAGGCCGTAAGCCATCGTGCTTGTCAGGAACAAGCTGAGCGGCAGCCCGACGACGAGAATCTTGATCGTATTCCAGAAGCCCGTCAAAATCCTTCCGTCCTGGAACAGCGCCCGGTAGGCATCCAGCGTCGGATGCTTCGGAAACAGCATCATCGGGTTATCGGCGTATTCCTTTTGCGAAGCGAACGAAATCGCGATCACGTTGATGAACGGGATCAGGATCATTAAGGACAAAATAATCAGGACGATCAGCAAAGCATAGTCGAGAAACGTCATTTTGCCGATCCGGTATTTATGCCGTTTTGCGGTAGCGGTACTCATCTGTTATTCACTCCTTTCCTAGCGGAACAAGCCGTCTCCGCCCATCAGTTTCGCCACTCGGTCGGCGGCCAGCAGCAGGATCATGTTCACCAGGGAACGGAACAAGCTGACGGCGGTCGAGAACGAGAAGTCCGTCGAGGACTGGAACGTAATGCGGTAGATGTACACGTCAAGCACCTGGGACACGTTTTGCGTGGCTGCATTCGCCAAGTTGAAGATCTGGTCGAAGCCCGCGGACATCAAACCGCCCACGTTAAGAATGAACATGACGGTAACGGTCGGAAGAATGTTCGGCAGCGTAATTTTGAAAATTTGCTGCATTCGCGAAGCGCCGTCGATTTGGGCCGATTCGTACTGGTCCTGATCGATGCCGGAAATGGCCGCCAGGAAGATGATTGCGCCCCAGCCGGTCGACTTCCAGATGTCGGTGAGAATGAGCATCGGCAGGAACATGTTTTCCGAGCCCAGGAAGTTGATCGTCGGCAGCCCCATCAGCTGCAGCGCGCTGTTCAGCAATCCGTCATAGGAAAGCACGTTGATGACGATCCCGGAAACGATAATCCAGGACAGGAACTGCGGAAACGTAAATACCGTTTGGAACAGCTTTTTGGTCTTGCGCATCCGCAGCTCGTTCAGCAGCAGCGCAAGCAGAATCGGGAACGGGAACGTGATCACCAGCTTGATGATGTTGATGTACAGCGTTCTCCATACGGCCTGCGCGAAAGTCGGGTCGCGGAAGACGTACTTGAAGTTTTCGAATCCCACCCAAGGGCTTCCCCAAATGCCCTCGTTGGCCTTGTAATGCTTGAATGCCAGCGACAGACCGCCCATCGGCAGGTAAGCGAACAAAACCAACCAGACCAGGCCGGGAATCAGCAGGGTGTAAGTCATTCGGTGCTTCCAGATTTCCCTGTACCAAGGATTCGCGGAACGCGCTCGTAATTTTTTGTCAGGCCCTAAGGCTGCGGGTTTCAATTTGCATCGCCTCACTCTACTTAATTCTTTTCATTAAACAGGAAGTCGAAGGACGTTTTCAGGTGCCGTTCCCAGAAAAACCAATCATGCGTTCCCGGACCCTCGACATACCGGAATTCAAACGGCGTCTTCCGCATATATTCGGCAAACTCGCGATTCATCCCGATAAAAGGATCCTCTGTTCCGCAGCAGCATAACACCGAAGGCAGCTTGCCGCCTTCTTCGATCCTTCTCGCGGCAAGGGCATACAAATCCTGATCCGGCTTTACCGCCAGCTCCGTGCCGAATACGGCCCGCATTTCCCTTGCCATTCCCGCGTCCATGTTTGGATCGCGAAGGCGTTTCTGGATATCGGTAACGCCGGATAGGGATACCGCCTTCGCATACCGGTCCGGGTAGGTCAAGGCGCATTTCAAGGCTCCGTACCCGCCCATCGACAAGCCGGCCACGAAGGTCCTTTCGGGGTCGGCATTCAGCCGGAGCATTCGCCCGCAAATGCCCGGAAGCTCCTGCGTCACGTAATGGAAGTAGTCGAGACCGTATTCCATATCGGTGTAATAACTTCGGTTCGCTTCCGGCATGATCACCGTGCAGCCGTATTTCGCGGCATACAGCTCGATGGTTGTCAGCCGGTGCCAAGTGCTGGCGTTGTCCCCTGCGCCGTGCAGCAGATAAAGCGTGCTGTTTGCCTGGACGCCGGCATCGACGGGAGATACCACGTGGATGTTGGTTGTCATTCGCAACGTAGGCGATCCCGTGTCTATCGTTAAATGCGCCATATGCAACCCCTTTCATCGGCATCAGTTTACAACATACAGTTTCAAATCTGCTTTTGAATCGATATTTCCATATACAAATTCGACATCTTTCTTAGCTGTTTTAGCGAAACGTTTCTTTGATTGTGACTCGTTCGCTGTCAACGTCCAATTAATGCCTATTTTCCTGTATTTTTAAACCTTTCAGCCTCCAATTGTCGATGTTACCCATTGAATTCAAGAGCTTTATTTGCAGTTTGTAAGCGATTAATTCGAATCGTTTCGATTAACATCATAAATCCTCTTGTCACTTCATGTCAACTACCTTTTTCTCAAACTTCTTTCGATGCCATGGAATGTTCAATTTTTCTACTAAACACCCCATTTTTAACTCGGATTTCTATAAGGAAAGCGATTTCCGAGCGATTGTTGACATCCTCTTCGTCTTGTAATAAATTCTAGTTTAAAAGAATATCATGGAAACGTTTCTATTGAATGAGAAAGAAGGGCTTAGGATGTCCATTCGATTAACCGGATTCGTAAATTTTGTAACGAAACATCACTTAAACGTGCTGTCCGCTCGAGTGCTTCAAAACGGTGCGCAAATTGCCGCTTGGGACGTAACCCGGGACGAGCGCCGACTGCAGCATTCGGTAAGCAAATCCTTTACCTGCATGGCTGTCGGGTTGGCCATTGACGAAGGAAAGCTGTCCCTTGAAACGAAGCTGAAGGACTTTTTTCCTGAACATGCCCAAATCCGCTCCGACGTTCCCTCATCCATGCAGCCTGGGGAACTGACGCTGTACAATCTGCTCCGGATGTCGTCCGGGCATGACTCGCCTCCGCTTTGGGCCGAAGAAAGAGCAACTCTTCAGGAAAAGGATTGGGTGAAGCATTATATGTCCCTTCCGCTGGACAGGCCCCAGGGAGAAAAATTCACGTACAGCAGCGGCGACACGTTCGTCATTTCGGCGCTGGTGCAGGCCGCCGTCGGCGAAACCGTCAAAGATTATTTGACGCCACGGCTGTTCGAGCCGCTTGGCATCCATGACGTCGCCTGGGAGACGTCCCCGCTTGGCGTAACGCTTGGATGTGCCGGACTCTCGATCAGCAACGAAGAGCTGAGCCGGTTCGGGCAATTCCTTTTGCAAAAAGGAATGTGGCAAGGACGGCAGCTGGTGCCGGCGGAATGGATCGAGTTTGCGACGCGCAAACAGATCGACAACGAGGGAAGTCCGGATTGGAGCCAAGGCTACGGCTGCCAATTCTGGATGTGCAGGCATGACGCCTATCGGGCCGACGGTGCTCGCGGGCAGCTTTGCGTCGTCCTTCCGGGCAAAAACGCGGTGATTGCCATTAACAGTGAGGAAGACGATATTCAGGGGATTCTTGACGCAGTGTGGGCGGAAATTTTGCCGCAGCTGTAATTGGGAGAATGGGGATGCGGATTGAAAAAAAAGCCAGCCGAAATTTCGGCTGGCTTGTTCTGACTTACATCGATAAACGAAAGTAACCCACTCCTAAGGTTAGCGCCTCAAGTGGGTTACTGCACGTATCATTCGCATGATCTCGGAGGGGAATCCCACTCAAGATGTTTTGTACAAGGGGCGACCCGGGCCGGCTGCTCCTTACTTATTGTTATCTTAGCATATGGAGAAATATACCTCAGGGTATAGGGGCTCATCTTCTTTATAAGAGCATACTCTCCTCCCAAGAGCGGCTCCCCATCCAGATCGGGATACAGCCCCTCCGGGCTGACTGCGAAGCGGATGCTAACGAAGTTTACGCTCCGACGAACCCTATTGGGTTCTCACCCCTCCGAGGAATGAAAAAATCCGCTATCAATGAGCGGATTTTTTTGTACGTCCCAGGAGGGATTCGAACCCCCGACCGACGGCTTAGAAGGCCGTTGCTCTATCCTGCTGAGCTACTGGGACTTAGTATGTAATAAAAACGGCGCGTTTATTATTATAGCGCATTTTCCGAAAAATTCAAAGGGAAATTTTCGAATATGAATCATCGGGGCGCCGGCGGGGTAATATGATAACAGCAAACCCATGGCAAAGGAGTTATGGCAATGCGTCAACTGCTGTCGGCATTATCGTATTTCAGCATCTTTTTCGCGCCGTTTATCCTTCCCGTCATCATCTGGATCCTATGCAGGGATGATGCGTATGTCGCCACGCACTCAAAACGGGCGCTTCTCTCGCATATCCTCCCTTTCGTCGCAGCGCTCCCCCTGCTCGTCCTTACCTTCGGCGCGGATAATCCGGGATCTGTGCTTGGATATATCATTTTGTTCATCATCATCTATTTCGGAACGATGATCTACAATATCGTCAAGGGCGTTCAAGTGCTGCGCGAATATGCCTGAACCAAAAAAATCCCTTCCATTATATGTAACATCATCCAGATGAAAAACCTCCGGTTGGTCCGGAGGTTTTTCGCTTTAGGGGTTACTTATTGCCAAAACGTCTTGGGTTTTGCGGAACAGCCAAATTTCTGTCGTTTTTACTCAGGACCTCATCGGCAAATTCAGTCTGGTGGGCATACTTGTTGCCTTTCGTCTTTTTGTACGTCAATGCCACTTTCGCTCACCCCCCTAAGCATAGTATGGGATGTGAGCGAGGCAGCTATGACCTTCAATATCTGGCTCGTCATGCAAGCCTGCGCAGAGGTCTAAAAATGCCGCAGTGCAGCGTTATTCATGACATCATCCCTCTTCTTGTGACAAGTTCTCCAGGGCGTTTGCCGCCCGGACAGACATTTTATGCCCTTGTTCGGCATATATCTGTATCACTTTCAGAAAAGGGATTTTTTGCAAAAGAAAGGATGATCCGTCATGTGCGGAATAACCGGTTTTATTGAGTGGAGCGGCGATTTGACGCAACATTCGCAGACTCTCGTAAAAATGACGGAAACCTTGACACCAAGGGGACCGGACGCCTCTGGAACCTGGATCTCGGGCCCCTGCGCCTTCGGACACCGGAGGCTCAGCGTCATCGATCCGGAAAACGGGGCACAGCCCATGCTTGTATACGATGATGAGGATTTATACACCATAGTATATAACGGGGAATTGTACAACGCGGCCGAGCTGAAGCGGGAGCTGCGAAAAAGAGGGCATCGTTTCCGGACGAATTGCGATACGGAAGTTCTTTTGGTCTCCTACATCGAATGGGGGCCTGCTTGCGTCGACAAGTTTAACGGCATTTTTGCTTTTGCCATCTGGGACAGCGTGCGGGAACAGGTCTTTATGGCCCGCGACCGGCTGGGCGTCAAACCCTTTTTCTACAGCCTGATCGACGGTACCTTTGTTTTCGGCTCCGAACCCAAGGCGCTGCTTCAGCATCCGAAAATCGAGCCCGTCGTCGGCGCCGAGGGGCTGGCGGAAATCTTCATCATCGGACCGGCGCGCACGCCGGGTCATGGCGTATACCGCGACATCCAAGAGCTGCGCGCAGGGCATGCGATGGTATTCAGCCGCCAAGGTTTAAGCATTCATCAATACTGGAAACTCGACAGCTACCAGCATGAGGAAGATACCGAAACGACCGCCGCGCAGCTTCGCGACCTGCTTCAGGATACGCTGGAACGCCAGCTTGTCTCCGACGTGCCGGTATGCACGCTGCTTTCCGGGGGACTCGATTCCAGCGCGCTTACGGCGCTTGCGGTGCAGTATTACAACCGGACGGGGCAAGGGCAAATGGACACCTATTCGGTGGACTACGTCGGCAACGACAAAAACTTTAAATCCCATGCGTTTCAGCCGGGTGCCGACGCCCCGTGGATTCAGCGCATGGTCGAGGAGCTTGGCACGAGGCATCATTACATCGAGTTCGACACACCGGAGCTGATCGATTCGCTGAACAACTCCACCCTGACACGGGATTTGCCCGGCATGGCCGATGTGGACGGTTCCCTTTACCTGTTTTGCCGGGAAATCAAAAAAGGCGCTACCGTAGCCGTATCCGGGGAAGCGGCGGACGAAATTTTCGGCGGTTACCCCTGGTTTCACCGTGAAGAGATGCTGAATTCGGGCACGTTCCCGTGGGCGGTGGCTGCGGATATGCGCACCAGCCTGCTTTCTCCCGAAATCCGCGAATGGACGCGGCCGCTCGAATACCTGGGGGACCGCTATGCCGAAGCCGTCCGGGAGGTGCCGAAGCTGCGCGGGGAAACCGGCAAGCAGGCGCAGATGCGCGTCATGTCCTATTTGAACATTACCCGCTTCATGCCGACGCTTCTTGACCGGAAAGACCGGATGAGCATGGGGGTCGGCCTGGAGGTCCGCGTTCCTTATTGCGATCACCGGCTGGTTCAATACGTGTGGAATATTCCATGGGAAATGAAAATGACGGGCGGGCGCGAAAAAGGCATTTTGCGCAAAGCGCTGGAAGGCGTTCTGCCGGAAGACGTGCTGTACCGTAAAAAAAGCCCCTATCCAAAAACCCACAACCCCGATTTCCTCACCGCCGTCAAACAGCAAATGCTCGACATTCTGGACGATTCCTCTTCGCCGATTCTGCCGCTGATCGATCGGGCAAAAATCCGTGAGATTGCCGCTTCCCCCGAAGCGTCCACGAATTTGCCCTGGTTCGGCCAACTGATGTCCGGGCCGCAGTTGTTCGCGTATCTTGCGCAGGTGAACAACTGGCTGAAAACGTACGAAGTTTCGATAAAATAGAAGCTGCTTTAGCTTCAGGTTCGCTTCATCGAAAAAGCCCGTTCCAACGGAACGGGCCATCTTGTTTTATGTGCCGTTTCTTAGACGTGAAAGTGACTTGCCTGCAAAAAAGAAAAGCTTAACCGATAACGCCTTTGGACAAAATCAGGTTGCCGTAAAGCGCCTTTTCTCCCGTGGCCACCACGGCATAGGCTTTTTTCGCCCGTTCGTAAAATTCGAAACGTTCGAGTTCCGCAAATTCGATGCCTTGTTCGGACCGGTTCACCAAATCGCGGTATACGTCCCACACGGGGGTTTGTACCGGATCGCCCGGAGTCACCTGCATCAGCATGACCGGGTGGGTTAAATAACGGTTCAGAGGAAAAAGCTCAAGCGTTGCCGCAAGCAGCTCCGGAATCCCGTGCCCGTCGGCACGGATCAGCCGGTTGGCCGTCGATACGGCGGGAAAATTCGCGTCCGCAAACACAATTTCGTCCCGTGCCCCATTTCGCACAAAATTTTCAGCAGCTCCGGCGACAACAGGGGGGAAATCCCTTTCAGCATGATAAAGCCTCCTTTGCGTCTTTCACATCGCATTCCCCTATTATTACGACGCCGATCGGGACAATCCTTCCTGTTAAAAGAATATTCGCCATCGCCTGTGCAGGCTGTAAGATATCGGATACGGGGACTGAAAGCATTTCCGAATCCCCACGGATCATCCCGGCGCTTGAGCCGATACGCTTCAGCTTCCCCTTCTCCAACAAACGAAGGAGCTGCCTCAGGTAAAGTACCTTCAGGACAGCTCCGCCAATCTCCCGTTTACCATTTGATATCCGCCACGACCGGATAATGGTCCGACGGCATCTTGCCCTGATGGTGATCCGCAACCGCTCCGTAGGTCAGGACTTGAACCTTACCTGCAACGAAAATGAAATCGATCGGGCTTTCGAATTCGATCCCATGGTTGTTCTGCGGCTCCAGAAATGCAGGGAACGTCCGCGCGGCCACTTCCCTGGAATCGAAACCCTGGAACGTGAACGCGGGTCCAAAATGGCGGTAAGCCGCCTCCCTGCTTGCATCCCGCAGCAATGCCGCCCCCGTCTCTCCTTGACCGGTGAGGACGCGGTAAGGCACCGAATCGGCTGTCACGTTAAAATCTCCCGTCAATACGGCCGGGCGATCGATCGCCAACTCCTTGATCCGCTCCAAGATCAAATGGGCGCTTTGTTCGACGGCAACCTTGCCGATATGATCAAAATGCGTATTAAAATGCAAAAACGTCTTGCCCGTGTAAAGATCCTGAAACTCGCCCCATGTCACGATCCTTCTGCAAGCGGCATCCCAGCCAAGCGAACCCGGCTCTTCCGGATGCTCCGACAGCCAGAAAGTGTTCTGGCGCATCGGCTTGAGCCTTTGTGTGCGATAAAAAATGCACGAAAACTCGCCGTCTTTATCCCCGTCTTCCCTGCCTACGCCGATCCAGCCGTATTCGGGCAAAAGCGCTTGCAAGTCTTCGAGCTGACTGTACAGCACTTCCTGCATGCCCACCAGGTCCGGCCGGTGGAAACGGATGATTCCCGCCACCAGCTCCTTGCGGCTGTTCCAGACGTTGTCGCCTTCCTTGTCATACGCGTTTTTGATGTTATAGGACATGCATCGCAGGTCAAGTTCCAGGTTCGCTTTCTCTGCAGACATTTCCCTCACTCCCATCGGTGTCGTTTATAATCCAATCCTTCCCATCATAGAGACATTAACTTTTGACGTCAACCAATCGAAAACGTTCGCACACGAGCGGAATGTCGTCCGAAAACTCCCTGCCTAACCGGTTTAGCTCTTTGGTAAAAAACGTTTCGTGAACCTCCCGCCAATACCGGTAAGTCCGATCCCCCTCGCCTTCCGCGACGGCAAACTCCTCCGGTACTTCATTCATCGGTACGACGGTTACTTCAACCGTTTGAATGATGGCGACGGGTTCGTCCCTGCCGTCCAAAATGATGCTGTAATCGCCGACGGAAGGCAGCGGCTCCTGCTCGGCCTCATAGCTGAAAAGCGCGGAACAGGTTGCGGTTTTCACGCCTTCTATGACCAGCCGTGCCAGCTGATCCGGATCGGCTCCGAAAGGCCAGGCGCTTACCGATGCCGGTTTTTCCCGGCCCTGCCTCTCCCAATATTCGTTCCAATACGTCTGCGCTGCTTGATTCATACGCTATCGCCTCCCATGGTATGTAAAACCTTCGATTCATATCATATCATGTTCCAGTAAAGTTCAGCGCCAAAAAAACGGCGGCCGCAAATCCGGACCGCCGTCGATTTTCGTTTACTTATGACGCCAATGTCAAACGTTAGATTCCTGCTCCTGCAGCATGCCGATCAATTTCCGCAAGGCGGCTCCCCGATGGCTGATCGCCTGCTTTTCCTCCACGGAAAGCTCTGCCATCGTTTTTTCATACTCCGGCAGGTAAAAAAGCGGGTCGTATCCGAAACCCCCGCATCCGGCGGGCTCGTCCGTGATCCAGCCGTCGACTTCCCCGCTTGCCTCCATGTGTGACCCGGTTGCCGGATCGTACAGGACAAGCGTGCAAACGAAACGCGCCGTGCTGAGAAGCGGCTGCTGCGTGTCGTCGCCCATTTTTTTCTCCTCCAACAAACGCAGCAGCTTGTCGTTGTTTTCCTGATCCGACGCATGCTCTCCGGCAAAACGCGCCGAATAGACGCCGGGGCGCCCATCCAGCTCGTCCACGCACAAACCGGAATCATCCGCGAGCACCGGCAAGCCGAGCGCATCGCCGACCGTTTTCGCTTTTTTCAGCGCGTTTTCGGCAAAGGTCTCGCCGTCTTCGACGACCTCCGGCAGCTGCGGATAATCAAACATGCTTTTGACTTGCTTGCCGAGCTGGGCGAAAGCATGCTCAAACTCCTTCACCTTTCCCTGGTTTCGGGTGGCGACGATAATCAGGTTTTGATCCAGCAGCATGCCCTTAAACCCCTCTTCCCGTTTGGCCCGAGCCAATCATGAGGGCGATCGGTCCAAGCGCTTCCTTTTGCTTCTCGATGAGCCGGGCAATGCCCTGCTCCCCAAGCTCCAGCAGCTGGTTCAGCTCCTGGCGGGAGAACGGGCTTTCCTCGCCGGTCCCCTGCAGCTCGACAAAAGAGCCGCCGCCGGTCATCACCAGATTCATGTCCACTTTGGCCGTCGAGTCTTCTTCATAGTTCAAATCCAGCATCGGTTCGTCATTGACGACGCCGACGCTGACCGATGCCAAATAATCCGTGATCGGAAACGCGGGCAGCTTGTGTTGTTCCGCTATTTTGCTGATGGCGATCGCAAGCGCGACAAAAGAGCCGGTGATGGAAGTCGTGCGGGTGCCGCCGTCGGCTTGGATCACGTCGCAGTCGAGCGTAATGGTCCGCTCGCCCAATGCGCGAAGATCAACGACGGAGCGAAGCGCCCTGCCGATCAGCCGCTGGATTTCCATCGTTCGGCCGGTGAGCTTGCCGCGCGCGCTCTCCCGCTGGTTGCGGGACTGCGTCGCCCGCGGAAGCATCGAATATTCCGCCGTTACCCAACCTTTGCCTTGTCCCTTCAAAAACGGCGGAACTTTTTCTTCCACCGTCGCCGTGCATAGTACTTTCGTATCTCCCATTTCAATGAACACGGAGCCTTCCGCATATTTGTTCACGTTTACTGACAATTTCATCGGCCTCAGCTGGTCGCTGCCGCGTCCGTTAGATCTCATCTTTTCTGCCTCCTACATTTACGCATCCTGTAAATATGGATGGGGCAGGATTTTGTCCCGGTTCAGCCCCATCCATATATAGCAAGTTTTATTTTATCAAAGTGTCGGCGCAAAAGCACCCCGCAAAGGCAATTACAGCGGAATCTCATTGATGTATTCGGGTTTGGACACCGGCTTGCTGTAATCGCGGTTGTCGGTGATGCCCGTAATGCTGGTCTGCCCGTTCATGTCGATTTTGACCATGGCGTTGTTGGTATTTTCCGATACGGTCAGAACGACGGATTGAAGCAGTTCATCCGGAATCGGGTCGTTTTTTTCGAACATGTCGTCCTTCAGCGACACGGTCACCGTGCCGTCCTTTTCGGTTTTGACCGACTCGACGGACGTGCCGTCCGTCATGACCATTTCAAGGCCGTCATTTTGCTGCGGACCGGCGATCAGCTCCGAAAGCGCCGCGTTCACCTTGTTCTGTCCGGGCTGCACGAGCCGCGTGACGGGAACGTAATACGAATAGGCCCCGTCAGGCGTCACCGTCGAAAAATAAACCGTGACCGGAGTTGAATTCGTCAAGCTGGCGCCGCCGGATTTCTCCAGATTAATGCCCAGGCTGCGCGTGAGCGGCTGGTTCAGCGGCGTCCCGTTTTGCGGCATTTCCGTCAGGCGCTGGCCGTCGACCCAAAGCTCGACTTTCTGCACGCCAGGGAACCCGGTGGCCGTCCAGACGACCGCCTCCAATATTTTGCGCTCATCCTGAGGATTATATTGGTTAAACGCGCCGTTAAATTCAACGACCGCTTTCTTTTGTTCCTGGTCCATCGTCACCTGCACTTCGGTCCCTTTCGGCAGCACGCCTGCAAAACCTTTAGGCACATATTTGGAATACGCGCCTCCCGATACAAGCGCCGAAAGCGCCTGCTTCAGGCCGTCCTGGTCTTTCGCCTCGGGGATGCCGAGAGACACGGGGGCGAGCAGCCCTTTGTCGTTGGCCAGGTATACCGTCGTTTTAGGACCGGTTTGCTCCCCGCCGCTATTCGTTGAGACCGGGCCGTTCATCATATTCAGCATCTGCTGCTCGATGTCTGCCGGGGGTTTGTCGATATCCATGGAAGATTGCGAACCGAAAAGGCTGCAGCCGGACAGCAATACGGGCACGGCCAACAATCCGGCAGCCGAAATGTTTCGAATTTTTTTCGCCTTCGTCATATTCATGGTTCCTCCTAATCATTTTGTACAGTTTGTACTACCATGTATACGAGCCCCTGCCGCAAAAAATAACAGCCGGTCCAAATTAAATCGCCTCGCAAAGCGCGGCCTGCTTTTTGATGTCATTCAAACCTTTTGCAGGGGCCAAAAATAAAGAAAACAGAGGAATAACGAACACATAATTGGTTAAAACTGGACAAACTGTAGGAAGGAACTTAAAATCTTACTATGACGACGAGCATATAGCGGGGGGATAAAATGAACGATCCGAAAAACGAAAAAATACCGTACAGCCTGAACAGCCGGAAGGTCGCGAGCGCGACCCGAGAATGGCTGCATAAAAGGGGCGTCAAGCTGGAAGAAATCGCCGAGCTCGTCATGTTCCTGCAGAACAAATATTATCCGGATCTGACGATGCAGGAATGCTTGGACAACGTGGAAAAGGTGCTCGCCAAACGCGAGGTGCAAAACGCGGTGCTGACCGGCATCCAGCTGGACGTGCTCGCCGAAGAAGGCAAGCTGATTTCGCCGCTGCAGGAAATGCTGGTCAATGACGAAGGATTGTACGGGGTGGATGAAATTTTGGCTTTCTCCATCGTCAACGTATACGGCAGCATCGGCTTCACCAATTACGGGTACATCGACAAGCTGAAACCCGGCATACTTGAACGGTTGAACGATAAAAGCACCGGCGAGACCAACACGTTTCTCGATGATATCGTCGGCGCGATCGCCGCAGCGGCGAGCAGCCGGATCGCGCACCGGAAGCAGGCCGAACGCGAGCATCAGCACGAAGGAACCGAACCGGAGCTTCCCGAGGATTAATTCAACACCGGTACTGCCGGAGCATAACGACAAGAGCCGTCCCGAAAGGTCATAAATTCGGGGCGGCTCTTTCATTTCGAAGCGCATCAGGACACGGGCCGGAAACGCGTCACGCCGTCTTCGACCGGCGACGTTTCGATCCGCCCTCTGCGCTCAAGCTCTCTGGCATGCGCGAGCGTCTCGCACATGGCAAAACGCATCTGGTGGATGCCGAGTTTTGTCCCAAACAGTGACACGCATAGCTCAAATCCCGTCGCCGGGGATTCTTCAAGCAGCCGCTCGACTTTCGCCAGCCTCTCTTCATGATGCAGCAGGAGCGCATCAAGCCGCTCACCGAAATGCTGAAACGGGTTGCGGTGCCCGGGGTAGGCCGTGCTTACCTCCAAGTTTTTCAGCTTCATTAGCCCCTGCAAAAACGATTGAAGCGGCTCCGGATCGCTGCCCGGCATCAGGCTGACGTTCGGGGATATTTGCGGCAGCACCGCATCCCCGCAAAGGATGGCGCCGCTCTTCGGATCGTAAAAAGACAGATGTCCCGGCGCATGCCCCGCCGTTTCGATCGGCAGCCACCGAAGGCCGCCCATCGCAAACGATTGGCCACCGGGGATGAACGTTACCTCCGGCATCGGGGCAACCTGCGGGAAAAAGCTTTTCATATGGTCTTCGAGCTGGCAAGTCCACTCCTCCGGCATGCCGTGGAGGCGAAACAGCGCCGGCAAATCGCGATTCATGGTGGAACCGGGGCCCCACATCAGCTGAGCTTCCCGATAAGAGCGCTCCGACATCCATACGCGGCAGCCGGACTGCTGCTGCAGCCATCCCGAACAGCCCAAATGATCGGGATGATGATGCGTCAGCACGATCTGCCGGATATCGCCCGGCCGTATGGCCAACCCGGCAAACGCCTTTTGCCATTCCTCCTCGTTCCCTGGCGTCCTCGGCCCCGGGTCGACGATCGTCAGCCCTTCCGGCCCCTGCAATATGTAGCTGTTTACCCAGCGGAGCGGGAAGGACATCGTTATTTTCACTTGAATGATTCCGTTAAAATGGTCCGTAATTTCCGGCATGTTCACTTTTGATTGAACCTCTTTTCACGCTTGCTTGGAGCTATGCGGACGATGCCCGACGAATATCATCCGTTCGGACTTTTGCTCCTCATAACCTTCGTCCTCGTCGTATCCGCCATGGACCTCGTCCACGGCCAGCCCGGCATCCGCGAGCATTTGCCTCATCTGCTCCAGCGTATACAGCTTTACACGTTCGTGATACTGGCGTTTAACGCCATCCCCTTCCAGGGGAGCAATCGTAATGTCTTTGATGACGAAATCCCGCTCGATTTTGCGATTTTCCACGATCCGCTGCCCTTCCGCCTCGCGCTTCGATTCCGGCACCAGATGGGCGCGAACGTGCGGGGAATTCATAAAATCGATGATAAAACGGCCCCCGGGCTCCAGCATCCGGTAAATTTCCCGCAGCACTTTCAGCTGCTCCCCGTCCTCGCGGAAATAACCGAAGGAAGTAAACAGATTAAGCACCGCGTCAAAGCCGCCGTCAAGCGGAAGGTTGCGCATATCGGCCTGATGCCACTCGACGCGCCGGCCTTCATCGGATTTCCTGGCTTCGCGGAGCAGCACGTCCGACAGGTCGACGCCGCTCACGCGGTAGCCGCTGTCTGCCAAAGCTAGCGCATGGCGGCCGGTTCCACAGCATAAATCCAGCACCCGGGCGCCTTGAGGCAGGTCAAGCCAGGAGATCATTTTTTTGACCTCCCGGGCCGCGCCATCCGCATCCCGGTGTTTATAAACGAGCAGGTAGTCTTCCCCGAAACTTTTTTCATACCAATCCTTGATCATCACGGCCTCCTGAGACGATAGCGATTTATGTATTACTTAACCGCGGTTGATCCTATTGTACCCAGGCGGCCGGATCTTCAAAAAATATCATGTTTCCCCGTATTCTTGAACCAGAATGGAATAAAGATGCGAGTCGACGTACCCTCCTTTGTTGGAAAGAAGATGCTCGCGCAAATGCCCCTCCTTACGCATGCCCAGCTTCTGCATCACGCGTTCGGAGCCCCCGTTTTCCGGCCGGCAGGTCGCGTAAATCCGGTGAAGCCCCAGCTGCCCGAAGCCCAGCTCAAGCATCGCCCGAGCACTTTCGCAAGCGTAACCTTGTCCCCAGAAGCCAGGGTGGAAGCAGTAACCGATCTCCCCGTTGGAGCCTTCCATATGAAGTCCGACGCCTCCGATCAGCTCTCCGGTCTCTTTCAGCGTCACTGCGAACTCAAATCCCGTTCTTGGCACCCGGCTTTGCATCGCAAGCATGGACGCGATATGCGCTTTGGTTTCTTGGAGCGTATTCGGCCCCCACAGCATATGCCGCGTCACGTTCGGATCGGAGGCATACCGGTGCACGCTTTCCCAATCGTCCTCGCCATATTCGCGGATGATCAGCCTTTCCGTTTCCAAAATCATTTCAGGTCCACCTCAGCCTTCTGCGTATCGTTGTTTTCAGCTTAATGCATCTTCCCGATCTTGCCAAGGCGAAAACTGCTTGTTCTGCTGGCCGTTCAGGCGTAACATTGGGCGAAAAAAAAACGTTATATATAAATATCGATGAAAATGCGGAGGGATTTGTATTCTAACGAAAAGATGCTGGCTGCTCCTGCTTCTTTGCGTGTTTCTATTGGGCGGATGCGCCGATCGTAACACGATGAACGGGCCGCTTTACGATGGGAAGCCCTTAACCATCGGCGTCATCGGGGAGCCGCCTGAAGTGAGGGAAACGAACATATCTTTCGTAGCTTTAAGACTGGAGGAACTGGCAAAAAATCCGGAGAAGCTGTCATCGCGGTTCGACGCTGTCTTTATTACGAAGGAATATTTTCGCGAAGCCTCGCAGCCGGAATATAAAAAAGCGTTCAAAGAGGCGAACATCCCGTATATCTTCATCAAACTGGATAAATTGATCGTTGCATATACCGTAGAGGAATTAACCTACGATGACGTTCCGGATGCTTTTAATCACCAATTTGCCTTCGGCATTTATCATCCGCCTGGCGGGGAAGAAACTCATTGGGGATTCGGATTGTACAATGACACCGAAAACGAAACCAACGTCAAAACCACGTACTCCACCATATTCCGGACGATCGAGTCCAAAAGCATTAATGAATAATACTCCCTATACAAAAGGGTTCTCCGAAAAGCAAGTCATCTTGCAGCAGAGTGGACGGCTTTTTACAAAAAAGCAGATTTCGCCGAAGCAGCGGAAAGACGAACGACCCGCGGCCAAGCGCCAGCGGTCGCCTTTGCGATTTAGATTTCATCCACGGAACATCATTCAGGAAATCCAAAAACAACAGCGATGCGAGCCACGTTCGTTCCCGAAGCCTTTCGAAATACCAACCGAACTCCTAAACAAAACAGGGACCGTCTTTTGGGACGGCCCCTCTTTGCCATGAAAAAAAGTACTGGTTCTTATTATATGCTTATCCCTGCGTGCCGGCCGTTTCCAGCTTCTGCTTGCGCAGGCTCGACATTTTTCTGCCCCAGGTTAAAGACAACACGAGGCTCAGAATCAAAATGACGGCGCCGAAGGAATACGGCAGATTCATATGAACGTCAAACAGGATGCCCGCAAGCGCAGGACCGAAAATATTGCCAAGGCTCATATAGGCGTTGTTCATCCCCATAACGAAACCCTGCTCATCGGGCCCGGCCATCTTGGACAGGGCGGTGTTGATCGCCGGTCTCATGATGGACGTAAACGTGAAGAAGATCAGGATCAGCAGCATGTTGTACCAGAAGTTGCCCGAAAGCAGCATCAGTACCATCATGATGGCCGAGATCAGGAAGGAAACGTTGATCAGCTTGTTTTCGCCGAAACGAAGCAGCAGCTTGTTGATCACCGCGCCTTGGATGACGACGCCGACGAGCGATCCGACCGTGATGATCACAGAAATTTCCTTCGTGGTATAGGCATACTTGTTATCGACATAGAGGCTGAAGACCGCCTCAAAATTGACGAGACCGAAGGTCAGCGTAAATACGAGAATCAAATAGATAAAATACGGCGCCTTCACGGAAGCGACCAGCTGTTTCAAGATGCTTTCGCGTTTTTGTTCCGACGCTTTGGCTGCCTGACGGCGTTCTGCCGACAGTGTTTCTTTCAGCATGAAAAAAGACAGGACGGTGGCAATCGCTGCAACGAGAGCCGAGATGTAAAACGGCGCGCGCAGTCCGAGATCCGCCAAAAAACCGCCGATCCCCGGCCCGATCACGAAACCGAGCGACATGGCCGCGCCAAGCAGCCCCAAACCTTTGCCGCGCGTTTCCTCCGTCGTGCTGTCCGCGACGTAAGCCATCATGGCCGGAATCATCATCGCGGCGCCGATGCCGCCCAAGAAGCGGGAAGCGTACAGCATCCACATGACGTTTGCGACGGCGAACAAAAATTGGGATAGCGTAAACAGCCCCAGCCCCAAAACGATCATCAGCTTGCGGCCGTATTTATCCGCCCATTCGCCGGCCAGCGGCGAAAACAGAAATTGCGTAAGCCCCGAGGCGGCAATCAAATATCCCGCGGCCGTTCCCCCGGCGTGAAAATCCTCCAGCAGTTTGGGCAAAATCGGAATGACCAGCCCGATGCCCAGCATGGCAATAAACATATTAATCATCAGTACGTACAACGACCTGTTAATTTTTGAACCGGCTGACATGAAGTATAGTTCTCCTTTTCCTATTGACGGATTTTCTTTCTAATCCTCATTCCAAATAACGTTTGATGCCCGGCAGCGCGGCCAAACGGCCGGCAAGCTCCGTTAACGGCTGAACCTGAAGCAGGTTATGCAGCATCCCCTGTACGATAATGCGCCGCGGCGAGGCGCTTTTCAGCTCATGGTCGAGCATCAGGATCGAATTCCGGATATCCTGCTCCTTTTTCCCGGATTCCCCCAGCGCGTCGGCTTTGCGGTACATCCGGCAAATCAGGTTCTCCACATCGTCCGTTTCGGGCTCCGGCATTTCGCATCGTAAATATTCGGGATAGTTATGCTCGCCAAGAATCGGTTTTGCGCCATCGTCCCCCATCAGCCCTTCCGCCATATATCCCAGCAGCCTTAATATATAGCGGGAAAGCTCGGTAATATCGATCGCCACGTTTTCCAAAATGATCAGCACGCTGTATTGCTCCAGCATCGCAAACATCGAAAAGACCATTTCCACCGCATACGGCTCGATCTTCGGCCCGTACACCTTTTTGAACATCTGCTCGAAATGCCGGATCATCCGCGCCCGCATGGCGCCCGACGCTTTCACGATGTCTTCGGTGTAGGCATTCGGGTTTTCGGTGATCAGCATCCGGATCAAGTCGCGGTTCGCCAAAGATTCGCGAAGCTGCAGCTCGATCTGGCGTCTCAGATTATCCTGGGAATCGTCCCCGTGATCCATGCTGGCCTGAAGCTTGACGTAGAGCCTGTCGTTAATCATATGGAAAATGGACAGCAGCAGCTGGTCCTTCGATTTGTAGTGCTGATACAGCGTCGCTTTGGACATGCCGCAACCCTCGGCGATATCCTGCATGGTCGAACCGTTAAACCCCTTGCGGGCGAAAATATGGATGGCAGTATCCATAATCTCCCGTTTACGGTCAATGGACATGGCTTCCTTCACTTCCTCTTGGAAAATCGCTACCCTCAAAAAACTATACGGTTTTGCAACTAAACGATATAGTTTTATCAGATTTTAACCGCAGCATCCCCACACGTCAAGAGATAATTTTCTTTTTCGACAAAAATGCTTCCGCGCCCGTTTTATGGCATAACTTGACGGAAAATAATGCGGTTTCGGCTTCATCTTCCGACACACGTTTTGATAGCCAAATGGTATATTGAAACTGCACTTATAAATAAGTGTTAACAAATGGAGGGATTAAACAATGGAAAATTTCGAAAATGAATTGCTGCTGTCCGACGAAGAGGTAGAATCTCAAATCGACGACATCGAGGAAGACGACGAGGAAGAAGAAGAATCCGACATCGAAATCGAGTCCGACGGCGATGAGGATGATTCCGAGGAAGATTCCGAAGAAGAATCGGAAGAAGATTCGGAGGAAGACGAAGACCAGTAACGCAAAACCAATCCCTTCAACTAGAATGACAGACTCATAAAACCGGCCTGTTCAGTCATGAACAGGTTTTTTTCATGATCTAAGTATCGATGCATCCGCTGCCTTTATCGCAGTAAAAACTGTGGCGCTAACCGCGGTCTGTTCTCCATAAAATTACGCCCATGGCCGTTTTTCTTATGAGCAAAAAAGCGCCCGCCCCGGATGGAACAAGCGCTATATTGCGGCTTCCGAACTTATTTGCTGAGCGTTTCGGTCAATACCGGCACGATTTGCGATTTGCGGGACACGACGCCTTTCAGCACGGCCGTGTTGTTTTCCAGCTTCACGTTGTATGCCGTCTCGACGGCGGAAGCGGCTTTGCCGAGCGCCAGGGCCACGGAATCGTTGTTCAGGATGTCGGTAACGACAAAAACGAACAGATCGAGGCCTTTTTGGTCGATGATGCCGTTCAGGGCGTTTTCCAGCTCTGCCTGGCGGCCCAACACATCGTTCGTATCCACGACGTTCACCTGAGCGATCTCCACCTTGCGGCTGCCCATTTGGAATTCTTTCGCATCGAGGGAGATGAGTTCGGCAATCGTTTTGCTGCTCATGTCCGCTCCGGCTTTCAGCATGTCAAGGCCGTATTCCTCCAGCTTCACGCCGGCAATGTCGGCAAGCTCGCGGGCTGCGGCCACGTCTTCGTCCGTGCAGGTCGGCGATTTAAGCAGCAGCGTGTCCGACACGATCGCCGATACCATCAGGCCGGCGATTTCCTTAGGAATCGCGACGTTTTTTTCCTTGAACAGCTTGTTCAGGATGGTCGCGGTGCAGCCGACCGGCTCCGCGCGGTAATACAGCGGATGGCTTGTCTCGAAATTCGCGATGCGGTGATGGTCGATAACCTCCGTCACGCGCACCTGATCGATGTCGTCGGCGCTTTGTTGGCGTTCGTTATGGTCGACGAGGATGACTTCGCTCGCCTCGCCCGCAACCTTTTCCACAAGGCGTGGAGCTTCAACCTTAAACGTATCCAAAGCGTACTGGGTTTCGCCGTTCACGTTGCCCAGGCGCACGGCTTCCGTGTCGAATCCGAGCTGGTTTTTCAAATAGGAATAAACAATCGCTGACGTAATCGTGTCCGTATCCGGATTTTTATGTCCGAAAATCAAAGTTTTGGCCATGGGTTTCATTGCTCCTTATGGATGTAATAAAGTGCAGACATTCCAGAAATGCCTTGCTTCTTACATTCGATTATAGCGGTAATCAATTAATATTCCAATTCCTTTACAGAGATTAATTTCAAACAGGTAAAATCAGGCTTCGGGAACCGTCTTTCTCGGAATTCCGCTTAGAGGCATCCCTTCTTTGTAATAAAGCGAATGCTGCAGCAGAACAAAGAAGATGTGCACGCGGTCAAAGCCTTGACGTTTCAAATGTCCGTCGATCATTTTGGCGATGGCGTCATGCTTTTCCTGCTCTCTCGGGAACATATAAATTTCAACCGACTGCGGGCTGTTTGTGATTTTTTCCACATGCAAAAGCTCGATTTTAACGATTTCCTGCGGAATGTTGGCGATGGCTGCCATTTCTTCCACGATGGCCGGCGCGACCGCCTCCACCACGTTTTTTTCGAACCCGGTAAATCTGACAAAAGGCACTGCATTTCCCTTCTTTCCTGAAGTTGGTGTTTTCGTGTATTCGGCACTATATACCGTAACACAAAAACACCGGAAGAGTCACCTCCTTGCGGGGGACCCCTCCGTTCATTCCTTTATTCCATAATTTTGGACGGGTTGGCCACCACGTCGATTTTTTCCTGCACACGTTTTTGGTCGCCGAGAAAACGGCGGTGCAGCGGCTTCAGATCGTCATCGAGCTCATACAGGATCGGCACGGCGGTCGGTATGTTCAAATCGACGATATCTTCGTCGCTGATATTTTCCAGCACTTTCATGAGCGCCCGCAGGCTGTTGCCGTGGGCTACGACCAGCACGTGCTCGCCGGCTTTGATGTGCGGGACGATTTCGGCCTCCCAATACGGCACAACCCTGGCGATCGTATCCTTGAGGCTTTCTCCAAGCGGAATCTCCTGTTCGGTCAAGAGGCCGTATCGGCGGTCGTTTTTGGGATACCGCTCGTCTTCCGCCGTGATCGGGAGCGGGGGCACGTCATAACTTCTGCGCCACAGCTTTACCTGCTCCTCTCCGTATTTTTCGGCCGTTTCCTGTTTGTTCAGCCCCTGGAGCGCGCCGTAGTGCCTCTCGTTAAGCTTCCAGCTTTTACGGACTGGAACCCAGAGAAGATCGTTCTCCGCGAGAATATAATCCAGTGTTTTGATGGCTCTTTTAAGAACGGACGTAAACGCAATATCGATTTCGTACGGGAGCGATTTGAGCACTTTCCCGGCTTTGATCGCTTCATGGACGCCTTTTTCCGTCAAATCGACATCCGTCCAGCCCGTAAAGCGGTTTTCCTGATTCCATACGCTCTCTCCATGTCTGACAAGCACAACCTTGTACATCCTGAAACATGCCTCCCTTACTGCAGCGGCTTTGGCGCTGCCTGGCCCGTCTTAGGACCTATTTCTTTTTTTAACCGTTATTCCGTTCTTTGATTCATGCGGGCGACATAATTGTCCGAGGCGAGAAAATGGATTTTGCGCGCCTTTTCATCGTATTCGAAAACGAGAATCGTCCCGTGGTTGCCCGAGTCCGGATTGCTGTCGATCACGGCGAAACGGTTGCCGCCCAAGGATACGATCTGCTCTCCCGGCACGTTCGTTTTGATATTCATCTCGTTGGGAAAGCTTGGGGTAACGATGCCATGGTTGTAAGTGTCTATGCTCCCCGTCAAATGGGATGTGTCCGTCTGCGGCCTGATGATCATAATGACCAGGCAGATGACCACGATCATCATGATGCCGCTTAATACCAGCATAAATACGTTGTTTTTTTGCTCCAATCGGCTTCTTCCTTCCTATCCAAAATCCGCATGTTTACCAAAAATCCGTATATCCTCTTATATGGCGCATGTTGCTCCACCCGCTTACCTACTGTAAAATTGAATGGAGATTACATATCGTAAGGAGGAAAATGACATGAGAGACGCTTACTTATTCGGACTGATGCTAAAAAACCGCAATACGGTGATCAGCAAGGTTGAAAATCTCCCGGCAGACAAACGCATCGTCGTTCCGCAAGGTTTCAACAACAATATTCATTGGCAGGTCGGGCATTTGCTGACCGTAACGAGTGCCATTTTGTTCCGCTTTTCCGGAAGAGACTCCGTCGTTCCCGACGATTACCAGGCTTTTTTCGGCAACGGCACGAAACCGGCCGACTGGAACGGAGAGCCTCCGGCTTGGGATACGCTGATCCAAGGGCTGACCGAGCAATGCAAGCTGATCGAGGACACCTTCACGGGCAAGCTCGGGGAGCCGCTGGCGATCAAAGACAATTTTGCCAAGGCCGAAACCGTCGGGGAAGCGTTCGCCGTGAACCTCGGACACGAAAATTACCATCTTGGCATGATCAACGCCATGCTCAGAGTGCTGGGATAAGGATGACGCACATGTCGGCTGACTCGCCGTGGCAACGTCTAACACCTGGTGTGGCGCGATACATGAGAGGTTCCCGCGACATGTCTAAGCAGCTGTCGTGGCGAGAACCGCAAAAGGCGCCGTTTTCTGCAAATTCGAGCCGGGCACGTCAAAGCTTCGCGTCCTGATTTATAAAAGACTAAAATACCCTCGCTTTCCAAAAAGCGGGGTATTTTTGGTATCCATATTATTACATAGCGCGCCAATATAGTAAACTATTATCCCTTTATTTTCCTGTTTTCTTTTCATCTCACTTTAGAGCGCCTTCGCCCAAAAGATGGTAAACTATTCTTGATCGGCGCATGATCGAATGTGCGTTAAAGGAGTGAACCGAAATGATAGTGGAGATGACTTTTTTTATTCTGATCGGCATTGTGATCCTCGGGTTCGGCGTGCTGATGATGCGTAAGCCTTCATTCGGATGGAGGGCGAACGAGGGATGGAAAGTCGAAGGCGATTCGGAGCCAAGCGATGCCTATCTGGTTACCGCGCAAATCCGCGGGCTCGTGATGATCGTCTTGGGTGCATTTCTGGTTTTGATGGGGATTTTGAAAATTGCACTGGCATAAAATGCCGGTTTACCGTTTTCCGCTAAAGCAAAAAACCTTCTCGCCATGCCCTCCCTATAATAAGGAAGACACAGTTCAGAAGGCTAAAGCATTTGAGGGCTCGATCAGATCTTTAGTTCCCCGAGCTTGATCAGCTCGACGACGGCCTGAGAACGGCCTTTCACATTGAGTTTTTGTTCGAGAAGCATTTTCAAGCACGCAACAAAAGACAAGAAATAAAATATAAGTTTTTCACGGTGATCTCACCACCATTTGAGACGTATATCCTTTTCACGACGCGCATAATAATCATCGCGGTTTTTCGATATCATCATTATACGACATTATATCCGTCAGTTCCCTGAACGACTTCTTTACATCCTGGATCAAGCGTTGCAAATCCAATTGAATCATTTCCTGGATAAATCGCCCCAATTCTCACCCTTTCTACTCATTACGTCTGCTGGCGTTCTTCTCTTTTCTATCATGAATGCATAAAAGAGACACCCTTTTGGGTGCCTCTTAACTTATAAAAATTATTGCTCAAGGATAAAAAGAAAAATTGAACTTATACTGCTCTATTGCTGCAAACTTATTCGCATTGATTCTTAAATAAACTGTAGCACCATCAGGTACGTAGAGATTCCTCATATTAGACTGTTTAGAATTGTTGCCCACGATCGTGGGTTCTGCATACAACATTGTAGTCTCCCGTCCGTCAGTGTATTGAACTATTGATGAAATTTGCAATGAATTCTGAGGCCCTAAATTCAATACACCGGTAGTAACTAATTGGGCAACTCCTGTATTATTGGTCCATTTGTACCAATCTTCATCTTGTGCGCTGTCAATATACAAGCTGTACTCCTGCATATTCATAAGAGTAATAGCATTGTTCCGAGTATCCCCGAGTCCAGACACATATGGCGTGATGGTACCTGAAGGTTGTGCCGTAGCAGGTTCAGCCGAATCAGCAAAAGCAGATGGCGAGATAGCTAAAAGGCTTGATGATATAAGAAGAATAGAGAGCATTTTTTTCAATTTCATTAGTAACTCCGCCTTTCTCGACTTTTTGTTAGGATCGGCCGATTCCTAACTCAATTCTATCATTTTACTTATTATTACAAAATAGTACTTTTGATTCTATATTTCCCACATAAAGGAATATTGTTTTGTAGTTTGAAGTTGGTTGATGTCATTTATTATCTCTTGGTGTCGATAACAGGTTAGTAACTCAAGGCTGTACCCCTTTGTTTACTTACCTGATAAGCTACCTGATCCGATTCGTGTTCCTCACCCTTTCCCCAAAATAAAAAAGCCGCTGTATCTTCAGCGACTCTTCTTTGTCTTTGTCTCAAGCTCATATAAAGTCCAATTTTCTACGGGGTTGTCTTTTTCCAGCCTTCCGGGTTTTATGCAATGATGTTGGATTAAATAATCAGCAGAGTACCCTCTGCCTCTCAAGTAAGCGGCGCATTTATGTCTCATTTCCTGAAGTCCATTCTTACGGTTATCTTTAACTGGCTCGAAAATAACCTCTGTATCGCTTTCGAGCTCAATTAGCCTTCCAGAATAGAACCCACTCTCTTGGTCACCTTCTGTCACAAGGATATGGGGTAATTTATAGCGTCGATCCATAATTTGCTTACCTCCAGAATATTGGTTTGTAAGAACATTATAGCAACTATAAACCCGCATTCACGGAGGGATTCACAAAATGTTTATCCTACATCAAACCGCGAGGAGCAGCATGCAGGTACGCTATGATATAACCCGCGATGATCCCTGAGCTTCAAATTGGACTCGTTGCTTTGAACGATATTCCTGTCCAACTCGTACAGGAGCCATACGGCTTTGACGGGATTCTTGGGATTGATTTTATGATAAAAGCGAAATTCAAAGCGGATTTTGAAGCATTAGAAATTATGTTTAATTAAAACAAGACGTTTCAGCAAAGCAAAAAACCTTCTCGCCATGCCCTCCCTATAATAAGGAAGACACAGTTCAGAAGGCTAAAGCATTTGAGGGCTCGATCAGATCTTTAGTTCCCCGAGCTTGATCAGCTCGACGACGGCCTGAGAACGGCCTTTCACATTGAGTTTTTGCATAACGTTCGAGATATGGTTCCGCACCGTTTTCTCACTGATAAACAGTTGACCGGCGATGTCACGGGTCGTTTTATCCTGAACAAGCAGTTCGAACACTTCACGTTCACGGTGTGTCAATAAAAATTTGCTTTTATGATCGTTCCCCTTCAATGGTGTCACCCCTCCTTGCTCGGGTTTGTATGGTATAACAAGGTAAAGGGATACAGTCAACTCATACTATGTCAGGTTCGGGGCAATGGTGTCGTTGCGGCTTAAAAATGGGCTTAAATCAGCAAAATTCATTATCTGGCCCTGTGAACATAATTACGGCCGAATGATTCATCATTTTATCTTCAATAATCCTTATTTTCCTATAGAAAAAGCCGCTCATGTGAACTGCACCCCAATTGTTAGACACACTCTAACAGTTGGAGGTGCAGTTTTTTTATGACCAAATTTACGAAGGATAGGAAATTGGCGATAATTCAAGGGTATAACTCTGATCTTCTGTCGCTAACG
>NZ_JAVLSX010000015.1:0-117660 GCF_031583795.1 Paenibacillus sp. VCA1 | reverse complement strand
CGTTAGCGACAGAAGATCAGAGTTATACCCTTGAATTATCGCCAATTTCCTATCCTTCGTAAATTTGGTCATAAAAAAACTGCACCTCCAACTGTTAGAGTGTGTCTAACAATTGGGGTGCAGTTCATATACGCAGCTTCGATGTAATCATTTTTGTCGTCTAACAAACGAAGGCATTCAGGTTTTAGCGGACAAGAAAAAGACTGCTGGTTCTGCCGGCAGCCCTGATTGAAACACGTGAACTTCATCTTTCATTTATTTTCCCTGCCATGCCAAACATACGAATATCGTACATGTCTATTTTGGATTTGACGATTGCATCAAGTATTTTCCCGTAATCGACTGATCCGCATGGACGATCTGCGCCGGCGTGCCCTCGAACACCACCTGGCCGCCCTTGCTGCCTCCGTCCGGTCCCATATCGATGATCCAATCCGCTTGGCTGATGACTTCGAGGTTATGCTCGATGACGATCACCGTATTGCCGGCCTCCACGAGGCGGTTCATGATCTCCAGCAGATGACCGATATCGGACATATGCAGTCCGGTCGTCGGCTCGTCCATGACATAAATGCTGCCTTTCTTATGCAGCTCGCTTGCCAGCTTGATGCGTTGGCATTCTCCACCTGAGAGCGTGCTGAGCGGCTGGCCGAGCGTAATATAATTCAAACCTACATCGCTCATCGCCTGCAGCTTGCGGACAACCTCTTTTAGCTGGAAAAATTCCAAAGCCTGCTCCACCGTCATCTCCAGCACTTCGGCGATGGACTTGCCGTTCAGCTTGTAGGCGAGCACCTCTTCCTTAAACCGTTTCCCTCCGCATGCTTCGCATGGCATCTCCACGCTTTCAAAGAATGAAAGATCCATGTACACGACGCCCAGCCCCTGACAGTGTTCGCAAGCACCCTTGGAGTTGAAACTGAACAAGCTTGGGCTCACCTTGTTCGCGGAAGCAAACGCCTTCCGCACATCATCCAGGATGCCCGTATAGGTCGCGGGATTCGAACGCGTCGATACACCTACCGCCGATTGGTCGATGACGACCGCATCCGGATGCTGGCTGAGGAATACTTCGTTAATCAACGTACTTTTGCCCGATCCCGCCACACCCGTAACGACGGTCAGCACTCCGGTCGGAATATCGACGCTGACGTTCCGAAGGTTGTGCAAAGTGGCATCCTTGATGGACAGTTTGCCGGATGGCTGCCTGCAATCTTGCTTCAGCTGAAGCGGCCGCTTCATATGGGTACCTGTCAATGTATCGGCCTCAAGCAAGCCTTGATAGCTTCCTTCATAAACGATGGTACCTCCGCGGCTGCCGGCGTAGGGACCGACGTCGACGATATGATCCGCCACTTTGATGACGTCGGGATCATGCTCGACGACAAGCACGGTATTCCCTTTGTCGCGCAGCTTCTGAAGCAGTTCATTTAAGCGGTGTACATCGCGGGGATGCAGGCCAACGCTGGGTTCATCGAAAATGTAGGTAACATCGACCAGGCTCCCGCTCAGGTGCTTTACCATCTTTACGCGCTGCGACTCCCCGCCGGACAATGTATCCGTCTCGCGGTCCAGCGTCAGGTAGTCAAGTCCGATATCCACGAGATGTTGCAGCCGCTCCGTCAGCGATTTGACCATCGGTGCGGCGGCAGCGTCGTCAATCTCCCGAATGACGCGGATAAGTTGTCCGACCTCCATGGAGGACAGCTCCGCAATGTTATGTCCATTGATCTTGCAGCCCAGCGCGGCTTGACTAAGCCTCGCGCCGCGACAGCTGGAGCAGGGACCCTCGGAGATGAACGGAGCGACGGTTTGCTGCGTGCGTTCGGACTTGGTTTTCAAGTCCTGTTTAATGTATTTGTTCGTAAACTTTTCGATGACGCCTTCCACGGTAATATTGGTGGCTTTTCCGGCGAAATCCATCTTCACCTTCCTTGCCTTGCCGTACAGCAGCTGCTCCAGGTCTTCAGCCGAATAATCGCTGAGTTTTTTATCAAGGTCAAAGGAACCTGACTGTACAAGCATATTCCATTCCCATCCGCCAACCGTATAGCCCGGCAGCATAATAGCCCCTTCATTAAGGGACTTGGTCATGTCCACCGCTTTGCTCATGTCGACGGTAAGGCTGCGGCCGATCCCGTTGCATTCGGGACACATGCCTTGCGGATCGTTAAACGAGAACATGTTCGCTCCCCCGACGTAGGGCTGACCTACTCGTGAAAAGAGGAGACGGAGAATGGGGGAAATATCGGTAATGGTGCCCATCGTGGAATGGGAACCGCCGCCCAACCGTTTCTGATCCACGATCACAGCCATACTCAAATTCTCGATCGCGTCCGCATCCGGCTGCGGATATTTGGGCAGGAACGTGCGCACGAACATGCTGAAATTCTCATTCAGCAATCGCGTTGATTCCGCGGCGATCGTATCGAAGACGATCGATGACTTGCCGGATCCGGATACCCCGGTAAATATCGTGATCTTCCGTTTGGGAATGCGCAAGGATACGTTCTTGAGATTGTTTTCTCTGGCGGCCGAAATTACGATGTATTCCTGATTCGATTCGCTCATGGCTATCATCCTTCCGTTCGTGTTTATTTCGATACGCATTCACACCGTACAAATGGTCCGAACTAGACTTAAACCGGCTGCAAAACCTATATGCGGCCGGTTTATGTTGATTCGGATCAAGCAAGTTTTTATTTATGTTTTAAACGCTTCAAATAACTCATTCCCTAACAGGCACCATTTTGTGCCGACTTGATTATAGGTAACTGCTTAGTGTCGTGTCAACAACTTTGTCTCTCATTCGGGCAGTAGAATAAGTGAAGCTTCGCCGGTTTCGCATTCTCCTTCTCCCTTTTTTTATGCATGATGTTGAATTCAAACCTGACAGGGTTACAAGTGGATTTTATACATCCATTCGTCGTTAACACTCTAAAATCATCCGAACTAGACATAAGCCGGCTGTAATACCTATATACAGCCGACTTATGTTAATTTCTGCCAAACGCGTGTAGTCGGAAGGCTATAAGCCTTTATTGCCGGCTCTTCAAACTCGTTTGATTGATCTTTTTAAACTGGTTTTACGGCACGTGTTGCAATAAAGCTGCTTGTATAACGATCCAAGAGTTTTTCTCCACCGAAAGTATCTTCATAAAACCCGACAATAACAAAGCCGGCGTCTATTTGGCCCTGTAACTGTTGCTCCAACGTATGTCCGTATTCAAGCGCTATGCCATTCTTGGCTATCTCTTCCTCTGACGAATAATCGAGTTCCGAATAGGGGATGGAATGTTTCACTTGAAGGATTCCTTTGTCTTGAAGGTCCCAGTCGAATAAATAAAAAACCGGATTCATAAAGCCGCTGATGAATATTCCCCCAGGCTTCAACACGCGAAACGCTTCTTGCCAGACCGGTTGAATATCCGGTACATACAGATTGGATACGGGATGTACGATTACATCGAACTGATCGGAAACAAACATGCTCAAATCGGTCATCGAACCGAGGACCGTTCGAATCGGCAGCTCATCGCGTTCCGCCACAAAAGCGTCCTGCATCAGCTGCGATTCCGAAAAATCCAACACGGTGACCTCTGCGCCGGCAGCAGCGAGTATCGGCCCTTGTTGTCCTCCACCTGAAGCAAGGCAGAGCACCTTTTTTCCTTGAAGGTCGGGAAACCATGTTTTGGGGACAGGTTTTACGCTTGTGACGACGATGCTCCAATCGCCGGCTCTTGCCTTTTGAATGTCTTCGCTGGTGACGGGAATCGTCCATCGATTTTGCTGCTGTACTTTTTCTTCCCAAATTTTTTTATTGTGATCGACGCTTTTCATGTCCGTAAACACGCTCCTTTATAAGAGATTTGGTCTTCCCTTTCCCTTTTTGCGGCTTATTTGGGAAGCGGATTTGATATTTGATGACTTCATTTTCTTCGGCAACTTTGGCCATCGATACGGTTCAACGTGTTTAAGCATAGCTAAGAAAAGTCGTCCCCACCGTTCTTCGTTTAAAGAAGAAATGGCTTCATAACGTTCCAATCCCAGCTCCTTCACCAGCTTTGCAATTTGCGGTGGCGTAAATATCTCTCCCATTGCTTCGAAAAACGGCAACTGCGGATAACGAAGCCCATAGGAAGCAAAAGCGCTGAACTTTCCCCAAAGGTGATGGGGAACCACCGGGTTCTTCTTTCTCGTAACCGTTACGACGGCTGAATCAACGCGCGGAGGCGGCGAAAAATTGCTTGGCGACACCGTCCGGGCAAGACGGATATCGTACCACATTCTCCATATTAAAATAAGCGGATTGGTCACAGGATCGGCAGTAAAGCGTTTTGCCGCCCCTTTCTCAATCATAAATGCGGCCCGCTGCAGCTGTGAAGGACTCCCCAAAAACTTTTCGAATATCGGGGTGGTAACGGAGTATGGTATATTCGCCACGATGCAAAAAGGACCTTTGGGAAGCTCAAACCGAAGAACATCCATTTCTTTTAACCTGATGTTTACTCCTTCTTTTATTTTTCTTTTTAGTTTCTGAACGCTAGCCGGATCATTTTCAATCGCGATGACAGTCCCCGCCTTCTCAGCCAAAGGAAAGGTTATTGCGCCTGTCCCTGCACCGATATCAATCACCGTATCGCCCCGCTGGACCCTAGCCAGATGAATCAATTCCTGAACCAAGGATTTATTTATTAGCAAATGTTGCCCGGAGAAGTTGGGCTTGTCTTTTTGATATCTTGTATTGTTTTTAGGCATAACAAAAACACCTCATTCATTCGTAATAGAAAATGAAAAAGGCACATCACAAATAAACCCGACAAGATATCGTTTAAAAACGAAATTGTGAATGAAGGGTTATAAATGTTCTGTACCTTTCATTAACGAATACGAATAAATGAGATGCAAAACATGAATGGCGACGCTCCTATGCCTTGAAATGCGAATACGAAATCATTTTAACATGGCGAATTGGGGCAATCAACTTAAAGCTTTTCGAATACTTGAGGTAGAAGCAATCCCCTTTTAAAAAGGCTATTTTCGGATATGACGTTGGCTTATAAATTTGAAAATATCATCAACTGCTTGCTGATATCCGCCTGCTATTCGAAAGGACTCGCTTATATGTCCAGCAGCTTCCTTGAAAGATGGTAAGCTTAACACATGATCTGCGGCTTCATGCAGCTGATTTGCCGTCAAGCTTTGCATTTGCAAAACAATGCCTGCTCCGATTTTGGCAACTTGGTCCGCAATGATCGGCTGATCCGCGCTGAGCGGGATGACGATAAGCGGAACACCGAAATAGAGACCTTCGTGGGCGCTGTTCATGCCACCATGCGTAATGAATAGTTTCGCGTATTGGAGTACATCCGTTTGCGGAACATAATTTTTGACGATGAAGTTTGCAGGAATTTCGCCTAGATCGGAAATGGCGGTTTTATTCCCGACTGACATGACGATTGTGTGGTCCGTGTTCCTGAACGCTTCAAAACAAAGCTTGTAGAAATCCATGGCTTGGTTAAGCACGGTACCCAGTGAAATATAGATCGTTTTTTTGTTCCGGATTGCCGCAAAGTCGAAGTTTTCTTGCATGGATCGCGAGGAGATGGATGGGCCTACAAAAGAATACGTTTGGTCGAATGTTTCCCCATCAGGTTGAAATTCCCTTGTCGTATAAACGATCGTAAGCGGAGCGGGATTACAAAACGCTTCATAGGGAGAATGGATCTCTGCACCGTATTTTTGCTGAATCATTGACGTCAGGCTTTGGTATATATCGTTGATGGGTTTAGTTGTTTCATCAGGAACATCGTTGAAAAATTGCTCTATCATGCGGTCGAAAGTTTGTTTGGACTGCGCAAAAGTACTGCAAGAGCTGATCGCAGGAAGCTTAAGAATTTGAGCCAGCAAACGACCGCAGCCGAACATGGAATCATGAATGATATAGTCAAAATGCTCCCCTTGGATCTGTTCAAGAACGCTGGGTATGACGATATCCGCAGTATGCAAAAGACCGTTGACTCGTTCAAGCAAATAATGTCTTCCACCTGATATAAATGCTTTTATAAATTTTTGATCGTCAAATGTCCGTACCGTAGCCCCCGTCTTCTCTATACGATCCCGAAATGCTTCGATACAAAAGTAAACGACCTCTTCTCCACGCGAAATCAGCTCCTGCACGACACCAATCGTTGGATTGATATGCCCTTCTGATCCCGCATTAATAAATAGAACTCTTGCCATCTTCAACACTCCTTTATGTATTCCCGTCTTTTAAGCAAGAGGCATGATCTTTCAAACCCTCTCTCGAATTCAAACCGTGGAATCAAGTTGATCATTCGGTACAGCAGATTTTCAGTACGCCAGTCTCCGTTTGCGTCATTAATGTATCCATCAAGCGACATCGTCATGCCTGAGATGACTTGGTTCAAGCTGTACCCCTTCGATTTTAAGACGCATACATATCTTTTAACATATAAGTGAAAAAAGGGATCTGTCTCTTATCTACCGGTCATCCGCAGCTTCTCCAAAAACAGCAGCAAAACGAGCCCCTGGCCGTAAAGCGTTGGAAAAGTCGGGACATGATCGTAAGCCTCGACGCTAGCCAGCACTGGCGTACCTCCCGAGACGCCAAGGACAGCGCCATCCTCACGAACTTGCGTGAGAACGGCTGCGACGGCGCGATCGGCGCTGGCCAAAGCCAATTCCGCAGGAATCCATCCGGCGCGTGCCGCTTTGTACAATCCGCAGGCGATGCCGGCGGAACCCGACGTCTCCTCATAAAAGTGAGGACGATCCAAGACCGTCGGCCACATGCCGCTCGCATTTTGACAGCGGACGAGCGCTTCCGCCAATCGCGAATAGCGTTCGCGGAACTCGCCGATGAGCTTCATGTCACCGCACAGTTCACTCGCCTCCTCTGCGATCATAGGCACGCCAACGGCGATCCAGGCGTTAGCCCGGTTCCACCGTGCGGCCGACATCCAATCGCCCGTCTTCTCGTTCCAACCGTGAAAGAGCAGCCCCGTCTCCTCGTCCTGCAGCATCTGAAGGTGCAGTAGCGTCTGGCTCATCGCTTCTTCCGCAAGCACTTTGCTCCCTGTTAAACGAGCCGTCCGGGCCAAGAAGAGGATGCCCATGAAGACGGTGTCCGCCCATACTTGCTCGCTAAACGAGGCGCTTTCGGTGACGGTATGCTCAAACGCACCATTCCTTGTTCGCGGCGCCTCCTTGATTAACCAAAGTGCCATCTCCTCTGCCTTGTCCTTGTAGAAGCGGTTACCGGTCTGCCGGTAGAGTAACGGGAATATCGCGTAGGGTGCGAGTGAGTTAATGACCTTTATGTTCTCGGACCCGCCAAGATTGCGCTCCGTCCAGACTTCCACCGCCTGTATCATCCCTCTCGCTCCGCAGAGGGCTCCGTAGTCTGCTGCGGCGATTAATCCGACGCCCGGATTCCAATCCCAGCGGTTCCGGTCCATCGCCCACTCGGCCCATTCGTGTCCGCCCCAGCTCTCCGGACCGCTGAACATCAGATAGCGGTAGACGCGGTCCGCCGCAGCTTTCAGATCCGTTTGCTTTATTTGCATTCCCTAATCGCTCCTTTATATGTAATTGTTTCGGTAGTCTGTAGGGGTCAGTCCGAACTGTTTCTTAAACGTTTCGCGAAAATGGTCCTGATCCGCATATCCGACCCGGTCGCATATCTCGTAAATCCGATTCGCGGGGTCCTTCAGCAGCCGGGCCGCCTCTTCCATGCGCAGCTTGACGATCCAATGGTTGATCGTCATGCCGGTCACTTCCTTGACCAGCGCGTTTACATACTTCTCGCTAAGGCCAACCTCATTGGCAACGTCCCAAAGCGCCAGATCCTTCCGCGAATAGTTTTCACGAATGGCCCGGACCGCTTGTTCGACGAGCTTCTTCTTCTTGAGGCTGCCGGTCCACTCAGCCATCGGCAGCGTCTGGGCCAAATTGGGCAGGCGATCCCGAAGCCTTTGTTCCATGAGCTCGACGCCACGCTGCTCCTCCCGCTCCTTGTGCAGCTCCGCAACGATTCTCGCGAATACTTGCTCGATCTCCTCCGGATCGATCGGCTTCATAATGTATTCCTGCACCTGCAGCTTGATCGCCTGCCGCGCGTACTCGAATTCGTTCAGACCCGACAGGATGATGCACCTTATGCCAGGCTTGCCGGCCCGGAACGCCTCAATCAGCTCCAGGCCGTTTCCCTTCGGCATGCCGATATCGGTGAGCAGCAGGTCCGGAGGATCGCGCTTCAGCCATTCGAGCGCTTCCTCTCCGTTCCTGGCGGCTCCGACGAGTTCAATGCCGAGCCGCTCCCAATCGATGGAGCGCGACAGCGTCTCCCGGACGAGTTTGACGTCCTCGGCGATCAGCAGTTTATACATCGGGCGATTCCTCCTCAGGATCGATTTGAACATGGGAACGCAGCGGGAGTACAACTTCAACGCATGTTCCTTCAACCACGTGCACGTAGCGCAGCCCATATCCAGACCCGCAGTGCAGTTGTATCCGCCGATGCACGTTCAGCGTTCCGTAACCGTTCTCGGCAGATGAGTTTGACGTTAAACCGTGTTCCCCCGACTCCTGCTCCCGCAGCACGCGGTTGCGCTCCTCTACGTTGCAGCCCTTTCCGTTGTCTTCAACGCGGAGAATAAGCCTATTTCCATCCGCGTGTGCGGAAATCGCGATCCGGCAATGGTCCGTTCGCCCGGCAAAGCCGTGAACGATGGCATTTTCCGCAAGCGGCTGCAGAATAAAGTGAGGAATGACGATATCTTGCAGATCGGAAGCGATATGAAACTCGGCGAGCAGATCGTCGTGCATCATTTGCTGGATGTGCAGATAGGCTTCCACTTGCTTGAACTCATTGTCCAGCGAGATCCACGTTCGGCCCCGGTTCAAACCGAATCGGAACACATTGGCCAGGGAGCGCACAATCGAGCTCGTCTCCCGGTCACCGGCCAAAATGGCACGGCAATTGATCAGATCGAGCGTATTGTATAGAAAATGAGGGTTGATCTGGGCATTCAGCAGTTCCAACTGAAGCTGGCGGCGCTCAATCTCCTCCTCAAAGCTCTTCTCAATCAGGCTGTGAAGCGTAACCAGCATGGACGCGAATTTCTCGTTCAGCGTTTCAACCTCGTGGATGCCTGACTTCAATTTGGGCAGCTGCTCACGGAATGCAAGCACTTCGGGACGCTGAACAGCGCTAACGAGCCGGGTGATCGGAACGGTCACCCGGATGACGATTCGCCGCAGCCACAGTCCCGCGATCAGCACGGCTGCGATGGCAGCCAAGGCGCCGATCGCCGAGATGGCAAACGTGTATCGTCCGAAGTGGCTCTTTGGAACGGCGGTCAGCAGCTTCCAGCCATTGTCCATTTTTACGCACGTGACGCGATGCAGCGTCCCTTCGACTTTTGCGTCGGCCGAACTTCCGTCGCAGGCGGCTGACCGCACGAACGGAAGCTCCCCGGCCGGTTCGAGAAATGCATACCGTTCGCTGAAAATGACACGGTCTTCTTCGTCCACCAAAAGGTGGAAGCCTGATGTCATTGCGGCGTTCTCGAACAGGCTGCGGATGCTTCCGGTATCCGCCCCGATCAAGACGGTTCCGATCACGCGGCCGTCTTTTGTGCTTATTTTCTTCGTCGCCGAATAGATCATCGCAGCCCCGGAGCGTCCAGTCTTCTGGCCCCACCAGACGTTGCGGCGCCCGCCGCCGATCAGAGCACGGTACCAGCTCTCGTTCTTCAGGTCCGTCGATTTAAAAATGCCGGTCACCGGGTCGAAGTGGTCGGTCGCGAGGGAATACAGGCCGCTCTCCGGCTCCAACGCGACGGCAACGACATACGTCTGTTGAACGATGCTGCCGGAATTATCATCATTCAGCAGCGACAAAAGCGACAGGTTCTGCAAATTCGTCTGCAGGGTGAAGAAATCGTTGACCGCTTCGTACGGCGCTGAATGCTCCGTTTCAAGCAAATTTTCGATCGATTGGTTAGACAGCAAAAACGCAGCCATATTGTTCATGGTGTCAAGCTGATACTCCAGATTGCGGTGCACGAACTTCATCGATTGTTCCGCCATCTGACGCGTATGATCATTTTGTACCCGGATAAGAATGTAGCTTGCCGAGGCGGCGAACAGAGCGATGACCGTCACGACCAGCGCAAAAACCGGCAGACTGATCCGAGCCAGCAAGCTGGTATGACGCTTATGGGTTATCATCGCCAAGCCCTCCCTTGCCAAATTGCTTTCCTTATACCTCCAAGTGAATCAAAATGTATAATAAGCGTGGAGGCGTACTCTTTATTTAGCTTCTTCCCTCTTACCGCCTAAATCTCCTGCATGGTCGGCGTGATGCTGGCGGCTTTGACCACCCAGTGTTCCTTTGAAACCGAAACGTTCCCTCATCGAACGGCAAAGCACCTCCCCAATGCTTCCGGCATGGCCGGAATGCACCAGGAAGGTTACCTACGTTCAGAGGTTTACTTGCCTGCTTTTTTCTGATAGGAAGCTTCAAGTTCACTTAGAATTTGATCGCCTCCTTGCGACTTCCACTTCTCCACGAATTCGTCGAACTTCTTGATGTCGGCGCCCATAATGATTTGAGTGAATACCGAATCACGCATCGTATCCAGCTCTGTCAGCTTGGCGATTTTCGTCGGCGATTCGAGGTAATTGGAAGCGTCGGTGATTTGATGCTCATTGTTGATCGCTACGCCGAGCGCTTCGGAGAACCGCAGCGGCAGCGATTCAAGGTAATGCGGCCAGCCCTTCAGTCCTGGAGCGAATAGATAGCTCTGCGTGCCTCTGAAGTTGCCGCTCGGGTCCTGCTGTGTCTTCGGATCGACGAGGGTCGTGTTCGTCTTAAGCTTCCCGTCTACGAGGGAATAGTCCTCGCCTTCAATTCCCCAGACGGTCAACATTTGGTTCTCCTCGGATAGTGAATCCTCAATGATCGACAGTACGCGCTTCGGATCCTTCGTTTTTGCGCTAATGGCGTTCATCTGCGAGAAGGGCGCACCCATAGGCGCAACAGCCGTGCCGTCCGTCCCCAGAAGAGACCCGGTCAAAGTTAAGTATTTGAAGGGCTGCTCAGCCTGGTTCGGGAGCGATCCGTCCTTCGCCAGTTTGCCGCTCTTGATCAGCTCATTGGTCTCGATCTGCGTATCGTAATCGCTGGCCGTCGACCACCAGCCCATCCAGGAGAACACCTTGCCGCTGAAAATTTTTGCCCGCAGCTGCTCTTCCTTAATCGTCGAAAACTCCTTGTCGATAAGCCCTTCCTTGTACATCTTCTGTAAAAACAGCAGCGCGTCCCGCATCCGGGGATCGATGTCATAGTTGCTGAATTTTCCATCCTTCTCCGTGAAAAAACCGGGTGTGACGCCAAACGCGCCAAACACGTTGTCGAAGGAATTGTTCGCGAATTTTACCTGTCCGATCTGGGACGTATAACCACCGAGCGGAATGACCTCCGGATGCTGCTCCTTGACCTTTTTCAGCAGGTTATAATATTCGTCCAGCGTCTTTGGTACGGAAACGCCTGCCTGCTCCATATAGTCCTTGCGCATGACCAAGTCCCAGCGGTACCCCGCCCCCGGCCCGCCCTGATACGGAATCCCGTAGATGCGGCCGTTTACCTTCGCCTGCTCGAACACGTCCGCCGGTACTTCCTTCATGATGTTCGGCGTGTCCTTTTCGTTAATCAGGTCGGTCAGATCAACGAAAGCGCCTTGCTGCGCGTATTTCTGAAAATCATCGGCAAAATCGATCCTCGTCACGTCCGGAATGTCGCTGCTCGCCATCTTCAGATTCAGCTTTGTTTTGTATTGCTGAACGTCGACCATTTCCGGAACGATCTTAATGTTCAGCTTGGCCTCGATCGCTTGTTTCACCGCGTCCTTCGACGGGTCATACGGCAGCGAAATATCCTGTGCCTTCAGCCACTTCAGTTCGTAAGGCGAATGATCCGCAGTCGCTTCAGGCGTTCCTGACGGGTTTCCCGGCTCAGGGCTAGCACTCCCGCCTTCATCGCTTTTGCTGCCGCATCCCGACAGCGTAAGCGTTCCCAATAACACAGCGGCGAGTACGCCGTAACCCCAGTGTTTCACTGTCTTTGACATATACAGACAACCCCCTGTAATCTTACAAAAATGGATTGTTACCCTTTAACTGAACCGATCAGCATGCCCTGTTCAAAATACTTCTGAATGAACGGATACAAAACCATCATCGGCAGCGCTACGATGACAATGGCCGCCATCTGGATTCCGATCGTGGGCGGCGGCGTTTTTCCTGCCGCTTCGAGCAATTCGGGCGGAAGGCTGGAACTCGAGATGATCGTGCGCAATACGAGCTGCACCGGTGCTTTGTGCCAGTCCGTGACATACAGAAGCGCATTGAAGAAATCGTTCCAGTACGTCACCATGTAGAGCAAGCCGATCGAGGCGATAACCGGCATCGACATCGGGAGAACGATCGAACGCAGCGTCCTAATCTCGGATGCCCCGTCGATTGCAGCGGATTCCTTCAGGCTGTCCGGAATACCTTCGAAGAAAGATTTCATAATGATCATATTAAAGGCACTAAAGGCCATGACCAAGATCAGCACGTAATCGGTATTCAGCAGTCCTAAATTTTTGATCGTGATATACGTCGGAATTAATCCGCCCTTGAACAACATCGTGAACACGAAGATCAGCATGATGATCCGCCGGCCGGGCAGCTTTTTCTCGGCTAGGGAGTAAGCAGCCGCAGCCGTGAGCAGAAGCGCAAACAGAACACCGGCGGCTGTATTGCGGATCGTCACCCCATAAGCGTTGTAGATGAGAGATCCCTTCTTGAGCAAGTAGGCGAAATAATCGAAGCTGAGCGATGTCGGAAACAGCACCAAACCGTTCTTTTCGCTGAAGATCGAGTAGGGCGTTACAGACACGCATAATACATACCAGAACGGAATCATGATGATGAGAGTGATGAGCGACAAAACGAAATAGTTGGTAGCGATAAAAATGGATTCGCCTCGAGTGAGCTTCACGATTCGGATTCTCCTTTGTCAGAAAATGCCGGAATCATTGATCCGCTTCGCGATCTGATTGGCGATAAGCACCATGACGAAGCCGATGATTCCCTTGATGACGTCTGCCGCCGCCGCGAGACTGAGGCTGAACTGCTCGATGCCTACCCGATAGATGTAGGTGTCGAGAATGTCGCCGACTTCGAACACCATCGGGTTGTACAGGTTGAGCACCTGGTCCAAACCGGCACTCATCAGATAGCCGACCCTTAGGATGAAAATGACGATAATCGTGCCGGATATGCCCGGGAGCGTGATGTGGATGATGCGTCGGAACCGCGTCGCTCCATCCATGACCGCAGCTTCGTACACTTCGGGATTAAGCCCGGCGATGGCTGCCAAATAAATAATCGCTGCCCAGCCCATCTCTTTCATGGCATCGGTGACGACGAGAATGATCCGAAAATACGCGGGCTCGACGAGCAGATATACGGGTTTGCCGCCAAACCATTCGACGATTTTGTTAATCACGCCGGTCTCCGGCGAAAGCAGCAGCGTAATGATGCCGCCGTAGACAACCCAGGACACGAAACGCGGCAGATAAACGGCAGTCTGCAGCGTCTTCTTGAACCACTTGGTCCGAATTTCGTTTAAAGACAGCGCTAACAAAATGGGACAGATAAATCCGCTAATCATCTTATACAGGCTGATGAGCAGTGTGTTGCGAAAAGCGTTCAGGAACATCTCCGATGCAAACAGCTCCCGGAAATGGGCGAAACCCACCCACTTGCTGGCCCCGAATCCTTGGATGACGTTGTAGTCCATGAACGCGATGCTGATGCCGTACAATGGCAAGTAATCGAACACAATGACCCAGGCCAGTGCCGGAAGCAGCAAGGCGTACAGCCATTTGTATTTCCATATCGTCCTCAGCAGCCGCCTTCGCGGCTTTTCCGTTCTAACGGGAATTCCCGCCGTAACGATTTCCATCGTCCCTCCTCCATCCTTCTTTCGATCCCGGCCAACCACATTACCTGTACGATATTATACCTGCCGCATGCAGGATAGCCGGGTTGCGGCAATCCATTCGTAGCAGGAACGGCGGTTCGAAGGCTGAACACCGATTTTTGTTCCGCCGCTGCCCTCCGGAATGGAAGTGCTTACATCTTTAAGGATACCGGCATCCTTGATCGTCGAAAACCGGAGCGAAGGATGATAATACCGGGGAAAAGTCCGAAAATCCGGCAATGTTATTCTAAGATTATAGTAATAGCAGCCTGACCATAGGGCCAGCACCATATGAATAAGATACAAGTATGGCATTCCATTCCGCGGTTCGACCGCCGGTTGACTTATTCTAAAATACATCTGTAATCAACAATATAACCCCATCCTGACACGTCATTGTTCAATGATCACGCCAGGTTGCGGAAGAATGTTTATAAGCCTCAATATATTGATTACAATGTATAGAATGCAATAACTTTATGAACTGGATATAAACGATTGGTTTTTATAGAAAAATAGCGAAACCCGCGGTGTTCTAGCATCCGCAAAGTTTCGCTACACATGATAACAAGAACCGATTTCCCCTCTACTGATTCATTCGGTGTAAAAAACACGGTCAACGACCTGGCCCGACGTACCTGTACAGTGAAGAGTAACCGTAAGTGCTGTCTCCGAAGAATCCGAGAATTGGATATTGCCGCTTGCCTGCCCTGAACTTCGAACCTGCCCATCCGAAGTTGTAAACCGGATCGTAATACAGTTCACGACATCCCATTTCAAATAGTACATGTAACTGCCATCCTTCTGATGAGTTCTGCGGTATAAAACCTGCTCTACTTCCAAGAAATCGGTAACGGTGATTGTCAGTCGCTCCCGGACAAGGTTATCCGGTCCCATACAACTTAAAATGTACTCTGTCGTCGCACTCGTAGGCACCACGGATATGGAGTTTCCCGATAATCGCCCGATCCCCTGGTTTAAGTAAATCCCATAGCCATCTTTTACTTCATAGGATAGAAGCACAGGTTGACCGTACGTCGTTTTTTGACCCGGGCAATTGGACGTAAATTTGGTTATGACGGGGCGTTCCACATAAACCATGGCGGTTCGGGAAATTTGCTCATTCGCTCCCAAAGCATACAATCGAAACGTGGTATCCTTAAAAATCTCTAGCTCAAGACTGCCCACGCTTTCGACCAAAATGTCACCCGGCGTAAGCACGCATTTTACGGCGTCCCCGGCTACAGCCCACTCCAGCCTTACCGTATCGCCAACGGCCACACGGGATCGGCTGCAATCAAAGTTCGATATTTTAAGAAGGGATCTTTTCTTAAAATAGGCCAGAAAATCGGTTCCTCTTAAATCCGCTTCAAACCCGGTCGTCCGAAATTGCAACGTTTCCCCGCCGCTCATCAAAACGTTGGTAAAACAAACAGCGACGTAAACCATTTTCTCCAGTTCCCCAAAGGAAACGAGATTACTGATGCTAAAATAGAACTTTTCTCTTGGAGCCAGATCATAATCATCGAGCGGAAATAACTTGAAATACACACCATAATCTTGATCGTAAGCCTGTTCCACACCCCAGTTATACGGAGCATGACAGATCATTTTTTCCGCCCATTCCTCCGTTGTCAAATATGCCTCTCCGCTGCCGATGGGAAAATAAACGTACATGACCGAAACTTGATCTTGCACCGTTTTAATATCAGGGATCGGCGCCCCTTCCGGCAGATGATTAATAAAAGAGACTGTCTCAACACAACTGACATTTACTACTTCAACATCCAGCGAGTTGGGAAACACCAACGCCTTCCCCTGTTTGTGTTCGCTTAGCAGAATCTGCTTCTCCCCAAAGGCGTTTGCTTGGATCAAACGATCCATCACATCACCTCCCCTTCGAGCAGCAGCACGGGATAGGTACTGCCATCACTTCTGGTGCAAACCAGTTTTGCACCAAGCAGAGGTTTTTCGGATACATATTCAAACGCTCCCGAACTGACCGTTGAAGCTCTATACCACACAGAACCGTCTTCCGTAAACAGAAATTCCACTTCCTTGGTATCTTCCGTTTTCCAGATCCATTTGCTATGAATATATTGAGGATAGATACGAATACGGCTTCTAAACGATTGCTCCTTATCTAAAGTGAGTCCCAGCAAATTAAGTGCGGCAAACTCGGTATAAATAAGTCCTTGGGCGCGCATGACGATCTGAGGTTTGGCAGGCATCTGAATTTCCATCGCACCGTTCTCATGAACGGATGAAGATGCCGTGCCCACTGTTAGCCGCAGTGCCTCGCTATACTGTGTTTGCCATATCACTTGCCTTGTTGCCGAGTCATAATCCAGCTGTAAGATGTTCGGAGGCTGCACGTACAAATTAACAAAAGCATCTCTCTCCACAGCGTTTCCCTTGATGGACAACCGATATTCCATATTCCGATTCACATCAACGTCCACTCCGGGAGCCGGCAAACGAAAGATATCGATTTCTCCCGGCGTCATCTGTCCCTCTTTTGCCCCGCTGATCCGCCAGTCCAACCGCAACTTTCCGCTCCTTCCAGATGTTGTTTTATCGCTGAAAAAACGATGGATCTGGGGAACGGCAGGCTTTTTCTGAATAGGAAACACCTTGATGACATCATCAATGCCCACCACATTTTTAATCTCCGCATAGACATATGTCAATCCAACCGGTGCATAGGACTGGATGTTACGGCACCTAAAATAAACGCTGAACAACGTTTGAATGATTCTTTGATTATAGCAACTGATGACAAAGCTAATATGCCTGTCTTCTACAATTCCTTCCGCAACCGACCAATCGCCGGATTCGGTTTCGAAAGTGATCAGCTTCCCGCGCTCCGCATCAATAAAGTCTCCTATATCCGATCCAAAAGGAAAGAAAAACCGAATATACGATGTATCCGTCACCGGTTCGCGGTTTTGTAGTCTTTTCAGAATGGTTTCAGCTGTAAGCATCTGGGGGTTGTTGAATACCATTTGATGCACACGATCCGGATTAAGGAGCTGAAAAGTAAGCTCGCTACTCACGGGATTATCCCGGTCCAGAATCGCATTATCGTTCACCGCAATATGATTGTCGTCAATGTCCAGCAAGTAACGGCAGTTATTCAACTGCTCCGGCTCACTTTGAAGTTTCTGATCCATTTGTTCCCCCCACTTTCAACTTAAGCCATCCTTCCACCGCACGAAATGGAGGTTTGGCAAGAAACGCATTACCATTGGATGGCTGCAGATTTTGGGTTTCGATCCATTCTTCGGCCTCGCCAGGTGTAACAAACTCCCAATCCCGATTAGGCAGTTTGGTCAGCGGCATCACATAACTTTCTTCTCCTACGAGCATCGGTCCCGCATACAAAGTCAAATATAGCTGATCCAGGGCGTCTTCGATTCGATCGATCGGGATACGCTGTTCCGACACAGGCAGCATGCCGCTGATGAGATGTATACTTGCAAGCGGGTCCAAAATCAGCGACAAGGTTGTTCCTGCAGCTTGATCATCTGCGGACACGTAAATTTGGTTACTCCGTTTCAAATAATCGGACGCTGAATCAGGTTCGGCAAAAGCGCTGTTGAACTGCTTATAGTCAGATTGACCGTCCTGAATGAAAAAACCAATCGTCCCGTCCCCTGTATGATGGGTTTCTCCGACCCATAGAGGCATCTCAAACCGCTTAATGGATATATCCGGCACTGGAACAGGCTTTTTATTGTTGCTTTCCAGCAATTTATACCCTTCTGGCGGCCCGGCTTGGATCAGCTTAACGTTTGCTTTGGCCAACACGAGCGGTTTTCCCACAAAAAGGCTTAACCCGCTTGCACTTGCAGACTCGGGCTGATGAATATCCCACAATGCAGAGTCGATCAAATGAAGAAATGGCGTTAGTACGTCCTCTTGCTGTTCATGGCTGCGGCGTAAAATCTCGCTTAAAAAAGCTTTCATATCCGCGTTCATCGCAGCAGGAAGCTCCTCTGAGCGTGAAGCGTCATCAGAAAATGGCTCACTGTCCGGAAACGGCATGCCTGGCGCATTTCGCCACTGAACCCGGTCCCCATCAAACGCCGTCGTAACCAAACTTCCGAGCATCACGCCCTCCTCGTCATAGATCAACAAGCTCTGATCCGCATGATTCGGAATCATCCAGCCGCAGATCGGCGAGTCCGGAAGGTTAAAATCACAGAACTCATGACTTCTTGCCCGTATCCAGTTGAATCCAAGCCGGGTTGGCTGCATAAACCGGGGAGGAAGCATGACCAATTGTCCGATTAGCTTGTCCGTCATCCTCAAATCCTCGGCGATCGCATATTGATTGCAGTCAATGTTCTGAAATTGTCCAAAGGTGTCAATCAGCCTAAGCTGGTCGAATTTGAAGAAACCTCCCCTTAAGGGGGAAAAAAACGTGTTGAACAACGGCTTTTCGATCGCAAATCCCGTCAAAGCCTTGCTCACTTGTTCCGCCAACTCGGCGCTTCCCTTTTGAAATACCATGACAGGAAAACGCAGCGCCAGCTGGCTCATCAAAAATCTTTCATTAAAACCGTTTAACGCTTGCGAAAGGTAATCCATTTGATCCAGTGCCCCGAATGTTTGGGCCAGCTCCGTTCCCAGCTGTTTTATGGCCATCGCATGAAGCTGCTTCGCGATATGTGGCGTTAAAAAGATTTTGCCCTCAATCACAACAGCTTCCTTGGTATCCGGCATGGGGCCGTCAAATACATAATCCGTCCTTTGATAAGTCCAATTGCTTAGTTTCGGATGACTGCCGACAAGCTCTTTGTCCGGATAATAAAGACCACGCCAGCAGAGCAGTACAGGATTCCAGGGCGATTTCCAAAGGTTTAAAAACAAACGGTCCGGAAACACCTCTCCTATTTCCACCAGTCCTGTCGTCATCTCACGCTGCGTCTGACGAACAACTTCTACCAGTTGAATACGTTCTTCCTGAGAAAAAGGCAATAAACCCAGCTGTTGTCCGATTAATGTCGTTACCAGCTCATCGCTGTTCCTGCAAAAAAGCGCACCCTCGAGAAGCAATTCCGGATAGTTTCCCTTCACTTGCATCTCAGGTAGCAGTTGATCTGTTCGAATCACAGCAGAATAGGAGCTTCCCCTCAATGTAAAATCAAACTGCAAAGCCTGCACCGTTTCTTGCAGGAGTCTGCATTTTAGAAGATTTCTCTCATCCGTTGACAGCTTCGTATCAAAGAGGGTGCCTCGGTTTGCGCCCGACAGAAGCAGAACAGGCGAATTCGGCTCATAAAATCGGCTACCCGCGGTCTGCTGCACTTCATAGAACGCTTGAATGGAATCGGTTAATTGTTGTTCCAGGATCTTGAGGCGTTCCCGCATCTCTTCAATTTCGATATCTGCAAGTTCCAATGCCTGGATTTCTTTCTCAATTTCCATCTGATACTGTTCCATCCATTTTTTTGCTTCTTTGATTTCAAAAGGATCCGTGACTTGCGCTTTAATCATGTATTTACACCACAGATCATAAATTTTCGACCTCTTGGCATCCGTATCAAACAGCCGCTTATAAAGCTCACCGGTCCCTTGCTGCAAATTGCGGAATAAAATCTGTTCCATCGGTAACAAATCCGGCAAGTCTTTGTATCCCTTATCATTAATCTTACTCTGCAGCTTGTACGTATTCTGTTCGGCAACCATTTGAAAACGCCTATCATGGTCTGCGTAGTCTGCCTGGTAGATGCCGTTTAAGTTCAGTAGTTTGTGGCTTTGATCATTCAATAACACACGCATCAAATGCTCGTTCGAACCATCACTCCCACCGTGCAAAGCCGAGACCGCTTCCGCGGACGTATTGCCCACGGCCAGTTTGGGCATCGGAAGATTCCGAATGACAGGACCGTTATAATCATGCTGATCATTTGTCCAATTCAAACCGGTTACCAATCCATGCAAGGCCAGGGATGCAGGATACATCAAACCATCCGGCGGTTCCCAACCATACCGTTCCCGGCAAATATCAGCAGATTCCACGAGCGTCAACCCGTTCTGGTAAAAACCTCTTACCACATAGCTTATGGATATGTTTTCAAAACGCTTACCTGCTGCATCCATCAAATCATCGTAGAAGCCGAAAACATTGATATGATACGGATACATGGCGGAAAAAGCGGGATTTCCGGGGCCCAAAGCGTTAAGCGTGTCCAATCTTTCCTCGGGTTCAGGAAGGATCGATTCATAGGGATAGGATCGTCCCAGTATCCGAAAGGGTCTTTTGGGATCATCGAGTTTCGGGTAAGTCAAGCTGCCTTCATTACCGTATTCAGGGCCGCTTGCATTTTCCAGGGCATCGCTTTCCACGATCCAATGCTTGCATAACAAAACATCGGAAGAGTCATCGGGTGACCATAAACGAGAAACAATCCACCGATTGGGAACCCTCGGATATTCAGGCTCTTGGTTCTCGTTTTTTTGGAAACCTTGCCTCAATCCTTCGGGCAGAATCCAGCTCAGATGAACGCCCGGCCTTTCCTGCGTTTTTTCGCTCATGATGCCGGAAGGGACCTGATCTCCCAATGGATTCATCACGATTCGGGAAAAATCATCCGGTATATTGGCAAAAACCGTGGGTACGGGGCTCTTCCCAATCATCATCGCTTGAACTTGTATCGGAACGCACAGTATATTCGGATCAAGTCCGGTTTTCGCCATGAACTTCCACCTCTTTACAAGTTCCATAAATACTCAATGGAAATATCGTCATTGCCGGAATCCACCACGATATTCCGATAGCCGCTTTCTTTCTCGGAGCTGACTTCCAGCGTTACGCTGATTTCGAGCTTCATCCTGGCGATGCTGGCGCTGAATTCTTTCACAGAAATCCTGTTTTTCCACTCCTCAATCGCTTTAAGATGAATAATGCCGGTTGCCTGATCCGTTTTTAAGCTTATGAACTTGGAGTTGTTGCAGTATTTGAATGTTTGTCCGGACGGGAGGGTCATGGAGATGCTTAGATCTTCATAATCCAGCATGTTGAAACCATCCGCCAGCTTCCATTGCAGATCAATCGGAGCGTACAAATCAAGCTGGGCGTTTCCCTCTTGCGAAATGTACATCGCGTTTAACGGGTAATTATAGTCGACGCTTTCGCTTTCCGAGCCGTTTACGATTTGGATGACCGGTCTTCCGGTTTTACTGCGCGGTTCCTCAAGTTGTTGCTTCTCAATGATGGCTGCATTGCCGGTGATCGAATACTCTTTCTTAAATTGCTTTTTCTTTGAACTTTTATCGTCTCTCCAAGTAAAATCAATTTGGGCAAGCAAGTTTTGATTTTGTTCCGGAATATTTAACGAAACCTTTTCCATGATGGTTTTAATATTTTTGTAGGTGTAGGGAAAAGAAGCGATCTGCTCCAGAGTATCTGCATCAAAAATGCTGACCAGCATACCGAGTGAGGCGAGTTTGGTTGGCATAGAAGCGGTAATGGTTAGTTCGTAGCGATCTCCGCAAAAATCAGGATCAGAAACTTCGCAGGCTACCGGATCCGTACTCCGCTCCTCGGCATTCAACATATGGCCCTCCTTCTCCAATTTCCCCATAACGGCGTCCCTGACATCTTGAATCATCAACAAAAAATCAAAATAGCCTTGCTGGTCCGGTTTCAGGTTTATATCAAAATCTATGATGGACTGCCGTACGGCATCTTCGTCATAATCATAGTTCAAGCCGGTCAGGCTGCTCCAATGTTGTTTCAAATCTTCATAGGAGTGATCATCAGTATTCCAGCCCTTGATCAACGTAGGCAAAATATTATCCCTCCACTCCTGCTCCGACGGCTCCTTTCCGCGAAAATAGCTCAGAAACCCATAAACTGCCCTGGCTGCTTTGGCAAAGCAATCATTATTGATCCGAGTATAGCTTACCGGAGATTTATCTACGGTCAGAATAAACTGTACGTTGTAATCGTCGCAGACCTCTCCTGTTCTATATTTGCCCACTTTGGGGTAGGCTGCATATTTTTGCGGCTCGTAGCGATCCGTAATATTTTTAAATGTTCTCGTATCTTTCACTTCCGATATGGTCCAAAGGTTCACATCGCTCAAATAACCGTTGAAAGGTACGTATGCAAAGCTGTCCGAGGCAATATGCAGCAATATCCCTAGACGCCTCAAGGCCTGAATCGCGGCAGGCGCCAGTACTTCATCGTCCGAATTTGAACGATACCGGTCTTTTGCCCGCTGGAACAGCAGGCTAAACGGTTTGTTGCTCTGGAGCGTTTGAATGGGAGTAACCCGATAGTCCGGTTCATCCTCAACGACGGAATCGGGGTAGTAATAGAACGGGATCAGAATATCTTTCTGATTTTTTTTGGATTTTATCGCTTCCGGAATTTTATCTTTTTCAAAGGCAGTCAAAAGCAAGGGAATCCTGTACATCTGAGCTCCTCTTGAAGGATCGTCCTGACAGAGACCGCGCTTGATGATGGCCTCGGAGACTTTGTCTTTCGATAAATACTGTACCGCATCCTGATGATTGTCATTGATAAATTGGCAGGCGGTAGCGATCAACTGGGCTTCTTGTTCTCGAAATCCTAATCTGGAGGCGATGGTTTTTACCGTAAAATAATGAAAATCAAGCTTCATATGCAACCAGCTCCTTTACGCGGTTTTGAAGCATGGAATCGCCAATCAATAATCCGTTGCCGATTAGAACCGTTTCTTGTTCAAATTCAAAATTAAACACTTGATCCCCATAGCTCACCCACCCAACATGAGTCACAGGCTCCAACCCGGATGCGGTACGAATCCGCATACCTACCTGTAAATCAATCGCAGGCAGAAGACCCTGTTCCGTACACACAATATGATCGGGCGTCATGCGCACGCTGCGCTCGGCAGTTGAAATTTCGTAGAGTTTGGCTTCATAACCGGTCAGCACCTTCTTGACTTGAGTAGAGCCTCCTTCAGCATTTCGAACCCATTCTCCGATTTGAATTTGATCCGCGCGTTTAAACGTGCCGTCTGCCATCATGATTTCCGTATCCCTGGCGATGCACCCCCATTGAATAAGGATTTTCGCGCATTGAATGTTGAGTTTGTCATAGTCCTTGCCGTCGCTTTTCACGGAAACGCCAACGGTCATGTCAAGATCTGCGTAAGACATCACGACGCCAAAACCGGAATAGAGATCCACGTTCGTATAAGGTGTGTAACCAAGACCCTCGAAGTCTAGAATATTATTCCACGATTCCGGAAAAATGAAGGTCATCTTGGTACAGCGATTTTGGTCATCGAAGGCATCTTTGCGCTGAATGATGTCCTCGTAATTGCAATAATGATTGATCGTGCCGTTCACCATATTTTTTAACCACATCCGGTAGCCGTAGTTTTCGTCAAAACCGGTGATCCACCATTTGCCCGCAGCCTCCACGGTAACGGAAAAAGGAACCCGGACCAGAATTTTTTCACGGTTTCCGTCCAGAAACGGTTGATCGTCATTGGTATAATCGTAGTCGGGGATCGCCCCTTCGCGGGTGTAGGATATTTTGACTTCGGTATGTGAAGGGTCTTGGCGATGGGATTCTTGAATAACAGGGGCGTTCAGAGTAAAAGATTTGATAATTTCCTTATTGCCTTGCAGCGTAAATCCGACGGATTTTGTCACGTATCCTTTCAAGGAGGCGGACTCGAGATCGTTTGTGGCGTTTTTCGAACAATAGAATGTGCTGTGGATCATAAATTCACGAGGGGTATCTTCGAAATATTGCGGGTAATCGGCTTGAATAGCGCCATTGTACTGATGAGAATCGACAACTTCGTCCGCTGTCGTATGTAACAGCATTTGATGGGTTACGTCATAGAGCTGGGAAACGACGCCGATATGGTTCTTCTTTTCCACATAATCCGCCATAACGGCCGCCATCGTCTTCCCTTCCGAAGATGCCGCTGAAGATGCCTCCCCTTTAAGAGACTGATCCGTATGAAAGATCAGGTTTTCGATCGCCATTTTATCTTCCGGCCCCTCATGATAACCATCCTTCTGCGCATTCACGGAACGGGATAGAGGTTTGGTTCTAAGCTCATGAAGCGCAGACACCAGATGAGGATGCTTCTGTTTGAAATTTTCCAGCCCCCCCACTTGGCTCAGAAAAAAGCGGTAATGATCTTCGTCGGCAAAATCAAGTTCCAGCACGCCTGTTACGGGATCAATCTGATTCAGGACTTTGTTATGATAATCCGATAAAAAATGATACATGCTCATATTCCCCTTTCCATGAGTGAAACTCATATTTATTGTTCAGCGTCTGTTCGAATCACTTTGCCTATATACGGAGTTTTGATCATTTGAAGCGCAAACTCGGCAGAGGTAATCTCTTTTTTAAAAAAAGCTTCCATATTTTTTGCCGTTTGGCATACATCGATGGTGCGCCGCTTTTCATTTTGAACGGCAACTTCAATCGTATCCGCTTCATTGAGCAGCGCACCGGTTTCAAAACTTCTTAATCGCTTAAAAAATCGGCCGTTTATATGATTGAATCCAAAATAAAATCCTTCCGGCGGCTGTGCAATTTCCAGCGTATAAGGAACCCCGTCAAACAAGCCGATCAGCACTTCATCGGATAAAAGCTCAATTCGCAGCGCCCGCAGAGGGTTCCCTTCGGATGACATGGCTTGAAACTCCAGTCCCCTCCAGCCGCGCACCAATGGCGAACGAAGAACAAACCCGCCGATCGTCTGGACACCTTCCTGAAGGTCCGCAGCCGCTACGGGTTTCTTCTGCAGCATGGGCCGCACGGCTTTTATTCGTTTACCGATTTGTATAAATACCGCATCGATCAATGCTTGGTCATGGGATAAATCCAGGGATGCGTTTCTCCCCAGGCTGCAAGCTCCATCCACAAGCGCCTGCTGCCAGTTTGGATTGACATAAAATAAACGGATTGAATCGTTTGGCAAGATATTTTCCGAAGGAATCAAGTAGTGAAAAGGCACATTGCTCAACAAGCACAACTCGCTTAGCCAGGCGATCAGTTCATCCTCGTGATTGTCCGGATTTACGGGCTTATCGTGGGCAAGTGCAGCAAGTTCTCCAAAAATGCGATGTATATGCCCCCGAAGCACTGGAGACGAGTTTTCCCAATCATTCCGTGCTTGCATCGGCTTTCACCTCACTTAAAAGCGATCTATAGCGGTCATTCAGCTGCCGTAAAACGGTTTGTTTGCCGCTGTTTTGGTGGTCCATCTCATCGTATTTCCGAGCGGCTTGTACAAAACGATGACCCATGGAATGATCGTCCTGACGATGTCGAATGCTCTCATCGGCATGTTGGGAGGAAAGATGCATTTCTAGCAATCCGTGATAAACGGAAGTCCGGGCCAGCATTTCATTGCTTTGGCGCCACGCATACAACTTTTGCACAAAGGATTGATCCGCTAGTGCCATCGACTTGCCGATCTGCCATGCGCTGGAATAGCGAATATCCATCATGCCGATATCCGGGTCATACTCAAGCAGCTGGTCGGCAAACCGTACGCATCGGGTCTTTTCCTTCGATTCATCATAAGGAACCAAAGGAGGCTGATACCACGAAACAGTCTGGCTTCCGTCCCTCACGTGGTGGTTCATCGGAAAGTATCCCAGGCGGCATAATTGCTGAACTTGTTCGTTGTTTCCTTGGTAAGGGGTTGAAATCATCGCTGCATCCAGCGACGCCATCGATGAGGCAAAATCGAAAGCAGCTTTTGCCATAGAAAAGCTCCAATTCGCAAGTACGATCATTCTAGCCGAATGGCAATGAGCTAAAGCTTCTCGCCGGTTTTGCTCATCCCCAAGACAAGCTTCGTATCCTTCCAGAGATACCAGGCAGGCGGTATGGCGAATGGCATGCCGATCGCCTTCGGGCTCCAGGCAAAACCTGTTCGCTACGACGGCCGCAAACCAGTCATCCTTGACGGAAGCGTCGGTGACTTTATGATCCAGACTCACTCCCTTCCCGTGGGCTAACAACGACAGCGCTTCGGCATAAGGAAGAATGTCGGCCAGTAAATCAACAGGAATATGCACGCAGGTACATGGATCTTCAGGTTTCTCATATACCGCCAGAACGATAGAAGGCACAAATATTCCGGGTTCGGGCTTAAGGGCTTCTTCGCAGGTACTTTCGACCATTTGGATGCCTTCCGTCTCGTCAAACACGAGCAAAGCCAACCAGGGCATATTCGAATTGCTATTCAGCAGCGTTTTCTCCCAAGGCAAAGACCTTCGATTCAGTACGATATGAGGCAGACATTCCGTATAATCGCCGACCGCCTCTCTGGGCGGATACACGGAATAGATTTGATCCGGCGGCAGGCGGAACCTTTCCGTTGAAACCGTAATGTCGACCGCTTCACTTGCCAGCTGGCAATCGATATTCGTGACGGTTTCAACCTGAATCCGGTAGGTTCCGGTTTTCAAATGCGGTTCGTTTCTTTGTGAAAAACGGATGGCTTCTCCCATGACCTCACACCTTTTTTTAGTTTGTTTAGTTTCCTGCGCTGCCTGTTGTTCGGAGTTCAGGAACTGCAAAAAGTACGGCCTGTGGATCATCCGCTAGAGTACGCATTTTCGCGTGATCCCATGTCCCAAAAGCAGAAGCCATATCCATCAGAAGACGTTCCCGATTTTCGTTGCGGCCGATCGTGGTCCTTACAGCTTTCAACACGCTCTCGGGTTCTTTCGGGTAATCTTTAGCGGGTTCAAATACGGGTTGGCGATAAACAGCTATTCTCGTGATCGGTTCTCTCGCACTCAGTACCGACTCTTCGTAAGCACCTTGCTCGGGAAGAATATGGACTTGGGAATCCGAATCTTTTGCGGAAACTGACATCCCCATGGGTGCATCCTTGATCATTGGAGTATTCAGATCTGACCCGGTATTCCCCCAAAGCGCAGACGGAACATTTTTCCGTTCAGGAACAACATGAAGGCCGGACAAAGGCTGCTCATCATCCAATCTTTTGATCGTGACATGCTGCTCCATCCGTACATCACGGAGTCCCATAGGTACAATACCGAATGTTGCTTGATTCTCCAGAAGTTTTTGGCCGTTAAAAAAGAGAGCGGTACAGGGCGTCTTCTGCTCAATCATAAAACTCGCCCTGAATCCATCCACGACGTAAGCCTCCCTGCCATCAGCATCCTGATATTGTGCCAGAAGACCATCGGTAACGCTTACGCTGCTGAGTCTCGCTTCACTCTTTGGCGCGGAATGCCCAAGCGGATGCTTGGCGGTACGATCTTCAAATGCGCCGGGGATAAAGCTGTCCGCGAATTCGCCCCATTCAATGGGCTTAGGCTCATTCGGGCTGTTTGCCCCAAAACCGATCGTGAAAGAGATGATATACCAATTGACTCTGACTTTGCCGGAAAATTCAGGTCCCCAAAGCGACAAACCTGCTCCGATTTCAACCTTGAACGTTTTTCCGATGCCCAATATGCTGATCCGGTAAGATACGCCGACGCTGATTTGAACCCTTGCCTGATAAAAAAACGGTTTCCATTTCAAAATGAAATCCGCTGCCGCAAAAAACCAAGCTTTGAGCCCTCCCAATTCAAACAGCAGCTTTAAACTGGCACCCGCCATCATACAAGATGGAGTCAAGGCAAAATAGGATTCGCCTTTGATCGAAATATTGTTATTGATAATCCAGGTAACACCCAGAGGCTGGATGGTAGGATAATGAATATTGTGAAAAGCCGGATGGTGACATCCGCCCAAAGTCACAATGAAGTCTCCGCTATATGTTCCCTTGAACCAGAATCCGATCGCAAATCCGCCCGTGAGTTTACAGGAGGGGTCAAATAAAAACGAACGGTCCGTCAATGCGGCCATCAGCATGACTTCTCCCTGGCTTGTGTCCACAACCGCTTTTAAAGCCAGTTCGGCCCGCACAATAGGACTTACACCTGATACCTTGGGAGGGATGGATGCATTGGATAATCCGAGCAATGAAATAACTAGCCGGTTCCCCATTTCAATATTGAGCAGAACGAAACTTTCCAGCACGCCATACGTCAAAAAACGAATGCCAGCGGATATAAAATATTGACCTGAATCCGGAAGAATGGATTTGCTCAGTGCGCTCAAGGCCTGCTTAGGCGGCGTATTGGGCTTAAGATCTCCGTCGTCTCCCATGGCCGCGGCCACCAGCGGGAATGTCCTCACTCCGTTTAGATCAGGCAATTTTAATGAGCGATTCACTCCAAACCCAAACGCCAGGCCATTGACGAAAAAATAAGGCGGTCCACCTAGCGGCCAACCCAACATCAAGTAAGCAAAAAACGTCTTCTCTCCGCTGCCGGGCATCTCACCGTATGAACCTAAAGCTTGAAAGCTATACTGGTTGATTTTTAAGCCTAAAATTCCGTTGTAAAGCATCTCTTCTTCCTGGGATTTATATAACCCGCCCGTCAGGCTGAAACCCGGCTTCTCCAACGTGACCATCAAGCCGCCTAACCCAAAACCGATATCGGTCAGCTTCTTCAATGAAGTCGAGACGTAAAGCTCATAAAAATCCATTCTTAATAAGGCGATCGTAAAGCTTGCATCCAGGTAAAATGTGACCCTGGACTCTACTAAGCTGACTCCTATTTTGGAAAAATACAACACGCTGAAACTTTTATTGATATCCAGCCAGTAGATGGTGTTTCTCGGACGTTCAGAAGAATCCGCGATAATCGGAAGTTTGGAGAGATTGTTTTGGGGTTTGGATTTTAAAGATTTGATATAGTCCACATCGACTTCTATAGCATGCTTTTTTATGACGAGCTGCGAAAGAAGGGTGAATAGAAATTCAACCTCCGGTGTATAGCGCAATTCAATACCTTTAAAGTGAAATCCATCCCCGGGGTCGCAAAATCGGCCGATTACGGGCAGACTTGAGAATTCCAGCTTTTGGTCAAAGTCCAGTGCCAATTGATAACTCCGCTCCCGTTTGTTTGGATTTTCACGGCTGTCCAGCGTTAATTTGCCAAAATGGCGTATGTCGGCACAGAATTTCAATTGGCTGTTAGACGATACGTATTTCAGTCCTACTTTCTCGATAAACAATTCAAAATTCAACCAATCCGGGAATTCAATATCAAAGTGAGCGGCCACTTCGTTCATTTTCAAAGCGAAATCCCGATTGATCCATTCGCCGGATACTGTAATCCCATTTTCATCTTTACGAAAAACAATTTGAAACAGAGCGTCCTTTATGTAAAACTCGCTGTGGAGCACGACGGTTACCGGTTTTGCGGATTCAGCATCGTATGCTTTCATCGTTCGACGTCTCCTTGGATCAAGCTAAGAGCTCGTCTATGTTTTCAAGCTGCATGCGCTCAATGATTTTTTTGCGATCGGTGTTATAGACAGCAAGTCCCAAGGATTTGATATTAAAGAGCTTCAAACTCTCATCCGGATTGACCGGATTTAAAATGACAAAGTTGAACGCATATTCGCAAGGCTTGGAATTTTCCTTAATGCTGGACGTATCAACGTAAATAAAGAGCTGCCTAATCTGTACGCTAATATCCGCAATCGTTTTCAGCCCCATGGAGTCAAGCGTTGCCTTCATGCGTTCTTCGGTGACCTTCTGACCGCCGCCAAAGGATTGGATAATGTTATTAATCTCGGTAATGAGCTCCGTCAGAGACATGCTTTGAGGTTCAGGATCCGTTGGCATCACGAGAATCTTCGTTTTCTTTTCCTCCGCGTCCCCATTCTTGATCACCTGATACTGATACACGCCTTTCAAATTGCAATTCAACAACGTCAAATCAATAAATGCTTGAATGTTGTTGCCTGGAGCCGCCCCTACGATTTCGAGATCTTGACTCATCTCATTCATCCTCTCAATAAAATGGATTTGATTCGATGTATATGAAAGCTGCGATGCTGAATCGCTAAAGTAAAGCCAAGCATCCGAAAGAAAGCGGGTTACGATTGGGCTCATATAAAATGAATAGTAGACGGTTTTCCAAACAAAGGTATGCGAAGACGAAGGCGGTGAATTCTGATAAGTTTCGATTGCTATTCGGCAGGCAAATTCTAAGATTCCCGGGTGGATGGTTGATACGTTCTAATAGGCAGGCAAAAAACGAAGCTCGATCAATGCGGCGCGGAGAACGGCATGATCCTCGGAACATCGCGCATCCCAATCAAGTTTTATTTGCTTCTTGATCATACAATATCGTAATCCTCTGGTAAATAGAGGGAATGGGGTGAATATTAAAAACGATGTAATATTTTTAATCTTTTTGTCGGTTTCTATTAACGGTTTAGACAAGATTCGCAGGCGGTACCCCATTTGACAGTTGATTGTTTTTCTGATTCACAACGGCCGTCTCCGTGTAAAAATCAATAAAAGCACTCATGCCTGTCCGATGCGTCCGCCGAGCACAGAAAAGCCTGGAAGCACGGATGCCATAAACGAGGGAGGAATCCGTCTTATGGATACAGAGAAGAAACGTTACTATATTTCCGTCAGCCATCATTTGATTCAGGATGTGCCGCACGACTCTGCCGAATTCGAGGTAATGATGACCGAAGCAGAAATGTCCAAGCTAAAGGATAAGCTGGAGGATTTGAATCAGGAGGATGAAAATACGTTCAAGCGCGCGTTCATTCCCTTTAAATCGGCCGATCATGACGAGGCGCCCCAGGAATATAACGATAAGTTGATCGACGTATATGCCTATCTGCACGAAATCGGGGACGAACATACGAAGCGTACGATCGAAGGTATGAACATTTTGGGTAAAATGCAGCACACGGATTATAACAATGAGGGATACGATGATTCCCCCTTTAACAAATAGCGCCAAACCCGATGCAGCCTTTGCGTCACTTGTATTTCCGGTACCATCGGGATATTCAATTGCGGAAGGATGGCAGGGACTATTGTTTCGGCAAACAGCCTCTGCCCCACTTCCCTTGCTTACATGTTAGGTAGTTCTTCTACTTCATGGATACTTCTTCTACTTCAAATCTTCCATGAAGCGATCTGACAAGGTACAGCTCATCAAACCCTTCGTTATATGAAGGCGTCTGTAATTTCCTCAGCGTGCTTTTGATCCCTATTTCAGCAATCCGTTCCTTCCCTTGCCTTGCGTTATTTCTTTCGAGCGATAACTCATAATCCGGCACGAAGCAGTAACCAATAACCTTAAATTTATTTTTCTTTGCAACTTCGATATATTTTTGTCTGTCGATGATGGTTGGATTCGTATTGTCAATAACAAACGGTTGTTTGGCTTTGATCGATGCTTCAACGAAAATATGTTCGCGATGCCTCGTTTTTAACATATCCAGGTTTATTCTTACATGGGTTTTAAAAAATTTCTCTTTATAAAATGTGGATTTCCCGGATGCTTGGATTCCCACGAAAAGTATGCATTCCATCATTCATTCATCCTTTGATAAATACAGTATTGGTTTCATTAGGCCGAATATAGTTCGTCGAGGCGCAAGCCTTCAGACTTTTTTATGCTTCAGGCTGCTTAAGCCCTACCGTTCCTTTCTTTTGAAATACGATGACAAGAAAAAAGACTGCCGGAAAATCGCCGACAGCCTTTTCTTCATGTAGTATACCTCACCTTATTCGCTGGACAATTCCTTGAGCGATTTGATTTTACCATGGGGATGCTGTTCTTGCTTTCGCGACTTCCAGGCAGCTTCTTTCCTTCTTTTCTGGTGAGCCATGACAGAAATCCTCCTTTGGAATCGAGATGTGCATACCACTTCCTTATGTTGCCATTCCAAGACACGGTTCATTCATGAAATTCGGCGTTCAATCGAAACGTTATCCTAGAGACCGGCTGTCGCGATCCGATACGCTTTGAATGAATGATTGCAGTGTTTCCATGAACTTTTTGGCTGCGTGCCCCAAGTATTTATCCTTGCGGTACAGCATACAGATATCTTGGCTTGGAGTAGGATGCAGCAGGGTGATCGCCGTAAGGTTCTCGCGATTCAAGTAATCCAAGAGCATTCGAGGCAAAATGCACGCTCCAACCCCTTGTTCGACCAATAACAGCAGCGTCGATAACGTTGAGGTCACGACCGGATTGTCGATCGCTATCCCTTTTTCCTGAGAATAAAAATGAACTAATTTCGTAATCTGGTGTTCGGGTCCAAACGTCACCATCTTTAATTGCTGGATATGCTCGAACGGAATCGCCTTCGATTTTGCGACGGGGTGGTCCGACCGGACGGCCAAAACAAATTCCTCATGGAAAAGCGGGACGATTGCGATGCGGTCATCGGGATTTTCGGGTACCGTCGTGACGCCAAGATCCCGCGTTCCGTCCACAACTTCTTTATATACCTCCGTCGTTTCCGTAACGGTGATCGAGAGTTTGGGATATGACCGATGGAAATCGAGCAGCAAAGCGTCAAACAGCAAATCTCCGTCGCCTGGAAGAATGCCGATATCCAGCTTGCCGCCTTCCATTTTTTTAAGATCCAAGATCGCCTTCTGTATGTAATCCATCCGTTCAAAAATAAGCTGGCTCTGCTCCAAAAGGATCTTGCCCGCTTCGGTTAATGCTATTCGTTTGCCGATGCGGTCGAACAAAGGAAGCCCCAACTCGTTCTCCAAAAACTTGATCTGCTGGCTGAGATTCGATTGGGTGGTGCAAAGGGACTCGGCCGCCTTGGAAAAATGCATCTCCTTGCAAATGGCGGTAAAATATTGAAGCTGCCTGAATTCCATTCAACCGCACTCCTTCGTTATTAGTTATAATGATCAATTTCATCGGAATTACGTGATTGTTGCGTTAGGAATGAAAGAGGTACACTTTGGTTGTGAGAACGAAACAAATACAACGCAAATGGAGGAGGATTTTAGTTATGACTCAATCGATTATTCACACAAGCAAAGTTCTGCGTCAAGTGGTCATCGGGCAGGTTCAGGGAATTTCGGAGGAGAAATTCGACATTCAGCCCGCAGGCTTCAACAATACGATCCGCTGGAATGTCGGTCATATCATCTATTGGATGGATAAATACGCCACGCTAAGCTTTGGTTCCCTGTCCGGCATTCCCGAACATTACGAGAAACTTTTCAATTCCGGAACCAAACCTTCGGATTGGACGATCGCCCCTCTATCTAAGGATGAACTCCTGCAAATGTTATCGGATCAGCTTTCCCGCCTATCCGAGCTGACCCCTGCAATGCTTGACGAAGAGCTGAAAACGCCGTATGCCATGGGACCGTTTCAATTCGGTACCTCCGGCGAATTGTTCAACTTCGCGCTGATGCACGAAGCCATTCATCTCGGAACGATATCGAGTCAGCTTAAAGCTCTGCAATGAACATCCCGACTTTTCCAAGAGAATAAATTGCGATAAACAAAATGTACGTTTTCGAGCTGTTGGCAAAAAGCATGTAAAGCAGGTTATGGGGAAATCGCCCTGGAACCTGCTTTTTTTATCTGCAAAACCTATGTTCACTTAGTTTAATTGCGGTATGGATTCACGAAGCCGCTTTGGAAGTTTTTTGACGACCAAATCATAAGAGTGGTCAATCATATCAAAGACATCCGACTCTTCCAAGGAACCGTCGATCATCACCGTATTCCAATGTTCTTTGTTCATGTGGTAACCTGGTCGGACGGCCTCGTGCTGTTCTCTCAAGTTTTCCGCAATCGCCGGGTCGCATTTTAAATTGATGCAGACAACATTCTCGTCTTTTTCAAAAATAAACGCGAACATTTTACCTGCGACTTTGAATACCATTGGATCGGGGCCGAACGGATAATCGAGAAACGCACCGTTCTTATTTAAACAATATTCGATCAAGCTATTTTTCAAATATGTACATCTCCTTTACCGATTCAAGCATACTTCATGGCTTTATATTATTATAGCTGAAAGCGGCATTACAATTAATGCACCTTCGTTGAAGTTGCTACCGTAACCGGCAGGGGATCCTTCATATACCGCGATGCTCGTTAGCTAACCATTGTTTAACCGGTAAAGCCTTTGCTTCTATGAAGTCAGGATCATGCGTTTTTTCAAGTTGCGGGAAGCAGTCGGGAAACTTCGCCAAATATTCACTCACGCACCATCGCACTGTCCAGTTTGTGTCAGTAGACAGTCGAATCCACTTTGCGGCCTCTTCCTTCCCGGCATCCTGCAGTAGCCCGTAAGCATACCATCCCCGAACCCCTCCTTCTTTTTCTACAAATAATCGATTCCAGAATACCATTCTCTCATCAATGTTTAACGGTTTATAAAGGCTTGAAACAGCAATCTTCCTAACGACAGCCGATTCGTCAAGGGCAAACTGCAACAAATGATCTCGAGAGCATAACTGTCGCTGAATGAGATTTGATAATGCTAACCCTCTCTCGATGTCATCAGCAGAGTGAATTGCTATGTAAGATTCATTTATTTGAGATGATGATTGATGCTCTTTAATACCCTTTGGTTGCAGCCCTTTTCTTATGGCATGAATGACTTTAGTAACATTAATCCTAGGTGCAGGATTGTCGTAACCCAATAACGGGTCACCATGTTCCGTCAAAAAATTGCGCAGCGTGGTCGAGTCTAAATGGGGATATTTTGAAAAAAGGTATCCGGCAACACCAGCGACAAGTGCAGCAGCACCAGAAGTTCCCCAAAAATAAGTTACTTCCTCTGATTGATCTTTGGTTTCACAATATGGAATAGTTAGGCGCACCCTCGGGGCTAATACATCAGGTCTAAAATGTCCGTCGCCGTTTCGTCCATATGGTTCATCCGGGTAAGGTACATGCAATGCAACATTTTGACTTCCACGGTCATTGTATCCTCCCACTGCTAAAAATGAAACCGGCGGTAAAATATTAATGAGTCGAGTATTCCCATTGGAACAAATTACGAGTATACCTTTCTCTACCGCTGAATGAAGCGCTTGGACAGTAGAGTTTTCGTCCGTATTCTTGAGGAGTGCCAAATGATCCTGGGCATGCCATCCCATGTTCAGGATGATTCTAATATTCCAATCATTCATGTTGGCCAAAATCCAATCAATACCCTTTTTTAAACGGTCTCCCTCACCCTCCCTAAAAGCACCATGGTCTAGAACGATAAAATTAGCCGCCGGAGCAATACCTACATGGCTTTTCCCTTGCAACCTAAACGGTTTATGCGATAACGCAAGTAAAGTCATCAAGCCATGCTCCCCACGATCGCCATCGCAATCGGATGGCAAAACATGCGCTATATTTTTGCTAATAATAGATAAGTCGTCATTTACGGTAACATACTTCAGTCGAGAGCCTAAATGTTTGATCGTTTCATGAGGCTTAAGTTTATCGATAATAACAATTCCAATATTTTGACCTGAAGTAAAATAATCCGGAGGTTCCGGAAATGCTAGCCGCGCCCATGTCGGATCGGGAAAATGTATAGACATATCAATACCTCGCCAAAATCTTATTATTAAAAGAAAAAACGGCTTCAGCGAATTATCCCATAAAAAAAGGCGGAATTTTCTTTATTGTTTCATTTCTTACCTTCATTTCGTAGTAAGCTCCATTTCTTCTTTATTCCCGTTCCACTCGACGGTCACATGAATAACAGAGTCTTTTTGCGGAATGGCGCCATTTCCATCGGAACCGGCAACAATCTCCTTGTATCCGGATAATTCCGTTTCCCCGCTTCCTCCACTGCCGGTTGCTTCATATTTGTATTTGACGACGCCCACTTTGGATGGTTCATCCCCAGTGTACGTTATTTTCAACTTTTCTTGGTGGTATTCGAGATTGGCGTTTATCACTTCGTAACGAGCCAACCAGTTGTTGCTTTCGCCGGTGAATACGATCGTGGAGCCATTCAAACATCCGGCCAGTAAAACCATCATGAATAAGCAAACTAAAGTCCGTATTATTGGAATCCCCCCTCCCTCTCTATTAATAAACGTTAGCAAATGCAATTCGTAACGATGCGAAGTCATTCTTGTTCTCCGCATATTGTATTTTGTTTTCAACCCAAGAAGGTAGTGTGCGATGAGTGAAGTCGCAGGAGGAGTTGGCATAAGCCATGGGTATGATGGAATATGGGGCGGAAACATAAAGACCCCGCATCTGCAGGGTCTTTAAATCTAGATCTTTTTTAGCAACCCCAAGTTTTGGCAACAATAACAAGCAGAATAAAGAGAACCAAAATCGTTAAAACCTTGTTTCCGCCACCATATGCTCCTGCAACTTCGCTCATTCTGTCCATTCCCCTTTCAAAATAGAATCTATATATCTTATGAACATTCGGAAAATCCGCTTGGATAAATGAAGCAGTCAAAAGATATATTTTTTACGGTTTTTCCGCAAGATCTATCAGAGGAGAGTTCTCTGGGACGACAAATGGGAGCATGTCATCATCTTGCCTGATATGCATGGTGATTGGATAGTTTTTAACGCCGAATACAAACGAGCTCTGGATCGGCTGGATGCTTCCGCTTGATGCTCTGGCGAGATTTTGATACCGGTTGAGCAGCGCTTGGAAGGCAATCTTGCCCTCCAATCTGGCGAGCGGCGCTCCCAGGCAAAAATGAATGCCGAACCCAAAGGTCATATGGGGATTCGGCTTGCGGTCCAGACGAAAGGCGTCCGGTTCAACGAACCTCGATTCATCGCGGTTGGCCGCACCCACCCAGGAGATGACCTGAGCGCCCTTTTCTATCGTCTGATCGCCGATCTGAACCTGATCCGTCGCTTTCCGGCCGATTGCCACGATAGGCGGATAATAACGCAGCACTTCTTCTATAAAAGCCGGAATAAGATCCGGCGACTGAAACAGCCGCTCCTGTAGCTCCGGCATTTCAGTCAGGATGCGGACGCCGTTCGTTATCAGATCGGTCGTCGTCTCATTTCCGGCAGCCAGCAGCAGCACGCAGAAGCTTACGATTTCTTTTTCCGTCAGCTTCTCCCCTTCAATCTCCGCGTTCATCAGCGCAGTGATCAAGTCGTCCTGCGGCTCTGCCGCCCGCTGCCCCATAATGTTCCGGAAGTACCCGTACAGCTCTTCCATCGCTTTCATCCGCTTGTCGGTGATCCGTCGGAACGCCTCATCGGACAAATCGTCGGCGCTTTCCACCAAAATATCGGACCAGCGCTTGAACTGCTCGCGATCTTCCTTCGGCGCACCCAGCAGCTCCGCAATGACGATGACGGGAAGCGGCGTCGCAAAATCGCTGGTTATATCCATTGCATCTTCCGTTACCGCGTCAAGCAATTGCTCGGCGATGGACTGGATGCGAGGCGTCAGCTCCTGGATGGCTTTTGGCGTAAACGCTCTGCTTACCAGATCGCGCATTTGCTTGTGTTTTGGAGGATCCATAAACAGAATCGTGCTGCCGGCTCCTGCTCCCCTTTCGGAAGAAAAGGTTTTCGAATCCTTCAATATGCGCTGCACGTCATCGTAACGGAAAACATCCCAGCAATTCCGGTTGCTGTCATATCGCACCGGCGTTTCGTGTCGCAGCCGGCGCAGCGTGTCGAACGGAAATAACATCTTTTCCGGCGTCGCCAGCTCGGTCATGTTCAGCATGTTTGCGTATTTTTCTTGCATCATTAAGCTTCAGTCCTTTCTGTCTGTGATTGATGCAAACGCGTATCGGTCTTAAAAAATCATATCATGGATCAATGGCGCGTCTCGACTTGCCGCAGTTGTGTTTTCTGGGGTACTAAAGCATTATATGAGCGTCACACAATTCGAAAACCTGGATCTGAACACTTCGAACCGGGCACACGGGATCGGATGAACGAATAAAAAAGGGGCCGGAAGAATCATATTTTTTACGAGGACATCAGCAATTTCCCGAAAGATATTCATCCTTTAAAAGGCCATAATGCACCAGGTCTTCATATTCGCCCCATTTTCTGACATGCTGCCTTAACGTTCCTTCATAAGTCATGCCTAATTTTTGCATAACCTTGCCCGATGCCGGATTTTTCCCCAGATGACGGCCAAACACCCGGTTTAACTTCATTTCTTCAAATGCATACCTTACGATTCCTTTGGCCGCTTCGGTGCAATATCCGTTATTGTTATACTTTTTCCCAATCCAATAGGCTAACTCCCCATGGCGAAACTCCTTATGAATGGCGATACATATTGCCCCGATTAAATCGTTTTTTTCTTTATGTACAATGGCTAATTCCAGGGATCTATCTTCATTGAAATTCTCGGCATGCGTTTTGATCCACGTCTCTGCCACTCCATCTTCATATGGATGCGGGATATATAAAGTCATTTCGGCAATATATTTATCGCCCGCCAATTTTTGAACTTCTTTTGCGTCATCCATGCCAAAAGGTCGTAATAGGAGCCTTTCCAATGCAATCGTCGGCAATGTCTTCATCTGTTTTCCCCCTTGATCATGATTACGACAATTTTACCACATACTGTATAAGATATATGATCGATAACATATTGTTTGGTAGTGACTCTCCTTTTCCTACAAAAAACGCACCTATCCTAGGATAGATGCGTGATTCGTATATTCAGCGCGCAACGGGCAAAAAACGATTTTTGCCTATGCTGCGCTGGATGAACATGCGCCTATGATGGCGCGGATTCGGTTATTCACGGAAAGATTATTTTTGATCCGTTTCTACTTTATGAACATCTTCCGGATCGACGGTCGTCAGGTCAGCATCATGGAACTCTTGCGTTTGCGGGAGATTGACTTCCAGGTTGGCGATTTCGTCAATCTGAACGGTTGCTGCATCAAAAGAAATATTTAGCACGTGCCCGCCCTTCGTTTTGTCGTCGCTGATCACATGGTAGTGGAAACCGGGAACGTTAAGAGTGGCCGCATAGTTTGGCGTATAGAAGCCGATCAGCGTTCCCGTCACATTTTCGGTTTCGAACACGGATTGATTGGCCAGAACTTCCGGCAGGGTCGGATACGGCTTTTGTTGCTTCTCCTCGGAGCGGGTCTTCAACGTTTTGAACGTTCCATGAATTTTGAAGGCATAGAAATTATTTTTATGGTCGATAAGTTTCGTCAGCTGTTCATTGAGAGCCGTCATGTCTTTTACGGGATTAATCCGGGCCGTCTTTGTGACCTGGAATTTGGTCGTCACCGCAAAAGGAGTCAATTCTTTTTTGTCTACTTCTACCATCCGGCCGTCATATGTATAACGATAGAATTTGCCGTCAAGCTGCGTAAGTTCGCCATCCACGCCGTTGAAAGTGCCGAGACCGGTATCCCCATGCTTGTTGAGCTCGCCAAGGGTCATTTCCCCGTCAAATTGGCCTTTCATCAAGGCATTGATCGTCGAATACTGGAAAAGCGTATTCTTGTTCTCTTGCGCCTTGTAAGTCGTTGTCGCCACGGGAGCTTGTGGCGTTTGATTGCCGCTATTGTCCTGAGCCGCGAATGCGGTCAAAGCGGACAAAGACAAAGCTGCCGCTACCAAAGTGGATGTGATCATGATGCGTTTTTTCTTCATTTTGTATAACCTCCAGGATGAAATTTATAGATAAGGATTTAGTCCTTACTACCAAGATTAAATTGCTTGATATTGGATCGTAGCGCATTTGCGGTTTGCGACACCGAAGATACGGTAGCCACCAACTTGGTTAAAGAATCCTTCTGGTTGCCGGTTGCCATCATCATCGAATTGGCTTCGTCGGCCGAAACCTTTGAAGTATTCGCCAGATTGTCCACGGACGCGCTGATTTCTTCCGAGCTTGCGGCCAATTCTTCGGATACGCTGCTAAGTTGCTGGATTTCATCGTTTAACTTGGACATATCCTCCATGATGCCTGTGAACAAATGCTGAACGTCATGGATCAGGGCAACGCCGCTATTCACTTCCGATTGTACGTTGGAAACGGAAAGAGACGATGTTTCAACGTCGTTTGTAATATTGGAAAGGACAAGGGAAATTTCCTTGGCCGCTTCTTGCGTTTGCTCCGCCAACTTCTTGACCTCATTGGCCACAACCGCAAATCCCTTTCCATGTTCGCCGGCACGGGCGGCCTCTATATTGGCGTTGAGGGAAAGCAGGGATGTCTGGGTCGAAATTTCGGATATCGATGTAACTAACTGATTGATGCTTGCCGTACGATCGACTAGCGCTCCGATGACTTCGGTCAGATTCGTAAGGGAGTTCGAAATACCTCCCATTTGCGTGACCGTACGCGAAACGGTTTCTACGCCGGACTCCGCTTTTCTATACGTCACGTCGGAAATATCGCCGATTTCGGATGCGCTGGACGCAACGGTAGATATGCCTGTCGCGCTTTCCTGCAATGCCCGGGAAACTTCAGAAGCGCTGTCTCTTTGGGTTTTGGACGATTGCGCAACATGATGGCTGGACTCGGCGATCTGATTGGAGGACTCATTGACGACATCCGTTGCATTTTCCAAAACGCCGGTTACCTCATTAAGGCTGCCGACACTCGAAGAGATCTCGTTCACCAAAGAACGCAGACGCGTCAGCAGTTCATTATAAGCCGCCGATATTTCGCCGACTTCATCCTTGGAACTCACCTTTACCGGCGAAACCGTAAGATCCCCGGAAGCCAAGCTTCCCAGCTTCGATGTGATTTGCTGCAGAGGAGCGGCAACGCTGATTTGCATCCGCAAAGAAATAATCAATGCAAGAAAGATCGTCAATGCGATCATCACCAAAGTAATCGTTACGTTGCTGCGGGTCACGGCAGACAATTCCGCGTCATAGAGGACGCCCACAATTTTCCATCCGGTCAATGGATTCGTCTCAAAATACAACGTTGCATCCTTGCCATCCACTTGCGTCTCAATGGTACCGCTAGCTTGTTCGTACAATTGCTTGAAATTTTCGCCCGTTAATTCTTCTCCCGCCTTGATGCTGGGGTGAGTCAAAATTTTGTTATGATCGTCCAGGATGTATGTATAGCCGGCCTTTCCTATTTTCATTTCATTGGCGACGCTGGTTAAATACTTGTTAAGCGAAAGGTTGACACACATTACCGCCTTGCCGTCATCGGTTGTTTTGGAAACCGAAACGACGACATTTTGCGAAGCCAAGGAAACGTAAGGCGCAGACAAAACGACTTTTCCTTTATTTTCCATCGCTTTGGTGTACCACTCGCGTTTGCGGCCATCAAAATCCTTCGCCAGCTTGCTTTGCGGTTCCATCACGAACTGGCCGTCGGCGGTTTCAAGACCAATGACCTCGGTATCATCCGTATGGACGGATTTAAATTGCTTGAATAATGCTTGGATTTCCGGCTTCGACGAAATGTTGAATTCCGAGTTGAAGACCAAATCTTGATACATATCGGGACGGATCGACCGAGTAAGAATATCGGTGTCGCGCATGATGGGCTGCACGACGCGGTCAACCAAGAAATTCAGATTGTCGACTTGCGTCTTGGCCGACTCTTTCAACTGCGACGATAACGAGCTCCTTGATGACGAATACGAAAAACCTCCGATCAGCAGGCTCGGCAATAATACCATCACCATGAAGGTTAAAAACATTTTTCTGCCGATGCCGCGTTTGGCAATCGTTAAGCCTAGCTTTTTAAACATGAATGAACACGCCTCCACCTTCAAATAGTACCTAACCAAATCAAATTTTCTCTTTTAAGCAAATGAATATATTGTAAATGGGAGGTGGCCACCTCTTACATAAACACGATAATATAATAGGTCTATTTAACTATTAAAATATAACAATTTGCCTGCTATATTTCTTATCGGTCATACTTCTGTCCTTTTTTAGTCATAATTTTAAGTTCTCTTTTGCGAACAACAAAAAACACGCCTTGGCCCCATTGGAGCCGATGGCGTGCCTTATGTTTCCTCACGGCGCTACCGGTACGCTTTTGGATTTGAAGTCGTTAAAGTACCACGTCTTGTAATCGTCGATCGGACGATCTTTTTCTCCCTCAAAACCGGGGCCATAATATGAGGCGAAATACTCGTATTCGATCATATCTTTGTCCGTGCCGAAGAAACGAATGATCATATCGGGATACTTTCGGTCATCCTTGGAGTAATGTTTGAAGTACTGCTCTTCAATCACGGTCTTTTGAAAGTCGGACGAAAGAGCGAGTTCTTTGGTCTTCGTGAAAATCTCTTTGTCATGCCCGACTTCCGGTTTGCGTTCAAGATAATAGTTGAATTCGACTTGGGTAGGCGCCATTTGGAATTTCAGATTCGTAATTTCCTTATGCTCCGAACGGATATTTTTTCTAAAATCGCTCAATTGATCCGTTTCCAGCGTCTTATGGGTCATGCAGCCGGACAAGAAAAATAAGAGCAGCAAAAACGCGGGCATCGTTTTTATCATCTAATCCCCCTTTCAAAGGATCGTTCGATGCGTTCTAAGGTCTGCGTGCAGATTGTCTCGAATGATTAATGGCATGTCACATCCTATGCCTGACCCTGCTGATATTCTTCGTTCCTATGAAAACAGTCTGCTTGACAGAACCTTCCTCCCCAGGGACACCAATACCCGTTTGAGGACGCCTGAAATTGAAAATGTCCAGCGCTTATTTATTCAAGAAACCTTCCTTAAAGATCTTAAGCAAGTGTTCGAGTGTTGTCGGATCGCTGTAAGACGAGGCTTCCGTGTCAATCTCGATCACGTGATTGTTTTTGACCGCCGGGATGTTTTTCCATGTGTCCGTCTTCATAAAAGAGTTGTCTCCCGTCGTGCTTCTGCTTAGAACGATATAATCTCCGGCATAGCTGCGGAGGACTTCCGGGGAAAGCGCGTAATATCCGGGTCCAAGGGCGTCCGCTTTAACCTTTTCCGGCATGTTCATGCCCATCGCCTGATACAGCAGCTCGGTTCCCCGTGCCCAGGCGTTGCCGAATACGTAGAAATTTTTCGAATCGGTTTCGAAAACCGATACCGTCGCATTTTCGCCGATCTTCTTTTTGATTTCGTCGCCGATATCTTTCGCCCGTTTCGAAAAGTCGTCCACCCAAGCTTTCGCTTCCTGCTCCTTGTTCAGCAGCTTCCCGATTTCGATCTGCTGCGCCAAATAATCCCTCTTCCCCCACGTGTAGGGGACGGTAGGCGCGATCTTCTTCAGCTTGTCGATATTTTTGCTGGTGGCATCGGTAATAATCAGATCCGGATCTAACTCGACGATCCTCTCCAGGCTGCTATCGGATACCACCTCTACTCCTTTCAGCTTTTCGGCGAAAAGCGGGTTCTTGTACGTCCACTCGTCTACACCTACGAGCGTTCCTTCGAGGGACAGCACGTTCGGCGCGTTCGTTAGGGCGATGATCCGCTGCGGTTCAGCCGGCACTTCGATCGGACCGAGTTCGGATTGATACGTGACGGTACCGTTCTTGGAAGGAGGCTCGGATGCGGATGACGTCGGCTCGTTCTTACCCGGATTAGCATTTGCGGACGAAGTTTCGCTGTTTGACGAATCGTTTCCGCAGGCGCTCATGAAGATCACACACAACATAAGCATAAATGGCAAAAATAACTTTTTCATATGTAGGCCACTCCTAATTGATATTGATTATCATTATCATATGAAACAATATCAACATTTTCTAGTCTTGTCAACGAATATCGTTTACGCTTGCAATCTCGGATATGTTCTGTCATATTTCTTCACACGAAAAAATCTTGGTTTGATCGTCCCTTCCAAAGCAGCTCAAAAAACGCCGGCCCCCCTTTGGGGACCCGCGTCATCTTTCTTTTTCTGTATCATTTTACAGCAGCGGGGAAATCAGCCGCATCAGGGATTCCACGATCCGTTTGAGCATGCCCCGTTTCCGGAATGAATCCCATGTAACTCGGATGGAATCATCAAAATCCCGTTCAAAATCGCGTTTGATATCCAAAACCGTTTGCGATTCGTAAATTACCGCCGCAAGTTCGTAATTCAGCTCAAAGCTGCGGATATCCATGTTGGCCGTGCCGATCGCGGCGATTTCATCATCGACCAGCACGATTTTGGCGTGCATAAACCCGTCTTTATAGTGATAAATGGAAGCCCCTGCCTTAAGAAGCGGCGTAAAATAGGATTGGGACGCTTGGTCGCTGATGACGCTGTCGCTTTTGCCCGGATATAAAATGCGGACATCGATACCGGCCGCCGCAGATAACCGCAGCAGCGTCAACGTTTCCTGATCGGGTACGAAATATGGCGTAGCGACCCAAATGGATTTTTTAGCGGATATCATGATGGCCAATAAGGCGTTGCGGATGCTCGTATCTTCCGAACTGGGGCCGCTGGCTACGATTTGAACCGCACCGTCCGCTTCCGCTCTTTGATTCGGAAAATAGGATCTGTTCATATAAGCATCCCACGAATAATTGGTATTGCCGCTTGTCGCGTAAAGCCAATCTTCGAGGAAAACGGCCTGCAGTTTGTATAGCGCCTTTCCTTCGATTTTCAGGTGGCTGTCGCGCCATACGGGAAATTTTTTGGAACGGCCGAGATATTCGTCCCCAACGTTTAGCCCGCCCGTAAAACCAACCACCCCATCGACGACGACGATTTTGCGGTGGTTACGGTAATTGACCGTTTCAAGCAGCCAAGGCGAAAAAATGGGATCAAATTCGGCGACTTCGATGCCGGCATCTTTCATCGGCTGCAAAAACCGTTTCCGAAGCGAGTGGCTTCCAAGCCCATCAAAAAGAAACCGCACCGTGACGCCGGCTTTCGCTTTTTCGATCAACGCGTCACGGACGGCCGTCCCGACCTGGTCCGGACGATAAATATAATACTGTATATGGATATGATGCTTTGCAAGCTGGATGGCTTGCAAGATTTCCGAAAACGTCTCGTCGCCGTTGGTCAAAAGCCTGGTTTTCGTATCCGTCGCCACAGGACCGCCGCCGAATCGTTGGATCACCTTCGTTAAACGGTCCGATCTCTCGCTTAATAGGGAAGAAAGGGTCACATTCAAACGCCTTTCCGCCAAAATTTCCCGGAACAGCTTCCTTTGTTCCTCCGCCCGTTGAAGATGCTTTTTCCGTCTCCAGCGGCTCCGTCCAAAAATCAGGTATAACAAAACCCCGATCGCGGGCAGAAACGCCAAGATCAGAAACCATGCCAATGTGCTTTGCGGCGACCGATTCTCCATAAAAATGATGAAGCCGATGCCAATAATGGACAGCGGCCATAATATGCCGATAAGCGTGGACAAGCGTATTACGGATCGATCCATGACAAAAAGACCGAGCAGTACGATGACGATGACGGCCACGATTTGTACGACGCGATTTTTCATATGTAATCCATTCACCTATTCTCCATGATTTGTCTCATGCATGCTGACCGCCCTTCAGGGATCGGAGGCATTTGCCATGTCATAGCTGGCCCTCGCCTCTTCAACTTCCTGGTAATGCCCCCTCCCCCACTGTCTTAGCTCTTTCATCGGCTGAAGAAGCGTTTCCCCTAAGGGGGTTAGCGAATATTCGACGCTGGGCGGCACCGTGGGTATAATATTCCGCGCGACCAATCCATCGCGCTCCAGTTTGCGTACCGTCTGCGTCAGCATTTTTTTGGAGATTCCCTCAACCCTCCGAAGCATTTCTCCATATCGGATCACTCCGTCTTCCATCGCATAAATCACAAGCGCCGTCCACTTGTTGGAGATGATGTCCAGAACTTTGCTATAACCGCAATTGGATAACGAAATATCGGATTTTCTTGTTTTCGATGAAGATGGCAATGGCTTCCCTCCTATACACCCCGAAGTATCCAGGACACCCTAAAGTGCCTACTTATATCATTCTAATTTTTGTATTATGGTATGTCTATACCAGCAATGCAGCAGCTTGCGCAAGATCTGCCATGGCAAAGGCACCGCCGAACGGCGAATCCGGACGTCTTTAAGCGGGAAGACGCGAGCCCGAAAGGGGTCATCGTGTACTGGAATACTTTAATGGGAAGGTATTGAACATGTCGAATATCATTAAAAAGCGTCCCAAGCTGTTTGTGTTGGATAACGGCCGCATGAGCATGGATAAAAACGCTATAATCTCCATGCATAATCCGGCAACGATCAACAATCCGAACGTCCCGGCGCAATTCGTCGAATTTCCGATCTATACAGTATTGATCGATCATCCCGAAGGGAAAATATTGTTCGATACAGCCTGCAATCCGAATTCCATGGGCGCTCAAGGACGCTGGGCCCAATCGACTCAACTTTCGTCTCCATGGGTGGCAAGTGAAGAATGCTACCTGCATAACCGGCTTGAACAGCTGCATGTAAGACCGGAGGATATTAAATACGTCGTTGCCTCCCACTTGCATCTGGACCATGCAGGATGCCTTGAAATGTTCACGAACGCCACCATTATCGTCCATGAGGATGAATTTAACGGAACACTGCAATCCTACGCCCGTCATGAAAAAGAAGGCGGCTATGTTTGGGCAGACATCGATGCATGGATCAAGAGCGGTCTGCAGTGGAAAACGGTCAAACCGGGCGAAGATCATCTGGATCTGGCGGATGGCATCAAAATATTGAATTTTGGAAGCGGCCATGCTTGGGGCATGTTAGGCCTCCATATTGAAATGCCGGAAACGGGCGGGATCATTCTCGCTTCCGATGCCATATATACTGCGGAGAGTTACGGTCCTCCAGTTAAGCCTCCTGGTATTATTTATGATACAATCGGCTACCGGAACACGGTGGAGAAAATCCGGGCTTTGGCTGCCCGCACGAATTCCCAAGTGTGGTTCGGGCATGATGCGGACCAATTCGGCCGATTAAGAAAATCCACTGAAGGATACTATGAGTAACGGAAGCCATTCAAGTTAATGTTCATGAAAGCAGGAAACCGCCAATTTGGCGGTTTTCTTCATTTTGTCCAAACTTCGGGTTCATTTCATAATACTGCACACAATATCGATAGAATTGCGACTTCATACGGGCATAATACTTGCCTTATGATCAAAAGGCAACACATGAAATTCAATAACAATTAAGGAGGTGTTTCTCATATTTGGTTAGCGCTTACATTTGAAGGAGAAAGAAATACAGTCTAAGAGGGACGCCGCATCAAATTTGCATGACAAGGACGAAGTGTAAGTCAAAAAACAGTATCTAAAAGGGAGAATGAAAAACGTGAGAAGCAAAAAACGAATCTTGGCCTCCGTTTGTATCCTAACCATGATATTGGTCATGTTCCTTAGTTCGGCGGGATTCCCCGGCCCTGTTCAGGCAGCCGCTGTCCAAAATTTGGCGGCAGGCAAACCTGCGACGGCATCCGGCCACGCCGACGTTTATGTTGCGTCCAACGTAACGGACGGTAATCAGGGCACCTATTGGGAAAGCATCAACAATGCCTTCCCGCAATGGATTCAGGTCGACCTCGGCAAAGAATCCGCGATCAACCAGGCTGTGCTGAAGCTTCCGCCCGGATGGGAGAGCCGGTCTCAAACCCTGTCCATTCAAGGAAGCATGGACGGCACCAATTTCTCAAGCATCAAAGGAGCCGCCGGTTACACGTTCGATCCGAATACCTCGAACACGGTGGCGATTGACTTCCCCACCGTAAACGCGCGTTACGTCCGGATCAACGTCACGGCCAATACGGGCTGGCCGGCCGCGCAGTTTTCGGAAATCGAGATTTACGGCACTTCCGACGGCGGAACCGGACCCGTATCGATCCCGGGCAAAATTGAGGCCGAAAACTATAGCGCCATGAACGGCATCCAAACCGAACCGACGACGGATACCGGCGGCGGCCTTAACGTAGGGTGGATTCATGTTGGCGACTGGCTGGATTACGACGTCAACGTGCAGAACGCCGGCACGTACGCCGTCGAGTACCGTGTGGCCAGCAATGCCTCCACCGGCGAACTTCAGCTTCAATCCGGCCCGGCAACGCTTGCCACCACGAAGGTGCCAAACACCGGCGGATGGCAAAATTGGCAAACCGTCATCGCATACGTAACGTTAAACGCAGGGCCGCAAACGCTTCGCATCTATGCCAGCGGCTATGACTTTAATATCAATTGGATCCGGTTCGTGCAGGACAACGGAGACCATGAACCTCCTACCGCACCGACAAATTTAGCCTTCACGCAGCCGACTCCGGATACGATCAAGCTCACCTGGAATGCGGCAACCGATAATGCAGGCGTCGCAGGATACGATATCTACGCAAACGGCCAGCTCCGCGGCAGCGTAAACGGATCGACGCTAACGTTTACGGACAATCAGCCTTCGAACGCAACCGTGTCCTATTACGTCATCGCCAAAGACGCCGCAGGCAATTCCTCCGCGCCAAGCAATACCGTAACCAGGTTCGGTTCGGGAGACAACCACACCGGCCGAGGCGCCAACATGCCTTTCACCATCCTTGAAGCCGAGTCTTCCTCCAACAAGACGAACGGGACGAAATTGGCTCCCAACTTTACGCCGGGCGATTTTGCGGGCGAAGCTTCCGGACGGTCAGCCGTTTATCTGGACGCCAACGGAGAATATGTAGAGTTTACCCTTACCTCGCCGGCCAACGCCTTTGTGCTTCGCAACGCGGTGGCGGAGAACACCACCGGAACGATCAGCGTTTATGTAGACGGCGTGGATAAAGGCAACTTTACCGTTACATCCAAGTACTCGTACGTGTACGCCACGCCTTCCACTCTCGGACGGCTGGGATACGACAACTCGGGTTCCAAAGCTTATTGGCTGTACGAGGATTCCCAGTTAATGCTCGATCAAGTTTATCCGAAAGGAACCAAGATTAAAATCCAAAAAGACGCGGGCGACGTTCCTTGGATTTATGTGGACATGATCGAAACGGAAAATGTCGCGCCGGCGGCTTCAAACCCGGATCCAAACAAATACGTACAAGTGTCTGGCACCAAATCGATCGAGCAAGCCCTGGCCGAGTTCAGGCAGGATCCAACGAAGAAAGGCATCTTTATTCCTGCCGGCGAATGGACGATTCCCTCCAAAATCTATTTGTACGGCCGGGCTACCGAAATTATCGGCGCCGGACCATGGCACACAAAACTGATGGCTCCCCAAAACCAAACGAACACCGATGTCGGATTTAATATCGGATCTGAAGCAAACGGTTCGACCATCAAGAACCTATCCGCTTGGGGCAATTATGTATACAGGCAGGACGGCCCCGGAAAATTCATTGACGGGAACGGCATGCGGAACGTAACTATCGATAACGTCTGGGCCGAACACTTTGTCTGCCTTTATTGGGGAGTAAACTCTTCCTATAATACATTCAAAAACAACCGGATCAAGAACATGTTTGCGGACGGGATCAACATGACCAACGGTTCGTCCTACAACGTGATCGACAACAACTATGCCCGCGGAACTGGCGACGATTCGTTTGCGTTATTCAGCGCCATCGATGCGGGCGGATCTTACAATGTGGGCAACAAATACACCAACCTTACCGCGACCAACGTCAGACGCGCAGCCGCTTTTGCCGTCTATGGCGGTCAGGACAACGTGTTCCAGAATTTATACGGTGCGGATACATTAACCTACCCTGGCGTAACGATCAGCAGCTTAAGCTTCGGATATAACACGTTAGGTTTTGGCGATAAGGACACCGTTTTTGACGGCGTCACGTTAGACCGCACCGGCGGGGATTTCTGGACCAGCGTCGGAGCCGACGATAAAATCAACGATTATCAGAACTTCGGAGCCATTTGGTTTTTCGGCGGTGACCGCAGCTTCAAAAATGTACTGGTGAAAAACGTCGATATCAACAATCCGGTGTACTTTGGGCTCATGTTCCAATCCAAATCTCCTGAAAATCTTCCGATGACGAATGTTCGTCTAGAGAACATCAATATCAATGATCCGACCCGCTACGGCATCAAGCTTGTAGCCAAGGCTGAGGATGGGCAAGGACCCGTGATCGGTTCTGCGAGCTTTACCAATGTTAAAGTGAACAACCCCGGAATCAAGGCCATATACGGCGAAGACAAAAGCCCGAATTTTAAGGTGATCAGAGTGTCCGGAAACAACTGGTGATCAAACGAACGGATGATGGACAATTCAGTTTTAACCCCTGATATTTTTTAAGCAAAAGAGGTTCCGCCGGGTCAAACGCGACCCGTGGAACCTCTTTTCTTCATTCACCCTATCGTTATTGCGCTTTGATTTTGTCAAAAAACTTCGTTTGCACCAGTTTGGCCGTTGCGTCCAGCTGCGTTTTGGAATCCGTCCCTTTTTTCGAGAAGGACTCCTGTACGACATTGGACATGGCACCGTAAAAATCCTGCGTTCCGTACTGTGCTTCCGGCTTGCCGTCGATCAGGCTCAGCATTTTCTCGTCGTAACGGTATACATTGTCGTATTTATCATAGATGGCATTGATTTTTTTCGCGTATTCCGAATTATCGCTGAAGTAGTTCAGCGGAGCAGGCACGTAATATTTGTTTTTGCCCTTGCGCTCCTGAATGTTGGCATCGAGAGCTTCCAAGCCCTTATCCGTGAAGTAATCGAACGTGATGTAACGGAAAGCCATTTCCTGCTCTTCTTTCGTTGCGTTCGGATTGATGACCAAATAGTTGCCGCCGAGAATACCGATATGTTTGCCGCCTTTTTCCGCTGCCGGCATCGGGTAGGCGATCACGTTTTCCGGCTTCAGGCCGCCTTGGTTCAAAGCGGAATCGATAATATCGGATGCGCCGGCAATGACCATGGCCGTCCGTCCCTGTTGGAACGCGTTAATCGCGTCGCTCCATCCGAGCGCCCAATCCTGAGGGATCGCGTTCGCTTCCCATCTCAGCTTTTTATAAAAGTCGAGCGCTTTGACGCCGGCATCGGAGTTGAAGGTCGCCGTATATTTTCCGTCTTCGTTTTTCTGGATTTCGCCGCCTGCTTCAAACAGGAAGTTCGTCCAGTTCCAGCCGGATTCGTTTCCTTTGCCCATCGGAGCGATGCCGGATATGCCCTTTTTCGCATCCGCGGCGCCTTTGGCGACGTTGTACATGTCATCCCACGACCAATCCATGTCCGGCAGCGGAACCTGCTTGGCATCCAGCAGCGCTTTGTTGATCACTGTGGACGTGACGTAACCGTTTTGCGTGATGCCGTACACTTTGCCGTCGACGATAAACTGGTTTTGCAAGAGCGGGTTCATCTCGTCCTTGTATTCCCAGCTGTTGTAGAGGTCGCTGATGTCGGCAACCCAACCGTGCTCGATGAGCATTTGGGCTTCCGTCGCGAAGGTGTTGTAGAACGTCGGCGCTTCGTTCGAAGCCATTTTGATGCCGATTTCGTTGACGCTGTACTGCCAGTCGTCCTTGACGATCGTCACGTTCGGATATTTTTCCGTAAAACGTTTGATCTTATCGTCTTCCTGTGCTCTGGCTTCCTTTTGGTCCGGCAGCGGATAATGGATTTTGATCGTGATCTTTTTCTGTGAGATGTCGTCCGTTTTGGCCGGTTCTTCGGTTTTGCTTCCCGTTCCGCCCGTGGTGCCTTGGGAATCGGTTCCGGTTTTGTTTTCCTCCGCCGTTTTATTGCCGCTGCACGCAGCGAGCATGGCCGCCGACAGCATCAGGCTGAGCAGCAGCATTGAGAACTTACGCATCGAAACTCCCCTTTTCGTTTCAAAATTTATTCTTGCTCTTTCATCATAAAAGAGATGATCCCATGGAACGATGTGCAATCATATGCCCTTCGTGTGCAAGCCTACGATGTTGCCATGAATCGACTATCCTTTCACCGCAGAAAGGCTGACGCTCCGCATAATGAAACGCTGGAACACCAGGAAGACGAGGATCGGGGGCACCATGACCATGAACAGAATCGTGAATTTGATGTTGTTGTCCATGCTGCGCGCGCTGATGACATATTTGTAGATCGCTGTCGCCAAGGTGTATTTCTCTTCGCTGTGCAGAACCAGGGATGGCCAGAACCAGTCGTTCCAGGCGCCCGAAAAGATAAAGATGGCCAGCGTCGCGAAAATCGGCACCGACAGCGGCACCGCGATGCGGATGTAGCTGTTGATCTCGGAGGCTCCGTCGATGCGTGCCGCTTCGAAGATTTCCGGATGGATGCCGTCGAAAAAATTTTTCATCAGCAAAAAGTAATACGCGCTCGCTCCCGCCGGAAGCCAGAACGCCCAGAAGGTGTTGAGCAGCCCGAGGTCCTTCAGGTTGACGAAGTTCGGAATCATGTAGCTCGAAGCCGGGATAAACAAAGTCATCAAAATAAAGAAGTAGATCGCCCGGTGATACGGCACCTTCAAACGCGAAATGCTGAAGGATGCGAGGCCAAGCACAAAAATCGTCATGAACAGGTTGCCGACGAATACCAGCAGCGTGTTCTTCAGGAACATCGGCAGGTCGATGTATTCCCAGCCCTCTTTAAAGTTGCTCCAGTTCCACGTCTCCGGAAAAAAATGCGGCGGAAACGTGTTGACTTCCTGATTCGTTTTCAGACCGTTAAACATCGTCATCAAAATCGGGTACAACATGGTGACGATCATGACGAGGATGCATAAAATCATGATGCCGTACACGACCCGGTTCCATGGCTTTTTCAAATCGGAGTCCGACAGGATACCGCGTTCTAGATGCTTGCTCATCTTTCATACTCCTCCTTGTTCAGCTTATATTGAAGCAGTCCTACAAAGCTGAGCACGATGAACATCAGCATGCCGAGCGCCGTGGCCGTACCGTAATCCAGCCGCGTGAAGGCGTATTTGACGATGAGAAGCGCGTACGTCAAGGTCGCGTTGTTCGGTCCGCCGTCCAGCAGGGCGAGCTGTGACTGGTATGCCTGCGACGTGCCGATGACCTGCAAAATAAACATCAGGATGATCAGGCTGCGCAAAGATGGAAGCGTAATATAACGGATGCGGTTCCACACCCCCGCCCCGTCGATCTCGGCCGCCTCATACCAATCCCGCGGAATGCTGAGCACGCCGGCCAGGTAAATCAGCATCGCCGAACCGAACTGCTGCCAGGTTTCCATAAAAACGATTGCGATCATCGACCAGCGGCTGTCCGAAATGAACGACACCGGATCGACGCCAAACGAGCTCAAAAGCCCGTTGATCGGACCGACCGGATCGTACATCCATCTCCACATGCCGTACAGTACTACACCGGGGACGACGAACGGCAAATACGCGGCGATGCGCGCGAACCCTTGGAATCTGCGCAGCTCCGAAATCGCGATGGAAGCGACGATCGGCACCCAAAAGCCGATGATGACCGTCAGCAGCATGTAATACAGCGTATTTTTGACCGCCGTCCACACGTCGGGATCATGAAACACCCGGATATAGTTGTCCAAGCCGACAAAGGTGTTCCCCTTCACGAAATCGATCTCGAAAAAGCTGTATAAGGCGCCCTTGGCAATCGGCACCCATAAAAACAAAATGAAAATCACGACAGCCGGCAGCAGAAACATGTATCCCCAAAAGTGCTTTTTAAACATCCCTCTTCTTTTGGGCGATTTGTTCTTGAGCGCCGGCTGCAGCACTGCTCCTGGCTCCCCCATTGTTCTCCCTCATTCCTTGTTGATTTCTAACTTATTTCATTGTAGGAAAGGGGGAAGCCCGGTAACATGTCTAGTTCTATGTGAATTATGGCCGATCTTACGGCCTCTATTTTTTCAGGTCGCTCGGGCTGACGCCATAGTATTTTTTGAAAATTTTGCTGAAGTGCTCCGGAGATTCGTAGCCGACCCGGTCGGCGATTTCGTAGCGGCGCAGATCGGTATGCAGCAGCAGATTCCGGCTTTCTTCCATCCGCAGCTTGACTACATATTCCCACAGGTTGAAGCCGGTTATTTTCTTGAACAGGTAGCTCAAATAATTCGGACTGACATGGTTGCGCCTCGCAACCTCTTGAATCGTGAGCCCTTTTTGGCTGTAGTTTTCCTCGATGTAGGCCTTGGCCTGCTCCACGATGCGGTTGCTCTGGCTGGACAGCTCATCGGCGTTCGGGTCGCGGGCGTAGTTATGCCAGCTGAAATCGCCGTAATAAAAAACATGGTAATCGCCGTGCTCGCGCGCCCACAACATCGCCTTGTCGGCCTGACGGCTGAGCACGTTAACGAACTGCAGCCCTTTCAGGATCTGGCTGATGCCGACCGTGCAGCCGATTTTCAAATACTTGCCGATATGGTGATGCATGCTTCGGCCGATCATCTCCAGCTGATTGATCCGGTTCGTTTGCTCTGCATACGCCTCCTCGCTCCACTGCGCCAGGATGTTGATGCTGCGATCGGTCGCATAAAACACCTGGGCGTTCAGCTCGTGATCCAGGAGCTCCTTGATGATGTTAAGCGAAGCATATTGCATGAGCGGAATATCCTTTTCGGGGAAGGCCATTTCTCCGGCAGCCCTCGCTAGAGCAAGCCTTACCTTGATAACGGCGAAATAAGGTCCCGCAATGCCGATGCTTTCGTAAAAAGACTGCTCCCGATGCGGTTCATCGGGATGGTCGACCGGTTCCTCCAGCAAACGGTTCAGCGAATCGACGGATTCCGGCAGCGGCTCCTCCATGCGAAAATCCCCGTGACCGCCCGCAAGCGCCTCTTCCGTGCGCGGCAGCGGCTTATCCATCTTGAGCAGCACGCTGCGCACCGAGTCGAGAAACTGATCGCTGTTCAGCGGTTTGATCAAATAATCGCGGGCGCCCAGGCGGATGGCCATCTGCGCGTATTGAAACGTCTCGTGCGCCGATATGATGATCGTCTGCACCCATGGCTTGACGATTTTGGCCTGATGCATCAGCTCGATGCCGCTCATCTCCCCCATTTGGATATCCGTGATGAGCAGGTCGATTTCCTCCATGCGGATGTAGTCCAGCGCTTCTTCTCCGCTCTCCGCCGTCATGATTTTGCCGATGCCGAGGCCCGATGCGTTTAAAAGCCCGGCGAGCCCTTTGCAAATAAGGGGTTCGTCATCAACGACTAAAATGTTGTACATTCCTTTTGTTCCTCCTTTAATCGTCCCGGCGCGTAATCAGCAGCGATACCGTTACCGTCGTGCCTCCGCCATCCCGTGCCTCGTAAGCCAGTCCGTAGGCGGGTCCGAAATGCAGCTGCAGGCGCTGATGGATATTGCGGATGCCGTATCCTTTCGCCGGATTCGGCGATTCGTCGCTAAGCACCTTGCGGATTGCTTCGTAATCCACGGGCTTGAAGCCGTTATCCGAGATGCGGATGTGCAATACGCCTTGATTCTCTTCGGCCACAATGCGGATTTCTCCATCCTCGCCCATATTTTTAATGCCATGAATGATTGCGTTTTCGATCAAGGGCTGGAGCGTGATTTTCGGAATGTTGACCGAATACAAATGCTCCGGCACGTCTATTTTCACGCGGAAGACGTAATCGTAACGGTTCTGCTGCAGCTTGATGTAAGCCGTGGCATGCTCCAGCTCCTCCTCCAGCGTAATCAGCTCGCGTCCGCGGCTCAGGCTGATTTTCATCAGCTTGGACAGGTCCTTGATCATTTCGGCGGAAGTCGTATTCCCTTCCATCGTGCTTTTCCAATAAATGCTTTCCAGCGTATTGTACAGCAAATGCGGATTGATCTGCTGATATAGAAGCGAAAGCTGCGCTTCCTTCTGCTTCAGGTCCATCGTGTATTGATAATGAATGAGATCGTTCAGTCTTCGTGCCATGTCGTAGATCGTCGAGATCAGCACGCTGACCTCGTCGTTTCGTTTCCGCAGCGGGGTTTGCGGCACGATATGGCCGGGTTCGTACCTGCGGACGAAAAACACCAGTTTTTGCAGCGGCGTCATCAGCGATCGCCAGAAATACAAAATAATGATCAGACCGACGATAAAATACGCGATCGAAATCAGCAAAATGACGCGCTTGATCTCGTTTTGCTGCTGAAGCAGCGCTTTGACGGGCACTTTGTAGATCAGCTTCTGCTGCAGCACGTAATTGTAATCCGCCACATAAATAAAATCCTTTGTAATCACGTCTTTGACGCCGATGGCGGAATTGCCGGGATCGAGCTCCGGCGGAAGATCAAGCACGCCCGTTTTCCCGTTTTCCGTCGACGTCAAAATATGGTTTTTCCAATCCGTAAAATAGATCTCGCCCTCCGGGAGCGACACCGTTTTCAAGGATTCGCCGATGCGGGCATCCACGTTCGTTACCGCGAGCACGCCAATCGTTCCGCCTTTGTAGATGTTGTTGATCGCCCGCACATACATTAGCGTTTCCTGATCTTTCTGCCCCTTGGCGGGCGGCGAGAGATGGTCCGTCAGCCTCAAATAACCGTTCCCCTTGCGGGAGACGGCTTCATCGAACCATTCCGGCTTTTCCTTCTCGTTCGAGAAAAAATATACGCCCGACTTTTTCGACTCCGGGTAATACGGGGCAAAAAAATAAGCGTTGTCCGGATCGTACACGTAAAGCGAATAATACAACGGCTCCCGCTCGTCGGTCTCCTGTGAATAGGTGTTGAGCATCGTTCCGATTTTTTCGTAATTTTTCACCCTGGCAAGGATCGCCTCGTCGCCTGCCATGCTGAGCTGCTGGATCATGGAATTTTGCAAAACGGTGGACGTCACTTTGTTGATCGTTTCGATATCCCTGCTGATCAGCTTGAAGTTTTGTTTGTTCAGTTCTATGTACGCGTTGGTGACATGCCGCTTCAAAACTTGTCCTGCCTTGCCGTTGCCGTAGCTGTTCAGGATGAAAAGCGGAATCACAAGCACTAGAAACAGCAAAATCATCTGCTGCTTGACGTTCATTTTCGTTAACGGGTTCTGCAGCTTCATCGGCCAACACCTCCGGCTTCTTTCAATATAGCAGTTCCAAAATGGGGCCAGCATGTGCATTTCTACGAATATCATGAGCATTTCAACATTCACGGCACGGGACGGAAAATGCGGCTCCGGCGCAGGCCATGATTGACGATTTTGCTTGGCAGCAACCAACAGCGTTCATCCCCAAAGAATAAAAGCGGCCGTGCGGCCACTTTTACGAACAGGTAGAGCTTGATGATTAATTCGCCAAAATGAGATTCAGCTTTTTCTCGAGTTCGGCCAGCCCTTTTCCGGGGTCGATGCCGTTTTGCACGATGTTCTGCAGATCCTCGGAAAGAGTGGTGTACAGCGCCGCGTATTTATCCGTTTTGGGCGCAAATTTCACGTGATCCCGCGATACGACGAACAGCTTGCGGTAAGGAAGCGCCTGATAGGCCGCGCTTTGCACGATGGCTTGGTTTGCGGGTACATGTCCCGCCTGGCCCCAGATCGCTCCGCCAACCTCCGAAAAATACTTGATGAAGTCCATAGCTGCACGTTGCTTCTGCTCCGTGACGTACGCCGGTATGATCAAGGTATGCGAGCTTCCCCAATGGACGCTGCTGCCAAAGATCGGGGGCAGCGGCATGATTCCGACATGCAATGAAGGGTTGCCCAGATGGTGTCCCGCTTCCCATATGCCTCCAAACCACAAACCCGCCCGTCCAAGATCAAAAGAATCCCAGGGCGTCTGATCATTCAAATCGCTTAGCTGCCTGTCGAATAATTGCCGGTAAAAAGTCAGGACACGTACCGCTTTTTCGTTATGTATAGCTGCTTTGCTCAAATCGGGGCGCAGCAGTTCCCCGCCCGCTTCATAATACATATCCAGAAACGACTCCTGGAAATAGGGCGTATTGACCGCCATCGGCTGCACGCCGGGAACCCGCTCCTTAATCTGTTCCAAAAATCTCATAAAGCCCTCCGGCGTGGCTTCGCCCAGCAAAGGCGTGCCGTCCTGATCCAACAATCCGGCTTCGGCTAAAATATCTTTATTGTAATAAAGCATATGAAAATGAGTATCCAGCGGCACGGCAAAGCGTTTCCCATCATAGCTTACGCTCTGGCGGTTCGTTTCCTCGATCCCGTTAAAATCGAATCCGGCCCGGTCCGCCAAATCGTCAAGCGGCATGATCTGTTTGGCCTTAATGAACGGGGACAAGCGATCCGCATGGGCTACGGCCACGTCCGGTCCCTTGCCTAACGAAAGCGCGGTGCTGAGCCTGACGTAATATTCGTTGGATTCGAGCCGCAGCTGCTTCACGAACACCTTGCTTTGCGAAGCGTTATAATCCTTGATGATCCGCTCCACGTATTCGCCTTCCCCGCCGCCGAAGGGATTCCAAAATGACACTTCCACCGGCGCCGCATTCCGATTTATATCAGCCTGGCCATCGGAAGCAGATGCGCAGCCTGACAGCAGAAGCGCACACAGCATGACCATCGGCACAATCGAGCCCCTGATTCCCAAAGCCGCTTTCCCCCTTTTCCACACCATTTTCAATATACTCCGTAAGCGTTTGCAGGACTCACACCGACAGATTTCCTCCGTGCTCACGTATCCATTGGCGATATTCCGACGGCGACACTCCGGTGATTTTTTTGAATACCTTCGAAAAATATTTCGGGTCATGGATCCCCACCAGGCTGCCAACGTCTCCGGCTTTCAGTTCACCCGTCAGCAGCGACTTGGCTTTTTCGATCCGGATTCGCGTCAGGTATTCCAGAAAGCTTTCGCCGACCTCCTTCCTGAACAAATTGGCAAAATAATTTTTGCTTAAATGGACCATGCTGCTGATCGATTGAAGCGAAATCTCCTGATGGTAAAACTGCTGGATGTACTGGGTCGCCTTGATAATGCTGTTGCGGTCGTTGTGATACATCCCGTTCATGTGCCGCATCAGCGCCTCAAACGACTGGATGAACCAGGTTCTGCTCTGTTCCAACGTTTCCAGCTTCGACAGTTCGTCGAAATATTGCTTTTTCAGCTGCAGCACCTGCTGGGGATCATTGGACACCTCCTGCCACAACGTCGTCAGAACCATAAGCAGCTCAAGCGAGACGATCTGCACCAGCTCCACGTCCCGGCGGGCCGCGAGCTGTTCGAACACATTCTCCAAATCATCCATTAATTCTTTGGTTTGAAACGCATATACCATGGATTGGAGCTGATGCGTGCTGATTTTGAAATGCTCCGCCTGCAGATCAGGCTCCCGCATGTCGTCGCTTCCGTGCACGATCACGCGTCCGCTCCCGAGAAACATCTTTTGTTTGGCGGCATGAACGGCTTGCGCGTAGGCTTCCTTCATGCCGGCCCAATCCGAGAACCGGCCGCTGATCCCGATGGTTGCCCGAAGCCCGTACGCCTCCGATAGCCGGAGAATCAAGTCGTTTGCCAGGTCCAACAGCGGTGCCATGCCGCAAGCGCTTGGTTCCCCTTCTTTTGAAGCGAGTGTCCATAACATATTCATGTCGCCCTGTTTATCCGGGAAAAGCTCGTACTTCCAATGATCTTCACGCCGTAATTGCTCCGCCGCGCGCCGGATCGAGGATTGCCTTTCCGTGTATCCATGCTCCGCAGCATTCAGGCTGACGTGCATCAAATATGCGGAATGAAGCCGTGCCATGCCCAAAGTTTCGGCTTGTTCTTCTCCATTTTCTTGGCACATATGCCCCTCGATCATGTCGAGCAGGAATTTTTCCTTGTATACCGGCTCAGGCGAAGCCGATGCTCCTTCTGCAACCCGCCCCTTTTGAGCCGCATCCAGGTTTTCTTTTAATGCGAGCAGCGACTGCTCAAAATCCCGGGGCATCATATCCGATTTGATCAAATATTCGGACACCCCATGCTTGATCGCTTCTTTGGCATATTGAAAATCTTCAAGGTTGCTTAAAATGATGATCTTGATATCCGGAGATGCGGTGCGCACCTTGGCGATCAACTCGATCCCATCCATGACAGGCATTTTAATGTCCGTGATCAGGATGTCGGGCATCCCCGCTTCCATCAGCTCCAGGGCTTCCTTGCCGTTGGCGGCTTCGCCCGCCAGCTGCAGTCCGATTTTCTCCCAATCGATCATGGAACGAATCCCATATCTGACGATAAATTCATCTTCGACAATCATGACGCGATACACGCAGCATCCCTCCCTCTATGTCATCAGCGGAAGCCGGATCCGGATGACGGTTCCGATTCCGGGCTCGCTCCGGATTTCGATGCCGTACATTTTTCCGCAGATGAGTTTGATTCTCTCGTCCACGTTGGCCAATCCGATGCCGCCCGATTTTTCTCCTCCAAAACCTTGCTCTGTCAGCAAACCGCGCGCCAAAGCCGGCTCCATTCCTTTGCCGTTATCCTCCACCTCGAACCGCAGGCCTTCGCCGGGCACCTTGAAGCAGCGAATGTGGATCCTGCCTCCCGATTCCCGTTCACCGAAAGCATGCATGATCGCATTTTCGACAATGGGCTGCAGGATCAGCTTGGGTGTTCGCAGCGATTTTACTTCTTGGTCCATCTCGACCACGGTCTCGATATTGAAGTTGAAACGGAACTTCTGGATGCCCAAATAACATTGGACATGCTCGATTTCTTCTTCGACGGTGACGGTCTCCTCCCCTTTGCCAAGGCTGATCCGGAGCAGCCGCGACAGCAGGCTTACCATTTCCGCCGCATTGTTCGCCTTCTGGATGAGCGCCGTCCATTTGATGATATCAAGCGTATTGTACAGAAAATGCGGGTTGATTTGCGCTTGCAATGCTTTCAGCTCCGCGATCCTCTTTTGGTCCTGCTCTGCATAAACGGCCTTTAACAGCTCATCGATGCGAGTCACCATATAGTTGAAATTGTTGCCCAGAACATCGAATTCGTCGTGGCGGCTCTTTGCTTTATAACGGACGCTCAATTCTCCGGACATCACTTGTCGCATGAGACGGATCATTTTCAGGATCGGGTTCGTGATCGAGTTGGCCATTAAAATCGCGGTTACGATCGAAAAGGCGATGCAAACCACGGCGATGATTAAAATGACTTGCAGCAGACGGCTCGAATCCTGGTACAGCGCAGCTTTGGAAATGACGTTGACGACCATCCAGTCATTGGTATGGAGCTTTTTTACGTTGACGATGAGATGATTGCCTTTATGGATCAGCGGAAAACGCTGCTCCCCCGAACCTGAGCCGATAATTTTCTCATAACCGCTTTGGCCGAGCACTTCGCTTACGTTTTTACCGATCCATTGATTATCCGGATATGTAACCAAGTTTCCGCGGCCGTCTACGACGAAGCTTTGCAAATCCCGGTTGTTGTTCACGGCTTTCGATACGAGCTCTTTGATCACGTCTTCCCGAATATCCAGGACGGCCACGATGCCGAGCGGACTGTCGTCCGACGTTTTGTACAGCTGCTTGGCCAAGGAAAAGACATGCGTGCTCTGGGTATTCAGGCTGTCGACATACGTTCCGTAGCGGGTGGGATACCACCGGAAATTGCTGCCGTCTTCCAGCGTATGCAGGAATGGTGCCACTTCTTTCGGGGTCCGTTTGCTCCAACGGTAAATCCCTTTAATGTAATGCTTTCCGGATACGAAGGATATCGACTGCACGTCCTGATTAATCGCGACAATGGTCGACAGCTTCGTCGTGAGCGACAGGCTATCCACATCGTACCGGGCGGGATCCGATTGATCAAGTGCCCGCAGCATGCCGACGATCTCGTTGTTGTTCAGCACCTGCATCATCATGTCCTTATAAATGCCAAGCCGCGTATCCAAATTGTCGGCGGTTTGATTCAATAAGTGCTCGGAGTATTCGGTGACTTTATCATTGATCGTCGATTTGGAGATGGAAAAAGAAATAATCCCCATGACGACCAGCGGCGTCAAGGAGAACAGAAATAAAAGCAGCATCCATTTATAACGTATGCTGCTTTTCCATATATGCGGCCAGGATCGAACCCGAATCCAGGACCGCTTTGATTGTTCTACAGGCGGATGGGTCATGCGCGCAGCCCTTTCTTTAGCAGAAATCTGCCGGTGTCGGCTTATCCCTTCACGCCCGACATCGACACGCCTTGGACAATGTGGCGCTGAAGCAGAATAAACACGATAATGGTCGGAATCGCCGCGATGGCGCTTGCCGTCATGATCAAGTTCAACGACATTGTATTATTCGACAAAAAGGTGGGAAGCCCTGCCGAAAGAATCATATTTTCTTCCGACGTAATCGAAAGGTACGGCCACAGGAAATTGTTCCAGGAAAGGATAAAGAAGAAAATGCCTACCGACACCATCGCCGAACGCGTCAGCGGAAGGCAAATGCTCCACCATAAACGGAAGTTGCGGCTGCCGTCGATTTGCGCAGCTTCGATATAATCCTTCGGCACGCCGTCCATGAACTGCTTTAACAGCAAAATACCGATCGGGTTCGTCAGTCCCGGCAAAATGATCGCCCACATGTTATCGATCAGCTCCAAATGAAGCGATGTTTCATAAAGCGGGATCAAAATCGCTTCCGTCGGAATCAGCAGGCCCGAAACGATGACGAGATAGAATATCCCCCGGGTCCGGAAGGGCAGCTTCGAGAAAGCGAATGCCGCCAGCGAGCTGATCAGAATCGAAATGACGGACGTCAAAACGCCGATGACGAAGCTGTTCCAGGTCCAGCGCAAAATATGCGAATCACGGACGACTTTGACATAGTTATCGATGTTCAGGTCAGACCAGTTCACCCAGTCCGCAAGCGAATAAACGCTCACTCCGTCAGGTTTTAAAGAGACAAGAAGCATCCAGATCAGCGGAAATATAAATAAAAGCGCAAGTACGATAGCGATCAAGTTTAAAAGGATCTTATTCATGTTCTCTCCTCCTCATCCTTTGCTGCGATCGGTGATTTTAAATTGAATGACGGCAATCAGCAGCATGATGATGCAGAAGATGATGGACTGGGCGGAAGCCAGACCGAACATGTCCTTTTTGAATCCGGTCACGTAAATATAGCGTATCATCGTATTCGTTGAATCCCCAGGCCCGCCGCCGGTCATGATTTGCACCTGTCCAAAGAGCTTCAGGCAGCTGATAATTTGGTAAAAGATTTGGATCTTCATGACTCTGGACAATCCCGGCAGCGTAATGTGCAGAAATCTCTTCCACGCATTTGCTCCGTCAATTTTGGCCGCTTCGTATTGGTCGGTCGGAATTTCCTGCAAGCCCGCAAGAAACAGCACCATGACAAAGCCGACGGTCCACCAGTCGGTCGCGATCGTAATGGCCCACCACACGAAACGATGATCCGTAAGCCAGTGGATGTCTTGCGGAAGGCCCAGCAAATGCAGGAATGCATTGACCGGCCCGTTTTTCGCGTCAAACAGGCGAAGCCAGATAAAGCTGATTACCGAAACGGACAATACGTACGGCAGAAAATAAACCGAACGGATCAAGGTCCGCAGCCAGATGTTCTGATTAATGATCAGCGCCAGCACAAGCCCCAAAATAATCACGGTCGGCGCGCACAGCAGCACGAAATATAAAGAGTGCCACAAATACGTATAGAAATCCGGATTGGTCAAAATCTTCTTGTAGTTGGCGAAAGCCGCATACTTTTCCATCCCCTGGATGCCCCAAACATGGAGGCTCATCCATGCCCCCCGCAGCACCGGCCATAAATAAAACACGGCGAAAGGAACCAGGAACGGAATCAGGTATATGATGGCCTTCAGTTCAGTACGCAAACGCAAAGGCTCGGACCTGCGCAGAGCAGCGGATCCCTTGCCTTCTCTCAACTTCGTCTCCATTGCTCATTCTCCTTGGCTGTAGCTTCTGATCTTTAAATGGAGAGAAAGCTCCGGGCCACGCGGGTCACACGGCTTCCTCTCCTTCAACAATTCTAGTTATCGAGCACTTCGTTGATCTGTTTCTCCATGTTTGCGAGTCCGTCTTCCGGCGTCTCGTTGCCGAAAATGATATTCTGCAGCGATTCCGAAATCGTCGTAATGATCGTCGTGTATTTGTCCGTCGGCGGTGCGAATTTCACCGTCTTTTGCGCTTCGATGAATGCGCTTCGGTACGGGAGGTTTTTGTACTCTTCGCTTGCCGTCACATTGCTGTTCGCCGGTACATGCCCCGCCTGTCCCCAAGTTTTGCCGCCGACTTCGGAGAAGTATTTCATGAATTTGGCCGCCGCTTCCTGTTTCTCAGGCGACACGTACGAAGGTATGACAAGGGTGTGGGAGCTCGCCCAATGCGTTTGGCTGCCAAAGATCGGCGGAAGCGGCATGGCGCCGATATTCTTCGATTGGTCTCCAAGAAGCAATCCGGCTTCCCAGACACCGCCGAACCAAAATGCGGCTTTGCCGTTGAGGAACGTATCCCAAGGATTTTTGTCGTTTAAGTCGCTGTACTTGTTCTTATAGAGGTCCATGTAGAAGTTCAAAACCTTCAGCGCTTTATCATTATTGATGGCGGCTTTGGTCATGTCCGCATTAAGGATGTCTCCGCCCGCTTCGTAGTACAAGTTCAGGAACGGTTCTTGGAAATACGGGGTGTTCACGGCAAGCGCCTGCACGTCCGGCACTTTCGCATGGATATCCGCCAACGTCTTTTCGAATCCTTCCGGCGTCATTTCGCCAAGCTTCGGCGTGCCGTCTTCATTCAGCAGATCCGCTTTTTTCAAAATGTCCTTATTGTAATAGAACATATGGAAGTGCGTATCCAGCGGCACGGCGTAAGGTTTGCCGTCATAGGTAACGCTTTCCATATTGGACTCGGTAATTTGCTTCAGATCGAAGCCGACCTTGCCTGCGAGTTCGTCCACGGGAACGATTTGCTTCGCTTTAACGAAAGGAGAAATCCGGTCCACGTGCGCCACGGCAACGTCCGGTCCTTTGGATGAGGATAGTGCCGTTCCCAATTTCGCGTAATACTCGTTGGATTCGAGACGCAGCTGCTTCACGGTAACTTCTTTTTGGGAATCGTTAAAGCCTTTGATGATCTGATCCACGAAGTCGCCTTCCCCGCCGCCGAACATATTCCAGAACGTAATTTCGACGGGGCTGCCGCCTGCACTCTCCGTTTTTGGCTTATCCGCAGCCGACGTGTCCGTCCCTCGGTCTTTTGTGCCGGATGAACATCCCGACATGACCAGCGCCAGCGTCAATCCGGCCGCCAGAACGCCCGTGAACTTCTTTTTCATCTTCATATTTGACCATCCCTTTCTTGCAAAGTATTTGGTTCGGAAAGCCCTTTCAGCTTAATGTAAGTGCTTTCTTCATCCCTTACTTTACATGGACTTGCGCCGGCCAAGAACCGACAAAAAGCCGATCCTTGGGGAACAATTCACAGATGTTAACTTCGCTCGAATCTGCCGTAGGTGGAAGATCTTACGATAGGTGCAGAAAGTTACGACGGTTGATCCGAATCGCGGGATGGATAAAAAAAAGAGCCCTCAAAGGGCTCATTCATGCGGAAGCCTGGTCCCAACATTCCAGACCCTTGCGCTTTTTCTTTATTTCATCGGAGGAGCTGCCAGAACCTGATCCAACTTCCTTCGGCAAATTTCCTTATACAACGCATGAAGAAATTCTATTTCAATTTCGGCGGCGCTTTTCCATAAAGCAAGGGCTTCCGTATAGGCCGCCGTCAACAAATCATCATCCATCGTTCCGTATATTCCATATTCGCTCATCCATGATCTCCTACTCGCGTTTGTTCAGAGGGTCTTTCGCTTAACAGTGTAATATGCGCCTTTTTGGTATAGAACCGACAATCGGCTTGTTTTTGGGGTACGATGTTACGATCTCGGCCATACCGCCAACTTTATTCATCCCATATGTCGAAATGCTGTTGGAGGCTTTACCCCGTTTTATTGTTATTTGACAGAAACGTATTACGTCGATATGATGTATTTGTAGTGACCAGTTAGTTTTTATAAAAACCTATTGGTCACTCCGGGTCGGACTCGGCTTACTTAAAGGGGACAGAAGTTGGATCCGATCGATATTTACTTTTTAAGAAAGCAGGGAGAACGTATGTCAAATCATCTCGCAGCGCAGACCCTTCGCGAACAGGAGAGCTTTTCGATGAAGAGGATCGTTGCCTCGCTTCTCGCCGTAGTTATCGGCACCTTCATGGTCATATTGGACAGCACGGTCGTAAATATCGCCATTCCCACGCTGGTCGATTATTTCGACAGTTCGCTGCGGATTCTTCAATGGTCCGTGACCGCCTACACGTTATCCTTGTCCGCCGTCATTCCCCTGGCCGGCTGGATGTCGGATAAATTGGGAGCCAAACGGGTATTTCTTGTCTCCATCGGCCTGTTTACCGCCGGTTCGGTCCTGTGTGCTATGGCCCATACCCCGCAGCAGCTCATATTTTACCGGATTCTGCAGGGCCTTGGGGGCGGCCTGGTGTCCCCGATCGGGATGGCCATGGTTTACCGTATCGCCCCGCCGGAAAAAAGGGGATCGATCATCGGAATGTTCGGCATTCCTATGCTGCTTGCTCCAGCTCTCGGTCCCGTCCTATCGGGGTGGCTGGTCGAATACGCAAGCTGGCAGTGGATCTTTTTGATCAATCTGCCGGTCGGGATCGTCGGAATCGTCGTCGGGAACAAATTCCTGCCTTCTTTTCCGAGACATGAAGCACCCGCCTTGGATATCGCAGGCATGATACTGGGTCCGTTCGCTTTTGCTTTGATCACGTTCGGGATCAGCGAAGGAAGCGTAAGCTGGACCTCGACCCGAACTTTGTCCGGCCTGATCATCGGCGGAGCCGCCCTGGCATGTTTTATCATTTCGTGCCTGATGAAAAAGCAGCCCTTGCTGGAACTGAGAGTATTCAAATCGTCGGATTTCACCCGCGGCATCGTGGCATCATGGATCATGCAAACGGCTTTGTTCGGTACGGTGCTGCTTTTTCCGCTCCTGCTCCAGCAGGTCAAACATTACTCGCCGCTCGCCACCGGACTCATCCTTTTGCCGCAGGCTGCCGGTTCGATGATTTTCATGCCTTTGGCCGGGCGGATGTTCGACAAAGTCGGAGCTCGTCCGCCCCTCATTGCCGGAATGATATTGATTTCGTCGGGATTGTTTGCGATGTCGTTCCTGCGTCCCGATACTCCGCTGGCGTATATGATGGCAACCTTGTTTTTGCTCGGTTCCGGCATGGGATTGTCCATGATGTCATTAAACACGCATGTGCTTAATGCCACACCGCCACATTTGGTCAGCCGAGTCACGCCGCTTACCAGCGCGTCGCAGCAGGTCGTCACTTCGCTTGCCATCGCGGGTTTTACCGGTTATTTGTCTTCCCGCATGACGGCGAACATGAATCAGATAGCCGTAGCAAAAAGCCCGCTGGAAGCAGGCATAACCTCCTTCGCGGAAACCTTTTTTGCGGCTGCATGCATCGCATGCGCGGGGCTTTTGCTTAGCTTCTTCATCCGCAAGCCCAAGCTTGCCAAAATGGAAATGGCAGGATCCGGCCTGACCGACGACGCAGGACATTAAAGCATCCATCCTAATGCCGCTTGACCTTGGAATGCAATGGCCTTATCGTATAACGGGCAACATTAATAGACAGGAGGAATACAATCATGAGCCCGCTAACGGATTTCAAAACATTGACCGTGATCGTTATTCTAGCATTTTTATTGTCCATTGCCGCAATCGGATTTTGTCCCCATTATATCCCCATCCATTTTAGCGGAGGTCATGCGGACCGGTTCGTAAATAAATACCTCGGGCTGTTTCTGTTTCCGGTGCTGATGGCCGTTGCGCTCATTTTGCACAAATTCGAGTTTAAGACGGCTTGGGGGATCTATTTTTTGGCGCTGCTGCATCTCTATCTGCTTTACCATGCCGTATTTTAAAGATTGGCCTTCGGCCTCCCTGCTTGGATGCGACGCAAAGATTGTGGATGGCATGGGCAAAAAGCGGTACGATAGATCCGAATTGGTTAAAAACAGAGCGATGACGGAGTTGCCGTTGGGAGGATAAATACCGTCATCAGGTTTGACGTCACGAAGGAGGCGGCACGGATGAGCGTTTTAAAGGAAAAAATTTTGCAGTCGGCGATCCGGCTTTTTGCGGAAAAGGGATATCAGGCAACTTCCATACAGGATATCGCGGATGATTGCAGCATCGCCAAGGGTTCCCTGTACAAACATTTCAGCTCCAAGGAAGAGCTGTACATCAGCATTTTGGAGAAACGTCAACAGGATATGGTCGATGCGGTGGATCGAATCCGAAACATGCAGTTGCCCAAAAGAGAAACCTACCTGGAAGAAATCGCGTACCAGTTCGACTTTTACGTGAAGCACGGCTATTACATTTCCAGGGACCATAACGAGCTTCCACCGGTCAACAACGATAAAATCGAAAGCGTCCTGAGCCGGATAAGAAGAAACATGTTTCTTTATTATCAAGACATGCTGATCAGGCAATACGGGCCAGCAATTGAAAAATGGAAATGGGATGCCACCGCGCTGCTAAGCGGGTTAATCCGGGAATATACGTTTCACCTGCTGTTTGAAGGCAAGCCGATCGGCAAAAAAGAGCTGGCCTTGTTCATCGCTGAACGGATGGACGATCTTGTGGAAGGTTTGCTAAAAAGATCTGCGCCTGCCCTTCTTACGGACGAGATTATGACGGAGTATTCCCGGATCGACCTGATGAACGTATTGGATTCCCGGCAAGGAAGAAAAGCCGAACTGATTGAGAGAATTTCTTCCATTATTCCGGATATCGCCGTACCGAACCAGAGAAAAAAGGAATTGGCGGAGGTTGCGGCCATGCTCCGGGAAGAATCCGCAAAAGATCATCCAAGGACGTTTCTGCTGCGGGCGTTGATTCGCGATCTGGAATCTGAAAGCGAGCTTGCTTTTTACGCGAATCAGCTGCATCCCTTTATCTGAGTTAAGCCGACAACGACAAATGAAACGCAAAATATAACAAATCATGAAACCTTTTCATTTTCAAACACGTCTAATTCATGGAATGCCTAAACAACATTGTTATCAGACATAGGAGGGAAACGACTAATGAAAAAATGGAAAAACATCACCTTGTCGGCCGCTGCCCTTTCGCTGCTGTTATCGGCCGCGCCCATCTATGCGGCGCCCCAATCCATGCCTGCTTCAACTCAAGTTGAACAATCATCTACAGTCAACCTGGATCCCGCAATAAAGGAGCAATTGACGAAAGTTTTGAATAAGCTCGCAGCTGGCGCCAAAATTGAATTTACAAGCGTTGATAAGGATGCAGAAGGACAACCCCTGTTTGTTAACGGAAAGCTTAGCGGCCCGATAAACGCAGAAATTATTCAGCAATACAATCCGGCAAAAAAACGGGTGGAATCGACTAGCATCATCTACAAATCCTCGAATACGAATGCGATATTGGGTGCGGCATTGTCCAATAAAGCGGCAGCTTTCCTGAAAACCTTCGATACCGATCGCAAGTTTAAGACGGAAGCCGTTTGGCGCGTATACTCCCCTTATCAGGACAACGCTCCCCGGAACTACTGGGTCCTCTGGGGCAACAATCAAAGCCTGTACATCGATCTGGATAAAAGCGGAGAAATAACGGCCAGCATCACGTATCCTCTGACGTCAATGAAAGCGGAGCTCAACAACAAAGCAAACCGCTCCCTCAAGGCGCTTGGAATCGGCACCGTTAAACCGTTTGATTATGCGGTTCGGCAAAAACAAGCGGACAAGAATTTTGTCTGGAATTACCGGGACGATGAAGCCAACAACCGGGTGGTCATCGGAGTCAAGACCGGAAAGGTGTGGGAGGTTGAAAATCTGTACGGACAGGATTGGGCCAACGATCAGGACTATACCAAATCGTTCGCCAAGCCGGTGCTCAGCAAAAACCAAGCCCTTACCGCCGTCAAACCCAAGGTCAAATCGATCTTCGGGATTCAAATGAACGGATATACCGTGAAGATAAACAAAAATGAGTATACGTTCACTAAAAAAGGCGCAACCACCATTATCGGAAAAATCAATAAAAAAGGAAAATTCTATTCCCTTCAAGCCTTGCCGGCAAACGGAATCCGGAATTAATCCCCGTGTGGACACTGTCCGTCGGGCCCCTTGCCGGGCGGAATCGAATGGATAAGCATGAAAAAAAAGCGTTCTCGTTACGAGAAACGCTTTTTTTCTGTCGAATTACGAAGATATTCGGTTTCTTGCTAAATTGCCTGGCAGACTTGTCAATTCAAGAACGATCGCTTTGTATCTATCAAGCATTCAAGTACCAGAATATTGCAGCTTACCGCCTGCTCCAGGACATGACGAATTCTGCATGCCCCGTGTTCTCGTCGGCGGCTTCCTCCATGACGACAAAACCATGGCGGCAATAAAAACGGTAGGCGTTATCGTTGTCTTTGTATACCTTTAGTTTCAGTTCCTCGCTTCGTTCCTTCACGAATTGAAGGAGAGCCCGGCCGTATCCTTTGCCCTGATGGTTAGGGTGTACGAATAAAGCGGCCAAGTAATCCTGAACCGTCGAAATGAAGCCAACAGGTTGGCCCGTCTCTTCCAACACATAGGTATCGGCCATAGGCAAATACACGTTTCGCATGTCCTGCTGTTTGGCCTCCCAGTAGCCGGGTTCGATAAAATGGTGGGCCTCCTTGGAGGCGTCCAGCCATATGCCAATCACAGCATCCATATCTTTATCGTTCATCGTTCTGATCTTCATGTATCATAACCTCATATTCTATTTAATATCCCCGCTAGTCTCGTTTCATGTTCGAAACCTAACGGATGCGCTGCTCCTTTTCCTCATGCATCTCAAGGACGTTCCCCCAATATTTTACGATTTCGAATTTGAAGGGGCCAGGATATTTTTGGTAGTTCGGAATGTAGAGATATGTCCCTTCGGCGGATTGATACTCTTGAACGAAAGGATGAGGCTGGCCGTCAGCATCGGTAAAAGTATCCTTCAGTTCGAAATATCCGCCCTGAACCGGTTGCTGCGATCCATACATCAAGCGAAGGGCCAGTTTTTGATCCGAACTTTTCTCCGGTTCTTGCTTTAAGGAGATTTGCGAATCCGGCGTCTGCACTAAAGCGCCTTGCTTCGGATCGATGGCAATCTCCACTTCATGATCGGGTTCGAAACTCGCATAATAAAATTTCAGCCAGAGCTCCCTGTGCTCCGAGTAAAAACTGCTGGTCAGATAAATGGCTCCGCCTTCAGGCGTTACCAGCGTTCGATCAAATCTTAACACCGCATCATAATTCAGCCGCTGCTTCGCCTGCTTTTCCTGTGAAACAAGGTCTAGTGTAGCTTCGATCTTTTCCAATTTCTTGCCGTTGCTGCTTTTGAAGTCGAACTCAAGGTCCGTTCTCAAAGGACTTTGAATCATTTTGGTAAAAGTAATCTGTTGTCCGCTCTGCGTGATATCCACATGAATCGGGCGCTCTTCAATATCCCTTGCGTGCGGACCGTGTTGTAAGGTAACGGGTATAGTCAGGTTTTCCGTTTTCACGCTGACATTGCTTCCTTCGGGTTTTAGCTGGGACCAGGTCGTTTGGATCTGCAATTTTTCCGGCATCTGCCCGCTCTCTTTAAAATCAAATATCATGATCCCCTTTGTCAGCGGTTGATCCTTTGGCAGCTTGGCGTAGGTGTCCCAAGTGAACGAACCCTCAAGCGGCCGCCCCTGCTCATCCAGCAGCTGCGGAGGATGGTTGTAGCTTAGTCGCAGCGGAAGAGATTCATTGCCGTTCTCCGTTGTGTAAAATAGAATGATTCTTCTGCTGTCTGAAACCGTCCCCTCGATATTGATTGTATAACCTCCTGCAGAGACGGATTGATTCAGCTTATGATACAATCCGTGCTCGGCCGCTTGCTTCAGCATGACAAGAAAATTATCGGATTTGTCGAACATCTTCTCGACATATGCTGGGATCTGTACGTTCGTCTGCGATTCCCCCGCCGCCGGAACCGGGTACAGCTTATAGCCTGCGGCCGCGCCCGCTCCACCGACCAGCAGGACAGCCAGGACCGCGGCGGCAACGCGAACCCGCTTCGCAGTCCGGAATCGGTACATTGGACCCGTTTGTTCTGCCGCCGCCCGCCGGATTCCTTTTCGCAGCGCTTCGTCCAGCTTGTTATCCGACGCCATGCCGACCGCCTGCCGTACCTCCTGTCCGCCCATCTCGATCATCCAGTCCTCATGATTGGTCATGCTGCAATTCACCCCCATAATTGATTTTCCCGCGCAGTTGCTTGAGTCCTTGATGCAGCCACGTTTTGACGGTCCCCTCCGCCCTCCCGAGAATCTGCGCAATCTCCGGTACGGTCATATCGTTGTAGTATCTGAGTATGATCACATTTCTGTACTTGGGCTTTAGGCGGTTCAGCGCCTTTTCCATATCGAGCTTTGCAACGCTAACCATTTCAGGGGTATACGTGCCGGATCGTTCCAGGACGATGCGCTGTCTGCGTTTTTGCCTTCTCAATTCTTCGATGCAGCAATGGATGACGATCCGGATCACCCAAGGCAGCATGGCGTCGGGGTCTTTTAACGTGCGGCATTTCGACCACCCCTTGTACGCGGCTTCCTGCAGCATATCCAGCGCATCCGCTTCGTTGTGCATATAGCTGAATGCAACGCCGTAGAGTTTTCGTTTGTGCAGCGACAGAAAGTTGAAGAAGGCTTCTTCATCTCCCCTGCAAGCAGCCGCGGCCAGATTGTGTTCTTCCATGATGCCCTCCCAATAATCAAGCTTTCAGCGAAATGCTGATCTGTCTTATAGACGGCAAGCAAACCGCCAAACGTTTTATTTTTTTTGGGCAAAAACATTCGGGTTAACTTCAAGAAAAAAAAGCGTTAAAACCCTGATTAAAGGTTTTAACGCTAATTGGTCTAACCCGACTCATTCATTTCATACCTCAAGCTTCATTGAAGCCGCATATTCCGTTTGTAGATAAAAAAGGCCCGGCTCAATGCGCCTGTTTGGCCCGGTGAACCGTCAGGGTAACCCGATTGGTTTCGCACATAAATGTGGAAAGATGCACGGGCTCGTCATCGGCGTCAAATGCGACCTTCAAAATCCGAAACAAATTCGCCCCGATATCGCATTCCAACAATTTTGCCGTGTCCTTGGTCGCACTGATGACATCGATCTCCTTATCATTGCTCACGATTTCCGTGCCGTAATCCGCCGCCAAAATCTTGTAGGTAGATTCGTTCATGGCGATCTTTTTCTCAAGATCGGGAAACCGGGTAAGCGAATAATGCGCGATGTCGTAAAACAGCGGACGGTCATTGACATACATAAGCCGTTCCAATTCCAGCACGGGGCTTCCCGCATCGATGCGAAGATACCCGGCGATCTCCTCCGTCGCCTCGATGACGTCGCTCTTTAAAATACGCGAATTCGGAATCATGCCGAGCTGATGGCTAAACTCCGAGAATCCGCTTACAGACAGCAGTTCGTTGTGAAACTTGTTGGAGGCCACAAACGTCCCCCGCCGCGGTATCCGGGTGAGTGCCCCTTCCCGGACCAGCTCCTCGATCGCTTTGCGGATCGTAATCCGGCTTACGTTATAAATATTGCAGAGTTCGGCTTCCGTGGGGATCTGTTCATCCGGCTTGTAACGTCCTTGCTGAATATCGTTTTTCAACATTTGCCTGATCTGCATGTACAGCGGCTGAGGCGTTGAAGGATTTAAATTCATTGAACATACATCCTTATCCATCAATGATCGTATTCTTTATCCCTTTATTATACATTGATGGTTGCGTCCAGTCACCATGCAGCAAAATAGCTTATCGTTTTTGCGGCCCTTTGCGCGCCTTGCTCCAGGCAAGCTTCGACCGAAAACCCTTTCAACACGCCGTAAATAAACCCGGCGATAAAAGAATCGCCCGCCCCCAGCGTGTCTACGACCTCAACCTCAACGATTCCGTGTTTATAAAATGTTTTGCCGTCATAGGCTAGCGACCCGTTTTCTCCAAGGGTGGCGACGACCAATTTGGCCCCGCGATCCTTGATCTTTTTCATCAAGCCGCGGATATAGCCGTCATCCTGCGTATAGGATAAAAACGGATAATCCACGTATGGCGTCAACGTCGTCAACAGTTCATGATCCAGTTTATCGGCAAAGTCGAAGGAGGTAAGCAGTCCCTTTTCCTTAAAATACGCAAAACAAGCGTCGGCATGTCCCCATATTGCAGAGTGCACGAGATGAAACGACTCCGTAAAACGAAGATCCTCGGGACTTAAGGAGAACCCGGCCATCACGCCTTCCTCGTAATCTCCCAGCTTCCTTTCATTGCCTGCCATTTCGACAAAGGTAACCGCCGTTCTCCCCTCTTTTACCGAAACCCTGGAGGCATCCACGCCTTTTTCCTGAATGGCCTGAACCATGGTCTCGCCATACCGGTCGGTCCCGACCCAGCCGATATACGCTGTATCTGCGCCCAACTCGGCCAAATAGACGGCCACATTCACCGCATTCCCGCCAGGATAAGCTTTTCCGGTCGATTGATAGACATCCATGCAATTGTCTCCGACGGCAACGATTCGCATTTTCCCCCACCTTCCCCATGTTCAAGAAAGAGTACTGCGGGCAACAACGCAGCACTCCCCGTACATATTAATATTCCATTTTGCGGTAGTATCTTCTGAGGGTCAGCGGATGATTTCTTTCGCGTTCGAGGTAGACGCTGATTCGGCTGAGCAACGCCCAGTTGATGCTTACGGCAAAATGCTTCCTGAACTCTTCGCTGATGCCTTCCATCGCAAAATCCTTGGTATCGATGACCGTCAGCCGTTTGGTCACCTTCTCTGCAAAACGTTCGACGCGATCCGCAAGCGGTCTCGTTTCATCTTCGCCTTTCAGCAAAATCACACTCGTATCTTCCACCACGAGCTCGAGCGTTCCGTGGAAAAACTCGGCTGCATGAATGGATTTGGCGGGGATCCACTGCATCTCCTCCAGCACGCACATCGCATAGGAATACGTGTTGCCCCACAGGTTCCCGGAACCGACCATCATGTGATAATTCGTATCTTTATGTTCGATCGCGAAAGCTTCGGCTTTTTTGTCAAATGCTTTGACGGCATCGAGGATGGCACGCGGCAGCAGGGCGACTTCCTTCGTGAACCGCTCGTATTGAGGGAACTCGTTATTGTTATGCATGAACCGGAATACGACCATGTACAGCAGCATGAAGAACGTATCAAAGGAGTGCTTTTCCGATCCGGTGGTGATGCAGTGATCGACAAGCTTCGTAATCGGCGTATCCGGCTCGGCCACCAGGGCAAAGGTCGTTGCGCCCCGCTTTTTGCAATATTCGATCGCTTCGATCGTCTCCTTCGTCGTTCCGGATACCGAGGTGAAGATGCACACCGAATCTTTGCTGAAATGCCTGTTGTTCATAACCAGAAATTCGGCGGCGATTTCGGCGTGCACGTCGATCTTGGAGTTTGATTTCAGGATATATTCGTAAGGGTACATCATGGCGATGGTACCGCCTGCGCCAATCATAAAGATGTTGCTGTACCCTTTCCGGCATATCCCGTCGACGATTTCCTCGATCCGGTTCCGATATGCCAATCCTTCTTTTTCCACCAGTCTTAGGAAAAGCTCTTCGTCAAAGTTAAACATCATTCCATTCCCCTCCTGACCGAAGCGATGGACAACTCCGGCTTTTTATTTGTTATGCCTTGTATTATATTCAAACAATACATATTTTACAATCATTTTTTGTTTCCCCTTTAAGCGACAATATCGGGGTTGTTGCGTTGATTCTTATGTCGTCCGTATTTCTTTTCCCAATAATAATAGACGGGCAGACCGGTTACGATCACGACCAATGCCGCAATCATCCCTTCCAGCGGAGCCCAGGTGAAGGTACCCCATGCCAGCCACCCCGCTCCAAGGATCGCCAAAATCGTTGTGATTCTCCAAAAAGGCATTCGATAGATCGGCTTGTAATCCTCTCTCTTCCGGCATTTATAAACGGCTGCAAAGTCCAAAATGTTAATGACAAGCTGGATCAGCGTAAAATAACCCAACAGCGCGGTTAAATCGCTGAAAAAGACGAGAATGCAGGCATACGATACCTGAGCCAGAATCGAAAAGCTCGGCGTTTCGTGCTTGGGATGAACCTTGGCAAACCTTTGAAAGAACAACCCGTCCTTGGCCATCGCATATTCCAAGCGAGGTTGGAACATGATGCAAGAGCTTAAGGAACCGAGAATAACGATGATGGCAGTAATCGCCACGAAATGGGACGCTATGCCGGATAGACCCGGGATATAGCTGACGGCATCGGAAACGGCCGCACTTGAATCCATCAATTTATCAAAAGGCATAAGTCCCGTAATGCAGACCGAAAGAAGTGAGTACAGTCCTAAGACGATCAGGACGGAGCTGATCAACGCCTTCGGCAACACTTTGCCCGGATTCCGGATTTCCCCCGCCATAAAACAGATCGAAGCCATCCCCGTATAAGCCCAGGTCGTCGCCGAAATGCCGCCGATTAAGCTGCCGCTGCCTGATCCCTTAACGGGCGTATAGGAAAAGTGGTCGTAGTTCATGTACATGAAGCCCAGCCCAATGACGATAAGAAACGGAATGATCTTGATGAAGGTAATCACGACTTGAAAACGGCCCCCCTCCTTCACGCTGCGATAATGGATGGAGGTGATGAACAGAATAATCGCGATGCCCAGCAGTTTGCCGGGAATTCCCGTGAAGAACGGGAAGAAGCTGGCGAGGTACGTCACAATGGCCAGCGCCATAATCGAAATGGACGGCGGATCCAATGCCCAAAACGTGGCCCAGCCGTACAGGAAGGCGAGCGGACGCCAGCCCGCCTTGTTCAGATACACGTAACCGCTTCCATTTTCGGGGTAGGCTGTGGACAGCTCGGCCAATACCATGACCTGCGGAATGGCAATCACGCCGCCGATAATCCAGGCCAGAATCGAAATCGATGGCAAGCCCGCCGCCCTGGCCACATCTCCCGTGGAGACGAAGATCCCGGAGCCGATTGTCGTTCCCACGGCAAGGGCCAAGGCTGACCAAAAACCCAGCTTTCTTGTAAGAGTGCCATTGCTCATCGTAAGTTCCTCCAAATCAAGATGATAAGATGTTCAGTTCCCTTATTTTCCTGATGGAATGCATGACAACGTCGTGCGGATTTTGATAATAATGCAATCCCATAATTTCAAGCGTACATATCCCTTGGTAACCATGGCTTTGAAGCTCCGCCAGAACCCCCCTCCAATCCAATCTCCCATCGTCCAACGCCAGATGGGCGTCCGACGTTCCGTCTCCATCAATCAGATGGAAATGGCACAAACCCGGCAGCATGGAAAAGTAATCCCCCGGCGTTTCGCCGGCCAGCTGCATCGCCACGGCATCGATCATTCCCTGAAGCGCCGGAGACCGGATTTCATCCATCATTTTCCGGATCCCCTTAACGTTGGTCATCAGGTTCGATTCAAAGCGGGTCAAGGGCTCCAAAGCGAGCGTTGCTCCTTCCTTTTCGGCTACCCGGGCCAGTCTGCCGATCGAGTCGGCCGAATACTTCCAAGATTCTTCTTGGGAAACATGAAAATCCCCAATCCCGGACGTGACCAGCACCATGCTGCAATCCAGTTCCAGCGCGGCATACAGGTTTTCCACAAAATAATCCACGCTTTTTTGCCGCAGATCCCGGTCTGAGGAAGCCAGGTTGTACGGATAAACGCATTGTTCCGGCGTATAACAGATCACTTTCATGTGCCTCGACCTGAGTTCTTGCCTGATTCGCCGCAATTGGCCGAGTCCTCCCCGATACACATAGAAATGGGGTTCGCCCGCCCACAACTCTATCTGATCTACCCCAAGCTCCGACATGGAATCGAGAAAATGCCCAAAAGGAAAATGCCTATACGTAATATTCATCCCCGCAATATTCATGGATCCACCTCCGATTGAAAACGCTTTTATTTGTTATGTCTTGTATTATATCTAAGAGGTACATTTGATTCAAGTGTTTCTTAAAAATTAATCCGAGAGGATCAATCTTTGCAGCATAACGAACAAGCGGTTCGGCATAATGATTTCAATGAAAATCGGGACATTGCACCGGATAAAAAACGTATCGCAAGGAGGATTGTTAAATGTATCCATCCTATCCGTACTACGGTTCCGAAGTACAGTGCAAACAGATTCCGATTACGTTCCCGCCGCAGCAGCAGCGTCGGCAGCCAGGTTTCGAGTACCTCATGGTTCCCCAACCCATCGCTGAAAACCCGAATTACCGGGGATCAGGAAAACTCGCGAACAAAATCGCGGTCGTTACCGGCGGGGACAGCGGGATCGGACGCGCGGTCTCGATCGCTTTTGCCAAGGAAGGCGCGGATGTGGCGATCGTTTATTTTGACGAACATCAAGACGCGGCGGAGACGAAAAAAAGAATCGAGAGCACCGGAAGGCGATGCCATTTGATTTCCGCCGATTTGAAGGAAGAAGAGGCATGCAGGTATGCCATCGCAAAAGCGGTGGAGGCATTTGGAAGGATCGACGTTTTGGTCAACAACCATGGGGTCCAGTTTCCACAGAACAGCATCCTTGACATTTCGAAGGAACAGCTTGAGTTTACCTTTCGAACCAATATTTTTTCCTTTTTCCATTTGACCAAGGCGGCGCTGCCTTATATGAAAGAAGGAAGTTCGATCATTAATACGGCATCCGTAACCGCATACCGGGGAGAAAAAACTTTGATCGATTACTCTTCGACCAAAGGAGCCATCGTTTCTTTTACGCGCTCGTTATCCTTAAATTTAATCGACCAAAAAATTCGAGTAAACGGCGTCGCACCCGGACCGATTTGGACTCCGCTGATCCCGGCTTCCTTTACCCCGGACCGGGTCAAACACTTCGGCACCGAGGTGCCGATGAAAAGAGCGGGCCAGCCTTTTGAGCTGGCTCCCGCCTATGTGTATTTAGCCTCCGACGACGCTTCGTACGTGTCGGGCCAAATTCTTCACGTGGGCGGCGGCGAGATGGTGGAGTCCTAGCCGAAAACAAAACGAAGCTGCTGCCATTCACCACAAAAAAGGATCGCGGACGAGTGTACTCGCCGCGATCCTTTTTTTGTGAACTTGAAACTGATGCCTCTATATATTTTGGGCTGCCGCTTCATTCTTTATTTTTTCAGATGATACGGTACGGTTGTCACAATGACGTCCTTGCGATACAGCAAATAGGTACGGATCATCAAACTCGTCTGGTTATGCAGCAAATTCTGCCAGCTTCGTTTCGGAATGAATTGGGGAATGATGACCGTCACCTGATAATTGGACTCGCTCGCCTTCCGATGGACCGTATCGATGAATTTGCTAAGCGGCTGGATGATGCTTCGGTAAGGAGAATGCAGCGTCACCAGGCGAACATCGGGACGCCACTTGCTCCATTTTTCCTCGAACCGGACTTCCTCTTCCCGCTCGAAAGGGATGTAAACGGCAATGATCTGGTCCGCTGACAGCGATTCCGCATAATTCAAGGAATGCTCAACAACATGCGTGATGCCGGATACGGGAAGAATGACGACGTTCCCTTCGATCGGTACCGCCGGTTCGCAAGTGGAAAGCCGCAGCTGCTCCCCGACCGCCTCGTAATGCTTTTTGATCCGGTGAAACAGATAAACGATCAACGGCAAAAATATTAAAATCGGCCAAATTTGCGGGAACTTGGTTACAAAAAACATCACCGAAACCGTGAAGCTGATCAGCGCGCCGATGGTATTGATCGTTAGCTTCGTCATCCAGCCGGCCGGCTTCTCCCTCACCCATTTTACGATCATGCCGGTCTGCGACAGCGTGAACGGGATGAACACCCCTACGGCATAAAGCGGAATCAAATGCTCCGTTTGCCCATGAAAGGCGATGATCAGGACGATCGAGAGCAGGCCGAGAATGATGATTCCGTTGGAATAACCGAGACGGTCGCCTCTTACCGTAAACATTCTGGGGATAAACCGATCTTTGGCCAAATTGACGGCAAGAAGCGGGAATGCCGAATATCCCGTATTCGCGGCCAGAATCAAGATCAAAGCCGTCGTTCCTTGAATAAAGAAATACATAAAATTGCGTCCGAAGGTTTCCTCGGCAATTTGGGATACGACCGTTTCTTTGGCATTCGGCGATATCCCCAAGTAATAAGCGAGGAACACGATGCCCGAGAACAGCAAAGCCAGCAGGATCCCCATCGCCATTAACGTTTTCGCGGCATTGTTCGGTGCGGGATGCTTGAAGTTAGGTATCGCGTTGGATATCGCCTCAACGCCCGTCAGGGCCGAGCTTCCCGACGCAAAAGCTTTTAGCAGCAGAAACAGGCTGATGCCCGCCACCGGCGTGCCAATCGGCGTATGAAGATGAGGCGAAACATGGCCCGAAACGATATTGTACAGCCCGACGCCGATCAAAATGAAAAGCGCAAAGGCAAATAAATAGACCGGGTACGCCAAAATGGTTGCCGACTCGGTAACGCCCCTAAGGTTCAAAAGAGTGATCAGGATAACGAACGTAACGGCGATCGCTACCTTGTACTCATGCAGCACCGGAAAGGCCGACGTGATGGCATCCGTCCCTGCCGACACGCTGACCGCCACCGTCAAAATGTAATCCACCAGCAAAGATCCGCCGGCGATCAGTCCAGGGTAAAGTCCCAAATTTTGCTTGGAAACGACATAGGCTCCTCCGCCGTGCGGATAAGCGAAAATGATTTGACGGTATGATAAAATGAGTGCCGATAATAATACGAGAACCCCGATGCCGATCGGGATCGAATACCATAATGCCGCCGAGCTAACCGTGATCAGCACCAACAGAATTTGCTCCGGACCATAGGCGACCGATGATAACGCATCCGAAGATAGTATGGCAAGGGCCTTCTTTTTGTTTAGCTTTTGCTCCCCCAATTCCGTGGACTTAAGTGGCCGTCCGATAAGGAGCCTTTTCAATGCCGCCATAAATGATTTCACCGCCACTGTTTAAGTTGAATGATCATGGATGTATCCTTATTGTTACCCATTTCGCCAAATTTGCGCACCAAAAAAAGCCGCAGGAAAGTCGGACCTTCCCGCGGCTTCATAAAACGCGCGACAAATCCTCTTTCATAACGCTTACGAGGTTAGCTGACGGATTCGGGACCGAAAGTATCCCTACACTCGAATCGATGCATCATCAAGTGATTCACCCCTGGGACGAAGCGCTCTCCCTTCATCCCGTTGGTTCCCCCGCTCCTAATTTCAGGATTAAGCGATTAAGGAATATTTCAAATCAGGTTTACATGTTCATGATTACGAATGAAATCTTACTCCTTCCGGACATTTGCTGTAAAGAGGCAAAGAAGCAAATTTAGGATTGAAAACGCGCAAAAGGCATTCGTGGCATCGCTTACAATCACTGTATTCGATGGATCTCTCGCTGTAACATCGATTCTCTGCTTCTAAATAGCATCCTTTCCGGGTTAGGGTTGGATGATAAACGGTGATTCGGATTTAATACTCGCTTCATCAATGCTCATTTTCCATTTTCATGCAAAAAGCGCCGAAGCAAAAGGATTCCCTCCCGGATCTGATCCGGTTCCAGATGGCCGTAGCCAAACAACAGCTTGCTGTTATGCCTTCCTTTACGAACGCAATGATACTCCACGGGAGTTACCCGGATCCGGTTCCGTCGGGCCTCTTGCCGAAAATGTTCGTCAAATGTCTGCCCCGGGAATTCGACGGCCAAATGCAGTCCCGCCGCGTCCCCCCATGTAAGCAGTCCCTCCCCGAAGCCGGCTTGAAGCGAATCCATAAGAACCTGACGCCGTTCCCGGTACAATTTACTCATCTTTGCGATATGGCGATCAAATTTTCGGGTATGCAAAAATTGTGCCAAAACGGCTTGTTCAAAAGGAGGATTTTGAACGTCCGTATACGTCCGCAACCTGCTCCAAGCACTTTGAAGCTCCCTCGGCAAAATCACGTAACCGATGCGAAGCGCCGGGAACAAAACCTTGCTGAACGTGCCGATATAGATGACCCGATCCGGATCCATGGCATAAAGAGGCGATGCCGGCTCGCCGACATACCTGAATTCGCTGTCATAATCATCTTCGATGACAAAGCTGCCGTTGTGCCGGGCAAAACGGATCAACGCCGCTCGCCTTGCCGCAGGAAGAATCGCCCCCAGCGGAAATTGATGCGAAGGCGTAACGTACACCGGACTGCCGTATTTTGCGGTCAATCCATCGGTTTGAAGCCCATATTCGTCAACGGGAACCGGCTTGACGGCGTATCCTTTACCGATGAATGTCTGAATCATTTCGATGTTGCATGGATCTTCAACTAATATTTCTTTGTCATTGTCGTACAAAAGATCCGCGATCAAGTGCAGCGCTTGCGTCGCCCCTGCAGTAATAAAAATATCCTCGGCTTCAACTTCAAGCCCTTTGCTCCGCATGAGCCAGGCGGCAATCTCCCGGCGCAGCCGCGGCAACCCCTGCGGACCGGTATATCCAAACAGATCGACCGACATTTCGCCTAAAACTTGATGCGATAACCGCTGCCAGGCATATCGCGGAAATTGGCGCAAATCCGGCTGGCCCGTCCTGAAATCCGCCAAAAATGAAGGGATCGGCGGCGTTTCCTGCCGCTGGGCTTTGCTTTGGGGCTGCTTATCCAGAACAAGTCCCCCGACGATTCGCGTGGCCGCTCCCTGCCGCGTTTCCGCATACCCTTCGGTAACCAGCATATCATACGCTTCGTTAACCGTATTTCGGGAAACGTTCAGCTCTTGGGCCAACGCCCGCGTCGAAGGAAGCGATTCTCCCGCTTTAAGGATTCCGGCCATGATCCGTTCGCTTAAGCTTTGATATAGTTGCCGTTTCAACGGAATTTCGCTCTCCCGATTCAAATGAATTCCCCACATAAGTCCTCCCACTGGATCGTATCAAATGAAGTTCAACTGGTTCTTTTCCCTTTTAGTGGATTGCAATACGATTGTAACAATCATTTCAAATCCACACCACCGGAGGAATTGAATTCATGGAACGATTAAAAGGATACTTATGTTTGGCATGCGCATTCGGACTGGCCGGCACCTCCGTCATTGCTGCGTCTTTCGTCAACGGAAGGCTCGGAACGTTTACGATTACGTCCATGGGATTATTGCTGTCCCTGCTTTCGATGATTCCGTTTTGCTCGCGCAAACTGCTGCAAACGATTCGTGTTTTGACCTTAAAGGAATGGCTGCTGTTGTTCTGCCAAGCCTTGTTTGGCGTGTTTCTGTTCCGTATGTTCCTGTTGTACGGGCTGAACCTGACGAGCTCTGCGGAAGCCGGAATACTGACCGGAGTCACCCCTGCGATTACAGTGACGCTTGCCATGGTCTTTTTGCGCGAAAAAATGAAAGGCAACCAAATCGCCGGAGTACTCAGCACGATTTGCGGAATCCTGCTGATTCAAGGGTTGTTTTTGCCCGGATACCAATTCACTTGGGCGCATCTGCCCGGAAACATTCTGGTCCTCTGCGCGGCCGGATGCGAATCCGTGTTCAACGTCCTTTCGAGGGCGGCAGCCGTCCAAAATGAAGAAGGCAAAGCCGAATCCATCCATCCCGTCGTTCAAACGGCTTTAGTTTCGGCCATCGCGTTCCTGTTAAGCCTAATCCCATGCTTGCTGGAACATCCCCTGCCCTCATTGGTCGGCATCGGATGGAGCGGTTGGATGGCTTTAGTATGGTATGGGCCTGCAGTCACGGCCTTGGCGTTCATGTGCTGGTATGCCGGAATTCGGCGTTCCGACGCCTCTACGGCCGCAGCCTTTTCCGGCATGATGCCTTTTACCGCTCTCATTTTATCGGTTTGGTTTTTAAAGGAACCGGCAGGGGTGCCGCAGTGGATCGGAGGTTTGGGCGTAATCGCGGGCATGGTTTTGATTGGCATAAAACGTACCCGCCGCAGCGCGGAATCAGGCGAGCCATATCATGAGGGCAATGCCGGAAAGGCGGGGATGAACCACAGCAGCGAAGTGTCATGTCGTTAATTCAAAGCGCCATATGGTCACGATTTGAAAATACGGATAAGCTCGAAAGATCCTGAATTCCCAAAATTAGTTCATGCCTGCCTCACATAAAACCCCAATAATCGGCAAATAATCATAACAAAATCTGTAAACCAAAGGGGATTAATAATGGGCATTCTGAGTGGAAATCCGAAAGACGAACCGATGCATTATGGAGAAATATTCAGCGTTTGGGAAACATCGAAAATGGCTAAAGGAACCGTTTCCTGCTACCAAGCTTACCTCAATCATGCCGGAGACAAGGATCTAAAAAAGGTTTTGGAAGATTTGATCGATCAAGCCAAGCTCGAAATCAAGGAATGCGACGCTCTTCTGACCGATAACGGTATTGCTCCCGCGCCGGTTTTGCCCGAAAGACCAGAGGTTAAACTCGAGGATATTCCGGTCGGCGCCAGATTTGCCGATCAGGAAATTGCGGCTAAAATCGCCGTTGAAACGGCGGCATGCCTTGTAGCGTGCAGTTCCGTCATCGGCCAATGCATCAGGGAAGATATCGGGGCATTGTTCATGAAATACCATGCGACCAAGGCAGCGATCGGACTTCGCATCCTGCATATGAGCAAGGAAAAAGGCTGGCTGATCCCTCCCCCATTGCAAGTAAAAAGACCGGTGGAGGAATAAGCCTAAAACTCCCGTGCAACCTTCCGTTAACATCACCCCAAGTCCTTGAATATCAAGGGCTTTTTTGTTTTTCAAACATCGCAGTTATGGAAATCGGATCTATGATAGGCAAATGAAAACGAGACGGCATACGGCCTGCACCTGCGGGCGCCTTGAAAGAAACCAAACCTTATGGGTCTTTGGTTTCTTTTTTATCTGCCAAAAGTACCTGCCGATTCAATGAATATCCGTTTCAATAAATGATCCTTTGGCCGCAGATCGAAAAAAAGGAATCTGCCCCGTGCCAACGAACATGTTAACCATCCGAAAAACACATCGCATGATCGCCACCTGGAAGGATATCAACACAAATTCAGGAGGGAAAATGAGATGAAAAAAACGAAATGCCTGCTTCTCGTTGGACTGCTTGGCACCCTGCTATGCTACGGATCGGTCGCGGCATTTGCCGACGAAGCGGAGCTTGTGCCGATCGAATCGCTGAAACCCGCCGTTCCGATGGTCAAACCGGTGCTGACGGGAACCGGCGGTCCCTTGATCTTGAGCGACTCTCCGGAATCCCCGAAAACGGAAGGCGCGTATTATCGGGATTCGGTCACCGGTTCGTTCCGTGTCTTTTGGCATCATCAAAACATGACCGGGGAGCCGTTAACCGTGGCAGTGGCGGTGACCAACGAGTCCGATGAGCCCGTCATGCTGTTTTCGAACGGAATCGGACTGGCCACGGACTATTACCCCGACGTCGCCGGACAAACAGCGCTTGCCGGATTTATGAACAACCGCGCAGCTCAGAAGAAGGAAGCGATTTTGCAGCCGGGCGATAGCTATTGCTTGACCGCCCTGACGGAACACACACATACCGCAAGCGGCATCGCCAATTTTTCCGCTTATACGCAAAAAGGCCATAAAGACGCCACGGTTACGGTTACGACGCTGGGCTACAAAGAACAACCGGCAAACCCGATCGACGTTCCGATCCTGCCGAAGGATATGCATGTTCGCGGCACCTTTCCCCATATGGACCGGACCGGCACGCTGGAATACAATACTTCCGACGGCAATTCGCTGATCCGCATTTCATCGGCCGCCTCCGGCCCATGGAGCGACAGCATGCCCGGCGAATACGAGGAAGGCTGGAACGCGATCGACGGCGAAAGCGCCATCAACAACGGAAACTATGGCGTGATGTACCGTCTAAACATAGCCATTCATAACGAAACGGACGCGAAGCGGGTCATTTCGGTTTACGATAACCCATCCGGCGGCGCGGGCCATTATGTCATCGGCTGGGGCAAGGACCTGCTGCAGTCGCCGTACGTGAATTACCTGAATGCTTGGAAATTTACCGAGTTTACGGTCAACAAAAAAGGCAAAACCGTGGCGGCCGAACTCAGCCTAACCGGCGGCGCGGCCGGGCCTCAGACGCTTTATTTTACGAATGGTGACGCTAAATAAACCAAGTATCAAGCGTTGTTTGCAAGCTCACATTCGATTACGCATAATCAAACAGAAACTGCCCTTTTCCGGTCAATGCTTCGGGAATCGGGCAGTTTTTTATTAAAAGCTGTGATTAGGGTTAAACGCTAAACCGCTTGAAAACCATGTGGCATGCGTGGGGGTCATCCCTCTCGCTTCCATGCCTCCAAATTCAACTCATTGTTTATGGCGGCGGCGGTAAATGCTCCCATGGCTGCGGCCGCAACGGCCTGATACTGACGCGAGGCGGCATCGCCGGCACTGTAGACGCCCGGAACGTTCGTTTTGCCGAACTGGTCGACGACGACCGCTCCCATTTCCGAGATGCTGCATCCGATGGATCGAGGCAAATCAGACCCTGTCACCAACTCTGGTTGAAAAAAGATTCCCCTGCAAGGAATGGTCGTCCCGTCTTCGAGCACGACCTGATATACGATCCCTGCGTTCGACTCAATGGAGCGGATCGGCGATTCAAAAACGGGGATGCCGTGTCCTCGAAGCTCTTCTCGCTGCTCCTCCGACAACTCGTCGGGACCGTTCGTGCAGATGGTAAACCGTTTCGTCCATCCGGATAGCAGCGGAGCGAAATGCATCGCCCCCTCCCCTTTCGCAATGACGACAAGCTGCTGGTCCCGCAGCTCCCAACCGTCGCAATAAGGACAGACGAAGGCGCTTTTCCCGTAAGTCTCCGCCAAGCCCGGAATGTCCAGCGGCCGATCCTTCATTCCGACGGCAAACAGAACCTTCCTGCTGACAAAACTTTTTCCTTGCGCTGTCGAGATGACAAACCTGCCGTCCGCGCCTTCGATCGATACAGCCGTGTCCTCCACAAAGGAGACGGACGGGTAGGCTCCGATTTCCTCCTTCGCGATCCTCCGGAACTCGCCTGGGCTTACCCCGTCACGGGTCAGAAACCCATGGGTTTCGCGGGTTACCGCATTGCGGGCACGGCCATCGTCGATCACCGCCACATTTTTCCTCGCCCGCCCCAGCATAAGAGCGGCATTCAAGCCTGCCGGACCACCGCCAATAATCGCTACATCGAGAACTTGTTTTTCCATTTAGTTAAAACACCTCCATAGATCTTCAATATCCATAATTAAAATACAAGAAGCTGATCACTTCTTGTTCGCAGCATCCTTACAACGATGGGAAGCCATGTCAAGCACGGTTTGAATCGAATGCTCGCGCAAATATTCATTCAGCTGCCGTTCGGCGCCGTCCATGACCTTTTTGACCAAACATTCGCATTTTCTTTGAGAATCGTGTTCCTCCGGGTTCTCTTCGGCCAACAATAGATGCTGCTCCGAGTTCAAGTTCGAGCATTCGAACAGCTGCTGCCTGCCTTCAATGACTTGGACGACGTCGAGAAACGTAATCTGCTCTGCCGGCCGGGCCAGTTCATAACCGCCGTTCACTCCCGACACGGCACGTACGATGCCGTCCTGCCGCAGCTTGGACATAATTTTGGACAAGTAGCTTTCGGAAACGCCAAGTGTGGAAGACAATTCCTTGATTCCAATGTTTTGCCGGCGCTCAGCGTTCGCCAAATGTATTAAAGCATGCAAGGCGTAATCTGTGCTTTTGGAAAACTGTATGTTTGCTCTCTCCTTCCTATTTATTATAGATCTGCAATATCTATTATATACGTATCGGATTCCTTTTACAAGATTTCAACATGTGTCATGACCTGACATTTTATTTTAACAAAAATAAACCTGACCTGTACGGTCAGGAAAACGGGCTCTCATTTATCTATTCTGCTTACCATACGAAAGATCTGGTGATGATGACCAAAAGGATGAACAGGACGAGAATCGCTCCAATTCCTCCTCCCCATAATCCATAACCATGACCATAACCATAAACGGGGCCATAACCATGTCCTTTGACTTCGCTCATCAGATATTCCTCCTTGATTTTAAATACAATGTATTTTATGGGTTCATCGGCAAGTGTGTATGGGCATTCAGGCAATCAAAATTCTATTCGGGCATTTTGGCGCCGCGATCCCATCTCCATTTTTCCGTAGCTAAGGAATACTTTGGATATATTCAGATCACACTATACGGGATTTCGTATTCAGAACGGAGGCATCCCATGGATAACGTTGTGCTGGCTCGGTCGTTGTTCGGATCGTCCATGGCGTTTCATATCATCTTTGCGACGCTCGGGGTAGGCATTCCCTTCATGATTGTCATCGCGGAAATTTTGTACCAAATCAAAAAAGACAAGGATTATGCCACGCTGGCCAAACGCTGGACGAAAGGCCTTGCCATTTTGCTTGGCGTCGCCATACCGTCGGGAACCCTTGTAGGGGTCATGCTCTCCCTGCTGTGGCCCGGTTTCATGGAAATTGTCGGCCAAGTCATCGCCCTCCCCTTTCAGATCGAAATTTGGGCGTTTTTTCTGGAAGCCTTGTTCATGTCCATCTATGTATACGCGGCTGATCGGCTGCCCCCGACGGTTCGGATCTTAAGCGTCATATTCGTCGCTATCGGATCCAGCATGTCGGCGGTGCTTATCACGGATGCCCATGCCTGGATGAATACCCCGAGCGGTTTTCGGATGGAAAACGGCCGGGTGTCGGACGTCCATCCTTGGGCGGCCGTGTTCAACCCGAGTTTGCCGACCACGGCGACGCATGTTTTGTTGTCGGCTTACATGACCGGCGCATTCGCCGTTGCTTCGGTGGCGGCGTTTAAGCTGCTGAGACGCCAATCTTCGGAGCGGGAACGGTTATATCACCAAAAGAGCTTGTTTCTGTCGCTGCTGGTGGGCGGCATCATTTCGCTGCTAACGGCGCTCAGCGGCCACGAAACGGCTCAAATGCTGCACGTGCATCAGCCGGAGAAGCTGGCGGCGGCCGAAGGGCTGTTCGAAACCAAAGCTTATGCCCCGCTTGCCATCGGCGGCGTCACGGATAAAGAAACACGCAGCATCAAAGGAGCGATCGAGATTCCATGGGCGCTCAGCTTTCTAGCCGGCAACCGGTTCGATACCGTCGTCAAAGGATTAAATGATTTCCCGGAGGAAGATTGGCCTCCGCTCATCATACACACGCTTTTCGACCTGATGGTCGGCATCGGCATGCTGCTCCTCGCGGTTTCCGCTTTCACCGTTGCGCTTCGTCTTATTTTCAAACGCCCGTATCCCAGATGGCTTTTATATTCGCTGCTGCTTGCAGGTCCATTATCGATGGTCGGCATCGAGACAGGCTGGGTGTTTAGCTGCACAGGCCGGCAGCCGTGGACGATTTATCATATCCAGACGACGGCGTCCGCCGCAACAAGGGCGCAGCATCTGGGCTCGCTGTTTGTCCTTTTTATCGGACTGTACGCATTTTTGCTGGTGGTCACGGCCGTGGTCATGTTCTATTATTTTAAGCGGCATCCGGTCAATCTGGACATGCCGGACGGCCGGAATGCCGAAGGGAGAAGCTTATGAGCGATACGACGTTAGCGATCACCATTCTTTGGTGTTTTATTTTCATTTATTCAATCGCGGGATCAATCGACTTCGGCGCAGGCTTTTGGTCGATGATCTTCAGCAAACGCAATCCGCAGGCGGCCGATATCGCCAATCGTTTTCTGTCGCCTTCCTGGGAAGTAACCAACGTCTTCCTCGTGCTGATGGTCGTTGCGCTCGTCGGATTTTTTCCACGAGCGGCCTTCGTCTTGGGAACGCTCCTCCTCGTGCCGGTCAGCCTGGTGCTGGTGCTGCTGCTGTTCCGAAGCGCGTTTATCGTCTACTCGTATTCGGTCCAGAAACATGAGCTTGCGCTCCGAGTCGTATCGGGCATCACCGGTCTGCTCATTCCCGGGCTGCTGGTTAGCGTGCTCCCGATCTCGCTCGGCGGGTTTATTCATATGAAGCAAGGTTTTCCACAGCTTGAATTCGGAAAATTGATGCTCAGCGCAACGTTGTACGCGCATGTCGGCTTCGGGATCCTGACCGAGCTGTTTCTGTCCGCCTTGTTCCTCTCCGACTACGGGCGGGAAGCGGGGGACGAACAAGTTTCACAGCATTACCGCTCCATCGCGATCGTTCTTGGTCCGCTTGCCCTTGCGATGGCCGTCCTGGCGACCTTCACGATGGTTCCGGAAGCGCTGTGGATCGTGGAAAGGATGCAGGGACAATCGGTCTGGTTCTTGCTTTCCGTCATTGCATTCGCCATTGGGTACAGTGCCTTGTGGATCCGCAGGAAAAACGGGCGGAAAGGTTGGCTTCGGCTTTCGGTCGTCGCCGTCATCGTGCAGTTCGCCTTGGCCAGCTATGCTTATGGCAGGGCGCATTTGCCGTATATTATATACCCGGATTTAACCGTAGAGGCGGGTTTTACCAATCATGCGATGTTTGTGTCTTTGCTATGGGGGTACGGCTTCGGGACCGTCATCTTACTGCCGGTATTTGTCTTGTTCTGGTGGTTGTTCTTAAAGGACAAACGGTATTTGCGGGCAAAATAGCTGCCTGTCACAATGTAAAAAATCCTCCAAAACTCCGGCACGGAAATAACTTCAGAGCGGAATCTTTCCCGGCCGGCGTTCAGAGGATGGCAATCATTCATTGAAGGTTATACAATTTGTCGATATGCGAAGGATCGATTGGAACCGTTATGTTCAATCCCTCCATAAAACTCTTACGAATTTCCCCGTTTTGGTCAAGCGCATACCTGCCCGAGGTCGCCGCGGGATTCGCGAAGATAGGACGGTACGGCTTTATGATGACGGAATCCGGCGCTTCTTTGAAGCGATCCAGCACGATTTCGAACGTCGCCGTCTTTCGGTCCGGGTAAATCCCTTTGCCGCCGATTTGTTTTCCTTTTTCCCCGTTTTTTCCTACGACTTCAAAGAGCAGGTTTCCCTTCTCGGCATCGGTCAATTCATGGTCGCCATGGACTTCAAGCCGCAGGATCGTTGAAACCGGCGAGAATTCCAATTCTTTTACCGTCATGGATAGTCCGTTCCACGCTTTCATTTCGCCGGATGAAACTGTGACGCGATCTGCCTGTTTATGGACCGGGAGCGTGATCACAAAAGGATCCTTGAAGCCTTCCAAGGTAATCTTTAACGTGAACGAAAACTCGTCCGGCAGATGCGCGGAATTCGAGATCGATCCATTGCTGTTATTAAAGACATGGAACAACACCGCATCGTCATCAGCCGACTGTTCCCATGTCATATCCGGACGGAACGCCCCCGGAAAACTGTTCATCGCAACGCCGTCCACGAACATTTCGGCATCTTTGATCGCTCCTTTTTCGTAGGCGATTTTTGATTCGCCGCCCGAACGAACTTCTTTATAATCGGATATCCCCCCTTCAAAATCTCCGCCCTCCCGTTGAAGGGAAAACGACAACAGCGTTCCGTCGAATACGACCTCGCGTATTTTAAGAACCGTTCCGTCATGTTCGTCGTAGGCTTCGGGGTTCGATACAAGCCCCTGTTCTTCCGCCGTCCGCAGCCCCAATTCGTCCGCAAGCTTGAAAATGCCGCCGACGACGGGAATCTGTTTCATCGTTTGAGCCATCGCCGGAGAAACGAAGCCGCTTCCCAAAACCGCAATAAAAGCGGCTGCCGACGCCGCTGCAACGATTTTGCCTGCTTTCTTTCGCTGGCGGTCTCTTCCCGGCCGGGCACCTCCTTCCATTTCGGCCAAAGCGGCGTAGATCTCATCCTGCTTGCGGCGTATCAGCTCCGGAACCTCCGAGGCGAGTTGCTTCTTGCCGGATTGCGTCAGTTCGCGTTCCAAATCAAACGGGCTCATACGATAAATCCCCCTCCTTTCCGTTTTTCATTCGATTCGCCAAAATGCCCCTTGCGCGGTGCAGGCGTGCCCGGACAGCACCATTCGAAATGCCGAGAATTTCCGAAATATGCTTTATCGGAAGATCCTCATAATAAAACAGGTGAATGACGATTCGGAGCGATTCGTCCAACCGGTTTACCGCCTCCTGAATATCCATCTTCTGATAGCTGCCATAATATGCTTCTGAGGTTTTCGCTTCCGGGACCTCGTCCATCACTACGATCCGCTGCCTGTTTCGGAGCAATTGATTGCATTCGTTGATGAGAATCCGGATCATCCATGTTTTGAAATATTCAGGTTTTTTTAATGTCGACAGCGACTTATAGGCTTTAAGCGTTGCCTCCTGCATCGCATCCGCGCAGTCTTCGTCTCTTCTTAAAATGGACTTTGCCAAGCTGTACAGCCGGGGCTCCAGATCACGCATAATTTGGACGAACGCATCCAGATCTCCCTTCTGCGCCTTCTTGACTTCAAGTGCCATGGTTGCCACGTTGCTTTCATCTCCTTTTAAGGGCCCTCTATGGATTAGATGGTCCGGAGGCGTGAAATGTTATATGGAAATCATTGCGCCAAAACGAAGAATCCCTTCCCGGCGAACCATGCCTGCCGGAAAGGGACCGCGATTTTTCCGATTTCGTTGAACCCTAAAACAGTGTAGAAAAAAACTTATTATTTTGCCGCTTCTATTTTATCTTTACGGTCATTTCGAGATCTTTCATGTATTCCATAACCACTTCTCCATGATCATCTACCTTGAATCGACCGGATGTGGCGCCAGGCTCCTCAAACACGGGTTTGCCCGGTTTAATCGTAATGGACTTGATGTTTTTCCCCTGCGTATTCAGGAAAAAGTCGTGGTACATGACCCCCTTGGCCCCGTTTTCGTCGGTAGCTCTTCCACCCGATAACGGCTCGATTTTACGGCCTTGATCGTCATAGAAATCGTACAGCATCGTCGTGTTCGCGTCCACCCCTGTAACGATCAGCTGCAGTCTCGTGGAATACGAAGTCACGTTAGCTTTTTTTAATGTGATGGAGACTTTACCCGATTTTTTCGTCATGTTCGGATTCAGCTTGATCACCGAGCCTGCATTTTTTTGTATAGGAACGTTCAGCGTATAAGGTTTGTTTACGCCTTTCAGCGTAATCTTCGCCGTGAGTTTAAAGTTGTCCGGCAAAGCCTTCAGACTGGCTTTCTCTCCCAGATAACTCGCATCGGTCATCGTGATCAGCATCTTGTCCGGATTGGAACCCGGTACCCACGAAATGTTTGGGCGCTCCCATAACTTGGACCCGCCGTATACATTTGCGGAGATACCGTTAATAAAGAGCTCTATGGATGTAATCGCTCCTTTTTCCCGAACGCTGTCTTGTTTTTGATCATCCCATTTCCAATCGGTAATGCCTCCGACAAGGCCCTTTCCGTTACGTTCGACTTCCAGTTGAACGACGTTGCCGTCGTATGTCGCCTTGGCGATGCGAAGGGAAATGTCTTGCTGAGTTGCGGTACCGGAAACAGATTTGGGTGCCTGAACCTGGGCTGCATAAGCTGTCCCCCATGCGGCTCCTCCCAATACGCTGCCGGCCAACACGGCGGCGCTCATCACTTTATATATCGGTTTCATCTATAGTTCCTCCTAAACATTTCAGGTATCTTTCGAGGGCCCTCTATAAGATTAGATGGAACAGGTACCGAAAATGTTATGCAGCAGAAACGATTCCTTCCCTTTTAAAAACTCCTCTTACAATCTTAAGGCTTTTGCCGCTTCCGAGCTCTCGTTATTCGCCCACCGGCACCGTCATCTCCAGCTCCGGAATGAACATCTTATTGCGCGTTTCATGCGAAATAAGGTACGGCTTGATTTTGATTTGTTTGGGCATCCGTTCAAACGGGTCCATATCCATGTTCATCGCCACCATGGTCGTGCCGGGAATGCTGCCTCCATATCCGCTGCCGGCCGAATCCAACTGATTGCCGTCCTGGTCCTCAAGGACATATCGCAGTCTCTCTCTCCGTATGGTCAGATCTTGCTTCGCATAATCTTCATTGATCGTCAGTTTGGTCATCACCGGCGTAAGTTCGATTTTGCCCAGAGAAATTTTGAATTGCTTCCATTCCTTCGGCGGATCGTTCGAGGTTACGATTTTGGTCGCCGCTTCATTTTTCTTGACGGGAATGTCAAAAATGAACGGATCCTTCTCCATCCCCGCCAGAGTGATTTCCAGGTTTAGCGTAAATTCGTCCGGGAATCGGTAAGGGGTATGGTCCTTGGAACTGAATTCCTGATGGCTGATCGTCACCACCGAGGCCGAAGGAGTTCCAGTACGCCCCCAATTCTTCATCGTCCCTTGGCTTACGGTCATATCGACGATTTCCCCATTGACCTTGCCGTTGACGCTGTAATCGCGATTGGTAAAAAGGTGGTCGTCGGTATCCTGTTCCAGCACGAAATAGATATTAGATCCGGAATAAACCAGCTTCGGAATCCGAAGCGTCACCCCGTGATGCGTCACGCTTGCGTTCGGCTCATCCATCATGCCTTTTTCGTCGGCGGTTTGCAAACCGATATGGTGAGTTAATTGGAATAAATCCTGAATAAAGGGAATCCCTTTCAGTGATTTGGCCATAGCAGGCGAAACAAACGCGGAACCCAGCAAAGCAAGGCACACCGCAAAGGCGGCGGCGGCCGATCCGCAAACGTATAGCCACTTGTTCCTGCGCTTTACGGTTAAAGACGGCAATTCCTCAAACGCCGCAGCCATACGCTCGCCCACCATTTGCGGCAGTTCGTCAGGGATCGTCACCCTACCGCTCTTAAGCTTCATCTCGATATCGTTCAGATCCATGCTTTTCCTTCCTCTCCGGCGTATCGCCCAATATTTGAAGCAGCTTCCGGCGGGCCCTGAACAGTCGCCCTTTGACCGCATTTTCCGTGATGCCCAGCAATTCGGCTACGGACAACAGCGGCATATCCCGAAAATAAAACAGCTGGATGACGGTCTGCAGCGGCTCGTCCAGATGTTCGACGGCATCCCGGATATCCAACGAATCATAATCGGATGCGGGCTTCGCTTGATCCATGTCTTCCATATTGTCCACGGGGACCAGCCGTTTCTTGTTTCTCAATACCTGGTGGCATTCATTGATCAGTATTCTACAGATCCAGGTTTGAAAAAACTCCGCTTTTTTCAGCGTATGAAGCGATTTGTACGCTTTCAGGATCGTCTCCTGAATAGCGTCCGCACAATCCTCGTCGCTGCGGAGAATCGAGAAAGCCAGCCCGTACATATTCATTTTGATGTCAAGCACAAGCCGGATGAATGCTTCATGGTCCCCCTTCCTCGCTTTTTTCACTTCTTGTTTTACATTCACTCTTCTCTGCTCCTTTAACCGTATTAACCTGTCGTTCATTGGCACATCATTTAGATACGCGGGAGTACCCAAAGGTTTTGAACAAATTGAAAAAACTGCCGGAAAAAATTTCCGGCAGAATACGTTGGACCTGCTCAAGTTAGCATTCAGATCGTCGGTCAACCTTGGCGGCTTTTACGATTTTGAGTGGCAAAAGGACGTGAATGACGGTGCCTTTCGCTTCCGGATCGAGCCAGATGCGCCCTTCATGCCGTTCGACCGCGCCTTTCGCGATGGAAAGCCCTAGCCCGCTCCCGCCGTCGCTCCGGCGGGCCCGGTCGCCTCGCACGAACGGCTCGAACACGGTTTCTTTCACATCCTCCGCGATCCCCGGCCCGTTATCTCCTACCGTCACCCGCACGTTTTCTTCCGATGTTTCAAGCATTAGCCATACGCTGGTACCACCCGGATTGTACTTCAGCGCATTGGACAACAGGTTCGCGACCGCTCTGCGCATCAGCCCCTCGTGGCAGCACACCGGGACCGGCGTCTCCGGAATCCGGATATCGAAGTCGATGCCTTTTTGCTCGAATGAATCGTATAGATCGGCGGCCGCGGTACGGCACAACTCCGCCAAATCTTCGGTCTTGCGCTCGTACACCGGCTCCAAACTTTCAAGCTTGGTCAGCTCGAACAAATCATCGACAAGCGAAGCGATAAACCTTGCTTTCGTGTACATGCGGTTTGCGAAATCGTGCCGTTGATGTTCGTCCTTTTCCATACCAAGCCGCAGCACTTCCGCATAACCTTGGATCGTCGTAATCGGCGTTTTCAGATCATGGGAAATATCCATCATCATCCGACGGCGCCCTTCTTCAAGCTTGCGTTTTGCCGCCTCAGCCTCCTTCAGCCTGTCGGCCATGCGGTTGAAACGAAATTGAAGATCCATCAGCTCCCGATCGGCCCGATAAAAAAGCCGCCCATCTTCCTTGCCCTCCGCGATGCGATCGAGTCCCCGGGTGACCGCCGCGAGCGGCTTGGTAATTCGTTTGGCCGTGATCCGGCTGTAAAGCCATAAGCTAACCAAAAACGCAGCGGCGAACCACAGCAAACCTCGCAGCAGTAAACCGACAAATACGCCGGTAATCTCCGCGTTCGTCTTTGCCAAGCGACTCTCCTTCTGAACCGTTCCGCCCGGTATCGTGACAAGCAGTCGGTATGTCTCGCCGGCCGGCGTAACGATAGGCGCCAAAGAGTGATACGCCGAACGGTTTCCGTCATAAAACATCGCGTATATTTCCTCCTCCGTATAAGAGGACTTGGCTTTTTCAATGCCGCTTCCGCGCGAAAAAACGACGTTGAAATCAGGGTCCAGCACTTGAATATATCCGCCTAAGGATTGGACGGTATTATAAGGTATCTTTTCCCAATCGTCCCGGATCAGATGGTTCGCCTCTACCATGGGCAGCGTCTGGTTCAAGTATTGGTCCCGTGCATCGTACATGCCTTTATACACCAGGAAACCAATGATGCCGAGAATAACGGAAAAAAGCACGTAATTTATCATTAAGCCCGCATGAACGCTTCGCATTTTTCTCATGGCTGCACGTCCCTCGGATCAAGCTTGTATCCCAATCCTTTAATGGTAACGAGAAACCGGGGATCCCTCGGATCGTCCTCGAGTTTTTCCCTTAGCCTGCTGATCTGAACCATGACGGTGTTGCTGTCCTCTAGATAAGGCTCGTTCCAGACATTCTCGTAAATTTGCCGTTTCGTGAATATTCTTCCCGGCGATTCCATCAACAGCTTGAGCAGCTTATATTCCAACGGTCCGAGCGCAACCTCTTCGCCTCGTTTGTACAGCGTGCAGGCTTCGTGATCCAGCTTCAGCGGACCGCAGACCGTTGCAAGCTTCGCCCGAGCCCGGTCGCCGTCGGCCCCTTTCAGCTCATAATAACGGCGAAGCTGGGCTTTGATCCTCGCCACCACTTCGATCGGGCTGAACGGTTTGGAGATGTAATCGTCCGCTCCGATCCCAAGCCCCGTCACCTTATCCGCGTCTCCGCCTTTGGCCGACAAAATAATGACGGGGATCGTATGTTTCTCCCGAATCCGCCCGATCAGCTGATAACCGTCCAGTTCCGGCATCATGATATCGACCACGGCCAAGTCAACCTGCTCTTGTTGAATAATGCTCCATGCCTCCCGTCCTGTTCCCGCCACGATCACGCGGCAATGCTCACGCTCAAGAAACAGTTTCAGCAGTTCCGCGATTTCCGGCTCGTCGTCCGCGACAAGAATGGTACGTTCCTCGATGTCCCTTCGTTCATGCATCAATATGATTTTTTCCTCCATTGTTTGTTTAGGCTTGGCCGCCTTGTTCATATAAAAATATACACTGTAATGATCTGCCCATGCGAGACGAATGTCAATTGTAAGGATAATGTAAGGTTGGCTACAGATCGGCTACAGATACGATTGATACGCTGATAGTACATCAAAGTCAGGAGGAAAAACATGCGAATCTACGAAATAACATTATTCATTACGAACATGGCGGTGATTCTCGGCTGCATCCTGCTTGCCCGGAAACGGAAACGACCGTTTCAGGTGTATGCCTGGGCAACCGCTATAACGACCGTACTTAGTTCGGTTCAAATGATCACGGAAGGTTACCGGTGGCAGATGATTCCGGTCTATGCGGCCAGCTTAGTCACGGGGGTTCTGGCTCTGCGCTGCCTGCAGAAATCTCGACAGTCGAAGGCAAGAACAGATGAACAACCGGAGAAACCGCATAGAGCAGCAAAAAGAATACGCCATGGAATCGCCGCGCTCTTGTTCCTCGTGTATGCAGGTATGTCGGTTGCGCTGCCGACGCTTTTGCCGGTCTTCTCTTTCGCCGAACCGCAAGGACCGTACTCTGTGGGAACCACCTCGCTGATGTTAGAGGATCCCGACAGGGAAGAAACGGCCACGGCCGATTCTGACGATCACAGAAAGCTCATGATTCAAATCTGGTATCCGGCAAAAGCCGGTACCGGTACCGGTCCGGCGCCCTATATTGAGCATTTGCCGGAAATATTGGACGGCTTGCGCCAGGCAATCACCCTTCCCCCGTTTCTGTTAGGCCAGCTCAAATACGTCCACACCGATGCGATGCAAAATGCGGTGCTGTCCGGGGAACAGGAGCGTTTCCCTGTGCTGTTGTTTTCCCACGGATTAACCGGCTTCCGGAACCAAAACACGTTTCAGGTCGTGGAACTCGCCAGCCGCGGATATGTCGTGGTAGGCATCGACCATGCCTACGATGCGGCCGCCGTCGTTTTCCCGGATCATACGGCTACGTTAAAGCTTGAAAATTTATCCGGCTTCGAGGCATATAAGGATAAGAGCAAAGTATGGGTCCAAGACGCCAAATTCGTGTTGGATCAATTGGAACGTTTAAACGCTGCGGACCCGAAGGGGATGTTTTCCGGCAGGCTCGATCTGGACAAAGTCGGCATGTTCGGCCATTCCTTCGGCGGAGCCACGGCCGCGCAAATGCTGATAGCGGATGATCGGGTAAAAGCGGCCCTGAACATGGACGGAACGTTATACGGCCAGCCTGTGCCGGAGGGCGGTTTTGGCAAACCCTATCTGCAGATGAATGCGGAGCTGAGCGTCAGCCGGAACGTCTTCGAAAAATCGCTGGATCAGGCGGTTCAAAAATCCGGCCGCAGCCGGGAGGATTACGAACAATTTTGGGACGAGTCCGCAACACGGCGCAAGCGGGCCGCCGAGGGAGAAGCGTATTCAGTCACTTTTGCCCATGCGAACCATATGAGCTTCACCGATTTTTATCTGTTCTCGCCGCTGCTTCACCCGAAAGGAGCAGAACCGAGGCAGATGCAATCCTCGATCAACGCGCTTACCGTCGCATTTTTCGATCGGTACGTCAAGGGAAATCCAGCCGCCTCCATCAGGGAGGTTGCCGCCAGCCTTCAGGGCGTAACCATACAGTAGCTGCTGCGAACGATAGGCCCCGGGCATCCTTGCCCGGGGCTTTGGCATAACTATAGCTTCACAACACCGGATCTCCGCCTTCGCCGGTCCATGTCATCTCGACAAACGCGGAGGGATCGGCCGAAGACGCGGTTTTGGAACCCGAAGCGTACAGCCCGCCGGCAACGCCGGACATCGTATAGTCGGAGTAAAGCTTGTTGGAGGTATAACCCGTATGAATCATGGCGCCCGACATTTGGGACACGTTCACGCCTTTCAGTTCCAGGTCGCTGCCGTACGAGACCCCGTCCGAAGCCGTCATTTTATTCGCCCGAAAAGCCTGACCCGTGGACGCGTTGTTTTTGACCGTCGTGTTGATGATCTGCACGTGATTGGCGCGCATGTAGATGCCGTTGTTTCCTACCGACGATTCAGGCACTGTGTTCTGAAAATCGATGTTCGCGCCGACCACTTTGATGTGATGCGTGCCTTCCTTGAAGTCGAAGCCGTCGTTGACCGTCCGGATGGCGTTGCAGTTCAAGAAGGTGATATACCCGCTTTCATCGGGATTCGGGCTTGTCGTCCAGTTTTGATCGGCATCTCCGACATAAAAGCCTTCGCCGAATTTGCCGCCCGTCCCCGTCCCTTGCGCCGTACTGTCCGAAATGAGCCAATATTGGCTGTTTTTGCGGATTTTGAACCCTTCCCCCTTCGTATTTTTAACGGTCACGTTCGTCACGTATCCATGCGAAGCTTCGATCAGCAGTCCTTTGTTGGATTGGGAGTTGGCGTTGATCGTCACGTTTTCCAGCTTGTAATAATTGTGTTTGATATGAAACGCCGCATTGCCGGCCGAAGCCGTAAAATTGAAGATCGCGCCGCTGCCGGTGCCGCGGATCGTAATGTATTTGCCCGCCGTCCCGCCGATAGCTGTCGCAATGGTTCCGTTCGAGACGTTGTAAACGCCCGAAACTTCGATGATATCGCCGGGGCTCGCGCTGGATAAGTAACTCCGCAAAGTCGCGACATCCCCGGCCGGAACCGATTTGGTAGCCGCATGCGCCATGCCGCCGGGATAGAAAACCATAACAAGAGCCAAGCAAAATAGGGAAATCATGCCAAGTTTGAACGTTTTTTTAACCATGAATTTCAAACCTCCCCGAAAAAGTGGACTGCTTCGCTTTCGGACAAGCGAGGATCTGGCCGTGTTTTCGTTTCGATGATAAAAACTCACCTACCCCTTACATCCGAAATCCTCGCCTATATTAAAGCGCTTTAATTATAAACGAGACGGCATGCCAAAAAGCGATGCAAAAATATCATTTTTCCATTCGCATGCGATACCGGCGAGGGGTTGCGCCATACTTGGCTTTGAACAAAGCAATAAAATACGACGGGTACTTGAAGCCGGTTCTCCTGCTGATTTCTTCGATCGCAAGCGACGTGTTGACTAGCAGAATCCGGGCTTCCTCCAGCCTTTTTTCGTTTGCATAGGTCGTGATGCTAAGCCCCATCCGTTCCTTGAACGTCTTGGACAAATGATTCGGGGAGAAATGCAAATCGGCTGCCATGTCATTCAACGTAAAGGGAAGGCCGCAGCGGCTGTCGATCCATTGTACGATCCTGCCGAGCAGCTCGGTAGAATCATTGGCTGCCAAGGATTGCGGCAAAACACTTCGGGGAGGCGAATAAATCCGGCTGACGAAATATTGCAGGAGATGAAACGAAAACAAGGTGACGGCATCGGCTCTGAGATGGGGCGAAACGATCGCCAGCGTCTCCTTTAACTGCATGAATTGTTCTTCCAAACAGGAGGCAACGGCAGGCGGTAAATAATAAACCTGACACGGCCGCTTATGCTCCAAAAATGGCGCAAAGGCGGATGCAAGCTGCGGCAGCATGCTGGAAAACCGGTCCATGACGGTGCCTCTAATCTTCAATAGAGTCCGGACATAAACGGGAGGAACCTGCACTTTGATCCGGTGCATTTGAAACGGTTTGACGAGAATGAACGTCGTCGGCTTCAGGGGGAAAATTTCATTGTTGATGGCGTAGGTCCCCTCCCCTTCATGAACGTACAGGATCTCCAATCCCTCATGGGCGTGAAAATACTCGACGGGTTCCGTATATACGCTCCGAAATTGGAATAAGTACATGTTATCCTGCCACCGAATGGCGTTGTGAATTTTCACTATGCACCTCCACAACCGATTCTTTTGCGAATCCGATATTGGCATTTTGGTTTTGATTATACTTTCCTCCCGGCCGAATTATAACGAGGGCCCCTTCTAAAGAAGCCGCTTTTTTCGTGTCGCAAATCCGGGACAGGGCCAGCAAACATATGTAAAATAAAAAACTGCATCCAAAAACCGGTATGGATGCAGTTCAATATGCGTACGCTCGTCCTATAACGGGCCACTTTTTACAAGGCGTTCATCGATACGGCACGGATGGTTGATCCATATGGACTGCACAATTATCGTAAACAATGAAGCCAGTCATTTTATCATTCCGGATCGGCTGCAGGGACAAAGCCCGCCAGCAGCGCTCCGCCTTCCGGATGATTGCTTGCGGCAAGCTCCCCTCCATGCCTTCTGATGATCGTTCGCGAAATGGTGAGCCCTAACCCGCTTCCTCCCGTTGATCGGTTTCTCGATGTTTCGCCGCGGAATAGAGGATCAAATACCCGCTCCAGCTCCTCTGGGGTGAATCCCGTTCCGGTGTCGCGGATGGCAAACTTGATGCTGCGGCCTTCCTTATAACATTCGACCGTTATTTTTCCTTGGGCCGGCGTATGCCTTACCGCATTATCGAGCAGATTGTTCATGGCGCGCTCCAGCAAATGCTCGTCGCCGCTTATGATACATCCGTCCGCGGCTTCAATCGAAATCGCGATCTGTTTTTGCTGCGCTTGCGGGCTCAGACTGTCGGCCGACCTTTGTAGGATGTGGCTAAAATCGATCGGCCGATGATGCAGTTTCGTCTCCACATACTCCATTTTTGTAAACGTGAACAGATCCTCGACCAGCCGGTCCAACTGGGCCGATTTTTCCTTGCACACCGCCACGTATTTCGAAATTTTCTCCGGGGATCGCGCAATCCCTTGCTCCAACCCGTCCAAATACCCTCGCAAAGCAAACAGCGGCGTCCGTAAATCATGCGCGACGGCCGCGATGACGAAACGGCGTTCTTCTTCCAGCTCGGCCTGTTTCCGGTACGATGTCCGTAGCCCCTTTACCATCACGTCAAACCCATCGCGGACTTCCGCGATTTCCGTAATCTTGGAGGCCGGCAGCTTTACATCCCAATCCCCCTCGGCAATTTGCCGCGCCGAATGGCTCATGGTCTCAAGCGGCTTGAGCAGGAATCTGCGCATTTCGACCCCGATGATAAAAACCGCCAACAGAAGTCCGGCAAACGCCGCCATCATGGGCATCGCGCTGGATTTCGGCAGGTAAAGGACGACTTTTCCGATCACCCGACCGTTCTCGAGGAGCGTATACCGTTCCGTTGACGACAAAGCGGGGCGCTTCGGGCTCGAACGGTAGATTTCCTGATCCGCCGCGGAAGCAATCACCACATGAATCTTCGCTTGCTCAAGCCGGCCATTCAGCCGTTGCTGCCAATTCGGGTCCTTCCATTGGTCCGCGCCCGTTTCGATCTGGTGCAAAATCCCGGACAATTGCCGCTGCAAAACCTCATTTTGCGCTCTGCTTTCGGAGAAGCGGAGCGTTTTTGTCTCCATAAAGTGTCCCGCGACATAAAAAATCCACGGCAGTAAAAGCAGGAGAACGAAGCAAAGCAAGGTAAACGTACGTATGCGAAGCGTCCTCATGTTAACCTCCCTCAAAGCGGTACCCTACTCCCCATACATTGACCAAATATTGCGGATGGTTCGGATCAGATTCGATTTTTTCGCGGAGACGGCTGAGATGGACCCGAATCGTATGCCGGTCGCCTACCCCGTCCCAAAATTTCTCAAGCAATTGTTCATATGAAAACACATGTCTCGGGTGCTCGGCGAATAATCGCAGCAGCTCGTATTCCCTCGGCGTAAGCACGACGGCGTTTCCATCCACGGACACTTCTCTGGCGGACAGATTGATGCGGATGCGGCCAAAATCCAGCACCCTTTCCTCCATCGGTTGCCGGGAAGCGGATCGCCGCAGGACGGCTTTCACTCTTGCGACGATCTCTCCGGGCGAAGCGGTTTTCACGATATAATCGTCGCCGCCGAGCGTCAGCCCCCGAATCTTGTCCACATCATCGCTGCGGGCGCTCAAGAAAAGGATCGGAACGTCGCTTTCCGCCCGGATCCGGCGGCAGAACTCGAATCCGTTTTCTCCCGGCATCATAATATCCAAAACCATGCAATGAACCGGTTTTTCCTTAAACATGGCCCATGCCTGAGCGGTATCGCAAGCGGTTATGACGCGAAACCGCTCGTTCTCCAAAAAATCCCTCAACAGCTCGACGATGCTAGGGTCATCATCCACAACCAGTATCGTATGGACTGCACTCATCAATATCCCACCTTTGCTGTTCTAGTTTAGCATTTTTTCCGCCGAAACCGGTGCCTTAAAACAGGTTGTGATCGATTGTTTATTGTTTTGTGACTTTTTAGCGCCTATATTTGAGATATTCGTTTGTTAAGATTCAGTATGTAAAGCAGAGCGCTTGCGGGTTTCCATCTCACAATCGTTAACACATGAAGCTATGGGGGTTTTGGATAACATGAAAAAACGGAACAAACTATATGTCCTATTGGTTTGCGTCAGCATTCTATTTATCGCTTACGCGCTGGTTAACAATTATATTATCGATCCGCGCGCCGAGGCGTTTTTAAGCCATAAAACCGGCCTGAAACGCGAGCTGCATCTTCCCGCCTGGTTAAACGTGATGTACGTCCACGTTGCGTTTGCCTGCATCGCCATGGCGGCAGGGCTCGTCAATTTTTCCAACCGGATCTTTGAAAAAAGCCGCAAATTCCATCGCTTGAACGGCTATGTTTACTTAGCGTCCGTGCTGGGCGTCGTGGTCACTTCGGGATACATGGCGCCATACGCCACCGGAGGAAAAATAACGAGCATGGGGTTTAATGTGTTAAACATCATTTGGCTGCTTATCACCGCCACGGCGCTGGTCCAGATCAAAAAGAAACGGATCACCCCGCATAGAAACTGGATGATCCGCAGTTACGCCTTTTGTTTTACGAACATGTCGATCCATCTTATGACGTTCCTGTTTTATAAGGGATTCGGCATCGCATATGTCGACAGCTACACCATCAGCTTGTACGGCACCATCGTGCTGCTGCTGCTGATCCCCTTTTTTATCATCAGAATGCTCGGTCCAGCCGCGGGTTCCAAACCAATGATACACGACCGGCCTCATCTTTCATAGATTCGGTACATGGCTGTTTGGTTAATCCCGCGATTGGGCGGCCGAATAAGCTTCGCGCACGCTTTTGCCGTTTTGGATGATTTCATAAAAAAACCTCCCGTTGCACACAACAGGAGGTTAAGCTTTTTTATACGAAATTACACTATATTCATATTATTTCAGCAAATCCAATACGGCGCGGTCCGTCCACAAACGATTGTCGATCAACAGCGTCGGGATCTTGAGCGTTTTCTTCTGGCCGTTTACGACCGCGTAATTTTTGTCGACTGCAAGCCGGATCTGCTTTCCGCCTTTCTTCACGACTGCAACCGGGAACGCTTTATTGGAGTTATCGAATGCCACGGTCGCCCCAAGCGCCCGAATGTCGTGGCCGGAGGCATACAAGCTTTTGCCCAGCTCATCCAGATGAAATCCCATGATGAATTGAACGTATTTATTGATATCCGTATTTTGAAGCACGCCGCTCTTGGCAAAATCGGTTGGTTTAAAACCGTTCGGATGATAAGCGTACAGAACGACTTCTTCCGACGTATGGTCTTCATTTGCAAAAGAGATTCCCGCTTTTTCCCCGAGCATGCGCCCGATCACGCCGGAGAAGTCGCCGTCTTCCTGTTTCAAGGCTTTTTTGATCTCGGCGAGTTCCCGGGAGGTCAATCCTGTAAGGCCATACTCTTGCTCCAACACCTGTTTGAGGTTTGATCCGTCTTTTTTGATTTTCTCCCGAATCGCATGATTCGTATGTTTTGCTTTTTGCATCACCGCATTGAACTGCTTGGCCGAATCGTAATTTGTCAGGTAAAGCCCGCCCGTATTGTGATCGGCCATGGAAATGACAGCCGTGTGACCGTCTTTTTTGGCAAAATCGATGGCGACTTTCATAGCTTTATCATAAGCGAGGGTTTCGCTTACCATCCCGACCGGATCATTTTCATGGCCAAAGGTATCGATGTCGCTTGCTTCCACCATCAGAAAAAATCCGTTCGGATTCGAAGACAGGATCGACAATGATTTGGAGGTCATTTCCGCCAAGCTTGGCTGCTGTGTAGGATCGCGGTCGAAATCGGCCTCCAGGTTCCAAGGCTGGAACAATCCCCAAATTTTCTTCGCTTTGGATTGATCCATTCCGGTTTTGCTTGTCACATAATCATAACCTTGAGCTTGGAGCGCTTTCGTCAGGTCAACGCCGTCCTTTCGCGCGCCTCCGTCTTTCCCTTCCGGTTTCAGGAGCGCCGATCCGCCGCCAAACACTACGTCGACTCCGCTGTATACCATTTGTTTAGTAATGTTCTCCGATTCGTTCCGGCTGACCACATGGCTGACAAAAGCGTCCGGCGTGGCATCATCCAGCGTGCAGGTAAAGACAAGCCCCGTTGATTTTCCCGCAAGTCTGGCCGCCTCCAAAAGGGTAGGAACCGGTTTGTTTTTATCCTCCGCTTTCGTTGCCGGAACACCCGGCATCGTCACCTCATGCGGAAGAATGCTTAAAGACTCGGTAACCGCTTTGTGTCCGGTCGCATAAGCCGTTGCCGCGGCGCCGGAGTCGGTTGTGATCGAATTGGAGGCGTAAGTTCGGACGAGCCCGTTCACGTACGAATCCACTTCCAGCGGTTTTCCGTTTTGATACCAGCGAGTCAAACCTGTGATGCTGTTGCCCATTCCGTCCGGAATGACCATGATGACGTTTTTGACCGTATTTTGTCCCCCATCCGATTCGGCATGGGTAATTGGGCTGCCTGCCAAGGTTCCGGTCAACATGACCGCCGCGAACATGCCGCTGATCCAAGGTTTTGTTGTTTTCATCTGTTCTCTCCCCTTACGTTTCTGACTGCACATCTGATCGAGATTTCCTTTCCGCCCACAATCATCTCATAGAAATATTTTACGAAAATCAATAGAATGCAATGGAATTGTTAAATCGGGAATAACGTCGGCATGCAGCGGTAAATCGTTTTTTGTTCTAATGAAATCCTTGATGGAATATATATTACTTTTCTTTTATTGAAAATCACTTCTGGCAGCCGTGCCGATCAGCGTGGCGTAAAGGGGGTTCACGAATGAACGAGTACATTCCTCAAGGGATGGTGGAACAACAATTTCGGTGGGAATGGGTTCATTATTGCCTGTACCAATACTTGCAGAAGAACAATCCCATCCCGGCATTGCAACCGGTTTTTGATAAACTGCTGAATGAGCAGGAAAAACAACAAGCATTATTGAAGACAATCGCGATTTCCAACGCGAAATCCGCTTCTTCGGCAACCATCTACGTGAAATATAAGCCGTTTCAGGAGTGCGTGAAAGAACTGTATGACCGGGAATATCAGTTGTTGCAAGAATATATGAGTTATGCCGATTATTTCCTGCCCGCTTCCTCGCAGAGCTTTGGGATCCATGACCTTATCCACAGCCAGCTCTCCCAGGTGAATACGCTTGTTGGTTTGAAACTCGCCCTTTCCAACCCTCCGAAGGAAGAACAACATACAGAAAAACCGGATTACTTCATTGAAAAGGGGTATCGATTAGAGCGCGTGGCATCCGGTTTAACTTTTCCCACGGTCATGACATTTGATTCGCAAGGCACAATTTATGTAGCGGAGGCAGGTTTCGCATACGGAACCCAACCTGGAAAAGGACGCGTCGTTCGAATGGAGCCGGACGGTTCTTTTACGGAAATTGCAGGCGGTTTTGGCGGACCCGTGACGGGGATTGCCTGGCATGAAGGGTATCTCTATGTAGCGGCGGGAGATATTGGAGAAGAGCATGCGGCTGGATGCGGTCAGATTATCCGACTATCATTAGACGGCGCAAAGGAAACGATCGTTACCGGACTAAAAACATGCGGCGACCATTTTACCGGAGATGTGATCTTCGGACCGGACGGAAAGTTATATTTCTCGGTTGGAACCGCTACGAATTCTGCCGTTGTAGGTCCCGACGACATGCTGATAATGAAACATCATCCCGGGTTTCATGATACGCCGGCCAGAGATATTGAGTTAGCCGGAACCAACTTCGTCTCCCGGAATCCGTTGCCGGAACAACAGGGCGCGGCGGTTACGGGGGCTTATAAACCTTTTGGTGAACCCAGTTACCCAGGTGAAATGATCCGGGGCCAATTGCTATCCAACGGGGTTATCTATTGCTGCAATCCGGATGGCAGCAATTTGCGTATTGTCGCAGACGGTTTTCGGAATACGTTCGGATTAAAATTCTCTCCTTTTAACGGAAGATTGATTGCCATAGATCACGGCGCGGATCCGCGGGGCAGCCGGCAAATCCGGTTGGACTGGGATAAAGTGTGGGAGATCGCTCCGCATGGCTGGTACGGTTTTCCTGACTTTTTCAGCGGCCTGCCTGCGACCCTTGCCCATTTTCATGCCGATGAACAAGCAAAGCCAACTTTTCTGTTGAAGGAACACCCCCCTCTTTCTTCTCAACCGCTCGTCAGACTCCATTCACACAGCGCTTCGATGAAATTTGATTTTTGTACCCATGCGGATTTTGGCCGTCCAGGAGAAATATTCATCGCCCAATTTGGCGAAACGGGATTTGAAAAAACGGGGGAGCTTCCCGGTTTTAAAGTTGTAAGGGTGGATTTGGATACGGGGCAAATCTCGGATTTCTTCACGAATCCCCGAGGGGACTTCGCAACGAAAGGCCCGGTACGGCCGATTGACGTCAAATTTAACGCTGCGGGGGATGAGCTTTACCTTGTTGATTTCGGAATTATGGGCACCTTGCAAACCGGGAGACATCCGAAACCCAAAACGGGCAGCTTATGGAGAATTGTAAAAACAAAATAACCGCCTGCAAATCTTCCCTTTCATCCATGGCAAAAGAGCCCGCTGCATATCAGCGGACTCTTTATTTGTTACTGCTTGCCGGCATTGTTGTTGTTATTGGAGTCATCATTTTCTCGCGGTGAAATGCGGAGATCGGCGAAGATCGCGCTGTCCCTCAATCGTTAACAACGTATCTTCGACGATTTGTCCGGCAGCCTCCCCTTTGTGTAGGATAATCATGTTGTTTCTGATCCCATCCGAGGCGGCAGGGTCACGCAAAAAGCGGACTATCTTTTCTCCTAACTCCCGGGTGTCGTAAGCGATATCGCCTAAACCGCTTCGTTTGAAAAACCGCGCATTTTCGCGTTCCTGCCCGCCATACGGCTTAAATATAAAAACGGGAAGCTTCAAAACGAGAGCTTCGGATAACGTAACTCCACCCGCCTTGGTGACGATGCACGCTGACGACGCCATGAGCTCATGCAGCCGTTCAACGTATCCCAGGACGTTTACTGCCGGACTGTTCGAAAAGAGCGACCGCAGCTTCGCAACCATCCTCGCATGCCGTCCACAGACGAGAACGATGTCGCAGTCCTCCTTGCGCAGCAGCTGCTGCACAAGCTCCACGACATGATGAAATACGGCAAAACATCCCGCCATGATCAGGACTCGATGACGGCCAGGACCGGTTTCGACGGAAACGGACGCCTCCGCGGCGTTCGCCGTATGGTAAAAAGCGGTACGGACAGGTATACCGGTCACGCGAATGCGATCCTGTGCCACGCCGTAAGTTCGGATGAGTTCGTTTTTGAGCGTTTCGGTAGCGACATAGTATTTATCGGTCTCCTGATGGACCCATCGGGAATGCAAGGCATAATCCGTGATGACCGTGGAGGTTGGAATGGAAAATCTTCTTCCTGTTTCGGTGACCGCGCCGAACGGAAATGTATTGATAATGGCGTCCGGCCGGACGCTTTCAGTCATCTCCAGCATTTTCCTTTTTCCGATGACGTTCAAATACCGGTGCAAAGAACCCGCCGGGCTGGTATCCCGCGTCATGTAATAACTCCATCCGTAATAATCCAAACCCAATTGGGACGAATACGCGCTCATGCGATATAGCCTGGAAGAAACCGAGTTTAAAATCGGATGGGCTTCTTTCATGAGATCGACAATGTGCAAATCGTAAATCTGTTTGGACAGGAAACCTTGTTTCAGGGCTCGGGATACTTGCAAATGACCTTCTCCATAGCCTGCTGTCAAAATCAGAATTCGAGGATGGCGGATGTTCACAAAGATCCCTCCTGAAGCTTGTTGGTCTATTCCGATGTTCTCGACTTGCATCCAGTATAAAATCCTTATATGAAAATTGCATTAAAAATAATCACCCGTATTGTTTTCTCATGAATCAGCCCGGGCTCGCCGTATGAAAAATGGACAACAGGAAGCAACAACCCGCCGTCAGGGCGGGCTTACATTTTGTACAGGGCAAATCGAATCTCTTTTTACGTGAACATCAGCGTTTTTTTCGTGCCGTTACAACGGGCTGGTAAAAGCCCGACTCTTCCGGCATATGCCACTCGATCTCAACGAATCCAACCGCACGTAAAAGTCGGTCCAACTCATCACGCAATAAGGCCCTGTATCTCGTTACGGAATGCTTCGTGACCCATTCCCCGTCGATCTCCTGTACGACAAAATGATTTGTCGCATAGGTGGCGGCATCGTCCGCCCAATCCCAAACTTGAAAAACGATCCGCTTCCCCCCATCGAAAACGTGTGGAGGCGTAGCTCTCTGTTTTTCTTTGACGAGCTCATCGTAATCCCTGATCGTGATGAGAAGGACGCCATCATCGTTAAGTTTGGAGTAAAGGTTGCGGGCGGCTAAATCCAGATCCTCATCCGTTAAAAGATGCGGGATTGCATTGTCCGCAGAAAGTACGACGTCAAAAACGCCTGAAATTTCCCGTTCCAATGAACGAAAATCGGCAACGCCAAAATGTATCGCCACACCACGGGATTCCGCCTCTTTTTTGGCTCGTTCTACGGAAACCGGACTGATGTCGGTAGCCGTTACTTTGAATCCCTCCATTGCAAGTCCGATGGCCTGCGTACCGATGCCGCAAGAACAATCCAAAAGCAACACATCCTTGCGCGGTTCCGCCAATTTTGAACGGATAAGTTTGCTTAAAATTTCGGCCTGCCTTAAAATCGTTTTATTCCAATCCTGAAAAATGAGATGGTAATTTTCCGCAAGATCATCATAAAATTGTATGACTGATTCACGCAACACAATTTCCCCCCTTTATATTTTACAATTCATCTTCTTCCGATAACCCCAAAATTCCTTTTTAATCATTTTACTGCTCAGGTCACGTTTTATGTAGATGCAACGTTGGTTTTCATGGTAACCGGGTCGCGCAATATAGGATGACGCAAAAAGTCCGCGTTTCGCGCGGGCTTTTTGCATTATTTTCTTTGCACATTTGAATTTCTAAACTTACGGTTATTTTAAGGAAATCCTATTTCAGCATCCGCACGATATCTTCGCTTGAGCGGACCTTGCCGATCCGGGGGAAAATCGTTTTGCACACATAATCATGTTCTTCCTTCGTGGAAGCGGCCATCGCATCTTCGGCGAACACTTGGTTGTACCCATGTTGAAAAGCTTCCCGTGCGGTCGTGTCCACGCCGATGGACGTTGAAATGCCGCACAAGACGATCGTATCGATGCCGCGGCGGCGCAGCTGCAAATCAAGATCCGTGCCGAAAAACGCGCCCCACTGACGTTTGGTAATGACATGGGCGGTCTTGAATCCCGCCAATTCGGGAACCAGGCGGTCCCAATTTTCGGGCAGCTGTCTTGGAGAAGTCTGCATGTCCGTGTCCGGCTTCAGCGCATCTTTTCCATCGAACCAAGATACTTTGACAAATACGACAAAGGCGCCCTTTTCCGTAAAAGCATCCGCCAATTTGCCGGCATTCCGAATGACCTCGGCGCTCGAATACGGAGCGCTAGTCATCGCGCCGCTTGCGATGCCCTGCTGCAGGTCGATGACCACCAGCGCCGTTTTTTCCGCCTTTAATGATTGTGTATCGGTTGGTTGATGTTGTTCCATTAGAATCGCTCCGTTTCATTCGTTTTTTTGACTTAAACCTGCTCCTTGCAGTATCGGATTCCGGTACACCCTGAAATACACCCAGATACCGTTCAGCAGCAGCAATACACTCGTTATGAAAAATACGTCCCTGATACCGAACCAGGCTGCGACCTGACCGCCCAATACGGCACCGCCAAACACGCCCAAATACCCTGCGGACATGTTAAACCCGAACATTCTGCCTGTCAGGGCACCCGGCGTGATCTTTTTGATCAGGATGTTGACGGACGGGATCAATCCTGCCGCCGCCAGCCCGAACAAAAAGCGCAAGCCCATCAGCTGCCATGCGTTCCTTACAAAAGCTTGGGGGATAAAAACGATGCCTGCGGCGATCAAGGCCGCGAAGATGACCTTATGCGCCCCGATCTTGTCGGACAACTTCCCAAGTTTCGGCGCGGCCACAATATTCGCCAATCCGGACGCCGAAAACGTGATTCCCGCCAGCAAGGCGACATGTCCTGCATGGCCGGAAATCTGCGTAATATACACGGTGATGATCGGTTCGACCGAATACAGGGCAACCGAAAGCACAAAAAACGTGACAAATAGGGTAACGGTCAATTCCTTTTCCGGTACGGCGTTCCAAACTTCCTTGAAGTTCGGCGTTTTTTGATGCCCGCGGACGAAGTTTTCCTTCACGAAAAAAACGGTCGCGAGAAATGCGATGAAAAGCAGTGCGCCGGTCAAAAAAAACGAGTACCGCAGCCCCAAGCTTTCGCCGATGAAACCTCCCACCGTTGGACCCAGCAGCGATCCGGCAATGTTGGCCGTGGACAGCGTGCCAAGGGCAAAACCCGAATGCTCCTGATCCGTCTGGGTGGCGATAAGCGTCGTGCAAGCCGTGCTGTAACCGGTAATCACGCCCTGCAGCAGCCGAAGCCCGATCAATACATAAACATTGTGCGCAAACCCCATGCATCCTACGACAAGCGCCATTCCCAGACTCGCCCGCAAAAGCATCGGTTTGCGCCCGTATTTGTCCGCGGCTTTTCCCCAGATGGGCGAAAAAATGGCCGAGATGATAAAGGTTACGCCAAAGGCGATGCCGGAGAGTTGTGCTACCGATTCCGCATGGTCGGCGCCAAGCTCTTTGATAAACAAGGGCAGGATCGGTGCGATCTGGCTCATCCCCACGCCGGTGACAAACATGCCGAACCAGCACACGATCAAATTCCGCTTCCAAATCGGCATGCCAAAAAGACCTCCCTTCTGCCAATGCCCGAGTCGTTATGCATTCAACATGAACAATAACAAACTCATCTTAGCTCGAAAAAAGGCCTTATGCCATGCACGATCTTAAATATCATGGACATTTTTGCTGTAAAATTCAGAAGGGCTGACGCCTTCGATTTTTTTGAACATCCGGCTGAAATAAAACTCGTCCGCGTATCCCAGCTCGCGTGCAACCTCCTTGACTTTGCGTTCCCCTTCTACGAGAAGCTCCTTCGCTTTATCGATTTTCAGCTTATTAAAAAATTCAATCAACGAATATCCGGTCGTTTCTTTAAAAGTGCGCGACAAATAAGCGGGAGACAGCCGAACGAGTTCGGACATCTCGCCGAGCGTGATTTTCCCGTCGATCTTGTCGTGCATATGCTGGATTATTTTGTCCACTTTCAAAGAGGCGGCGTCCGGTTGGCGCTGTTTTTTCAGAAGTTGGACGATGGCGACGAGCAGCTGTTGGAGCAGGATTTTGCTCATGAACTCATAGCCGGGAAGCTTGGCGTTCCAGCATTCCACGAGTTTATGGAACATATCCTGGGCAGCGTAGGCATCCTTCAAAGACTGGGCAGGCGCCAGATGAAGGGCAGGCTCCTCTTCCGCAATCTCCCATCGTCCGTCGTTCAGGATTACGCGGGAACAACTGAAATGAACGGTCAGGACCCCCGCCGGCTGCGATGAATGCGGCTCCAGCGAGTGAAACGTTCCCGGACCGACATAATATAACATCCCGGATTGGAGGGCATGATTTTTATCTCCGATCGTGATGCTCCCGCTGCCTTCCGTAACCAACAGGAGCGTATGATGCGTCAGGGTTCTCGCGATATGGCGAGGATGCTCCCATTTTCGTATGTTGCAATAATGAATGTGGAAAAACAACTGGTTGATGTTCATAAAACCTCTACTTTTCGCAGGACGCTCACTCCCTATGCGAAGACATTCGGGTTTCTTTTTCGGAACGTCCCGGCCATATTTTCATTTCGTACGTTTCATAAAATCTCAAACTTGCAGCTACCCATTTGGACACCAGCCCGGACCGATTCACAAGCATGTAAACGACGCCCGATACGGCAACCCCGATCAAGGCACCGCCAAGAATGTCGGTCGGATAGTGCACGCCTGTCCACACGCGGGAAAATGCAATCAAAGCGGCCAAAACTAACCATGCAATGCCTTCCTTCTTCCGGTATAAAGCAAAAGAAGCGGCAATCGCGAAAGCGCCGATGGCATGGTCGCTGGGAAACGAGGCGTTTGCCGGGTGCTGAATCAGTTGAATGACTGTATGTGATACAAAAGGACGATCCCGGTAAAACAAATGGCCAAGCAGCCAACTGACGGCGAGACCGCAACAAACCGATATCACGGAGGTCACAACCATTTTTCGGTTATTTTCATTTCTTAGAAACCAATACACCAATAATCCGGCAAAAAACAAATAAAAAGCATCCTCCGCCAAAAAACGCATGACCGGATTCAAAAAGGAAGCGGATTTTGCCCCTTCATTGATGGCTTGGAACAGCCGATAGTCGATATCACTTATACTCATATTCATTCTCCTTCTGAAGGTTCTGTCGGCCTGTTCAGGCCCGGTAGATTCACCTTACAGCATCAAAATGAGAAATTTATGAGAAAATGCTTTGAAACCATCGCTTTTTTATGTCTGCGACACGGCCGGAAGCGTAAGGATAACCCGCGTGCCTTCATTTTCGACGCTGGTCATCGAAATTTGCCCTTGATAACGCTGAATGAGATTTTTGGCGATGGACAGGCCAAGTCCCGTCCCTTCGATTTCACGATTGCGGGCTTTGTCGACGCGGTAGAACCGGTTAAATACGTTGGGGAGCTCTGCTTCGGGAATGCCGATGCCGTGATCCTGCACGGAGATTTGCACTTCGTGATGGATCGTCCGGTACGCGATGTGAACCAGCTTGTTTTCGCCTGAATATTTGACCGCGTTTTCGATCACAATGAACACGATTTGTTCCAAATGGAGCGGGTTCATTTTTACCACGCTGTCCTGCTGCTCCAACGACAATTTGAAGGTGAATTCCGGGTATAACGTTTCCGCCCGGATTTTGATTTGGGCCAAAAAGGGGGCGATTCGGATGAATTCGACATGATCGCTTGACTGCGAAGATTCTGCACGCGTCAAAGCGAGCAGCCCTTGCACAAGTCCCTTCAGGCGGCGGACCTCCTGCAGCGAGGCGGTCAGCGACTCGTCCAGCACGGCAGGGTCGTTTTTGCCCCAACGATGGAGCAGGTTCAAATGGCCCTCCAAAATCGTGATGGGGGTCCGCAATTCATGCGACGCATCGTCCACGAATTGTTTTTGCTGCCGGAAGGATGTTTCCAGCTGATCCATCAGCTCGTTGAACAGCCGGGCCAGTTCCGATATCTCATCCCCGTTTTTTATGTTCGTCACTCGCTCTTGAAGTCCCTTTTGTTTAACGTTTTGAATGGCGCCGGCCAGCGCCTTTACCGGACGGAGGAACTGATTCGCAATCGCCCAACCGCTTAGCGCGCTGATGCACACCGCCAAAAAACCTCCAATCACCATAACCCATAACAACGTATCGTTAAAGTGGTCGAACGTCTCGAGATTGGTGGCGATTTCTATCGTTCCGCGTTCCGTTCCCAAGGCGAATGGACTTCTGTATATTAGGATATGATCTTCACCGTGCCATGCGTCCTCCAAAAAATCGCTTCTCGCTTGGACCGGCGCAATCCAAGCCGGATCAAAATTTTTGGCGGCAAGAAGCAGCTCCTTCCCCTTCTCGTCGATCATCCGCATCATTTGGTCTTTGCCGAGGATATCCCTCATATACGATTGGGTCTCGGGAAGCTTCAACGATTCGGCCGAATCGGTTTTATCCTTCAAAAACACCTGGACCTGGGACATCATCGTATGAAGGGTATCCCGCTCCTGATGCATCATCCATTGTTTTAGCACCAGGTACTGGGCAAAGTTGTACGTGGCGAACAACAGGAACATGAGCAGCGTTGCTCCGATCATCAGCTTCCATATCACCGGCAGGCGTCTTAAATAGCAGGTTATTGTCTTCATGATCTCATCACGTATCCCATGCCGCGAATGGTTTGAATGAAGCTTTCCTCGCCCGGCGTATCGATTTTATTGCGCAAATATCTCACATAGACATCAACCACGTTCGTTTCAACCTGCGAATCAAATCCCCATACCATATCCAGCAGCATATCCCGGGTTTGCACCAGATTCGGGTGTTTCATGAAGACGGCCAAAAGGTCGAATTCGCGTTTAGTCAACTCGATGACCTTCCCTTTTCGGGTCGCGATTCTAGCATCCAGGTCGACCGTCATATCCTTAAACGTCAGAATCGTATGATCCTGGCCCTGCTTGAGATCCATTCTGCGGAAAATCGCGCGCATGCGGGCAAGCAGCTCTTCGATGTCGAACGGTTTGGCAATATAATCATCCGCCCCGCTGTCGAGTCCCGATACCCGGTCCTCCAGCCCGTCTCTCGCGGTCAACATGATGACGGGCGTGCTTTTGAGTTCGCGGAGTTTCCGGCATACTTCAACCCCGTTGATTTTCGGGAGCATAATATCCAGCAAAATCAAATCCCAGTCTTCGGACAAAGCCGCCTGCAAACCGCTGTTTCCGTCGTAGGCCGCCTTTACGAAATAATGCTCATGCTCAAGCTCCAGCTGAATAAACCTAACCAAACTCTTTTCATCGTCGATAATCAGGATCCGTTTCATCTTTTCCTCCTCAAACGGCTACGGCTCTGTCTTATACTAGAACTAATTCATGAGAAATCGATGAGAAATCCGGTTCGCCCCTCACGCAGGATGCAAATGCTGGGTAATGAAATTAGTTTACGCAATCGGATGAAGTATAGTCAAAATGAAAAATCGTTCTCGAGCACCGGGCGAAATTCAGCAGAAAAAAAGCAGAGCCTCTTTATGAGGCTCTGCTTTGGTTTTTAACGTTTACCGATTCGCCGATCCCTATCTTTCGGAACCCCAGCGACTGGAAGTACGCTCATGCTTCTTCACATGGGAGACCTGCTTCGTTTGTGGCCGTTTATGCGCCGGTTGGGCATCCCCGGACTGTGGATCTGCGGACTGTGGATCAACGGACTGCGTATCCCACGACGGCGAAGCCGCGCGAGCTTGTCCATTGTCGGGAATGACGCGGCGCGCGGTTACAAAGGAGCGATCCCAAGCGCTTCCGGCAAAATCGGATATCGTAACGCCGATGCCGACGCGATAGGTATGCAGCAATTGTCCGTTCCCGATATATATGCTTACGTGATTAATAACGCCGTCATGGTTCGTATCTGTAAATACCAAATCCCCCGGCTGCAGTTGATTTTTGGAAACCGGTGTTCCCACGGTGGACTGTTGTCTCGATGACCGCGGAAGATCGATACCGTTTTGTTTGAAAACATATTGAGTGAACGAAGAACAATCGAACTCATCCGTCCGCCCCGATGGAGCGCCGAAATGATAAGGAACGCCCAAAAATTGTTTGCCTGTTGCGATGACGCGATCTGCAATCGAACTGCTGGATGGTGCGGCGGCGGCATGCGCCGGCTGCGATGGAAGCAGCACGCTTCCGGAAAATGCAATGGAGAGGCCCAGGCCGATCCCGGTTAAAGTTTTGACGATTCGGCTTTTTTTGATGTTATTCGTGTTGTTGTTCATAACGTCCTCCCTGGTTGCAAATTAGGTTTGCGGCGTCCTCGGAGCCATGCGGCCGAAAACGAGATCAATGACGCGCATTCCTTACACAACCAGTTATAAACGACGAAAATTAAAATTCCATGAGGAAAATTAAAAAATTGTAACTTGTGTATATTTACCAATTGATATAAATCCGACGCACTTTTATTACAGTAATTGCCGACTGAAAGCCCACGGTTTTAATCGTGGGATGAAAGACGGCTTTGCCAGAACATCCCTTTATGGGATGGGAAGGGCAAACACATAGCACGTGTGCGTGTGTGCTTTTCTTTT
>NZ_JAVLSX010000014.1:0-156758 GCF_031583795.1 Paenibacillus sp. VCA1 | reverse complement strand
TACGTGTTACTCACCCGTCCGCCGCTAACCAAGAGCGATCCGAAGATCGCTAAGGTCCGCTCGACTTGCATGTATTAGGCACGCCGCCAGCGTTCGTCCTGAGCCAGGATCAAACTCTCCAAGAAAGTTTGTGACTCATTTTGAATCTGACGAGAAATAATTCTCAAGTTTGCTCGATTATCGATTCAGACAGTTGTCATGAACCCGACAATCTCACGTTTCGGTTTCGTCGCCGAAACCTCATTGCTCCGCAAATCATTCAATCAAAAGACTTGAATCGATTTTGCTTCGCTGTCGACCTTGCAAGCAAGGTCTAATCTCACTCGTTGTTCAGTTTTCAAAGATCAAATTCTCTTATTTCGCTCATCGCTGCATCTCAGCGGCGACTTTTATAATATATCATGTCGCCCATCATTTCGTCAAGCACTTTTTTCGATCTTTTTTTCAGCCGATGTTTGCGCTTGTCGAATCCTCGTTATTAATAACCCGAGGTTTCATGGGGCGAGTTATAATTTAACACATAAAACATTAATGAGTCAACCTCTAAGTCAAAAAACGCAAATACTGCTTATAACTTTCCCCGATGCGTCTTTTCCATGCATAAACAAAGAGGGAGAGCTTTTCTCCCTCAAAATGAACGCACCAAAGTAATTACTTAATAATAATCGATGTTCAGAGCATTATTCCGTCGAATAACGAATCCCCGGGCTGTCCGATCCCGAATCGTCGGACCATGCTGCCGTTTCTTTTACCAGGGACCGGTTGACCAGCTTGCGCATGACAAGCGGCAGCTCATTTTTCACGATGCGCAAATCCGGATGATGTATCAATTCCTCAATGCTCCACGGCTGAGTTCTGCTTCCCAAAACGCGGAACAGCAGGACCGAGCACTCGGCCATCTTGGACATCACGGAGAATTCGCAGGCCAGAAGCACCAGTTCTACCCGCTGCCGAATCGTTTCCGTGCTCTGGGTCAATTCCTCGTACAACTTGTGGATCGCCGTGTTCAATTCTTTGACTTGTTCCCATACAGCCTGGTTCGGCAGCACCCCGCGTTCGATGAGTTCGATCCTCGCCCAATGCTTGAGCGAATCCAGCACGGATTGATAAGCATCGATGACGTAACCTGCTTGCAAATAACGCTTTGCTTCGACGTAAATACTGAGGAACCGCGAAAATTCGTACAGCATTTGCCGGTCCCGCAGCGGCTGATCGAACGCCGCATATTCATGGCGCAGCCGGGCCAGCTTGCCGCCGTCATCTCTAACAAGCTCCCCTTCCACGAAACAGCGAATCAAGTCTCCTTTGTCCCCTGTTATCAGCCAGCTCTGAAGGGATTCGGCCGAAACATGCAGCGTCTGGCACGGCAGTCCTCCTACGAGCGTATGCTCGACCACCAGCTCCGCCTCCTGGCCTTCGCGAACGATGAGGACGATATAATCGAAGTCGTGAAGCAAAGATCCGTCGAATTTGTGGGCTTCTTGACGATATATAATCATGCCGATGGCATCGGTATCAAAAGACTCTCCATAAAAAAAAGACAAATTGGACAAATCCATGTCTCCCTCCATGCATTCCTTGGCGAAAAGCAGCCAATTCAGTTATAATATACTTCTACATGTTCCATGTCAGTTCCTCTTTTTGAATACAACTAAATCGATGATAGGAGCCAATGATCCATGATCTTCAAAACAGCAAAAATCGTTGCTTTCCGTACCTGGGGACTGCTGCTGACGATCATCGGCATGATGCTGATGGTGCTGGGCACGGCAGGGATCGTCTTCTGGGGACAAGCCGGAAAAATCGTGGCGGCGATCGGTCTCATCATCGGCCTGATCGCCATGATGGGCAGCCTGGGGATTTATTTTTGGGCCGGGATGCTTTCCACGAGCGTAAAAACGATCGAATGCCCGGAATGTCACAAACCGACGAAAATGCTCGGAAAAACGGACCGCTGCATGTTCTGCCGAACCATCATGACGACCGACATCAACCTGGCGGACATTACGGACGACGAGCTGGAAGAACTTCAAAAACACAAAGAAACGCAAGGCAGCCCTTCATCAGCCGTCCATCATCATTAAGCGCCTTTCGCTTCCGAGTGCTAAAAAACAAAGAACCGGCCACCCTTAACGGATGGCCGGTTCTTTGCGTTCAATACGGAATATCTCTAGCGGATCTCAACTATAAGAAATTCAAGGATCAAAAAGAAACAATACAATGACTCACGAAAATTTTCGAATCACTTATAAGTGCAGCATGCATTACTTTGAAATATTTTGGAGCACATCCCAGGCTTCATCGGTACCGAAGCTGCGGGTCCATGCCGCGACGCCGGCGAGATGAAGCTCCTTAGCCAGCTTCACCCTTTCGGCGAGCGACGTTTTGTCTTCAATCCATATTTTTTTCACTACGCCGTCTTCCGTGTATTCGACGTAGTTCTGCTTCACGTCCTCCAGATACTGCGGTTTCAGCTTCTTCTCCGCGATGATTTCATTTACGGTTTTCATTCCTACCGCCTTGGAGGAAACTTTCGTTTTACCGTCCTTCGCTTCTTCCGACCAGATCCGCGTGTACAGCGGGACCGCCAAAATCAATTTTTCGGGCGGCACCTCGTCCTCCTCGAGAATTTTGCGGACCGCCGACTCGGCCCATGGCAGAGATGACACCGATCCGGCTTTCGGACTGGATGCCCAGTGCTCGTCATAGGCCATCAAAATAATAAAGTCTGCCGTTTCCCCAAGCGAACGCCGATCCAAAAAACGCGACCACATTTCGCTCCCCGACTTCGGGGTAACGTCCACCGACACGACCAAACCCTTCGCCCGGGCCAGCGGTTTCAATTCGCGAACGAATTGGGACACGTTTTCCCCGTCTTTCGTTTTGACGTTTTCGAAATCCAGATTGATGCCGTCCAAATGATACATCTTGGCGAATTCAAGGATCTGGTTGATGGCGTTTAATCTGGTCTCGTAGGTGGCCATCGCTTCCGAAGTAATATCGGGGTCAAAGCTGTTGTTGAGCAGCCCCCATACTTCCATGCCGCGGGCATGGGCTTTTTGCACGTAGGCGGTGTCTGCATTGCTGCGGACGTTGCCCTCCCCGTCGATGATGCTGAACCAGGTCGGGCTGACGACATTGACCCCGGTCAATTGATCGATGACGGACGGGTCGGGCTTTTTCTGATAAACGGCCTCCCAGGCCAGGTTTACCGGTTTGCCTTCCCAGTTCCGTTCGGCTTGCGTAGGCTTTTCGGGAACGGCTTCGACCGTTTTCTTTTCGCCGAGCTTTACCTTGGACTTTGGCACGTAACCGGCATATCCGTTATCCATCTGCACGAAATACCATGAAGCCTCGGATCCCCAAATCCGCAGGGATGTACCCCCAGGCATGTCCGCCAAAATCCGTTCATGTTTGGACGGCCCCTTCCGAAGCGCCGTTTTGGAATCTCCATTGCCAGCGACTTTGCCCATCTGCACCGTATCCCCGGCTCTCAGAAGCAGCACCGCGCCCGTGTTCCGGTCCTCATGAACGGTGACGCTGTACAGCTCTTTCAGCGGTTGAATCGGCATGTAGAGCAAGCCCTTTTTCTCCTCCGGCGCAAAACGGAGCTGTACCTGCTTATTATTCAGCTGCGCATCCTTTTCCCCCGTCTGCAAATGCATCACCTTGGCGGGGGTCGTCAAGATCAGCGACTGCGATCCTTTTTCATAGCGTATATTAGGGTCTACCGTTTCCTGCAGCACCGAGAGCGGCAGCTTCAGCTGTTCGCCCGAACCCTCGGCAGGTTCGTCGAGCAATTTGCCCTGAACGAATATGGGCTTGTCCATCCCTTTCCAGTCCGGCTTTTCATGCAGCGGATTCGGAAGCACCTCGGTAACGGTCACATAAGCTCCGGCTGCTATCAGGCATAATCCGAGAAAAATGGCAAACCGCCTTTTCGCCGTGGGACGGCGTTTACGTCTACTTCTACTCAAAGGCTGATCCTCCGTAATCTAAAGATTCGTATTGCCGAAAAGATTGTTAACTAAAAAAACGTGGGATCCATTGCAGGAATCCGCACGTTTTATCGAAAGCAGGAAGCATGAAACGGATGCTTTACTTATTTTTGCAACTGCTGCAAATCCCGTACAGCTCCATGCGCAATCCTTGGATCTGAAAGCCGGTGCTTTTCTCAGCAGTATGCTCCACGTCCTCCAGGGACGGGTAACTGAAATCTTCGATTTTTCCGCATTTCTGGCAAATCACGTGAAAGTGATCCGATACGTTCGCATCAAAACGGCTTGAATTATCTCCATAGGTCAGCTCATGAACCATACCGGCTTCGATCAGCATTTTCAAATTATTATATACGGTTGCTACGCTCATGCTCGGAAATTTAGGTTCCAGCGCACGATAAATTTCATCCGCTGTTGGATGGCTCATGGACTCCATGAGGTAAGCCAATATCGCATGACGCTGGGGCGTAATCCGAACACCATTCGATTTCAGTTGTTCCAATGCATGCTCGACTCGCGTTGACATCTTACCCACCGCCTTATAAATTAAACAGAATTCTAATATTCTCGAATGTTAACGAAATCAATTTTCAATTGAGCATTCAAAGCATATTTATAACTTTATTGTACGTTCATCGTTTCGACTTTGTCAACGAAGGGGCCCTCCCTGAAAGAACTTGGAATAAACGATATGCGCCCTCTCAATATTTATTCACGCTCAGATCGCTGTTGCCTTCGATATGGACTTTATGTTCCCCCAGGCCGATGGTGCCCGTAATGTTCTTTTTATCCACGGTGAACTCCGGAAACTGGTTATGGATATCGCCGTAGCTGATGCTGCCGTCGATTTCGTAGCTCCCCGCTTCGGGCAGCGCAAGGGTAAGCTCCCCTACGGCGCTGTAAATGTCCCAATCGCCTCCGACGACGCCGGAACGTGCCGTAATGCCGCCGTTCAGCGATTCCGCCTTCAAACCGGAACGGATTCCGTCCACGTCGATATTCCCGTTTTTCGTTCGGACATCAATAGCCCCAAGCGATTTCCGTACCGACAAATTGCCCACCTGCGTCGTAAGGGTCACGGCATCGGAAACGTCCACCACCTGCATGCTGCCTTGATTGGTGCTTAAATCGACGGAGCCCAGGACATGGTAAGCGTTGGCCTTTCCGTTCATCGTGCTGCCCTTTACGTTCCCGGTCACTTGATTCAGATAAAGATCGCCGCTGGCCGTCTCCATCGAAATTTGCTTGATCGCCTCGACATGCTGCAAGCGGATGCTTCCGTTCATCGTCCGCAGCGACAGGTCGAAACGCCGGTCCTCCGGCAGCGTAATCGTCAGATTCATGCGCGGCTGCCTTTTGCCGGATTGTCCGTACGCTTTCCCTTTGGTTTGAATGGTAATGGTGCTGTCGCCGCTGACATCAAGCGAAGATTCTCGTCCAATCGCTTCGGCTTCCGGGCCCGTAATCTGATCCACCCAGATCTCCGCCTGAACCCCGATGTCCGCCACCGGCCCGCGCTGGACGATAATATCCCCGTTAATGTTTTCGACGTTGATGTTTTGCGTCTTCAGCGTCACGGGTACTGCCAGCAAATCTTTTCCGACGTTGTTCCCTTCCGCTTCACTGTAGTCAACGCCGGCCGCGGCGAGATTCAGGCTCACCTTGTTCCAGAGATGCAAGTAATGCTTTTGCTCCGCCACGATAAACACGGATGCCGACAAGACCACCGCCAGCGTCACCCCTCGCAGATCCAGCTGGAATCGCCGGCCCGCTCCTTTAGCATGCCGCGATATCAGATGCAATATGATATATTCAAGCCCCCACAGCACGATGATGAGCGGCCACCATTTCAACAGCAGCAGCAAGTGATCGGTGCCATAAAGGGCATCGTCAAAAAGAAGCGCGCCCGTCGCGATCAGCAGCAGGACAGCCGTGAATCTTCCGACGCGCATGCGCCGTTTCCGGTTCATGATATCCCTCCGTTCGCTCGCCTTAATGACCGCTCTTTTCCCGATCCGGGTTTTGGGAGCCGCGTTGTTTTCGCAAAATCCATATTTCCCGGCACCCTGCCCACAAGCCCGCAGCCACCAGGAGCGCCGCAACCACGACTTTACCGTAATCCTCCAAGTAGATCTTCAGCCACCGCGGCTTTTGGTAAAAAAGAAACATAAGCGCACCGCCCGCGATCAGCATGATTCCAAAAAACGAGCTTCGTTCGACGGTAAACGGATTCCGGTACGGTGAAGCCTCCCGAACTTCTTGCCCCGAATTGCGGACCCTGTGCAGGATGACGTAATCCGCCGATTGCAGCACGTCGTACACGTTGTAAAAATAAGTCACCGGAATAACGAGCGCCAGCAAAATAAGCAGCGGTACGTTGATCTGCATCCCGATGGACGAGAAATACAAAAGCGCCGAAGCGTCCAAAAGCAGCGTAAAAATAAAGGCAATGCCCTTACGGTACAGCCCGAGATAGATATGGCCGAGACCCGGGCAAACGGCAGCCAGCAATCCGGCCATAAATTTGCGTTTGCGGGAGAACAGGCGCCGGGAGCGGACAACGGTTTTCTTTTTATTACGCATGCGGTGTCCTTTTGCCGCTTCTTTGTCCGAACCGCCGGTATGTTTAACGCTGTGCATGTTCCCGCTCCTTCCCGCTTAGGTTGTTCTATGATCTTCAAGCATTTTTAAGCAAAAAAAGCCTACCCTATATTCTATATAGATGATACTACCCTATATAACCGGCACAATAACAGGTAAATATCTGGATGTGCGCCCTGAAATAAGCAAAAACTCCCTTTTGGGAAGGGAGTTTTCGGTACGTATTTAATCAATGGAGACCGTGGATACCCCGTCAATTCTGCGAATCCGGGAAGCGAGCTCCAGCGGATCGAATGCCCGTTTGCTGAGCGCGTTCAAAGCGATTTCGACCGTGGTTGAAGGCGGCTGAAGCTCGCCGTACGGCACGTTGCTTCGCTCGTTGACGACCGCTTTTTTCACGGTAATCTCCTCTTCCTCCAGCAGGTCGGATATGGATTCGAGCAGCCCCGGAGCAGAAATGGCGCAAACCGATATCAAATGGAGCTTGCTGCTGCGGATGTACCGCTGCTCCAGCTTGTTGAACACGACCAGCGTCAGCAAAATAAGAAACGTCGCCGCCACGGAGGCAAAGTAAAAACCCGCGCCTACAGCGAGCCCGACGGCGGCAACGACCCATATCGACGCGGCCGTGGTTAGGCCCGTAATCGATTTCCCGGTAAACAAAATCGTTCCGGCCCCCAAAAAGCCGACCCCCGTAATGACGGCCGAGGCCAATCTCGCAGGATCGATCCGGATGTTGACCTCGTGCACGAATTCGGAAAAACCGTAAATGGACAACATGATAATGAGCGTCGATCCCATGCATACAAGGATATGAGTCCGAAGGCCGGCTGCATGGTTGGAGCGTTCCCGTTCCAAACCGACAAGCCCGCCCAAAAGCACAGACAACAGCAGGCGCAGCAGGATATGCACGTTATCTATATACCATGGATCCGTCAAAAGCCAATCTCTCCCCATTTCTCCCTATGAATGCAATTGCGCTGCCATAGGAAGGATCATTTAAATCGATATGTCCGCCCGCTTATGGAAGGTCGTAAGCTCCACGCCCGGGGCCACTTCAAACGTCTCGTAAGGCACAAAACCGTATTTGAGGTATAACGCGACCGCAGGTTCATTTTTGGCGCCGGTCGATACGATAAACAGCGGAACGTTCGGATGGCTTTCAAACACATGCCGGATGAGGCTCCCCGCGATGCCTTTGCGAAAATGGCCCGGATGGACCATCATGCGCATCAACGTCAGCGATCCCGGCGTTTCCTGTTTCGTCGCCACCGCGCCAAGCAGTTCCCCTTCCTCGTCCAAGCAGCCGTAAAACGTTTCGCCGCAGTTCCGCAGCGTTTCATGGGTATCGAGCAGCGGCGGAATATCGTAAAACCCGATTTTTTCGGCCTCCAGCCGGTAAGCAATGTGCTGCAGCCTCCAAATTTGGTCCACCATGTCCCCGTCCTGCAATGAAAGCTTGGTTATCACAGGGATCCCCCTTTTCAGGCTATACGCCGCAAGTCAAAAAAAGAACAAATGAACAGGCGAAAAAGATTCGCCTAACAAAAAAGGGCTTGTCCGGCGGACAAGCCCCAAGACCCGTTCCTCTTACTGCTTGAGCACTTCTTCCAGCAATTTGTTGACGATCGCCGGATTCGCTTTCCCGCGGCTCTCCTTCATGACTTGGCCGACCAGGAAGCCGATCGCTTTCTGCTTGCCCGCTCGATAATCCTCGACGGATTGCGGATTCGCGGCGACCACCTGCTCGACGATCGATTTGATGGCGCCTTCGTCGCTGATCTGGACGAGTCCTTTTTCCTCGACGATTTGCTGCGGAAGCTTGCCGCTTTCGAGCATTTCCTTAAAGACGGTTTTGGCGATTTTCGTGCTGATCGTGCCTTTGTCGATCAGGCCGATCATTTCGCCCAAACCTTGGCCCGTCATTTTCACTTCGGAAAATTCCAGGTTGTTGGCGTTAAGATAGCCGAGCAGCTCGCCCATAATCCAGTTGGAAACGGATTTCGCGTCTTTCGTGTATTTCAGGCTGTCTTCGAACAGATCCGCGATCGGCTTCGAGGAGGTGATCACCTCGGCATCGTAGCTAGGCAGACCGTATTCATTGGTATAACGCGCCTTGCGTGCGTCCGGCAGCTCCGGAATCGATTCGCGGATGCGGTTTTTCCATTCTTCGTCAATGTATACCTTCACCAGATCCGGGTCCGGGAAATAGCGGTAATCATGAGCTTCTTCCTTGCCGCGCATCGTAAACGTTTTGCCCTGCGCTTCGTCCCAGCGCCGGGTTTCCTGCACGACGGTTCCGCCTTCGTCCAAAATTTCCGCTTGGCGGTATTCCTCGTATTCGAGACCTCTTTGCACGCCGCGGAAGGAGTTCATGTTTTTCAGCTCGGCACGCGTGCCGAATTCCTTTTGCCCATAAGGACGGATGCTGATGTTCGCGTCGCAGCGCATCGAACCCTCTTCCATTTTGACGTCGGATACTTCGCAGTATTGCATGATGGCGCGCAGCTTCTCCAAATAAGCGCGGGCCTCTTCCGGCGAAGAAATTTCCGGTTCCGACACGATTTCCACGAGCGGCGTGCCGACGCGGTTAAAGTCCACCAGCGAAGCATACCCTCCGTCGATATGCGTCAGCTTGCCCGCGTCTTCCTCCAAATGGAGGCGGGTAATGCCGATCCGTTTCGTTGTGCCGTCGACTTCGATGTCGATCCAACCGTTTTGTCCGACCGGCTGATCGTATTGGGAAATTTGATAAGCCTTCGGCGAATCCGGGTAAAAATAGTTTTTCCGGTCGAATTTGCTTACGTCCGCGATTTCGCAATTGAGCGCCATCGCCGCTTTGATCGCGTATTCTACCGCCTGCTTGTTAAGCACCGGCAGCACGCCGGGATGGCCCAAGCAGATCGGGCACGTGTGCGTGTTGGGCGGAGCGCCGAATTCGGTCGAACAGCCGCAAAAAATTTTGGACTCGGTCTTCAGCTCGACGTGGACCTCGAGTCCGATGACAGTTTCGTATTTTGAAGATGGCATGTTTGGGTTCCCTCCTTTTAAGCCGATTTACAGGTTAGGCCGCTGTTTATGATGTTCGGTGTTTTGCTCGAAAGCTCCCGCCACGCGCAGCACCGTGCTTTCGTCAAACGGTTTGCCGATGATTTGCAGGCCGACCGGCAGCCCCTCGGAAAAACCGCAAGGAACGCTGATCGCCGGTACGCCGGCAAGGCTCACCGGAATGGTCAAAATATCGTTCAGATACATCGTGAGCGGATTGTCCACCTGAGCGCCCAGCTTAAACGCCGGCGTCGGAGCCGTCGGCCCGATGATCACGTCATATTGCTCGAACACCTGGTCGAAATCGCGTTTGATCAACGTACGCGCCTTCTGCGCCTTCAGATAAAACGCATCGTAATAACCGGAGCTCAGCGCGTAGGTGCCCAGCATGATCCGGCGCTTGACTTCGGGACCGAAGCCTTCGCTGCGGGATTCGAGGTACAGATCCAGCAGGTTGCCGGATTGTCCGGCCCGCACGCCGTAACGGACGCCGTCGAAACGGGCCAGGTTGGAAGAAGCTTCGGAGGAAGCCAGCAAATAATAAGCGGCAACCGCATATTCGGTATGCGGAAGGGATACTTCCTCGACGACCGCGCCCATGCCTTCAAGCAGTTTCAGCGCAGCCTGGACCTGCTGCTTCACGCCCGCGTCGACGCCTTCTCCCATATATTCCTTCGGAACGGCGATGCGCAGCCCTTTGACGTCACCCGTGAGTGCGCTCAAATAATCCGGAATGTCGACGTTGGCCGAAGTCGAATCCATATTGTCGTAACCGGCAATCGCCTGCAGGACATAGGCAGCGTCTTCGACGTTTTTCGTGACCGGACCGATCTGGTCGAGCGAAGAAGCAAAAGCGACCAGGCCGAAACGGGACACGAGCCCGTACGTCGGCTTCAGGCCGACAACGCCGCAATAGGAGGCCGGCTGGCGGATGGAGCCGCCGGTGTCCGTACCAAGCGCAAAATAGGCCTCGCCCGCGGCGACGGATGCCGCCGAGCCGCCGCTGGAACCGCCCGGAACGCGTTCAAGATCCCATGGATTGCGTACCGGATGGAAACTCGAGTTTTCGTTCGAACCGCCCATCGCAAATTCGTCCATGTTTAATTTTCCGATCGTGACGGCGTCGGCTTCCCGCAGCTTGCGCACGACGGTCGCGTCATATACCGGATTGAAATTCGACAGGAATTGGCTCGCGCAGGTCGTGCGGATGCCTTCCGTCACGATGTTGTCCTTGATGCCGGCAGGCAGCCCGAAAAGAAGGCCGCGCTCCTCTCCCGACGCCAATTTGTCGTCCAGACGGCGGGCCGTATTTTTCGCGCCCTCTTCGTTTAAAGTCAAATACGCGCCGATCCGTTCATCCCGTTCCGATATGGTGCGGAACGTTTCTTCCACCAGCTCCAGCACAGAAAGCTCCTTTTGATGAAGCTTGCTATGTATTTCTTTCAAATTTTGATTGATCAGGCTCAAGTTGCCTCTTCCTCCTTTCGTAATGAAACGTTCTATTCGAGCACGGCCGGAACTTTGAACTGTCCGTCTTCTTCGTCCGGCGCGTTCAGCATGACCTTTTCGATCGGCAAGCTTTCGCGTTTCACGTCCTCGCGCATGACATTGCTGACAGGCAGCACGTGGGTCGTCGGTTCAACCCCGTCCGTATCGAGTTCATTCAATTTTTCCGCATATTGTAAAATAGCGTTCAGCTGTTCCGTGAACATCTGCTCTTCTTCCGCGCTCAAATTGAGGCGGGCAAGCTTGGCCACGTGCCGAACGTCCTGATTGGTGATGCTCATAAATCGGATTCCTCCTTATTCCTTCTTATATTAAAGGATTAAAGCCTCGGATAACGTTTCTAATTATATTGTAGAACCAAAGACAATTCAATGCGGAGCTTGGCTCCCGCCGGAAAAACCGGGCGCTCCGCCGGATTCCCCGGCAGGCCTCCGCTCCGGTCCGCGCAGCCTTTGCAGGCTCTTTGCCAAGCTCTTCAAACCCGTATAGCAAACGTGTTTTTCCAAAACTTAGGGATAAAAAACATGGGGTATATCATAAGGAACAGATTCGGAATCCACCATGCGGGATCAAATTCGCAGCGGATCGCCCAATAGGAAATGCCCATCATCCCGGAGCAAAACGTCAATACGAGCGAAATCAAGGCCGCCGATTTCCAGGCCGGCGATGGCTTGCGGTACAAATACAGCGCCGTCAATCCGGTTGCCGACACCAGCATGTCGAGCGGAAAAAACGACCAGTTCCAAGCGATCAAAATCGGGTTCCTATAATCGGAATAAGCCCATTCGGGAGGGATGAGGCCCAGTGCCGTCGCGCCGAAATATAGAATAAACGAAATATCCGTCAACAGAAAAAACCATTTCAATGCGTGCATGGAGGGCTCTTTTCGATGGGAAACGTTCATTGGATCAGATCCCCTTTCCCCGTTCGTCCGCCAGCTCGGAAATGCCCGCCGCAAGCTCCGTTTGGATTTTTTTCTCCGAAATGTCCGAAGGCTCTCCCGACGAGCGGGCTCCATGGGCTCGATCTCCCAAATTCAGCCCGATGACGCCCAGGATGATTAAGGCAATCGAAACGGCTTTGACCAGCGTCATCGATTCATGGAAATACATGTACCCGATAACGGCAATGGCTGCCGTGCCGATTCCGGACCATATGGCATAGGCGACGCTGACAGGCACCTGCTTTAGAGCCAGGTTCAAGCTGGAAAAGGCTAATATGTACAGCACGATCATCAGTATGGACGGTACGATTTTGGTAAAGCCGTTGGACATCTTCATCGAGACGGTTCCCCCGACCTCCAGCGCAATCGCAAAAATCAAATAAACCCATGACATGCCTTCATCACATCCCTTCCGAAGATTCGGCTATATTGCTCTTTCCGTCCCCTTGCGAAACAATGCCAAATAACAGCGTATCGACCATCGCATCAACGGCGCCGACGAGGGACACCTTCGCGTTCACGAGGAAATCCGGGTCAAAAACGGCAAACGACGCTCCGCGCATGCACTGAACGACCGACGGAATGTCCACGGGACGCAGTTCCCCCGACGCGATGCCTTCCTGGAGCAAGGCTTCAACGGTGCCCCATTCCTCCTCCAATAAACGATCGACCTTGACCCATTCCTGCGGAGCGTGGCGACGCATCTCTTCAAGCACCCGCGCATCGGCAAGCCGTAGTCCGCTGGGCACGATCGACAATATGGCTTTTAGTTTCCGCGCGGCGCTCCAATCCGGACGCCCATAGATGTCGCGCTGGGTTTGCAGCACTTCGTGGATCGCTTCGTCCACGATCGCGCCGATCAGTTCTTCCTTTGATGCGAAATGCTCATAAATGGTTCGTTTGCTGATTCCAAGCTCGGATGCGAGATCCCCCATCGTAAATTTGAAGCCTTTGCGATTCAGCAGCGTAAGCGCGGCCTGCTGCAATTTCTCTTTCATGAACAACCTCCCGCATTCATTTTCGGTAACAATAAAACCATTTTATTATTTTTAGTACCAAAAAAGTATACCGCGTTTCATATAAAAAAACAAAGCTTCGCTATTTTCATAGCGGCATGCATCCGTATCCGGTATCCGGGCATTTTCAACCTACAGTTCGGATCCCCCGCCGAACGGCCAGTGTGAAGGTTTAGTAAACCATATACACAAAAAAGAGCCGGCATGTAGCCGACTCTTCTAAATCCAGGCCCGCAAATTCACTTGCTTGATGAATTCCGCCTGCGAAAGCACCTCTGGCGCCGATTCCTCTTCTTCTTCTTCCTGATCGAGCTCGCCGTTCATAATCTGATGAAACAGCTTCTCGTTATATGTCGCAAGGGCGTAATCGATCAGCGCTTCCCGCGTGGTCATCTCCACTTCATGCTGAATGAGCAGCTCTTCCGGCTGCACATCACCCGATGGCACGAAAAAGTTTCGGTTAATCTTAGGCACCCGGATCACATAATCAAACGCGTTGTCCGGGTTCCGGTCATAAGCAATCAGATAACCGTATTCCCCTATAGGAAGGTTCTGCTCAAAGGCGTCCGCGACGATCACAATCTTTTCCCCAAGTTGCAGCATCGTCTACCTCCTAGATGTCTATCATTGTTTGTATAGTCTACTAAAAAAAAGTGAGCCTGTCTACTCGGAACCCGCCCGAATTCGAAGCAAAAGGCCTAATTTCAAAAAAACCCGGGCCATTCGCACAAAATGTCGGCCAAAAAAATGGCAAATAGCTGAATTTAAAGCCGAAAAACCGCGAACAACATCTGTACGCCGAGCCTCATTTATAGCGCTTTATCCCGGTTATCAGAAGTTTCTCCCGGAAATCTATCAGAAAACACTACTGATAGATCAAATTATATACACTGCAAAAAAAGAACGCAAACCGGGATAAATCCACAGCTTGCGTGCTTCGCGAATGTAAATGTAACATTAAATTAACATCATTGTATCAAGAGTGTTACCGTTTGTCCAGCCGTTTTTCTCGATTTCTGTCGAGAAAATGACCTCCGGATAGGTTTATGACACATACGGGTTATGGGCGCGCTCGTATCCGATAGTCGTTTTCGGTCCGTGGCCCGGATAGACTTTGACTTCGTCTTTAAAAGTAAAGAGCTTGTTCCGGATGGAATCGAGCAGATCCCGTTCCCGTCCCCCGTACAAATCCGTTCTTCCGACGCCAAGCTTGAACAGCACATCCCCTGAAAAAAGATCGTCCCCGCATAAAAAGCTCACGCTTCCCGGCGAATGCCCCGGCGTATGATACACCGTAAAGGTATGGCCGATCAGCTCCAGCTTTTGCCCTTCGTCCAGACCGAATTCGGCTGGAGCGGTTGAAAGCGGCGGCGACACCTGCGGCCAATTCAGCGACCCGTTCAGCTTCGGATTTTCAAGCCAATCGGCTTCCAGATCATGCAGGTACACCGGACAGTTTTTAAGCTTCCGGATTTCATCCACCCCGCCCATGTGGTCGAAATGCGCATGAGTCAACAGGATCGCTTCGATTTCGAGCGGTTCGATTTTTTTGATGAGGGCGCCGGGGTTCATTCCCGGATCGATGATCACGGCGCGGCCGGGATCTTCTCCTGTCAGCAGGTAAGCGTTCGTTTGCAGCGGTCCGAGGCAAAAGGTTTGAATGTTCAGCATTTCGCCTAAAACCCCGAGATCAGTTCACGCAGTTCCTTGATAACGACCGCATGATGATCGGTTCCTTCCCCGTAAGCTGCGATAAGCTCTTTGCGGCACTCGGCCATTTTTTCCTGGTAATCGGGCGCCTCCCGGTCCGGGTTCTGCTGCTTGAACCGTACCATGATCTGCTGCACATGCGCGGGCCGCGGCCCCCATTTGCCCAGGACGTTTCCGTCCGTATCCGTAAAAATGACGACAGGCACGCTTCGTCCCCCCATCGTCAAAAACTGGTCCATCACGTCGAAGTTTTCTTCGAGAATAAGCACTTGGGTCGGGATGTCCGCCGCTTCAAGCGCCCGGAACACGACAGGCACGTTGCGCACGACGTCTCCGCACCAATCCGCAGCTAAAATCAACACGCGCAAATCGTCACGGGATCGCAGGTTTTCGAAAAATTCGCGGTCGCCGTCGTTTTCCCACGAGAACGCCTCATAACCCGACTGGAATTCCTCCCGGTTCTTCTGCATGCCGTCAATGAATTGCTGCGGGGAAAGCCCGGTATTCAGCTTGTCCGCCAAATTGACTGTCATTTACTTTGTCCCCTTTCTGGATCTCGACTTCACCATTTTGATAACAAAATACACGATTAACAGCGCAAGCGCAACGAGCAAAATCGGCGTCACGTACGGCCCTGCTTTTTCATTCACGTGCTCCCACTGATCTCCGAGGACATACCCGAGATAAACGAACAGCACCGACCACGGAATGATTGCCAGCGTCGTCAGCAGAATAAAACGCCATACGTTCATCTTGGAAATCCCGGCCGGAATCGAGATGGCATGACGCACTACCGGAATAAACCGAGCCGTAAAAATGACGCCTGTGCCGTATTTGTTGAACCACTGCTCTGCAGCGTCGATATGTTTTTTATGAATAAAAATATATTTCCCGTATTTCTCGAGCACCGGTCTGCCGCCGTAACGCCCGATCCAGTACACGAACAGCTGCGCGATGACGCCGCCGACAATACCGAACAGCACGGCTCCGATAAAGCTGATATGACCCGAGGATACCAAAAAGCCGCCGTAAGCAAGCACGATCTCGCTCGGTATGACTTCAATCATTAAGCCCAGCATGATGCCGAAATAACCCAGACTTTGAATCCAATGAAACAATTGGCTGACGATATCCGAAATAAAATGCACTGTGGCCCCTCTCTTCTATATGTACTTTGAAGTCCCTATCCAAATCTATTCTAGCATAGTAGCGGACATGACTTCTACTTGCGCCCAATTGCGCCGGAAAGGTGTCTTTGCCCGCTTCTCCGGCATATGGTGGGGAATAAAAGGAGGTAGGTCACATGCCGCCGATTTCTCAGAAAAAAGACGCTCCGCTGCCTTCGGCCCGCGGCATCCGCAGAGCCTGCAGCAAAGAGCTGTACCGGACGGTCAAGCGGCTGAAAGTATACGTCCCGGATGACGCCCTCCGCGAAGGCGAAGCGCTCTATTACCGCAAGGTGATCGGCAACCTGATCTGGATCCACGAAAACCGCAGCAACCGGAAGCTGCTGTGCGATTGGTGGGACGAAGCGGTCCGCGGCGAGTTGGCCGCGCTTTGGAAGGTGGACGAAGAGCATCTCGGAAAAGCCTTCCGCGAAGCTTTCGGCGGCTGAACGGCCGGTTCCGTAAAAATTCAGCCAAGAAGAGACGGTGCCGAGCGTCGGGGTTTCGATCCGGCGGCCGAAGTTTCCGCAGCCGGTCCCGTGCATTTATTCCGAAACGGGGAGGGATCGTTCGAGCCGGGCAAGCTCGCGGCCCCATATGCGAGCTTCGCGGGTCAGACCGAACTCCCGGTCATTCCGGACCTGGGCCCGGCTAGAGTCTGCGGCCCGGCGGACATATTCGTCGTACAGCGCAAGCCCGGCGGCAACGGTCCGGCGGGCTTCCGTCACGCTGCCTGACGCCAGCTTGCGCCGGGCCAGCCGGAACAGGCCCTCCAGGCTTTTGGTCTGCTCGCCCGCGTTGTATTTGTCCCTTTGAAAGCCGGCCTCTGTCCAAAAGGCGGCGGCATAGGCATCCCCTCGCCGGACGGCATTGTCAGCAAGGGCGAACAGCAGACCGGGGTGTCCGGGCGAATAGGACAAGCTCCGCTTAAGCACCGTCTCCGCATCTCGGGGAGGCAGCCTGCGCGCCAGTTCCAGCGCCGTCCCGGCATCGGCCGGATTCCATTCCAGCGAGGAGCGCAGAAGCGCGGCGGCTTGGACTTGCGAGGTTTCGGTCATCGCCTGCTCATGCAGCCGGTGGCCCATTTCTCCGCGGAAGGCGAGCCAAACGCCTCCCCCGGTGAGGCCAAGCCAAAGCAGCAGAAGCGATGCCGTGCCGAGCGCCGAAAGGCGATATCTGAACCGGGCAAGCTGCGATCGGCGCCGCGAACCTTCCGCTGCTTTCCCCGCCCTTTCGTAGGATTGTTCCCCTTCTTCCTCTCTTGGTGCCAGAACCCCGTCGGCTTTCGCCGTTTGATCGGAAAGCCCCCGTGCAGCCAACAAAAACATCAGCAGCCAGACCAGTCCGAAACTGAAGTCAAGATCGACGGCGCCATGCAGCGCGAAAACGGCGTAAGCCGGCAACAGCTCGCGCCGGCGGCGAAAGAGGATTCCTCCGGCAGCCGCGAGCATCAGGAGCAAAACGGATGTGCCAAGGATGCCCGTGTTCAGCAGCATGTCCAGGTAACCGCTGTGAACCTGGCTGCCGACATAAGGATTCGACTGCACGGCGCGGTACGAAAACCGCCAGGTCTCCCCGCCCTGCCCGAACCAGGGCGCCTGTCCAAACAGCCGCCACGCGTCGCGGTACATCGCCCCGCGCGCCGTGACGGTGCCGAAGTTTCGGACGATGCGCTCCTGCGCCGTCAGCAACACCGCGGCCGCACCTGCGGCCGCGAGGATGCCGCCTGCCGCCCAGGCCAGGCGGCGGCGGGAAGCCGCCCCGCTGCGCGCGAGGCGGCAACCCCCCAGGCCGGCAAGCATGCTGCCGGCCCAAACCCCGGCCAGCGCGAGCAGGCCGGGGACGGGCCGTACCGCCAGCGCGGCGGCTGCCAGCTGGCGGTACAGCAAGGCCGCGCCCGCGAAAGCCGCGGCCGCAAGCAGCAGCGGCGCGAGGCTGCGCCGCCGCTGCAGGGCAAGGCCGGCGGCCAGGGCCGCGCCGGCCGCAAGCCACGCGCCGCGCGACTCGCTCAGGAGGAGCGCGGCGGCGTACGGCAGCAGCGGGAGCGCAGCCCGCAGCAGCCGGGCCTCCCCTGCTCCGGGCTCATGCCGGAGCAGCGCAAACAGCCGCTCCAGCAGGAAGGCGGCCATAAGCATGCCGAACGTGTTCGGATATTCCACAAGGCCGGCCAGTCTGGCTCCGCTGGCGCTGATGCCGGCGTTCGAGCTGAACACGACCGCATGCGGCAGCGGCAGTACGCCGCAAATCGCCAACAGCGCCGAACCGCACAGGAGCGCGCCTGCCGCATGCCAGGCCGCCGCCAGAACCCGCTGCCCTCCCTTGCGGCGGGCGACGGCAGCTGCGGAAACGGCAAAAAGACCGTAAAACCCCCACCGCAGCAGCTGGTTCACCGTCCCGTGAACGGACAATGGCCCCAGCAGCCAGTGAAAGGCATATACAGTCATCAATATAAACGGGCTTAGGATCCATAGGGTTTCGGAGACGGAACCGAAACTTGCCGACCCGACCCTTTCATTTCCGGATGCCGCCGCATGCCGGATCAGCGCTGCAGCGCCCCCAAAAAACAGCAGCAGGCCGTACAGCATCCAGGCCGGATATAAATCCGCCGTAAAATAAAAGCCGGAATTCAGACAAGATATAAGCAGCACCGCCATCAGCGCCGCTTCTCCCACGCCTTGAACAGAGCGTTTCACGTTCTGCCTCCTATTCCTTTTCCTGAAGCCCCGATGGGGTAACGACAGCGTTACTTCGAATTGTCCTTCGCGCCTGGCAGCAGATCCGCGCACGCTTTTTCCAAATACGGCCGGGCTTGGAGGAAGTCGCGGAACGCCGTATATTCGCGCCATAGCTGCTCCTTGTCGGAAGCTTGACTTTTGACCGCCCGGATCAAAATGTTTTTCGGCGTATGCTCCAGGTCGATGAATTCGAGCAGCTGCGTTTTGTACCCGAGAATGTCAAGCAGCTTGGCCCGGATGCCGTCGGTTGCCAGCGCCGAGAAACGCTCCTTCAGGATGCCGTGGGAAAACAGCGGCTCCATGACCTCGTTGTCGATCTGGTTAAACAATTCATGCTGGCAGCACGGCACCGAAAGGATGACCGAAGCGTCCCAGCGGACCGCCTTCTCCAAGGCCGCGTCCGTCGCGGTATCGCAGGCATGGAGCGTCACCACCATATCCACCTGCTCCAGCTCGTCGTAGTCGGCGATATCTCCGACCAAAAACCGCAGGTTGCTGTAATGCAGCCTGTCCGCAAGCTGGTTGCAGTGCTCGATGACGTCCGCCTTCAAATCCAAACCGATGATTTTCAGCGGCCGCCGTTCCTGGATCGACAAGTAGTGATAGAGCGCAAAGGTCAAATACGACTTGCCGCAGCCGAAGTCCACGATCGTCAGCGGGCGTCCCTCAGGCAGCGCCGGAAGCACGTCCTCCACCATCTCCAGAAAACGGTTGATCTGTTTGAACTTATCGTATTTTCGGGCCAAAACCTTCCCTTGGTCATTCATTATACCCAGTTCGACCAGGAACGAAATCGGATGGCCCTCTTCCAGCACATACTTTTTTTTGCGGTTATGCGCGAGGTCGGCCGTCGTTTTGGTCGGAGATTTGGTCAGGATCGACACCTTGTATTTTTTGCTGACCAAAATCTGATAGTCCGCATCCGGCGTGCAAATCATCCCTTGCCGGAACGTTTGCTCGAACAGCCGCATGATCGCTTCCTCAGCCTCTTCCGCGGGGATGTTTTGATGGACGACCTTGTTCGGATGAACGTATGCGAACTGGTAATGTATCTTCTTCTTCAGCTCGACCGGCTTGATCTGCACCTTCGTGAAGGTCGCGCCCTCGCGTTTGCGCAGCTGGCTCAGCGTCGCCGTAATCAATGTCGTTTCTTCCGTAATGTCATGGATGAGTTTGCGTAAAGATTCCAAGAGAGTACATCTCACTTTCCCGTATTTTCAACATGAAGCTTTTTGATCGTCCGCCGCAGTTCTTCCGCGCCTTCCCGCACCTCTTCCCGGGGAAGTCCGCCTGCTTCAAGCTCCTCGTCGCTTCGCGCCAAAAGTCTTTGATAGAAGGCATGGCCTTCCTCTTCGGTCAGCTCCTGTTGACTAAGCAGCCGGTACAGCGCGTTTTCCGCTTCGGCGTAACGTCCCTGCTCCTCTTCATAGCCAAACAGCAGCTTGTCCGTTGTGGCCGGAAGCCTGTAGCCTTTAACCTGTTCCTTCAGCTCGGCCACGCGTTCCGGCAGCTTCAGCATCGTATGGTCCGCCCCGTGAAGATCGGCATAGAGATACAGGTGCAGCGATTTCATCAGGCGGGTCAACCCTTCATCCTGTCGATCCATATCCATGTAAACGCCGCCTTCTTCCTGAAGGAGCCTGGCTACGGTTTGCAGTTTATCGGCTTCGATGCCGCCGCCCAAGCGAAACATCTCTATGATATCCTCAACGGACAGGGAATTCAAAAGCTTCGAATTCAGACGGAAGTTTTTGCTCAGCAAGTCGTCGATTTCCCATAAAGCCTCGATATATTTTTTCTGCTGTTTGAGACCGAATACTTTGCCAACCATTTCAACCATGTCTTCCACCATCTGCAGCAAATAGTCTTTCCTGAACATAATGCCCCTCAACCCTTTCCAAAATAAATTCGATATAGGCGCTCGCGAAAATTTCCTTTTGCTGCCTGTCCGTGCCGGAATCATATTTTCCGAAAAGATAGCCGGCGCTGCCTGATAAGGAACATTCTTTTTAATGATTGTATGATATTCGGAATGCCAAAGCCAGCGGACCGTTAGCAAAATCGGATGCGGGTGGAGCCGGAGGGGAAAAATCCGGTCGCAGCGGGACGACATCTCCCCTTCCGCCTATACGCGAGTTTCGTCGTGGACACTGAACGAACTCGACACCGCAGCCCATCGTATGGTCACTTCACTACCACCTTCAGCTTATGAAGCGTTAAGACCGGCTCATAGGTGCAAAACATCGGCAAAAAGCCGGCTCCCCTTGAATGATAAGGGGTCCGGCTTTATTGTTCATCGCGTGAAGCTGTAACGGGGTGAAGTTTTCAGCGTATTAAAGGTCCCGGTTCGATGCGGTCTGCTCCAAAAAACGAAGAATGACCCGAGCCAGTTTCTCCGGTGCTTCCATCATGCTCATATGACCTGCTCCTTGAATCGTCGCTTTTGTTATGTTCGGACGGTCTGCGGAAAATACTTTTTCCGGTGGCGCCACCCGATCGTTTTCGCCGGCCACCAGCAGCACCGGCAGCGCCGAAGCGGAAATGACGTCCCGGCGGTCCGGCCGCTCGCGCATGGCCAAAGCCGCGCCCGCGGCGCCTTGCGGCGGCGTCAAATAGCCGATTTCCTTCGCTTTTTCGATAAGCTCCGGCTGGGACTTCGCCGTGTCCGGCGCAAACAAGCCCGGAATCAGGCCGTCGATGAAAGCGGTAACCCCTTCCGATTGGATGGTGCTCACCGCCTTCAGCCGTTTTTCCTTGCTCGCTTCGTCATCCGCGTATCCCGTTGAATGGATGAGGCCAAAGCCGTTTAACCGGGCGGCATACCGCTGCGCAAACGAAAGCGTGACGTACCCGCCCATGGAATGGCCCAACATCGTTGCTTTCGGCAGGTTCAGCTCATCCAGAAGTTTCAGGACATCATCCGCCATTTGCTCGATCGAATACTTGCCCAGCGGGGCGTCGGACGAGCCGTGCCCGCGCAGGTCGGGCACGATGCAGCGGTAGCTGCCGGACAAAAGCGGGACCAGCTGCTCCCAGTAGCCGGAGCTTCCGCAAAAACCGTGAAGAAGAACCACCGGCTCCCCTTCTCCTTGATCGGTATAACAAAGCGTATATCCGTCGCAAACTACTTTATTCATCATAAAACCCTTCTTTCGTGAGGATTTGGCAAAACACTTTTTTTTCCGATCCGCTTATGCAGCCATATTCCGGGCGGTACGCCCATAGAATTTAAATAAATGGCCAACCCCTTAACCGGTTTGCGCCCGCATCCGCGATCATTCCGAATGCTTCCGCCGCGGCCGAGGCGATTTGGCCGGCCATCGTCATCACATGATGCAGCGATGTCATCTGCAGCGTCGCGTAAGGTTTGGGACCAAGCGCATTCACGACGGCGGCCACGCTGTAATGGCCGACGGCAGGAAGCGCTTGTCCTACCGACCGTGCGGGCAACAGCGGCTCGTCCGAAACCAAAAAGCTTCCGACCGATTGCGGCTGACCCAGGCAGGCATCGATGGCGACCACTACACGGCTTGCGGGAATGTCCGCCAAAAGGGCTTCCAGGCTGAAAGCGTCGCATGGAGCAAGCAGCGTCCCTACGACATGGGGAAAGCCATAATCGGAAAGCGCGCTTCCCGTCAGCGGGCCGAGCGCATCGCCGGTAGAACGGTCCGTGCCGATGCACAAAAAGGTTACGTCGCCGGGTTCATGCCGGCCGCGGATATCCGCAAAAAAGGAGCGCAGTCCGTCGGCATCCGTTTTTTTGCTGTTTCCGCCCTTGGCCCGGCCAGAGCGAAAGTCTTGATTCAACAAGGCAAAATGCCTCCCTTGCAGCTTGATCGACAGTTTCCTTTCGATTTTACTGCAAATCGGCCGGCAAGAAAAATCATTTTCCTGTACCGGACACTCAGACGTGCTACAATGGTTACAGCCCGGCTAGTCCCCAGGCAAATCGGGCCTTGGCTTCGCAACCTGTTCACACATTTTTGGCAGGGACTAAGGAAGTCATAAACTCTCGCAGCGTAAAAAAGAAATTGGAAAGGATGATCCTCCCCATGGATTTATCGCAAAAAACGGCTGAAAATATCGAATACATGATCGAACAGATCAAAACCAAGCTGAGAATGGCCAGCGGCGCCGCCATGAGCTCCACCGCCTTTTCGGTGGATCAATACGAGGATATCCGCGATGTCTACGAGCTTGTGATGAACAAATCGAACCTCAGCATTTCCGAAGTGGAAGCTTTGGTTTCGGAGCTTGGCCGCTTGCGCAGCAGATAAAAATGAATCCGCCTTTTTTTACGGATATGAAAGCCCCCTGATGTTCCTTGGTCCGCATGCGTGCGAAGGAACACCGCAGGGGGCTTTTCTGCAAGCCGGCTGGCGTTTAGGGAATATCGACAAGCACGAATTCCGCATCCCCGTCGCTGCTCGTCCCTTTGATATGAAGGTCGCAGTTGTTGCGGATCCGGGCCGCGTCCCCCGGTTCGAGCTGGAAGGTGCCGTCGTTGCAGCCGATTTCCAAATGGCCGGAAATGAGGAACAAATACGTCCTTCTCTCCTCTTGCTGGTCGAACACGATTTCTTTGCCCGTCTCCAAAATCGGAATGTAGAGCGCAATGTCCGAATGGATCGGCAGCCCTTCTTGCCCTTCCTCCCTTCCGGTTACCGCCGGCGTAAGCTTGTTCAGCCGCTCCTCCCTGGAAAGGACCCGGGAAGTCCATGACGGCCTGTGCCCCGGCGCGGAAGGCAAAAACCACATCTGCATAAACCTGACAGGCTCGTCTTCGGACGGGTTTGTCTCCGAATGGTTAATGCCCGTACCGGCACTCATCACCTGAACCGAGCCCGCCGGAAGGCGTTTCGTGTTGCCCAGGCTATCGTTATGTTGGAGCGTCCCGGATAGGACGTAGCTGACGATTTCCAAATCATGATGAGGATGTTTCTTAAAGCCTTGCAACGGACTTAGCCGGTTGTCGTTATGCGCCAGCAGGCAGCCGAAATGCGAGTTGCTCGGATCATCGTAATCGGCGAAAGAAAAGCTGAATTCGCTGTGGATCCACTCCTTCTCCGACGTATGACGTTCCGCTGAAGTGACCACTTTAATCATTTTACATCCACCTCCATGAATGTGTGTCCAGTTAAGGTTGCTTTTGATTATGTAGTTTTTACCCCCAACTTTTGCGGCTCAATCACTTTGGACATTAAAAACGCCGATCGACGTATCTTCTTCCAAAGATGACAGACCGCGTTTAGCGGAAATTTTTTTCCGGGATAAAGCGGCTTTGGCAGCGAAGAACCACGCTTTCGGATCTTTTCAAAAAAATCCCTTCCGGCCTCCGGAAGGGATTTCGCTGCACATGATATGCGATTTATGGATAACTTCCAGGCAATTCGCGGGAACCGAAGTCCGTGGGACTTGCTTGTCGGGCGTTATACGGATTGCAGGCGGAACACCGTTTCGGCGTGCCCTACCTTTTTGCCTTCGTCATTAAAAATGTCATGCGTAAAAGACTCTTTTAACCGCCGGATGAGCCCCTCATTCCCGTAACCGATTTGTTCCAGAATGGACTCTACGATCCATCCCCATTCTTCCTCCGATCCGTCCAATACCTTAAAAGCGATGCCAAGCCGTTCTTTTTTGAGGCCGAAGCAGTACACTCCTTTAAATCCGCCCTTGGCGATGAAATTGGCGTCCTGCAAAACAAGGGAATCGACGCGGCCGCTGCCCCCCACCATCTCGGGGTGAAGGTTCATCGCCCGGGTGATGGTCGCTACCGCTTCCCTGATGCCTTCATCCTGAATAAGATCCGGGCAGGCGAGCTTCACGTATGCCGAAGCCATCGCCGACAGCGGCAAAGCAAATACGGGAAAACCGCAGCCGTCGGTGCCCAGACTGATCCGCTCCGGTGCGATGCCGCACATCGCCGATACGGTTTCAATGATTTCTTTTTGAACGGGATGCCCCGGATCTGCGTATCCTTCCAGCGGGTATCCTTTCATTTTGCAGTAAGCGAGTACGCCGAGATGTTTGCCCGAGCAGTTATGGTATAGACGGCGCTTGCCGCCATGCCTGCGCAGCACGTCTTCCTTGCTCTCTTCGTTCAACGGAAAGCTTGGCGCGCAGACGAGCTCCGATTCCGTCAAACCGGTTTTTTTCATGATGCTCTCCAGCACCTCGACATGCTCATGCTGTGCCATGTGGGAAGCCGTCATGATCGCGATTTCCTTTTCGTTCAGCCCGTAATGGGATGCAATCCCTCCGCGGATCGGCGCGATCGCCTGAAGCGGCTTCGCGGCCGAACGGGTAAAGGTGACGAAATCGGGATCGCCTGCGAACGCCTCGGTTTCTCCCCGCCCGTTTACGATGCATATATGTCCATGATGCGAGCATTCCATAATGCCCGCGCGGTATTCCTTGACCAGTACCGGTTCCATCAGACCATCTCTCCTTTAGCTAATCGCTTATCCATCATACAACTAATTTCAAAGAGTTTGAAGATCGCCGCCGTTATTGTACATTATTTTCCCCGGCTCCATATTTCATGATTTTTGTTTCAGCCGCCATAAGACCGTTTAAATACGAAATAAGCAAGGACAAACCCGAATAACATGTCGTTCTGAATTCATAATCTTCCGGCATTTGCATCAGCCGCCTCGCCATATTATCGGTGAATTGCTGCAGACGAGTGCCGGGATGAAATTTGACACAAGGAGTGGTCTCGATGAATAAAACGGAAACGGATTGCCAAGTTCAAAGCGGCGGTACCTCCACGTTCCTTAAAGGAGCGCTGATCGGCGGTTTGCTCGGGGCGGCTGCGGCGCTGCTGTTTGCCCCGAAGTCCGGGCGGGAGCTCCGGGGCGATTTGTCCGGGACGATCAGCAGCATGACGGACAAGTCGAAAGAGCTGGCTTCGGCATGGGGAGAAAAGGCGTCCGACGTCGCCAAAACGGTTTCCTCCAAAGCGACGGACCTCGCCAAAACGGTCAACGAAGGCAAAAACAGCATCATGGAAAGCGTGAAGCAGGCTTCCGCCGATCTGGCCGACGACGCCAAAAGCGCCTCCGATAAAGTCAAATCGGCTTCGGAGGACGCCTCCAAACAGCTCCGCGAATCGATGGAATAGTTCCTCCTGCCGCCGGATAAACGATTCACCCCTAAGCCAGCTGAACCGGCTGGCTTTTTCTGCGCCCAAGGCGACATTAAAGGCGCCCATGCGCCGAAAGAAAGCAGGGATGAGCATGAGCAAACCAAGCGCGTATCGCGTCGACGTCGACGAGCACCCGTTCGAACTGAGGCATGAGGTCAAAAGGCTGAACAGGCGTCTCGATCAAATCGCCGATTCCCTCGAAAAAGCGGAAATCAAGGATGTTCTCGAAAATTACACGAACCCGAAAAAGAGGATCATCACCAATTTCACCTCGGGGATCGCCCGCGGCCTCGGTCTCTCCCTCGGCACGTTTGTCATTTTGGGAATTCTCGGGTACATTTTGAGCCTCTTCGTCAAAATGCCCGTCATCGGCGAGTATATCGCCAACCTGCAGCACTATATCAACGAGTATAAACGGTGAGTCGGGCAGCCGATCACCGTTTTCATATGAGCAAGAGCGGTACCCGCATTTCTCCCGGGACCGCTCTTTATAGTCTATGACGAACCGCTTCTGCGCGAATCGCGTCGCCGTCATATTTTCGACTTCCTTCCCTTGACCCGCAGCAGATCCCCGGTCCAGCCTTTTCTGTGCATCCACCAGTACATGCCCAGCGTAAATAAAAACGTGGCAAACATGACGCTGATGAAGCCCCAAGGCGTTTTGATCGCCGGAAGGTTGTCGAAGTTCATGCCCCAGATCGCACCGACGACGGTAGCCGGCGTAAATATGGAGGTCACGATCGTGAGCGTTTTCATGATTTCATTGCCGCGGAACGCGGACACGGCCTCATCGATGGAAATCAAGGTGTCGATTTCGTCCTCGTAATGCCGGAAGGCCCGGGTCATCCGCTCCATGCGATGGATCAGCCGCAAAAACTGCCTGCTTTTCTCCAGCCTCTCCAAATACCCCTCCCTGGCTGCAGCGATGAACTCGTCGAATGGTGTGAACAAATTGCTCCAAAACAAAAGCTCAAACCGGGAGTTCAAAATTTTGTCCATCAAATGGCGCTGATTGTCCAGCTCCATGGCCCGCTCGATGCTGCGCAGGTTCACCTCGAAGCGGTCCAGTCCCTGGTGGAAATAATGCAGCAGCGTCCGGGCCAGCACGAACATGCCGTCCACGGCCGTTTGGCATTGCTGCAGCATTGCGCTTCTTTCTTTGGCTTCCATCATTTCCCGCGTATTCGGATCCATGTTGATCGTGACGAGCATCTTCTCCTGTACGAAAAAATGAAGCCTGTCCACCGGGCTGACGCTGGTGACTTCACTGTTAACGGAGTATGGGAGGGTACCGAAAATAACGGCGTTTACGCCATCGGGAAAGCGTACGGAAATATAGTTTTCGCTGACTTCCGGAATGACGCGCAGCCACTCGTCGATGACGTCGGATTCCAAGCGAAGCTTTCGAAGCGCGTTTGCGGAGGAGTCCCCCGAAGCCAAATCATACCACCGCCACCCCCCCGCAAAATTCAGCAAGCGGTGCTGCACCGCATTGGAAGCATTGTTCATAGGCCTTTCTCCTTTCGTCGGTCCGGCATGATGGAAGGCATCCGCCTTTCGAATATGTAAAAGGACACGCCATTTTCTCCGCGGAGAAAGATGCTGCGTGCCCTATCTAAAAATACCCGTCATGAGCGCAAGCAAAAACAGGCTTGTCCGTCATAGCGATGAATTCGACATGATTTCTTTTAATTTTTCGGTTGCCCGCTTCTGAATGCGCGAGACGCTCATCTGTGAAACGCCCAGCTTCTGGGCGATCGAGCGCTGGGATTCCCCGTCCTGGAAAGCCATCAGCAGCACCCGCTGCTCCTGCTCCTTCAATTGGCTTAGAGCCTGCTGCAAATCCATCCGTTTTTCAACCGTATCGTAATCGTTGGCCTCGGAGCTGATCAGTTCCCCGAGCGTTGCCCCCGTTTCTTCCTGGGAAAGCGGGGAATCGAGAGATACGTAATGGTAACATTCCCGTCCGGCAAGCACTTCCACCGTTTCCTCCACCGAAAGATCCAGATACTCCGCAATCTCTTCCACATTCGGCGAACGTTCAAGCTTCACCGTCAGCTCGTCGATGGCGTGCTGGACAAGCGCGCCTTTTTCCTTGATTCGCCGCGGCACCTGGATGTACCAGGACTTATCACGAAGGAAATTTTTCATGTGGCCGATCATGCTTTTCATGGCGTAAGGCTCAAACGGAACCCCAAGCTCAATGTCATACTGCTGCAGAAGGCGGATCAGGGACATTTGGCCGACCTGGTACAAATCCTCGTACAAATCGGGCCGGTTCCGGGCGATTTTGCCCGCTGCGATTTTCACCATAGGTTCATATTTTTGGATTAGAACGGTAGCGATTTCGTTGTCTTTGGTCTGCTGGTACTGCCAAATCAAACCTACGGCCTCGCTCATGGACTCAGGGGGAGTCACTTTATCGTTCATACCTTTTCCTCGCTTCTCATCAGACGTTTGGACATCACGACCTTGGTTCCGCGCCCGGCGGCGTTTTCGATGCTGACTTCATCCATGAGCGCTTCCATCAGGTAGAAACCAAGCCCGCCGATTTCTACGTCCAGCAGTTCCTTGTCGTGAAGCGTAACGCTGCCGTTCGAAGCAGTCCGTTCAAAGCTCTCCCCTTCGTCCCGTACCGTAATGGACAACATGTCCTCAAACAACTCGAACGCAACCTCGACGATGCCGTCCTGCTTATCGTAAGCATAAAGCACCGAATTGTTGCACGCTTCCGATACCGCTACCTTCATATCTTCGATATCTTCATACGAAAAACCCATTTTCGAGGCGATCCCATACAAATTCAGTCTGACAATATCCACATACTCCGCTTTGGCCGGCAGACTGATCACGACTCTTTGCACTTCAGCATTCATTCTATTCTTCGATCCTTTCCTATTGGGAATTCTCAGTGGGGGCAAAAAACTTGGCGATACCCGTCATATCAAACAGCTTCTGGATTTGGGCTGGAATCTGCTCCACCTGGAAGCGGGCCTGCATCCCGTGTCTCGCCTTCAGAATGGAAAGCAAAATCCCGATCCCGGTGCTGTCAATATATTTCAAATCCTTCATGTTGATGATCAAATCGATACCGGCATCCGAGACCAGCGGCTCCATGACAAGCCTGAAATCGGGGGCAACCGACAAATCCAGTTCTCCGCTTAAATATACGGTGCAAGAATTTCCACTTTTTTCTGTCATTACGTTGAATTTTTCGTTTTTATTTGTATTCATAGACATTCTCTCCCGAAAATTGATTTCATTTCGTCATATCAGGCGCATCTTCATCTTAGTTCCATACGATCTGATATTTACAAATAACCTGAACGTGCCCGCTTGAATCATCTTCGGCTCATAATGGCAAAGAAAGCGGAAAACGGTTCAGCACTTCCTTGAGCTTGCTCATCCGCACAGGTTTGCTGATGTAATCATCCATCCCCGCTTTCAGGCAGCGGTCGCAGGTCCCCTCCATCACGTTGGCCGTCATCGCGACAATCACCGGCCTCCGGTTTACAGGCTTCTGCCGCTCCCGAATAAGCTTTGTGGCTTCCAGACCGTCCATCACCGGCATTTGCAGGTCCATAAAAATGTATTGATAACCCGGACTCTTCTGCATTTTATCGACGGCCTGCTTCCCGTCCTCGGCGACGTCGGCCTTCAGCCCGAATTTGCCCAGCATGTTGACCATCAGCTTCTGGTTCACCGGGTGATCGTCGACGACCAGAACGTCCGGCGGCGCGTTCCGGTCCCGGTTTACCTGAAGGCAAAGCTCGTCGAAGCGCCCGCCCAAGCATTCGTCATGCTCCGTTTCTTTTACGATGATGTTGAAAATAAACGTTGCTCCTTGATCTTCGGGCGGCTCGACCCGGATGTCGCCGCCCATCATCTCGACAAGCGATTTGCAAATCGCCAAGCCGAGGCCGGTTCCGCCGTATTTGCGCGTCATGGACGAATCCAGCTGGGAAAACGGCTTAAAGAGACGGTCGATTTTATCTTCCGCAATGCCGATGCCCGTATCTTTTACGGCAAATTCAATGTCCAAGGCGCCGGCCGCCTGCTCCTTCAAAGAAACCATCAGGTAGACGCCGCCTTCATGGGTAAACTTCACCGCGTTGGCGATCAAATTGATGAGCACCTGACGCAGCCTTGCCATATCGCCGTAGACCGCCGATGGAATCCGTTCGTCGAGGAAATAAACGAGCTCCAGGTTTTTTTTGCCGGCCTCGACGGAAAACAGGCTGAACACCTCCTGAATGCAGACGACGAGATCAAAAGGATGCTCCTCCAGCTCCATTTTGCCGGACTCCATTTTGGTGAAATCCAGGATGTCGTTGATCACCGTCACGAGCGCGTCGGCGCTGTGGCGAATAATTTCCGCGTATTCCTTTTGCTCTTCCTTGAGGTCGGTTTCCATCAACAGGTCGACCATGCCGATCACGCCGTTCATCGGCGTGCGGATTTCATGGCTCATCATGGCCAGAAACTCGGTTTTCGCTTTGGCGGCGATTTCCGCCGCCTCTTTGGCCTTCACCAGCTCCTGGTTGATTTTCTCCAACTCCTGGGTTTTTTGCTGCAGCAGCATCGACTGGGTTTTATGCTTTTTGCCCGTCAAGTACATTTCGACGAACCCTTCGATTTTGGTCTTCAAAATTTGGGGGATAAACGGCTTAACCATATAGTCGATGGCGCCGGCGGAATACCCCGCAAACAAATGCTCCACTTCCTTGCTGTTCGCCGAAACGAAAATGATCGGGATGTCCTTCGTTTTGTCCCTTTTTTTGATCAGCTTCGCCGTTTCGATCCCGTCCAGTCCCGGCATTTGCACATCAAGCACAATGACGGCGAATTCATCCTTAAGCAGGCAGCGCAGCGCTTCTTCTCCGGACGTCGCCTTGACGAGGTTGTAGCGTTCGCTGTCCAGCACGGCCTCCAGGGCCAGCAAATTTTCCGGATGGTCGTCCACGAGCAGTATATGAATCGGTTCTTGAACCCCCATAGAACTTCCCCCAATTAGCCTATTTCATTTTCCGGTATATTTTCTCCACACGATCCAGCGGCTCGTAGTACTCGCCGTATTCCGTAAACTGCATCGACTCTTTCGAGCCGAGGACCAAAATGCCGAAACGGCTTAAGCTTTCATGGAACAGCCCGTGTACCCGATTCCGGAGCGTGTCGTTGAAATAGATCATCACATTCCGGCAAAAAATGACGTTAAATTCGTTAAAGGAACGGTCCGTCGCCAGGTTATGCTCGGCGAAAATGATGTTTTTCTGCAAAAACGGCTTAAAGATGACCGAATTGTATTTCGCCGTGTAATATTCCGAAAACGAACGGGTGCCTCCGGCCTCGATGTAATTTTTTGTGTACTGCTTCATTTTTTCGATGCCGAATATCCCCTGCCTGGCGACCGCAAGCGAGCGGTCGTTCATGTCCGTCGCGTATATTCTCGATTTTTCGTACAATCCTTCCTCATGCAGCAAAATCGCCATGGAATAAACCTCTTCGCCCGTCGAACAACCCGCGTGCCATATCCGGATGTACGGATAGGTGCGCAGCATCGGCACGATGTTTTCGCGGAAGGCCTTAAAAACGTTCGGGTCCCTGAACATCTCGGTCACCGGAATGGAAAGCGTCTGGACCATCCGCTCGAAACACGCGCGGTCATGCAGCACTTTTTCCTGAAGGGCGGAAATGCTCTTCACGTTTTCCGAATGGATAAAATGCCAGATCCGCCGCCGGAGGGACGGCAGCGCGTAATTGCGGAAATCGTAGCCGTATAGCCGGTGAATCCCTTCCAGCAACAGCTCAAGCTCGATGTCCTCGCGCTCCCGGTTCCCTCCTGCCGTCAATTGCTCCTCAAAATCATCCGAAATGCAAATATCCATTCATGTTCCTCCCGGTATTTCGTATCACACTTTCCATTACCCGAATCCCCGGGTTACGAATACAGCCAGACCCGCATAAGCGAAAGCAGCTGTTCGGTTTGGATCGGTTTTTTGACGTAGTCCGAGGCTCCGGCTTCGATACATTTCGAGCGGTCCTCCTTCATGGCTTTGGCCGTCAAAGCGATGATCGGCAGCTTCTGGAATTCCGGCTGCCGGCGGATCTGTCGCATCGCTTCGTAGCCGTCCATTTCGGGCATCATCATGTCCATGAGCACCAAGTCGAAATGCCGGCCGCTGTTCAATATTTCGAGCGCCTCCCGGCCGTTTTCCGCGAAGGTCACGTCCATGTCGTAGCTCTCCAGCACGCTGGACAACGCGAACACGTTCCGGATATCGTCATCGACCAGCAAAATCTTTTTGCCTTCGAACAGTACTTCCTTGTTGTGCAGCCTTTGTAAAATTTTGCGCTTGTCTTCCGGCAAGTTCGCTTCCACCCGGTGCAGGAACAGCGTCGTTTCATCCAGCAGCCGCTCGGGCGATTTTACGTCCTTGATAATGATGGATTCGGCGTATTTGCGGAGCCTCATTTCTTCCTTGCTGTCCAAATCCTTGCCGGTGTAAATGATGATCGGCAGGTCCTCCAGCTCCTCGTCCTGCTGAATTTGATCCAGCAGCTCGAAGCCGGTCATGTCGCTGAGCATCAAATCCAGCACCATGCTGTCGTAATGCTTGTTCCGCAGCTCCCTCAGCGCCTCTTTGCCCGTGGAAACCGCCGTAATAACGACGTCGTCGTGGTCGATCAGCTCGATGATCGAGCTGCGCTGTGTTTCGTCATCCTCCACGATCAGCAAATGTTTGACCGATCCTTCGGTATACGATTCGATGTGCGAAAACGCCTTTTCCAGCGCCTCTTTGGAGGACGGCTTTTTCAGATAGGCGATCGCGCCCATCTTCAGCCCCTGCTTCACTTCATCCACGACCGATACGATATGGACCGGGATATGCCGCGTCGCCGATTTGCTTTTCAGCTCGCCGAGAATGGACCAGCCGTCCATCACCGGCAGCTGGATATCGAGGATGATGGCATCCGGCAAATACGATTCCGCCATCTGCAACCCGACGTCGCCCTGCATGGCGACGATCCCCTTGAATCCCCGGCCCCGGGCCATTTCGAGCAGGATGTCGGCAAACTTCGGATCGTCTTCGATAATGAGCAGAACCTTGTCGTTCTCCCCGATCAGGTCCCGGTCGTCCTTGATCGCCGTCAAAGCCTGAACATCCGCTTCATCTGGACGAGGTGTCCCGGCGGCCTTGTCCGCTTCCTCGGCAAGCAGCGGCTCGCTTGCGGCCGCCGCTTCGCGGCGCGCCGACTGGAATGCAGCCATGTCAAACATGACAGGCAGGTACAAGGTGAAGCGGCTGCCCACGCCTTCGGCGGATTCAACCTCGATGCCGCCGCCGAGAAGCCGGGCCAGCTCGCGGCTGATCGAAAGCCCCAGGCCCGTTCCGCCGTATTTGCGGCTGGTCGTCCCGTCCACCTGCTGGAACGCTTCAAAGATAAGCTCCGTCTTATCCTTGGGAATGCCGATGCCCGTGTCCTCCACGGACAAAGCGATGTAGCTGTTCCGCCCATCCAGGTAGGACGGCAGTTCCCGCGCTTCGGCCCGCTGAACGCTGAAGGTGACGGAGCCGCGGTTCGTGAATTTGAACGCGTTGGACATCAGGTTGCGGATGATTTGCTTCACCCGGTAGCCGTCCGTCACGATCGATTCCGGCAGGTCTTGATCCACGTTGAGCTTAAGCGCCACCTGCTTTTTGGACGCGACCGGCATGAAGTTTTGATGCACAAAGCTTTTCCATTCCTGCACCGGCACCGGCTCCCGGTTGATTTCCATCTTCCCGGCATCCACTTTGGAAAGATCCAAAATTTCGTCGATCATTTTCAAGAGATCCGCGCCGGACGTATATATCGTGCGCGCATATTCCGTCTGCTTGGCGCTCAAATTGCCTTCCTTGTTCTCGGCCAGCAGCTGCGACAAAATCAGCAGGCTGTTCAGCGGCGTCCGCAGCTCATGCGACATGTTCGCCAAAAACTCCGATTTGTACTTGCTCGTCACCGCCAGCTGCATCGCCTGCCGCTCCAGCTTGGCCTTGGCGTCTTCGACTTCGATGTTTTTTTCTTCAAGCTGCTGCATTTGCTCTTCGAGCGCCCGTGTCTTGGCGATCAGCTCGGTGTTGAAGTGCTCCAGCTCCTCCTGCTGCCGCTGCAGCAGATCCTCGGATTTTTTGAGCGCTTCGGTCTGCTCCTCCAAATTTTCGTTCGTTCTTCTCAGTTCTTCCTGCTGCGTTTGAAGCTCTTCGGATTGGCACTGCAGCTCTTCGGTGAGCGCCTGCGACTCGCGCAGCAGCTCTTCCACCCGCAGCCTTCCGTTGATGTTGTTGACCACGATGCCCAAACTGTCGGCAAGCTGAGCGAGCAACTTTTGCTGCAGCTCGGAAAACGGCTCGAACGACGCCACTTCGATGGCTCCCAGCAGCTCATCCTCGAACAGGATCGGCTGAATCATCAGATGTGCCGGGGTGCTCTCGCCAAGCGCGGACGTCACCGCCAAATAGTTTTCCGGCACCGTCGTCATGATCGGCTTGCGATCCAGCCCGCTTTGCCCGATAAGCCCTTCCCCGATTGCTATGCTTGGTTTCGTGGCCAGATCGCCCTCATGGGCGTAGGTGCCGTTCAGAACAAGCTTGTCCGGCTCTTTGTCCTCGTCATGGATATAAATGGCCCCGTAGATCCCTCCCAGGATCGGTGTAAATTCGCTAATAAACGCTTGGGAGACCTGCTGTCTGGAACTCATGCCCTTTAGCAGCTCCGTAATGCGTCTCACGTTGGAGTTAAGCCAATTCAGGTCCTTCTGGGCCTGCAGGTAGCTGAGCTCAATCTGCTGCTTTTCCTCAAGGTCCTCCGCCATTTCCTTGAATACCCGGGCCACCTGCCCGATTTCATCCTTGGACGTCACCTTGATGCGGCGGATCGTTCGGATGCGGCCTTTGCCGAAGCTCTCGATCATCATGGACACCACATGCAGCCCTTTGGTAATGCTCGGAATGACCCAAAGGATCACGGCCACGCCCAGCAGCAGGCCAAGCGCCATCAAAGCGACGGTCATTTGGATGGAGCTCTCGTAATTGGCTTTCGCTTCGTTCATGTCGCTGTCGACCTGCATATCTTGGAAGGAGGCAAGCTCGTTTACGCTCTCCAGCGCCTCCGCCTGCAAAGCGAGCCCGCTTGTATTGCGGTACGTGTTGGCATCCTCCCATCGCCCTTGCGACACGAGCGCCATTTGTTTCTGTTCGTATTGTTGGAATCCTTTCCATGCGCTTTGCACGCGGGTCAGCATCCGTCTCTCTTCTTCGGAGCTGGTGTTTGCGATAAGGTTTTCCAAATTCTGATTCCCGCGGGCGACCATATCCTTGATCTGGCTTTCGGTCTCCTCAAGGGAATCGTCCTTATTCAGCATTACATTGACGAGCAGCCGCGAAATGTTGTTCACTTCGCTCCGCATGCTGCTGGAATACCTGACTTTCAAATATCTCTCTTTATAAATTTCGTCCAGCTGCCGGTTCATGTCGCTTAAACGGTTGTAGCCGATCATCGTCATGACGATCATAAGAACCATCAACACGCAGAAGCCGATGATCAGCTTGGTTTTCAGCTTCATTCCGCGCCTTCCCCCTCTTTTAACGATATCCAGACGAGGCATTTGTCGTCTTCCCGCTCCTGCGCGCCCCGGTCTTCAAAAAAAGCATCGAACATTCGCTTCTCGTCCCACCGGTGGGAATGACTCAAGCGGCTGATCAGAAAGTCGACTTTTTCCTCATGCTCCCCTTGCACGACCTCAAGCAGCCCGTCGGTATACAGCGCGATGTGCCCATCGCCTTCGTAATGGATCGTCTGCGGCTCGATGTCCATTTTCTCGAACAGGCCGACCGGACAGCATGCCTTGTCGAGTTGAACGACCTCCCTTCCGTCCGGAAAAAACAGCGCCGGCGGATGCCCTGCATTTACGTAATCGATCCGCTTCACCACCGTATCCACGACCAGGTAGATCGCCGTAAAATAATATTGGACAAGCTGGTTTTCGATATGGAGCTGGTTAAATCTGCGGTTCAACTCCTGAATCACTTTTTCGGGCTCGACGTAGGTCGTGACCGTATCCTTCAAAACCGATGCGATAAACATCGTAAACAGCGAAGAGGATATGCCATGGCCCATCATGTCCAGCAAAATGACGCCGTACCGCCCTCCGCTAAGCGGATACCAGGCGTACAAATCCCCGGCAAGCTCGGCGGAAGGCTGGTAAATCGCATGCACTTCGAAGGCGCTGTCCTCAATCGGCGGGCTCAGCACCGCATTCTGCACAAGCGCCGCCAGCCGCAGCTCGTCCTGGATGCGCTGATCGCGCTCCTTATGCCAGTCGTTTTCCTTTTTCAGCCGCAATGCCAGCCGGATTCTGGCCATGAGCTCCACTTTGTTGATCGGTTTCGTGACATAGTCGACGGCTCCGGCGTCCAGCGCCTCGGCCAGCTTTTTGGAGTCGCCCACCGCCGTAACCATGATGATGGGAATATCCTTGAGATGCTCGTGGCGCTGGATGATCCGGCATGCCTCAATGCCGTCGATTTCGGGCATCATCATGTCAAGCAAAATCAAATCGATATTGACCTTTTTACCATGGGACTGCAGGGCGCTATCATCTTCCCCGCTTCCTTCAATTCCCAACGCTTCGAACATCCCTTGGGCCGAGGAGGCCGAAGCGGTGTCCCGGTAATTCTCTTTTTTCAAAATTTCCCGGATAATAATGATATTTGTCGGATTATCGTCAACGATTAATATTCTCATAACACTCTCCTTGAGCCGATGGGTTTAGTGTATTATGAATTCTCTTGTTTCCATACTAACATAATCGAATAGAGAACTTTTCGGCCGAGAGCCGTATTGATCAACATTTTCCATTTTGTAGCCCCAGCTCCAAAAACACAGATAAGGAATGGGGCGAAAGGTCCCATTCCTTATCTATATTCTGGATTCCGAATTCCAAATCCGAAGCGGCATCCACGCCTTTAAGCAGGTTTGGCAATGACCAAAACCTTCCCGAAGTCCAGCTCCTTCTCGTAGAACTGGGCTTCCGCTTCCGTAAAGCCAAGCGATGTGATTTTGGCGCGAAGCTCGTCGCCCTTGAGACGGAACAAATTGGCAAGAGCATCAAACATGCCTTCTTCCTTAATGCCGATCTCGCTCGCATTCGCCGTATCGGCTATCCGTTCCGTCCGGTCGTCGTCATGGGCCAAAACGAATATGTTTTCGCTCAGGTAACCGCTGCTGCGAAGACGATTGACTTCCTCCACGGCCTGTACGCCGTTTTCCACGACTTTTGCATACGATCTTGCATGGGTTGACGAATTCATGTTATTCACTCTCCTTAGCGTTTTGTCGTCCGCTCATGTTTCTATTAACCGGTTCGTGCGATGGTGAAACATGGAATGATGAAAAGGCCGATCAAGCCCGGATGATTTTTCCTTTCGTGCGAAACGGCGTTTCATTCATGGCGGAATTTCTGCCAGACGGAAACGGCGAGATCTCCCCATTTCATCCAGCCCGGCTCCTTTTTCTGCTTCCCTTTTCTCCCGTAAGTGGAAGCGTAAGATTCAATCATGCGCTCCTCTGAATTGGCCGGGGCAAGCAAAGGGGACTGCCGTCTGGCGGGAACGCTTTCGCTTTTCCGCTTGATTTTGTGAATCACGGCGGCTGAAGCTTGCTTCGCGGCAAGCGTGATTTCGCTGAGCGCCTCGCCCAAATGTTTTACCGAGTCCATCACGGGATCGATTTGCTCCATTTTGTGCCGAACGTCCCGGGTAATGTCGCTTGCCTGCCTGACGACTTGTTTGACTTCATACCCCAGTTCGTCAATGGTTTGCTGAATCTCCTGCAGCGTTTGCGTCGTTTTTTCAAGCGATGCCTTCGCGGCCAGCAGCGTTTTGATCAAATAGATGACCAGCACGGCGAACGCGGCGGCGATGACGGCGACACTCACTCCGACGAGCATAGCAAAACCTCGCTTTCCTCAGTAGATTGCACCGTTGTCCATAGGCAGCTTCGGCGGAAGGCCGCGGCCAGGATGACAACAAGCGCTGATCCGGCTCTTCACGTGGCCGTTTTTTGCTGATATGCGTTAGTTACCCTGTCGGGTGAGGCCCGAAACAAACCCATGGCCTTTGCCAAACAGTAAAACGGGCATAAAAAAAGCCAAACGTCGCTTTCGACGCCCGGCTCTTGATTTATCCGTCTAATCGTTGTTATTTAAGCAGTAGCGACGGCAAAGACATCCAATCCAGCTTGAAGCTCAGCTTGGCCCCGTCCGGCAGAAACTCGATATGGTCCACGGTCAGCATATCCGGCAGATGATCCTTTAGCTGTACCGTAATCGTTCCGAGTTTCAACTGGGAAGCGGGAATCTTAATCGCTTTGATTTGCGTGGATTCATGCTGCAGCTCGAGCGTGCTGCCGTTGGCCTCCATGTAAAATTTCAGCTTGGCGCCAAACGGAATCAAATCCTCGTATTTGCCGTTAATATCCGCCGTCACTTCTTGGCCGCTGAAATGGAATTCAGCCCCGGTGACGGTGATTTGCCGCGGAATATCCCCCAAATGCTTCAGCAGTTCCTTTTTGGCCAACTCGTTCAGTTCGCTGCCGCTGAGCGTGATTTCCGGCTTGCGCGTTTTCAGCATTTGGACGGCTTTGGCTTTGACGTCAATGTCCCGATAGCTCAAATCCAGCTTCTGATCGGGAGAAATATACCAGATGACGAGGCCGCACGCGATGACGGCAAGCAAAAGCAGCGTAACGATCGTCCGAAACAGTACTTTCATGTTCCGTCTCCTTTCCAGTCCCGGGCGGTTTTCTCCCGCCCTTCTATTCTCCCATTATACTGAAATCGCCTATGAAACTCGAATCATGCTCCGAATGATGCGACATCAGGCGCTGCGATCAAAAAAAACGGTCTTCTTCCTTTGGAAAAAAACCGTTTTGAATGTATAGGCCCTCACTCCATAACTCACACCAATCCTTCCCTGCCGACCACCTCGAGCCAGCGCCGGGCGATCAAGTCGTGACCCGCCGGGGTCGGATGCACGCCGTCGTAAAGCCAATATTCCGGCTCGGCCCTTTTCACGGCTTCGTCAAAGGCATCCTGCAGCGGCACAAAAACCGTTCCGTATTCCTCCGACAATTGGCGGACGATCCCTTGGTATTTGCCGACAAGCTTTTGCCACTCCTCCCATTTCGCCTCCGTCGCTCCTCCCTTGAGAACAAACGGCTCGCACAGGATCAGGCGGGTATGGGGCAGCACCTCCTTCGTTTCTTCCAGCAGATGTCTGTATGCCCTTTCAAAACGGTCCGTCACGCCGCTCGGCTCCTCCGACATCGTCCGCCATGCATCGTTGACGCCGATCAAAATGCTGATCACGTCCGGCTTCAGGCTGAATGCGTCCTCGTTCCAGCGCGCATAAAGGTCCGATACCCGGTTGCCGCTGATGCCCCGGTTGACGAATACCGGCTGTTTTTCCGCATGTTCGTTGGCCAGCTTCGCCGCAATCAAATACACATAGCTTTGCCCGATAAAATGCTTCTGGTAGAGCCCCCTGTCCCGGTTTGCATCCGTGATCGAGTCCCCTTGGAATAAAATCACCGCGTTTTCCTTCGATATCATTGGACTTGTTCCACCGCTTTCCTGGTTGATTTTTTTGCATGAGTACTATAAATTAATATACCTGAACTCTTGACGCTTTTAATAGATAAAACATCAAGTTTTATTGGTTCAATCTGCCAGATGAGGGTTATTTCAAATGGTAGGGAAGCCAATAAACAGATGAATGGAGGAATGACAGATGAAAAAAATGATTACGTTTGCAGCAGCTTTTGGCCTGATGGCATCCATGGCGACCGCCGCGTTTGCCGATGAGGACCGTCCGGCGGCCGAGACGGAAGCAGCGGCAGCTCCCGTGACCGGCACTTCGACAACGATCGTTGAGCCGACGAAACTGTTTGACGAACCGCTGATCCAGCAGGGCAGCCTTGCGAAGGAAAACAACGAACCGATCGTGATTTCGGCCATCACTCCGTTTTGTGAGAGCCCTAACGGCAAAATTATGAACTTCCTTTCCCCTCAGGTCGTATTCAGCACCGGAAGCCATGCTTCCGACGTAAACGGCGACGGCGAGTGGATCGAAATTTATACTTGGCTCGGCAAGGCCTGGGTACATGTTCCTGCGGTGGTGTAACCCTGATACATAATAGCAAAAATCAAGCACCGCCAAAAAAAGACCGGGGTTATCCGTTATCCCCCGGTCTTTTTTTTGATGATGCTAGTTTATCCCGTGATGCTATAATTAGACGCTGCCCTCATACAGGAAGCGAAGTTTCCTCGAGCTGACGAAATCCATTAGGGCAACGCCAGCTGTGTACGCATACAGCACCCGAACACCCGAAGTTCCCCTATTTTTTCCCTCTAGGATGCCGCCCAGGCTCCAGAACGTCCAGATCCTTCGGCTCGACGTGGACATGGACGTTCATTATGTTATGCATATCCGTCAGCCGATCTTCGATTTCGTCGCTGATCCGATGGCCCTCAATAATGCTCAAATGGGGATCAACCTCGATCACGACATCCACCAGCACGTGATTGCCATGAACCCTCGCTTTGACGTCCTTGATCCCCTCCACGCCCGGCGTACGACTGATGGCGCCGCGCAGGTCCTTGAGCTCCGCCTGGTCGAAGCCGTCGGTCAACCGGTAGGTCGAATCCCGGAAAATATCCCAGGCGGTTTTGCAGATCAACAGGCCGACCGCAATCGCAGCAACCACGTCAAGCCACGGCAGGCCGAACTGCGCTCCGATAATGCCAACCGCAGCCCCGATGCTAACGAGGGCATCCGATAAATTGTCCTTCGCCGCGGCCATCAGCGCCTGGTTGTTGATCTGCCTCGCCAATCTCCGGTTATACCGGTACACGCCGTACATGCACACCGCACAGGCCGCGGCCACGCCGGCCGCCCATAAATCCGGCTGCGACTCCTTGCCCGCGAACAAGGAACGAACCGCATCCACCAGCACTTGAATCCCCACCGTCGCCATGATGAACGATGCGATCAGCGCAGCGACCGTTTCGGCCCGGAAGTGCCCATAGGCGTGATCGGAATCCGGCGGTTTCCGTGAAATCCGCAGACCGATCAACACGGCGAGCGAAGCCACGATATCCGTTACGTTGTTAAAACCGTCGGCCAGCAGCGCGCTGGACGCAAACAAATAACCGCTAATCAGCTTAAAGGAGGACAAAAGCAGATAAGCCGCGATGCTTACCCAAGCTCCCCGCTCTCCTTTTCGTATATCGTCATAGATATTCACCAAAGTCTGATCCACCTTTTACAGAGGGTTCAAAAAGTCCTTTTTTATCCTAGCAAAGAAGAGCCGTGTGGGTCTAGAGAAACATAATTGCCGCGGGTCAAGAGGTTTTATCTTCTACATCTCTTGTGGGGAACCGCAAAAACGGATAGAATTAGGACGATAACCCAAAGGGAGGGCCGCCCATGTCCGAAAACAAAGATCAGAAGAAGGTCAATCTGGCTGACGCGATACGCGCAAAGCTGGAGCAGAAAAAACAGCAGAATCAATCCTTTAAGCCCGGCGGATTTCAGGGAAATTCCCCGCAGGCGATGAAAAGCCAAAACAACAAAAAGCCGAACAACCAGCGCCGCCGCACCGGAGGCTCCTAAGTGCAGCAAGAGCGGGCAACCGGCGCCATCGTCCCCGCCATGCGGAGCCTGATCTCCGTTGCTTTTTCGAATGTTTTGCGGGGACCCGATTCACCCAAAAAAAAGCTGCTTCCCTTCATCGGGAAACGCCCCTTGTTTCAATGACAGGGACCTTCCGATGGGAAAGCAGCTTTTTTGGTTTTATATCGAGGCCGGGCGGCTTACAGGCCGTCCGGGTACATTTTTTCGCGCAGCGCTTTGATTTCTTCGCTTTCGAGATACTCGTCGTAAGTCATGACCTTATCGATGATGCCTGTCGGCGTAATTTCGATAATCCGGTTGGCGATCGTCTGAATGAACTGATGGTCATGCGACGTGAACAGGATCGTTCCGTCGAAATCGATGAGCCCGTTGTTGAGCGCCGTGATCGACTCGAGATCCAAGTGGTTCGTCGGCTCGTCAAGCAGCAGGACGTTGGCGCCGTTGAGCATCATTTTGGCCAGCATACAGCGCACTTTTTCGCCCCCGGAAAGCACGCTCGCCTTCTTCAGCGCTTCTTCCCCGGAGAACAGCATCCGGCCCAGGAATCCGCGCAGGAAGGTCTCGTCCTGATCTTTGGAATATTGGCGCAGCCATTCGACCAGGTTCAGATCGACCCCGTCGAAATATTCGGAGTTGTCTTTCGGGAAATACGCCTGGGAAGTCGTCACGCCCCAAGAAAATTCGCCGGAATCCGGCTCCGTGCGTCCCATCAACACTTCAAACAGCATCGATTTCGGCAGCCCGTTCGGACCGACGAACGCGATCTTGTCGCCTTTGTTCACGACAAAGCTCAGATCGTCCAGCACCTTCTCGCCTTCCACCGTTTTGTTCAGGCGGTCGATCGTCAGCAGCTGCTTGCCGGCTTCGCGTTCCGGTTTGAAGTTGATGAACGGGTATTTGCGGTTAGACGGACGGATGTCGTCCAGCGTGATTTTATCCAGCTGCTTCTTCCGGGAAGTCGCCTGCTTGGACTTGGAAGCATTCGCGGAGAACCGCTGAATAAACGCCTGCAGCTCCTTGATCTTCTCTTCCTTCTTTTTGTTCGATTCGCGCTGCAATTGCAGCGCCAGCTGACTCGACTCATACCAGAAGTCGTAGTTGCCGACATACAGCTGGATTTTGCCGAAGTCGATATCCGCGATGTGCGTACATACCTTGTTCAGGAAGTGACGGTCGTGGGATACGACGATAACGGTGCCTTCGTAATCCATCAGGAAGTTCTCAAGCCACTGAATCGATTCCAAGTCCAAGTGGTTCGTAGGTTCGTCCAGCAGCAGGTTGTTCGGACGGCCGAACAGCGCCTGGGCGAGGAGCACGCGGACCTTCTCGTTGCCGCTCAGCTCTTCCATCTTCTTGTCATGCAGCTCGCGCGGAATGCCTAGGCCGATCAGGAGTGCAGCCGCGTCAGGTTCGGCGTCCCAGCCGTTCAGTTCGGCAAATTCGCCTTCAAGCTCCCCTGCGCGGAGACCGTCTTCTTCAGAGAAATCCGCTTTGGCGTACAAAGCATCCTTTTCTTTCATAATGTCATATAGACGGCTGTGTCCCATAATAACGGTTTCGAGAACCGGATATTCGTCATATTCAAAGTGGTTCTGCTTCAGGACGGCCATCCGTTCGCCCGGCGTCATATGAACTTCGCCTGTGTTGGGTTCGATTTCGCCGGACAGAATTTTGAGGAAGGTCGATTTACCGGCGCCGTTGGCACCGATCAGACCATAGCAGTTGCCCGCGGTAAACTTTATATTTACATCTTCAAAAAGTGCGCGCTTTCCGTAACGGAGTGTCACGCCGCTTGTACTGATCATTAAGCATTACCATCCCTTTCAATAATTGGCTTCAGCACATTATAGCATAAAAAAAGGGTCTTATCGACGTATCCGCGCAGAAGTTATGCCGCATACAGACCCCTTTAACTATTCCATTAATAACCTTAGTAAGAAAAGGGAAAGATAAGCGAAATACAATTGTGGAGGATTATATGAAGCTTATCATTTCGTTTCTAATCAGCCTGTATTTTATCTTGGTTGATTCTACGAATCCACAAGCTGCTGCGGCACCTGTTATGCCATGCAGTCTCGTTTTGGAGCCGGTTAGCGGTAGCATAAATGAAAAGGGAGCTGCTCTGGTATACAAAGTGAAATTGACGCCAAGTTTTCCTCGGACCAGCATAAGCATTCACGCCATCCACTTGCTGAAGCCTGGACATTATGGAAACTACGATACTTATGAAGGTTTTGCCTTTATTGCCAATAAGATTAGCTGGAGATTCAAACTTTATCCGACGCCTGAAGCGGATAGTCCAACGTGGGCAGGCAGGATTGATGATATAACCGCGCAATTGGAGGATAGCAAAATAGAAGTTCGTCTTTCCGACTCCAAAACAGGTACACTGGGACCAGCTGTTTTAAGTAATAACTTTCGTTTATGTAAATGAAGACTTATTAACTCGTAAAGTCTCCCCATGTTTCAGTACCTGAATGCGCTCCGCCTTAATGCCCAGCCGTACCCGTTCCGCCTCCATCCGGTCCAGCGCCTCCCGGGGCGTATCGTCGGCAAGCCGGAACGTCCCGTAATGCATCGGGATCATCTTGTCCGCCCGCACGTCCAAAAACGCCTGCAGCGCCTGCTCCGGATTGACATGCTGCGTCGCCATGAACCATTCCGGCTCGTACGCCCCGATCGGGATCATCGCCACGTCGATGTCGAAGCGGCTTCCGATCTCCTTAAAACCGGGAAAATATCCGCTGTCCCCGGCAAAATAAAGGGCCGGCTCCTCCCCCTTCACCGGCTCCTCGCCATCCCGAAACTGCGCATGCCCGGCCGGTTCCAGCACATACCCTCCCCAATGGGAGGTATTCGTATCGAACGGGGTCCGCCGCGTCCAGTGCTGAGCGGGCACAAACGTGATTTTCGCGCCGCCGATGACCGCCTCCTCCCACCAGTTCAGCTCAATGCTGTTGGAAAAGCCTTTGCCGACCATTTTTGCACGCAGTCCGGCGGGCACGATAACGGTCGTTTCCTCCCTGTACAGCTTTCGTATGGAGGCTAGGTGGAGATGGTCATAATGGGAATGCGAGATCAGCACAACGTCGACCGGGGGCATGTCGCCGATCGCGATTCCCGGCTCTCCGAGCCGGGGGTCCAGCCCCATCCGTTTGGCCCAGACCGGGTCGGTCACCAGGTTTAAGCCTTCGTATTGTATCAAAAACGTCGAATGTCCGATCCAGGTGATCGTCGCATCCCTGCGGTTTGCATGAAGATATTCGATGTCGGGAGGCACGTTCGGCACCCGGAAGGAAAGGTCCTTTTTCTTTCCCTTGCGTTCCTTGCGCCACTGCCTGAATTCCTGCACGGAATGGTCCGTGCTGGCATCGTTCATATTGTTGTAGCGAATTTTGGGCAAAATGATTCCCCTCCTTCTCTTCCAGGCCGTTTCTATCATTTTACCCTGAACATCAAGCGATCCGCCACCTGTGCCCCGCCGCTTCGGATTTCGTTTTCGCGCGCGTGGATTTTGCGGCCATTCCGACGATCAAAAGGTTTTTGTTTACGCCCGAAGTGAGGTACACTTATTCATGAGGCAAAACGATGATAAGCCGTTATAATAAAGGAGGCCTGTTTCCCATGAAAATCAAGTTCATCGAACCTACGCCGAGTCCGAACTCCATGAAGCTTCATCTGGATGAAAGCCTGGAGCCGGGAATCCGCAAAACATATACACTCGAAAACGAAAGGTCCGCCCCTGCCTGGATCCGAGAAATGCTGCACATCGAAGGGGTAAAAAGCGTGTTCCATACGCTGGATTTCGTGGCGCTGGAGCGCAAGGGCAACGCCGATTGGTCGGCCATTCTCGGGGAGGTTCAGGAACGCTTCGGACAAGAAGGCGTGCAAAACGCCGTGCTCGAAGACGAAGCGGGAGCCGGAGAACATTTCGGCGAGGCCGAAGTGCTGGTTCAATTTTTCCGCGGGATTCCGATGCAGATTCGCGTGAAATCCGGCATGCAGGAAGAGCGTTTGGCGCTGTCCCAACGATTCACCGATGCCGTGATGGAAGTTGCCGCAACGACCATGATCAAAGAGCGCAAGCTGAAGGATTACGGCGTCCGATACGGCGAGCTGCAGGAGATCGCCAAAGAGGTCGAGCAGGAGCTTGAAGCGGCGTTCCCCGAAGAGCGCCTCAAGCAGGTTGTCGCCCAAGCGATCGCCCATGGGGCCAGCAGCGAGGAGTTCGAGGAACAGCGCCGCGAGCTCAGCGAAGAAGAGCTCCGGGAAGCGATGAACAGCGCCGACTGGCGTGTCCGGTACGCCGCGCTGGACGGCATGTCGCCAACGGAAGAGCATCTTCCGCTGATCCGCAAAGCGCTTCATGACGAAAAAATGCAAACGCGCCGCCTTGCCGTCGTATATCTTGGCGACATCCGCACGCCCGAAGCGATGGAGCTGCTGTACGAAGCGCTGAAGGACAGCTCGCCGACCGTACGCCGCACCGCGGGGGATACCCTCTCCGACATCGGCGATCCGGCGGCGACTCCGGCCATGCAGGCGCTCCTCAAGGACAGCAGCAAAATCGTCCGCTGGCGCGCGGCGCGTTTCCTGTATGAGGTCGGCACCGAGGATGCCCGGGACGCGCTGAAGGAAGCGGTCGACGATCCGGAATTCGAAGTCAGCCTGCAGGCGCGGATGGCGCTTGAGCGGATCGAATCCGGCGAACAGGCGGCCGGCACCGTATGGCAGCAGATGGCTAAACGCGATCGCTCCTAAGCTTTTTTATAGCAGCAGGTTATTGCATTGCCATATATATCTATTGTCATACGCTTCGCATTGCTTTACTATAGAAAAACAAATAAATAATGGCTCAAGAGCGTAATTAGGCTGAAACAAAAGCAAAAGCAGCAGAGGGACGGAATCGTTCTGAAGAAGCGGTAGCGGTCGCCTTTGTCTCCGAATTTCCACCACTTGTAAATAAACAGAAGAAATTTGGAGGCAACAGCGATCGGAAGAACGATCCGTTACCGCAGCGGCCACCTTGCCAATGTTAAAAACTAATTTTAGTATTGAGCCAAGAAGATAACCTCATTCTGCAAAGGTGAGGTAGAGGTTGCGAAAGCGATGAGTAACTGCAGGGAGGCGCAAGGAACCGCCGCAGAACTGCCGTGAAGGGCGCTTTCGCCGAAGTGTGGGGATCCGTTCCGATCGATCCGCATGCTGGGGCCGTACCCGAAAGGGGCGGAACTGTCGCGGCCAGCGGCATGACAAAATGCCGGCCGTGTTGAGCTATCTTTCATGGATGCACGGATGCGGAAGCCAGAGGACACAAATAAAGCCCGCAGGTCGTTCCATACCTGCGGGCTTTTTGAGCTTGTCAATCCCCTTCCATGATCTATAAGACCATCATACAGAAGGGATGTTTTACATTCATGAGCAGCAAACAACCTGCGAACTCCCTGAGGCAGAGCCTGAAAGCCCGCCATATGACGATGATCGCCCTCGGGGGTTCGATCGGCACCGGGCTTTTTCTCGCCAGCGGGAGCGCGATTTCTTCAGCCGGTCCCGGCGGGGCCATCTTGGCGTATGCCGCCATCGGACTTATGGTTTATTTCTTGATGACCAGCCTCGGAGAACTGGCGACCTACATGCCCGACTCCGGTTCGTTCAGTACGTACGGCAGCCGGTTCGTCAGCCCGGCTTTCGGTTTTGCGGTCGGCTGGAATTTCTGGTACAACTGGGCGGTGACGATCGCGGCCGAGCTTTCCGCCGCCACCGTCATCATTAAATATTGGTTCCCGAATTCCCCGTCGCTGCTATGGAGCTTTTTGTTCCTGGCCCTCATGTTCGCCCTTAACGCGCTTTCGGCGAAGGGCTACGGCGAATCGGAATATTGGTTTGCGATCATCAAAGTCGCCACGGTCATCCTGTTCCTCGTTCTCGGCGTCACGATGATTTTCGGCATTTTCGGCGGCAAGCCGGTCGGCTTCTCCAACTTCAATCTGGGCGGCAGCCCGTTCCATGGCGGATTTTTCGCCTTCATCGGCGTGTTTATGGCCGCGGGCTTTTCGTTCCAGGGTACCGAGCTCATCGGGGTTGCGGCGGGAGAAAGCGAAAATCCGCGCCAAAACGTGCCGCGCGCCATCCGACAGGTGTTTTGGCGGATTCTGCTGTTTTATATTTTGGCGATCGTGGTCATCGGATTTTTGATTCCCTATACGAACCCGAACCTGCTCAAGACCGAGCTGAACAACATCGGCGTCAGTCCGTTTACGCTGGTGTTCGAAAAGGCCGGGCTTGCGTTCGCCGCCTCGGTCATGAACGCGGTCATCTTAAGCTCCGTGCTTTCGGCAGGCAACTCCGGCATGTATTCTTCGACCCGTGTGCTGTACGCCATGGCCAAGGACGGACTCGCGCCGAAAATGTTCGGCAAGCTGAGCAGCCGCGGCGTTCCTGTCAACGCGCTGATCATGACCGCCCTGGTCGGCATGCTGGCTTTCCTGGCATCGCTGTTCGGCGACGGCGTCGTCTACAACTGGCTCCTGAACGCCTCGGGCATGTGCGGTTTCATTAACTGGCTCGGCATCGCCGTATGCCATTATCGGTTCCGCCGCGCCTTTATCGCGCAGGGCCATTCGCTCGACGAGCTGCCTTACCGCGCCAAATGGTTCCCGTTCGGCCCGATCTTCGCTTTTATTTTGTGCATCGTCGCGATCGTCGGCCAGAACACCGGGGCCTTCACCGGAGCGAAAATCGACTGGTACGGACTGCTTGTTTCCTACGTCAGCGTACCGCTGTTCATCGCCATTTGGCTCGGATACAAATGGACCAAAGGCAGCAAGCTGATCCCGCTGAAAGAATGCGACCTGACGACGCATGAGCGTCCGACGCGCTAACATCAAAATCTCCCTTCCGCGTTCTGCCGAGGCAGTCCGAAAGGGAGATTTTTTGCGTTCGTTATTTCCAAGTGACGTACACCCGCAAATCCTCGGTTTCATCCAGCTCGCTTTCCACGTATGAGATGGAATTGACGCCAAGCCGGTACAAATCCTGAAGATCATCCATCAAATTCTCGTGGCTGCCGTGGTAACGAAACAGCAGCGAATGTCCGCCCTGCTTGATGGCCGACTGCACTTTGGATCTCAACTGGGCGCTTGCGCTGACGATTTGCGAAGTGTCGTAAAGCTGATATTCCAACTCCCGTTCCAGCTTCTTATAAAAGCTGCTGCGGCCGTCGTTTTGGCCGATCAGCTTCGCAAGCGTATCCCGGTACGGCGTATTCGCGGCCGGGTAGCTTTTCGTCCAGCTGTGGTCCTTTTTCATCTGCGCATCGGTGCGGAGGTAATAGCCGATTCCGATCTCTCCCTCCTTGTCCGGCGCCGGATCGTCCCAAGTCGTATCGAGATGGTACCATTTGCCGTCCAGCAGGACGAGATTCCATGCATGCAGCTGACTTACCCCCGTATTCCGCGGCGTAGCCGTTCCCTCCACGATCCGGTTCGTCAAGCCGGCCTCCTTCAGCATTTTATAGGTTAGGAGAGAGTAACCCTGGCACACGGTGCTGCCTGAGCTTAGGCCGTCATAAGCCGTGTATTTCTGCAGCGTTTCGTCATATTTCAAGTGAAGCACGATCCAATCGTGGATGGCTTTGACTTTTTCATGGTCGTTCATGCCCGGCTTGATGATCTGGTTCAAGATGCTCCGGACCTGCCGGGAGACGTAAGCCGTCTGCGCTGCGGTCTCCCGGTAACTCAGCTGGACGCTCACGTTCGCCGACTTCGAAGTTCCGCTGTACGAATAGCCGTAGCTTTCGATGGTGTAGTTCATGTACGGGTCGCTTTCAAGCGCCCGCTCAAGCGCATTTTTCAGCTGCTCCTTCAGTTGGTTCGTCTTCCCTTGATAAACAAATTGGACTTGGCCGAGCCGTTGATTCATGGCGCGAAGCAGCGTATTTTGAAGCTCCTGGTCGGTTTTGACCACGCTTGCGCCGGATGTCGAGGAAGCATACACCATTTCCCAATCGATACAAGGGGGTATCACCGCTGCGACGAGCGTGCCGGTCAGCAATATTTTAGCCGCCGATCCGCGCTTCCATCTCATACAGTCCCCTCCCTTCTCTACAATAGGCATGTTTGTTCGGGCAACAAAGGGCTGTTTTTAGCCCTCCGAAATGACTCTATTCCTGCATCCAAACATATATGACTGAGGATTTGGCGGTCCTTGCGTTATGAAGACATTCGATATTTATCCTTTCCGGATAACCGACGCTTCCACAAAAGGCCTTGCGCATTCGGCGATCCGTTCCGCATTCCCCGCGGCAAGCGCATCTTTCGGCAGCAGCGAGCTTCCGATCCCTACCGCGTTGGCCCCTGCCTCATAATATTCGGCGATATTCCCAAGCGACACCCCGCCCGTGGCAATCAACGGGATTTGGTCCAGCGGAGCCCGGATTTCGCGCAAATACCCCGGCCCCAGGCTGGCCATCGGGAACAGCTTGACGGCCTCGGCTCCGGCCTGAAAGGCGGATACGATTTCGGTCGGAGTCATTGCCCCCGGCCATACGTCGACCCCCTGCTCGAGCGCATACGCAATCACGTTCAGGTCCACGTTCGGGGAGATCAGAAACTCGGCTCCGGCCGCCACCGCTTCCTTGGCCATCTTTACGTTCAACACGGTCCCTGCCCCGACGTAAGCCCTGCCGTTATATAACGAGCGCCAATCCTGAATGATGTCCAGCGCCTCTTCCGTATTCATCGTCACTTCCATCAGCTTCACGCCTCCGGCTGTAAGCCCCGCTCCCGCTATGCGGGCTTCGCCGCGCGTAATCCCTCTCACGATAGCCACCAGACGCGACGTTAAAAGTTCATTAATCAGTTTCATATTTACAAAGCCCCCTATCCTCTTCTCTAGTAAACATAATTCGCATGCCGGGAGCCGTTTCCCTTCCGCGGAAGACGAAATTTCAAAAGATGCCGCCGGACGTAAAATCGCAACATTTTTCGCCGTTTTTATACGGAAATATTCGGCAAGTTTCGGTATAATAGAAACATTGGGGTTTTGTGAAGCCTCCGGTTATGTCGTCTATCAAGTTTGATCCATATTGATGAATGGAGCGAATGTCCGTGACTTACGTGGATACTTCCAATATATCGGCCGAAGTGTTCGTGACCGTGCTGCTGTTTCTGATCGTTATCGCGCCTCTCTTCAGCTTGGCGATTCTCCGGTTTTTTCAAGGCAAGAAAAAAGCCGGATTGCTGCTGATCGTTGCCGGCGTGGCGGCTTACCTGGTGTTCCAGGTCGTCATGAAACTGTTTTTCGATTAGCGCATAATTTACTTAAGATTATGGATATTTACAGGGTCTGCCTGAAAGCGCATAATTTCCGTAATCCGAAAAAAGGGGATCTCCCGGGTTGAACGACCAGGGGTCCTCTTTTTTTCATTCAGGCAGCACCCCCGGCTTCGACTGCAGCAAAAAGACCCTCCCCCCACAGGAACTTCTGCGGAAGAAGGGTCTGATGCTTTGCCTCGTTGAATGTTATGCCTGCCCGTTCAATGCTTTTTCGAACTGCAGCTTGTTCATGCCGAGAATGCGGTGCTCGCCGATCACGGTCACAGGGACGGCGCGCATGCCCATATCCCATACCTGCTGGGCGAATTCATCGCTTTGCTCGATGTTGCGTTCTTCGTATTCCACGCCTTTTTCCGCCAAATAGCTTTTCACCTGACGGCAGTGCGGGCAATTGGGGCTGGTATATACGATTGCTTTTTCCATGGAACTGTCACCTCGTTGTTAAAACTGGATATAAAATCGATCACGTGCTGAATATTTCAAGCCATTAAAGAACGGCGGTGTGATGCTCCAGGCTTTCGATGTATTTCTCGCAATCCATCGCCGCCATGCATCCGCTGCCGGCTGCCGTGATCGCTTGTCTGTAGCGGGTGTCCTGAACGTCGCCGCAGGCGAATACGCCCGGAATGTTCGTTTCGGAAGTTCCCGGCTGGACCACGATATATCCGTTGGCATCGGTCGTGATTTGTCCGCCAAGGAAGCCCGTGTTCGGATGGTGGCCGATCGCGACGAATACGCCGCTTGCTTCGATCAATTCCTCTTCTCCGGTTTCGTTGTTGCGCACTTTCAAGCCTTTGACGCCGCGTTCATCGGCTACGACTTCAAGCGGCGTACGGTTCAGCGCCCATTCCACTTTCTCGTTGCTGCGCACGCGGTCCTGCATGATTTTTGAGCCGCGCAGCTCGTTGCGGCGGTGCACCAGCGTCACTTTCGATGCGAAACGGGTCAGGAAACCTGCTTCCTCCAGCGCCGAGTCGCCGCCGCCGACAACGACGATCTCCTTGCCGCGGAAAAAGAATCCGTCGCAGGTTGCGCATGTGCTGACGCCGCGTCCAACGTTTTCCTGTTCGCCGGGAATGCCCAAATACTTGGCCGTGGCGCCGGTGGAAATGATCAGCGTTTCGGTCTCGATCTTGCCGATGCCTTCCACGTCAAGCTTGAACGGACGGCCGCCCAGCTCCACGCTGTTGACCCAGCCGGTGCGGAATTCCGCGCCGAAACGTTCAGCCTGCTTGCGCATGTTATCCATCAGTTCGGGTCCCATGATGCCTTCGGGAAAACCCGGGAAGTTCTCGACTTCGGTCGTCGTCGTCAGCTGGCCGCCAGGTTGCGGTCCTTCGATAATAAGCGGGTTGAGGTTGGCGCGCGCCAAATAGATGGCTGCGGTCAAGCCCGCAGGTCCTGTACCGATAATTACGGATTTATACATAAAGTTTCCCTCCAAGCTTGCAGTGCCCGGAAAGTAGTCCGCTTGGAAGCGGAACGTTACCAGGATCACTTGTATTGAATTAATTAAAATAATTATTATTTGATAATTATTATCATATAAAAGGACACGAATGTCAATAGAACTAGTATACATGGCTTCCGAACGATTGTTAACCTTTATTTAAAGGAAAAACTCCCGGGCTGGCGGCCCGGGAGCTCATCTTTCGAGTTATTTCGGCGTTTATCTCAACAAGCGCAGCGCGTTCAAAATGACCAGGATCGTGCTTCCTTCATGCCCTACTACGCCGAGCGGGAGCGCAATGCCCGTCACGAAGTTGCCGGCCATCAGCAGGACGATGACGGAAATCGCGAATACCATGTTTTGCTTGACGATGCGGCGCGCGCGGCGGGCCAGCTTGATCGTTCCGGCAATCTCCTCGATGTTGTCGTTCATCAGCACGACGTCGGCAACCTCCAGCGCCGTACCGCTGCCGCTCATGCCCATGCCCATGCCGACCGTAGCGGTGGCCAGCGCCGGTGCATCGTTTACGCCGTCGCCGACCATGACGACATGGCCGTATTCCTCGCGCAGCTGCTTCACATACTTCACTTTTTCTTCCGGGAGCAGGTCGGAATAAATCAGATCGACTCCGATCTGACGTCCGATCACTTGTGCCGTTTCGCTGCGGTCGCCGGTCAGCATCGCGACCTTCACGCCGATCGACTGAAGCTTGCGCACCGCGGCCGCCGCTTGGGGACGCACCACGTCCTGCAAAGCGACAAGTCCGGCCACCCGGTCTCCGTCCATAATAACCGACACGGTTTTGCCTTCGCCGCCCAGCATGCTCCGCTGCCCTTTCCAGCGGTCGGCTTCGGCGCGGTCGTTCAAACGGTCCAGCACGTCGGTTTTGCCGATTCGCCAGGTTTTGCCCGCAACGACGCCTTCCATCCCCCAGCCCGTGACCGACGTGACCGACTCCGCCGGGAGCAGCTTTACGCCTTCGATTTCGGCTTTGCGCACGATCGCTTTGGCGAGCGGATGCTCCGACAGCTGTTCAACCGATGCGATGACGGCAAGCAGATCCAAGCGGTCGTAACCTTCCGCCGCGATCAAATCCGTCACCTGCGGTTCGCCGGCCGTCAGCGTGCCGGTCTTATCAAACGCGACGACGGAGGTAAGCGCCATGTTTTCCATGTGGGCGCCGCCTTTAAACAGGATGCCGCGGCGTGCCCGGTTGGAGATCGCCGACAGCAAAGCCGGCATGATCGAAGCAACAAGCGCGCAAGGCGAAGCGACGACGAGGAAAACCATGGCTTTATAGAATGACATGCCGAAACTCCAGCCCAAGACGAATGGCGCCGCAAAAATGATGACAAGGGTGACGGCCACGACGATGCGGGCGTAAATGCCCTCAAAACGCTGCATGAACCGCTCCGACTGCGGAATCTCGTTTTCCGCTTCTTCCACCAGGCGGATGATTTTCGCAAAAACGGTCGCATCCGATGTTTGCGTCACTTCGATATACAGCACGCCTTCCCCGTTCAACGTGCCGGCGAACACTTCGTCCCCTTCCGCCTTGTCTACGGGGACCGACTCCCCCGTAATAGAGGATTGGTTCACGGCTGAACGGCCGTTTTGAATGACGCCGTCCGAGGGAATGAGCTCTCCGGGTTTGACGAGAATCAGGTCCTTCACCTTCAGCTCGTCGATCGAAACCAGCGCCATGCCTCCGTTTTCGACCCGAAGCGCCATCTCCGGTTTGAGCGCCATCAAGGAGGAAATATCCTTCCGGCTGCGTTCCATCGTGTAGCTTTCCAGCGCTCCGCTTAAGGCGAAAATAAAGATCAGCATCGCGCCTTCGTTCCAGTAACCGATGCTGGCCGCTCCCAACGCCGCCGCCACCATAAGCAGGTTGACGTCAAGCTCGCGCTCCTTGATCAGCGTCTCCACGCCTTCTTTCGCTTTCAGCCAGCCCCCGGCCGCGTAAGACAATATATACAAAAGAACCGAAATGCCAGCCGACACGTGGCCTAACGCCCACCCGCCGATCATAAGCACGCCGCTGAGTATGGCGGCTTGCATTTCTTTGTTTCCCAGCATGCCCCGGATATCGATGCGTCCTCTGCGATGCGGATTCGGCGCTTTGGCGCTGCCGGATGCAGGAAGCTCTTTCATGGCTTTTGCGGCGATTTTTTGCACATTTTCCATCGTACTCACCTTCCCATTGAGAATGAAAAGCATTATTACTGCCCTTAAAACGGCACATGCTGCTCCAGACCAGCCGGAGCAGCATGTTTTCATGAAGGACGGGAATCGTCCCATTGAGAATGATAATCATTTTTGCACTACTGCAATTGTTTTTCCTAAATGCAACTTCATACTTGCATTATATGCCGGGCCGGCGGAAAAGTAAACAACATTTTATGCTTATTTGGTCTCCTCGAATAAACGCAAAAAAACCTGCATGTAGAGAATGCGTTAAAGCATCGCCTACATGCAGGTTTTTATCCAATTACCCTTTAAGCCGGATCGAGCTTTGACCCTTTTCCGCTCTTTCCAAAAGTTCGCGCTGCGCCGCTGCCAAGCGGAAAGCGGGAATATATTCCGCCGCAACGCTGATTTCCGCAAACCCCGCCCGGCATAACGCCGGCAAGTCGGCCGTATTCCGCAAGCCCGCCGCGCGCAGCGGGAACCGGGGTCTTATTTTCCGTATCGATTCCGACAGGGAACATAGCTGCTCCGCGACGGTTTCCGGCCAAGCCGTCTCAAGGCGGCTGAATCCGCCGCAGTCGAGCACAATCAGGTCCGCGCTTCTGGCCAGACCGGCCGCAGCGTCGTTGTCGATATCCGCCTTCACCAGCGCCCCAATGCTGAAAGTTACCGCCCGGCGCTGGTGGCATAACGTCTCTTCGGCCACGCGTTCGATTAAGTCATGACCTTGATTCCATCCTTCGGGGTCAGCCGAATGGGGAACGAGAATTTCTATCCGATGCTCGATTCCCTGCCGGTGGCAGGCAAGCGCGGCCCTGAATAAAGCTTCCAGCTGAATGTCCCGCAAATCGGACAGCGCTTCCGCTTCTCTCGGATGTCCTTTCATAATGTCGATTTCGGAAATCAACGCGACGCTTAACGTTTTTCCGTCCAAATGATGCAGAACCGTTTCCATGTACCCTTTCCACCGGTACAGCAAACGCTCCCTCCAAGCGATGCTCGGCTGCCGCTGGCCGCTCAGGCCCGCGTATTGCATGATCCATTCTTCGTAAATTTCCTTCAAATGCCCGCTCGCCAGCCATTCGTCCTCCCGCAGCAGGGTCATCCCCGCAATGCCGGGAAGCGCTTCGGCCCGTTCCAGCGGATACGTCAAATCTTCGGCAAAAATGCGCATGCTGCGCGCATCGTCGCACCATCCAAGCAAAAGCTCCGGTGCGCCAAGATCATTGTGATCACCCGAAAAAGGTTCGGCTTCACGCAAAATGCTTCCGATCGAATACGGATCGGCCGCGTAGATCGCCTCCTCTTTCGTCATGGACTCGATTTTGACCAGTTCCACAAGCGACGCGATTTCCGGCAAAGAGCTCGCTCTCGCCTGCCCTTCTTCCTTCAAGGATATGCCGGAACGCTTACGATCGACGGGATAAATCGCTTCCACAAAAGAAGACATCGAGCAGGAGCCGCTTTGGCAGCAGTTATTCTGACACCGATCACTCTTCATTTTTGGCTGTCCACCCTCTTTTCCCGGATAAATGAGAGCCCGTATGCAGCGGACCCTACCTTACACCATATTACCGGGGGGCGCGAAATATACGGCATTTGGGCAGGCGTTCTGTCGTTTTTTCACTTGACATCAGGGCCGATGTTAAGTATGCTTTACGTAAAGTGAACTTTACATTCAGATGGGCGGGAATCGATTGAAAACGCGAATTCGGGAAAAAAGGACAGCACGGAACATGACACAGGAGGAACTCGCCGCCCGCCTGAACGTATCCAGGCAAACGGTCATTTCGTTAGAGAACAACAAGTATAAGCCTTCTCTGGTGCTGGCCCATAAGCTGGCTCAAATTTTCGGGTGCAGGATGGAGGATCTATTCATTTTCGAAGGAGATGAAAATATTGACTGATCAGCTTCAAAACGCGATGATCGGATGCGCCGGACTTTTGGCGGGAGTGGCAGCATCTCTGATTCTGCAGCTGATATATCGGCGGCATGGAATGAAAAAGCGGATGTTTGACGAACGTCAACAATTGATTACGAATCAAGCCAAAGCGGCGGGCTGGAACGTCACCACCTTCTTATTGATCGTCGCCTGGGCGCTGATTATCGTTTTTGACGGCATTTCAACACCCTTTTTTTTGATGACCGGCGTCTTTGTCCTGCATAATGCCGTTTATATTTTTTCCAGCGTGTACCATACCAACCGCAACGGATGACAGGGTTCGAGACCAACCGGCCCAAAATGGCCCAACAAGAAAACCGCTCGAAATCGAGCGGTTTTCTCCATATGAACCTCTATATCTTATGATTGCTGACTGGCGGCGATGGCCTGCTCCAGATCATATAAAATGTCGTCGATTGCTTCGGTGCCGATGGACAAGCGGAGCATTTCCGGATTGACGCCGGCCGCGATTTGCTCCTCTTCGGACAGCTGCTGGTGCGTCGTGCTTGCCGGATGAATGATCAGCGACTTGGAATCGCCCACATTGGCCAGGTGGGAGAACAGCTTGACGTTTTCGATGACCTTGCGTCCGGCTTCTTTGCCGCCTTTGATGCCAAACGTCAAAATCGCGCCCTGCCCTTTCGGCAGGTATTTTTTCGCCAGTTCGTACGAAGGATGGCTCGGAAGGCCGGCATAGCTCACCCATTCCACCGCATCGTTGCTTTCCAGGAACTGCGCCACTTTAAGAGCATTTTGGCTGTGGCGCTCCATGCGCAGATGAAGCGTCTCAAGCCCCTGCAGCAGCATCCACGAGTTAAACGGCGAAATCGTCGCACCCATGTCGCGGAGAAGCTGTACGCGCGCTTTGATGATAAACGCCAGCGGTCCGACGGCTTCCGTATATACGACGCCATGGTAGCTTGGGTCCGGCTCGGTCAGGCCCGGGAATTTGCCGCTGCCTGCCCAGTCGAATTTGCCGCCGTCCACGATGATGCCGCCGATGGACGTGCCGTGGCCGCCGATGAATTTCGTCGCCGAGTGCACGACCACATCCGCGCCGTGCTCGATCGGACGAAGCAAGTACGGGCTTGGGAAGGTGTTGTCGATAATAAGCGGGATGCCGTTTTCGTGGGCGATGTTCGCTACCGCCTCCATGTCCAGCACGTCGCCTTTCGGATTGCCGATCGATTCCGCATACAGCGCTTTGGTTTTGTCCGTGATCGCCGCGCGGAAGTTTTCCGGGTTGCTCGCATCGACGAAATGCACCTTGATGCCGAGCTTCGCAAGCGTGGTCGAAAACAGGTTATACGTGCCGCCGTACAGCGTGGAGGAAGATACAATCTCGTCTCCCGCCCCGGCGATATTCAATACGGAAAAGGTGATGGCCGCCTGTCCCGAAGAGGTCGCAAGGGCGCCCACGCCGCCTTCCAGCGCGGCCACGCGCTGCTCGAACACGTCGGTCGTCGGGTTCATCAGACGGGTGTAAATATTGCCGAATTCCTTCAAAGCGAACAAATTGGCCGCATGCTCGCTGTCGCGAAAGCCGTAGGATGTCGTTTGATACAGCGGCACGGCACGGGATAGCGTCGTCGGATCAATTTGCTGACCCGCATGCACTGCCAAGGTTTCGAAAGATAATGGACGTTCGTTGGACATGGTAAAATCCTCCCTTTTCTCGCGTGGCTCAATCGCAAAGTGTCAATTTTTTGTTATATTTTCTCATACTCCCCCACGTTTGAAAAGGTAAAAAATGATAATTCCTATTAAATTAATGAGAATTATTCAATTAACCGATGCCGAGCAGATCGGAAACCAGCGACAACGCCAGCAGTCCGGCCATGACAGCCCCCGTCCACATCGCGCGGCCCAAAAGGGAGGGCCTTGAATTCCCGCTCTTTGTGGCTTTCCTGATGCGTGAACGCAGCGACAAATAATACATCACCGATCCGACGACGATCAGCGCGATTTCCAGCGCCATGCTGATCCCCGGCGAGCGCCATACCCCGAATCCCATCAGCGGCAGATTTCCGAGATTCCCCGGCAAAACGGGGAGATCGGCGCGGTGTACCAGCAAATCAAGCAGCCAGTGGCTGAATACGAGAGAGCCCATGACAACCGCGCTCCGCTTCCCCCACCATTTCCAGGCCGCTAACCCCGCAAGCAAAGCAATGATCAAGGCACCGACCAGAGAATGCGTGTAATCCGCGTGGATCACCGAGCCGCCGTACCCTCCCTCTCCGACCGGCACCATGGTTTCGACGCCTGAAAGCAGCAGCGGCACAAAAAGAATATCCAGCAGCTGCGTGCCCGCCATCAACGCCCACAGCGGCGTCTCGGGGTGTTTGGCTTTAACGGCGGCAGCGAGTCCGAAATGTCCTGCAAACATCTTATTCAGCCTCCTTCCGCAAAGCTCCGGGAATCCGGGAATCGAGCCAACCGCAAACGACCGTAAACAAAATGACCATGACGAGAAAACTCATCTGAACATCCTCCCATCCGAATCAGCGATCCGGTTCATTTTTTTTGCAAAAGACCCCTCAGCAGCGCTTCAAACGCTTCGTCAAAAGTATCCTCAAGCCGCTCCATCAGCTCATCCGCCGTCTCTTCCGAATATTGGTACGTTCCGACGATGCCGCGAAGCATGTAAAAATAAATGCGGGAACACGCCAGCAGCCGTTCGGTTCCTTCCCCATAACCGGTATGGTTCCGAACAGCCTGCATGAGCTGGGCGAACAACCCGTTTCGGATGCGGTTGATTTCCATATCCGGCGAGGTTTCGTCCACCCGGATCGATTTCACTTCAAAAAAGACCCTGTACATGTTCCGGTTTTCAAGGCAAAAACGGATGACCAGCCGGCTCAGCCGCGTCAGCGCCTGCTCCGGTTTTTCCTTCTCCAGCACCTTACCGATTTGTTGCCGCAATTCGAGCAAGGGCGGCATGGACAGTTGATGCAGCAGCGCCTCCTTGTCTTCAAAATAAATATAAATCGCCGTATGGGAACAGCCTGCCTCCTTGGCAATTTCACGCATGGTTACGGCGTCATAACCTCTCTCGGCGAACAACCGGCCTGCAGCGGCCAGAATGTCGCGCTTGGTGTCCTCTGAACGAACCTGTTTTTTTCTGGGCATCTAGAGTTATCGTTCCTTCCGTCCAATGTTTGAAAAATAAAGTAACCAACGGTTATTTATTTCTGTATCCTAAATATAACCATCGGTTATTTAATTGTCAACAACTTTTTTATCCTGAAATTACCAAACAATTTCAAAAAAAAAACAGCCGCAAAATGCGGCCGCCATAAAAAAAGAACCCTGAGAATATTGAGAGAGTTGCCGATATGGAATTACGCAAATATGAAATATTTTGCATAACTCTATCGTTTGATTAGTAAAGGCTTATTTTAAATAAGCTTACCTTTCAATAGTGCAAAAAAATAATAGCGCTTCTCCCTTGCCCTTGTCAAGTGCACCCCTCCGCCAAAGAATCGCCGCCTAGAAATATCTCCCTGCAAACGCAACGAATCCGCCCCGTTCCCGTATACAGATATATTGACGTCCGGCGTTGAGACGACTACGACGACAACTGGATCAAGCCGGGCCGAAAACGTATGAAACTATAATTCCGTTATATGCAGGAGGGTGATGAGCTTGCATTCTTCATCCAAAGAATTGGCAGACCGCTATTGTGAACTTATGGACAGACTACCTCGCCTCATCGACTATACGGGAATTGTCCGGCAGATGAAGCTAAGCACCACCGAAGCATTTATTCTTCAATATCTGCAAAATAACGGCAGTCAGCGCGGCACGGATATCGTAAAAGTGACGGGCCTTACGACCAGCGCGATTACGCAAATTTGCGACAAGCTGGTTCATGAGGAGCTGATCGATCGCAATCGCTCCGAAACCGATCGGCGATACGTGAACATTACGATAACGGACAAGGGAACCCGGGTGCTGAGGCTGCTGTCGGACCTGAGCGCCGAGCGGATCGTTGAAACGGTGGAAAACTTCACGAACGAAGAAACAAGCGATCTGCTGGATACGATCCGCCAATTGGGCGAACTGATCGAATACCAGCGGGGACGCCGCAAGTAGCTCCGGCAAATTCCTTTCATTCGCAAGAAACAACCGGGCCGGAACTTCCTGAAGCATAGCCGCCTGCTGCAAACCAGAATGCAAACAAAAAAGGAACACCATTGGTTGCGGGCGGACATGCCCGGCCAATGGTGTTTTTGGGTTTTACAGGATCCGGCTGCCGAACAGGGAACCGATCAGCTCGACGGCCAGCTTCGAGGTCTGGTTGTTGCGGTCCAGCAGCGGATTGACCTCCACGAAGTCGGCCGAAGTGATCCGCCCCGATTCGCTGAGCAGCTCGAGCAGCAGATGGGCTTCGCGGTAGCTGAGCCCGCCGCGGACCGGCGTTCCCGTTCCCGGCGCCTCGATCGGGTCGACGCTGTCGACATCGAAGCTGAGATGCACGCCGTCGGTCCCCGCTCCGGCGATTTGCAGCGCTTCGTGAACGACTTTCTCGATGCCGACCCGATCGATTTCGTGCATCGTAAAACAGGTCAGGCCGCAGGAACGGATAAGCTCCTTCTCGTCCCGGTCCAAATCGCGGGCACCGATGATGACGCAGTTTTCCGCTTGGATCGAGGCGGCGCCTTCGACGATGTCCTTCAGCTTGATATGGGACAGACCCAGCCCTACCGCTAGCGAAATGCCGTGCATGTTCCCCGACGGGCTGGTCGACTCCGTGTTCAAATCGGAATGCGCATCGACCCAAATGACGCCCATCTTGCCGTAATGGCGCGTTAATCCTGCCAGGGAGCCGATGGCAATGCTGTGGTCGCCGCCCAAAATGAGCGGGACGCGGCCGCCGGCCACCGCTTTGGAGACGGCTTCGCCAAGCAGGCCGCTAACGGCCAAAACCTCCTGGACATGCTTCATTTTGGCTCCTGCGGGGGACCGGATGCCGTCCGGCAAGCGGATGGATGAATCCGCCTGTACATCGTACCCAAGGCCGGCCAATTTTTTGGCCAGGCCGAATTTCATGATGCTGTCCGGGCCGTTTTCGCTGCCGGGCCGGCCTGCGCCGAGTCCGAACGGAACCCGGATGATCGAAATGGATGGTTGAGACATGTTGGTTCAAGCCCTCCCTTGATTGGCAAATACCTCCCCGATCCGGCTTAGCGCGAAGTCCAGCTCTTCTTCCGTAATAACCAGCGGCGGCGCCAGCCGGATGGTCGTCTCATGCGTTTCCTTGCACAGCACCCCGATCCGCGCCAGTGCTTCGCAATACGGCCTTGCCGGCACCGACAGCTGTATCCCGATCAGCAGGCCGCGGCCGCGGACCGAAACGATATCGGGATGCGGGATCGATGTAAGCTTTTTCATAAACAGGCGCCCCAGCGCCTCCGAGCGCTCCGCCAATCTCTCCTCCTCCAGCACGTCCAGCGCCGCAAGCGCCACCGCACAGGCCAGCGGATTTCCTCCAAAGGTCGAACCATGCGAGCCCGGCTCGAACACATCCATGATGTTCTCGTCGGCGGCTACCGCGGAAATCGGCATCACGCCGCCTCCGAGCGCTTTGCCTAAAACGTAAACGTCGGGCACCACGTTCTCCCAGTCGCAGGCGAAGGTTTTGCCCGTTCGCCCGAACCCTGTCTGAATCTCGTCTGCGATGAAAAGGACGTTTTCCCGGCGGCAAAGCTCATGCGCCTCGGCCAAAAAACGCTCCGGCGGTATGATGATTCCCGCTTCGCCCTGCACCGGTTCGACAAGAAACGCGGCGGTATCCGGCGTTATCGCAGTCCGGAGCGCCTCCAGGTCGCCGTAGGGAATGCTTTTGAACCCCGGCGTAAACGGGCCGAAATCCTCCTTATACGCCGCTTCCGTCGAAAAGGACGTCACGGTGATCGTCCGGCCGTGGAAGTTGCCGTCGCAGACGATGATTTCGGCGCGGTTTTCCTGCACTCCCTTCACCCGGTACGCCCAGCGCCGCGCCAGCTTCAACGCCGTTTCCACCGCCTCCGCCCCGGTGTTCATCGCGAGGATTTTGCCTTTTCCGGTCAATTTCGCCAGCCTTCGCGCAAACCTCGCCAGCGCATCGCTGTGAAACGCCCTTGAGGTCAACGTTACTTTATCCGCCTGTTCTTTGAGCGCCTGTATGATTTTGGGGTGGCGGTGGCCATGGTTCAGCGCGGAATACGCGCTCAGCATATCCAGATAACGGCGGCCCGCCGCATCCCAGACCCAGAGCCCCTCCGCCTTTTCGATCACGACCGGCAGCGGAAGATAGTTGCTTGCGCTGTATCTGTCCATCATTTGCAGTACCTGCTGCGTGGTTGCCATAGCTGCACATCCCATCATCTGATAATCTTTTCGCCTTGCTTACGTTCCTATCTTATTGGCGGAAAGCTCATTTCATGATTCGTGAATTTCGGCACGTACATGATCCGCAAAACTAACATGACCTTGTTGGACCCATGGCTTGGAAGCCGATTCAGGTGCTTTGCGGGGATCCCGGAAAATAATCGATTGTAGACAGAAAAAAAACACCGCCCTTCCCTGCTTGCCGCAGGTAAAGGATCGGTGCTTTCAAATGACGGATATTCCGTTAGGCAACGGAATATTATTTTTTGGATTCGAGCGTTTCCAGGTACTCGGAAATCTCGGCCGGCGTTTTGGCGTATTTGCTGTGCAGGTGAGCCAGCTTTTCGCCGTTTTTGTATACGAGAAGGCTCGGAATGCCTCGCACTTCGTTTTGGCTTGTAATCTCTTCGAACTGCTCCACGTCCATGGCGTAAAACTCTTTGTCCGTGTGTTTCGCCATGATGCCAGGCAGAAATTTGTCAAGCGTCTTGCAATCCGGGCACCAATTCGCATCATATTTAATGACCGTCAGCTTGTCACGGCTGATCAATTCTTCGTACTGCTGCTGCGTTTGAATTCGTTCCATCTTCTGTATTCCCCTTTACCCAGCGTCTTTAAGGCTTCATCCGAGAAGCTCCCGTCCGGGACTGTCAATGAGTTTCGTCACAGTCCGAACCGTTCTCTTATTTTAGCCTTTTATGTCCGGGTTTGCAAAAGGGCTACATCGAATGCATGTCGTGACCGGGGGACGGCCTCTCCCAACCGGAAGGGCTGTGCCCAAGCCAGGCTGCCACGCACAATACGACGACCGGGAGAACGATATAGATCATCCAGAACGAAGTCCGCACCGGCGCGGCCGAAAATGAATCTTTGGCCGCTTTTACCGCCTTGACGGCGGCGGCAGGCTGTTCCTCGCGATGCTTTCGGTCATGGATGAGATAAACGACCAGCGCCGTAACGGCAATGTACATCGCATCCATGATAAACAGCATGGCATCCCACTGTTTGATGGGGATCATTTCCCCCAGCATCGCCCCGTGAACCCCGCCCATGATGCCTCCGCCGATTCCCTCTATAATCGCAAGCAGCCCGAGCGGCCTGCCGACCATATACCCGATCAGAAAACAAAAGAGGATCGATATCCCCGTCGACATCACCAAATTTTGCGCAAACAACATGCCGAGAATGACCCCGATCGTCAAATTCGACATCAGTCCGGTCGTCATCGCCACGACGGTGCCCGTCATATTCGCCAACAGGTGGCGGTTCGCTTGAACGTACATGATGCATAACACCGTATAAATGAAGACGATCAGCATGCTCATATTTAAAAGCATACGCATGGCTCCTTTCGCCCTGATGCACAGCGGAGGCCTCCAAATAGCCCGTTTGTACAAGGCAGCCGCAGCTGTACTCCCCGCTCGTTCCGCTTTTAAGAAGCTTATTCCGCGGCCGTTATCTTTATGCTGATAACCCGTCGAAGCGCAAAAAGGAAATTCGGGCGACGAACCATGAACCGTACTTGCTTATTTCCCGATCCCGGCAACGGCGGAAGGCAAAAAAAGGCCGCGGCTCAAGGCCGCCGCCCATGCATTCGCCAATACTGGCGTTTTCCTTCCTCGCGAACCGTCACGCCCAATTTGGAAAGCTCCAGGCGCAACTCCTCCGCTTCCTCTTTTTCTTCTTTGCCGATCGCTTTTTCCCGTGCCTCAAAAAGCTCGTTTATGCTTGACGAGAGGTCCGGGCATCCGGGCACCCACCTCGTGTATTCGTGATTGAACGGGTCTTGCTCCCGCCAATCGTATCCATGCCGGATAAACGCCTCGGCCAGCTTCTGCCGCTTCGTATCCGGCTTTTCCCGGTACAGCGCCTGGCCGTCCGCCCCCAACAGGACCAACTGTTTGTTGTCCAAAAAAACGGCGGTCACTTCGTCGCGCTTCAAGGTTCGCTCATGATCGCGGATACGCAGGCTGACTTCTTGATCGGAGAGGCGAATCTGCAGCGTTTCCCTCATGGCCGCCATCGAAAGCCATCCTCCGGCAAGAGCGCCAAGCGAGGCTGTCGCAAACGTCACCCAGCCTCCGTGAAGGGAAGAGATCAATTTAAGCGGGCCCTCAAAAGGGATCCACGGCAACTTTAACGCCCATTCGGCAAGCGGCGGAATAAACCACCCGACGGCTGCCCCGGCAACCGGAAATAGAGTCCAGATGATCCATTTATCCGTCTTGGTTACCCCAAGCTCCGTCCATTCCATACGGTTATTCAAATGACATTTCCCCCTTTGCGGAACGTACCGTTTACCGCTTCTTTCCATATGTTTTCATAGTCCAGTTTAATTCCCATCATCATATAGCTCGTCATATTATCGATCGCGAGTGCGAGCAAATAGGCGCGGGACTCAACATGTTCCTGTTCGATTAAACCGAGCTTCGCCCCGTGCAGCAGCAGCTTCCGGAATCCTTCCAAAAAATCGCGCTGCATCCCGATGACGCGTTCGCCGTAATGAGCTCCGTGCCCGGCAGTAAGCATGAATTCGTGGAGCAGCCGCAAGACCGGGTAAAAGCTGCCTTCATCCTCCGGAAACATGCGAAGCCCGCCTTGGAAAAGCTTTTCCGCGAAGTTTTGTTCGTTAAAATCAGAGACGGAAAAATAAAAGTCAAACCGATAATCGCTGAACAAATAGTCAAAAACCTTTTCAACCAGCTCGTCTTTCGATGCAAAATGATAATAGATCGACGGCTTTGTGATGCCGACTTCAGCCGCAATCATGGCCAGGCTTGTTTTTTCGATGCCGTGATGCGCGAACAACCCGACGGCCGCCTCAATCAGCTGCTTCGAGGTCAGTTCCCTTTTTTTCATGATAATGCAGCCCCTTTTTTTAACTACCGTTAGGTAAATTTTATTCAAAAAAGGGATCCACGTCAATCGTTCCGTCTGCAGAAAAACGAAATCGATCGCCTTCAAAAAAACACTGTCCACCGCAAGCGAAAAAACTTAGGCATTTAAGGCTGAGATTTTTCTTGAATGCCGCAATTTCGCCGAATGTCGGGAACAACCTCTCCATTTTAAGCAAAAAAGAGAGAAGCTCGGAACATCCGCAGCTCCTCGATGCACGCCGGTTACGGGTAAAGCTTCTCCCCGTTTTCCAGCATGCGAATAAATTCCTCTACCTTCCTTTGGCGGGTTTCGGGTTTCTTCGCGTTTTGGATGCGGAACGCAATCGCGTACTTGTTTTGCCTGTTTAACGTGTCGTAAAACGCCTTGGCCTGCGGGTGTTCGGCAAAAGCGGCTTCCAGCTCCTCCGGCACCTCGCTGCGGCTTTGCGGCTTGTAAGCCGTATCCCAACGCCCGTTCGCCTTGGCCGTTTCGATCGCCTGAAGCCCGGCCGGCTTCATCCGGCCTTCCTGCATCAGCCTCTCCGCCTTCTCCCGGTTCACCTGCGACCAGATGCTGTCTTTCCCTCTCGGCCCAAAGCGCTGAACCCAGCTTTGCGCATCCAGCGCCTCCTTCCGGCTGTCGATCCATCCGTAGCAGAGCGCGCTGTCGAGCGCTTCGGCGTAGCTGACGGTAGCAAGTCCCGCATTTTTTTTGGCGATCTGCAGCCTGACTCCCCGGGACCGGAGATGATTTTCATCAAGCCATGCTTCCCATTCCTGCTGGTTTGCGCACAGCAGCAGCGGCCATTCCGCTTGTCCCTCCGATGCAGCCATTCGACATGCTCCTTTCTTTGCCCATGGATTGCTGCGGCCGGGCATCGGAGCCCGGCTCGCAGCATGTTCATTTTACCGGTGCTTCAAGCTCATTTTTGGAAAACGATGCTGTAAAACGCCTCGGTCCACGGACGCGTGTCCAGTACTTTAAAACCGGTTTCCTCCAATACGCGCGCCATGTCGGTCGATGAAACCCGATGGGCTTGCGGCGGCCCGCTTCCGGTATCGACAGCCTCCCATTCGATGCACAGCGCCCGTCCGCCCGGCTTAAGCACCCGTCTGATTTCCCGAAGCCCTTGGTCAAGCGGCTCCACTTCATGCAGCACCATCGAACAGATGACGGCATCGACCTTCTGGTCATCCAGCGGGATTTGCTCGGCTTCGCCCTGAACGATTTCAATGTTGCCGTCAAATTCGCTTTCTTCCAGGCGGCTCAGCAAATAGTCCAGCATTTCGGACTGCGCGTCCAGCGCATAGACCGTGCCGCTCGTTTTTTCCGCCGCAGGAAACGTGAAGTAACCGGCGCCGGCGCCGACGTCCAAAATATCCTCGCTGCCTTTCAGCCCAAGCAGGGCAAGAAGCTGTTCAGGGGACAGCTTTTTGCGTCGTTCGGGGTTGTCCAACCGGGAAATCAGCGTCGGGTCAAATCGTTTCTCATGCATGGTTTTTCCTCCTTGTCATATTGAAGTGACTACATTCTAGCATTTGCCATCAATTAACGGAAATTCCATCCGCACCAAAGTTCCGAGCCCCGGCCGGGATTCCACATGAATCCGCCCTTTGTGCGCGATGACGATCGCATGGGCAATGCTCATGCCGAGTCCTGCGCCGTCGGTCGTTTCATCCGTGCTGGTCCCCCGGTAGTACCGTTCGAACAAGTTGCGCTTTGTTTCTTCGTCCATGCCTTTTCCGTTGTCCTTCACCGCAATCCATGCTTGCTCGCCGTCTTTTCCGGTTCGGACTGAAATTTCCGTTCCATCGGGGTTATGCTTGACCGCGTTGGTGATGATGTTGTCCAGCATCCGCCGGAACCATTTCGGATTGGCCAGGATAGCCAATTCCTCGTCCCACTCCTCGAACGAAAACGAAGCGGTGTCGATCGTCGCGTCGTTGACGTAGCGGAGCACCGAACGGCGGACGAACTCGTTGAGCTCGATCGGCTTCAGCGGAATCTGGACCGATTTGTTTTTCAGCTGAAACGTTAAGGAGAAGTCCTGCAGCAGCTCCAGCATGAAATCGCCCTTTTCCCGGATCATCCGGCCCATTTCCTTCAGCTCGGCTTCGTTCCAGGTGAACTGTCCGCTTTCCAGCAAATGGCCGTACCCTTGGATGGTCGACAGCGGCGTCCGCAGGTCGTGGGAGATGCCGGTCATCCATTCCTCCCTCGTCTGCTCCAGCATTTTGCGTTCGCGCTGGGAGGCGTCGAGCTTGGTGGCCATCTCGTAAAACCCCGCGATGACCTCCTTGTACAGCCGGTACCGCAAACGGATTTTGCCGTTTTTGCGGAATACTTTTTTGCGTTCCTTCTCGGTCAGCGCCTCGCTGTAACGGCCTTGGCTCATGCGCTCGAACCAGCTCGCGAACAGCATCAGCGGCTGTCCGTAACGGTATCCGTGCCAGAAGGAGATGCCAAGCGTCAGCACGACCACCACCGCCCCGATGACAATAAGCACGAGGATCAGGTCGTGGAACAGCGTCTGCTTCACGAATTTGCCTTCCGGTTTCCCTTGATGCAAGAGCCACGTGTAACCGGAGGCGTCGTCGTAATAAACCGACAGATCCACCGGGTATTTGCCCGGCTCGGCTTTCATCGACACCAGCTCCAGCGGGCTGTAAGCCTGCTTCTCCTCTCCGGCTCCGGCATGGCCGACGGTTTGCAGCACTTGACCGGCCGCATTGATGACCTGCAAATAATCATTCTTCCCCGTCAGCTCCCGGTTCAGCCCGTCCACCGCGTCTTCGCGGATGCGGCCGCCGCTGCCGAATTGCCTGAACCATTGCTCCAGCCGCTGCGCGCCGACATCCTTCGTGCCCATGAGGTACAAAACCGAGCGCAAACCGTCCGTCTCGCTTTCAAACAATGAGGTCACCCGGTACGGACCAAGACGCCGCGTTTCCTGGATACGCAGCAGTTCCGCCGCCCCATAGGAGGTTTTCAAGTCGTTCGGCGTATTGACGGCGTAAATCGCCTTCCCCGACTCATTAATGATTTGCAGCCAGTAGCCGCGTTCCTTCAGCAAACCTTCCCATCGTTTGTTCATTTTGACATGGCCGTTGTCAATGATCGTTTCCGTCGTCATGCCGTCGAGCGCGCTGGTGGAAAACGTCCGTTTCAAATCCTGGTTTACCAGGTAGCTGATCAGTACGAGCAGCATGACCGTTAACGTCAGGACAATCATGACCCAAAGCAGAAGAACCTGATATGTAAAATGCAGCGTCAAACGGGTGCGGATCCGCCTCATGCGTTCACCTTCATCAGCTTGTAGCCAAGGCCGCGCACCGTGACCAAATATCGGGGATCGCCGGGGTCTTCCTCGATCCGTTCGCGGATTTTGCGGATATGCACCATGACGGTGTTGTCATCCCCAAGCCCGTCAATGCCCCATACTTCTTCGTACAGCTGCGATTTGGAAAACACGATGCCCGGATGCTTGCATAAAAACAGCAGCAGCTGAAAGGCCTGGGCCGGGCACGGAATTTCCTTGCCGCCGACAGTCAGCGTCCCCGCATACTCATCCAAAACGAAACGCCCGAAATCGTATCTCCCGCGGGTTTCCTCCGGAACGGCTTTCGCGGGGGCGACAGCGCCTCTGCGCAACCTCGCCTTGACGCGGGCGGCGATCTCCAGCGGATTAAAAGGTTTGGTCACGTAGTCGTCTCCGCCCGTGGCGAAACCGGTCAGCACGTCGAGATCCGACGTCCGGGCCGTCAAATAAATGATATGCGCGTCGGACAGCCGCCGAATTTGCGGGCAAAGGTCAAATCCGGTCTGATCCGGGAGCATCACGTCAAGCAAAATAATGTCGAAGGAATGGCGGGCAGCCAATTCCAGCGCTTCCTTTCCGTTATAAGCGGCATAGATTTGGCGAAAGCCTTCCTTCCGCAGCACCATCTCGATCAGCTGAACGATTGATTTCTCGTCGTCAACGAGCAAAATTTTGGCATTGTACATCGGATAAACCACCTCAAATGCATTGTAACAGACGCTTCTTAATTCGAGCTAAACAAAAAAGGCGATGACTTTAGCGGTTGTTAAGCTTCCCTTTAGGTTCGCTTCAATCGGGGCTGGTACAGTAGTCCGTGAGGTGATAAAACATTGACGACACGCAAAAGGATTCGTTTGGTCGACGGCTTGCGGGGTTTCAGCCTGCTGGGCATCCTGCTGGCCAACATGCTTATTTTTCAGTACGGAATGTTTGGAAAAGACGTCATGCATCTATTCCACGTACCTGCAGCCGACAAGGCCGCACATAACATTCTCCAGGTACTGGTCGAAGGCAGCTTTATGCCGATTTTCGCCTTTGTATTCGGGTTCGGCATGATCAAGATGAAGGAGAGTTTAAACGCCAAAAACCGAAAGGCCGGCTGGCCGTTGGTGCGCCGCTTTGCGATGCTGATTGGGCTGGGCCTCTTGCATAGCACGTTTTTGTGGGACGGGGATATTTTGCTGTTTTACGGCGCGATCGGATTTCTGCTGCTGATTTTCATGAACCGCAAGCCGAAGACGCTGATGGTGTGGAGCATCATTTTCCTGACGGTGGCGGGGCTGATCGGACTGGCGCCCGAAGATAAAGCCGGCAAAGAAATGCAGGCGATGAATCACCGGATCGAAACCTACGTGCAGTCGACGGTTACGCTGTACGCCGAGGGTTCCTATGCGGAAATCAAACATGACCGGAATACAGCCAATCCGCTCGGCGACAACGCGTTCATCCTGGTTCTGGCTTTGATTTCCCCGCTCATGACCGCGCCGATGTTCCTGACCGGCATGTATGCGGCGAAGAAGGGGTGGTTTGCCGACCCTGACGAAAACAAAGGCATGTACCGGAAAGGAGCGCTGATTTTCATTCCGCTCGGGATCGCCCTGAAAACCTTTCACCTGTTATTCCCGGAAATGATCGGTTCAGGCAGCGGGGAAATGCTTGGGGGATTTGCCCTGTCGATCGGGTATATTATGGGCTTTTCGCTGCTGTATACGAAGTTTGCGCCGTCCTCCTTGATGGAGCGGTTCGAAGCCGTCGGCAGGCTCTCCATGACCAACTATTTGATGCAAACGGTCATCTGCACGACGCTATTTTACGGGTACGGGTTCGGCTGGTTCGGCAAACTCGGCGTGATATTCGGCTGCGCGCTGAGTCTGGTCATTTACGGCGTGCAGCTGTTCGCCAGCGGCTGGTACATGAATCGGTTCAAATCCGGTCCGGTGGAGCGTGTGCTGAGAATGTGGACGTATTTTTCATGGGACGGAAAGGCAAAACGAAAAAAGATCAGAACGAAAACGGCGGCCGCCGAAGCCTAGCGGCTTGGGGAAGGTTTGATGGCAGGATATATTGTGTCAAAGGACGCACACGAATGAAGAGGCTGGATTATTTTTCAGGGTTCTCGCGCTGCTCTTCGCATTCAAAACACTCCAGCGTCTGATCCTCCTGCACGGTGCCGTTCAAAAAACCGTTCTCGCAATAAATCGCTTTGCCGCAGCTGCGGCAGAAGCCGATGAATTCCTGCATCGCCCGCACCTCCACTTTTTATAGAAAAAAGGTTAGATTAACTCCATATTACCACGGGATGAAGGCAAGCAAAACGGACAGCTTCTTGGATCAAGAGGCTGTCCGTTTTCATTATTTTTTCTTTTGGATGATGCCTTAAAGGCTTCTTCTTCGCCCTCCGTCAACTTCTGACGCGCCCGAAAAACAGAGACACGATAAACAAAACGAGGAAAATGAAGAACAATACCTTCGCGATGCCAACCGCCGCCGACACGATGCCGAAGAAACCGAAAATCCCCGCGACAATAGCTATGATCAAAAATAGTATGGACCATCCTAACATGTGAATCACCCTTTCTTTTCTAAGTTTGATGGGATACTTACTTGTAACCGCTCTGCCGCCGATTGAACCGGAAAAAGGATGATTTTTGCCGGAAGCCCCCCATTCGAAGGCTGCATTTCAAGGGCTAGAGTCCGGCCACTCACCCCTTGATGAAATCATTTAGGCGTTCATATATATCATCAACCGGATTTTGCAATATCCTTATTGTAAACGCATACAATTAGCTTTATCGTAATTTTATAAGGAGGGATGACGCATGAATGTCAATGCCGGGACGGCCGCCCATGCAGGCGCCGGCGGCGGCTCCGCCGTCGGTCTGGATCAGACGGAGCTTATGCCGCAATACCGGGCGGATCTCCGTTCGCACGCTTCACGCGAGTATCAAAAGTTCGTTTGCCTGAATCCCGTAAATGACTGGTCCTTGTTGACTTGGAAGGAGGTCGGCAAACCTTACGAGGTTAAAACCGTCGCGCAGGACCGCAAGGCATGGGAACAGGAACACGGATCTGCGATGGATGCCCATACCGCCTGGACCTACTTCAACCGCTCCTTCCATCAATGGTTCGTCAAAGATGTGCCCGCCGAAATCGACCGGAGCAAGCAGAATTTTTTCCAGGGCTTAAAGGCTTTCCGCATGGAAGAAATTCGCGAGGGTCTTGGGGAGGTCGTCCGCATCCATTTATGGAACTACGTGCACCGCATTCAGGACGGCATCTGGGATCCGCGGGGCAAACGGGCGTTATTCGAGGGATTGGACGCGGCAAAACCGAAAATTTTGTTTCTTGGCGCAGCCGAAGGTTACGAAGCGATGCAGCTCGCGGCGATGTATCCCGGAGCGGAGGTCGTGCTGGTCGACTATGACGAATACTGCCGCAGCACACGTTTCGCCGAGTTTCCGGAAAGTTATCCTTTCCTAGGCGAAAATCCCCGGACCGGCGGCCCGCAAGTATATTACAAGCCTGACTTCAACATAGAATACGTGGTGAGCGACATCCGGCGGCTGCCTTTCGGGAAAGAGTTTGATCTCGTGTTGTCGGTCGGGCTGCTGGAGCATTTTCCGGATGAGATGAAACCGGAGGTTGTCGATTGGCATCGCCGTTTTTTGAAGCCCGGAGGTTATGCCATATTGACGACGCCGAGAAACCAGCTGCGCTCCCGCCTGTTTTACCGGATCATGGCCGACGTGATGAACCATACGTACCGCGAATTGATGACCGTGCGGCAGATGGGGCTGTACATTTATGAAAACGGCTTTGACATTTGCCGGCACGGGTATATCAAGGTGCATAACGGCGTCGTGGCGAAGGTTCGGTGAGGGGAGCCGCCATCCCTGAAGCAAAACGGGCTACCCGTTCACCGGATAGCCCGAAATGGGATTAGAGCTTTGTTTTGAACAAAAAATTGGCATAGTCTTCTTCGCCGTCGCTGCCGTCGTTAGTAATCCAATAAAAATTCGCCGAGCCTGTGGAATAATCGTATTCTGCCAATACCATAGGAATTGCGATGACGTACTCGTCATTTTCGAGCGGACTGACGTATCTGTCAGGCACGTCTTCGGGATAACCGGAAGAAATCGTTTGAAAATAGATGATCAAACTTTGATCTTTGAAGCCAAAGCGATTTTTAATATCGTTGGAAAGATCTTTTGTTAACTTATAAAGAATATTGGGATCCTTGTCTACGGCATCCGCCAGGTTTGTCAGTTGATCATAGTCGGTTACGGTCACGGCGACTTCGATTTCCTGGCCTTCCATATAGGACACCCAATAATCCGCGTCAAAGGTAATGCCGGAGCTGCTGAGAACAGGATGTTTTTCGTACAAGTAGTCTTCGATGGCCTCCTCGTTCGCGGCCGTTTTTCCCGTGTTCGCCGAAACAGGCGGCGTGGATGCACCCTTGCTTCCGCTGGTGATGACAATCGTGTTCGAATCCGGCAGGCTGACCGTCGCGCCGGTTGATTCGCCAATAAACCGGAGCGGAACAAAAACTCTCCCGCCGATCATTTCAGGAGGGACGATCATTTTGACGGGATTTCCGTTCACGTAAGCATTTTTGTTTCCCACGGTGAGAATGATTTGATTACCGTTTTTCGAAGCGGTGATTTTTTTGCCGGCCGGATCCCAGGAATATTGAATGCCCAAACTCTTTAAAATAGAGGATATGGGAACAAGCGTCGTTCCCTGCTTGACGACCGGAGACTGGTCCAGAATTACGGGACGACCGTCGACAATTATTTTTTTCACGGCGTCGGCATGAGCTGCTGCAGCCGTTGTCGACAACAATATAGCAATAGCGGCAGTAATGGCTGCCTTTTTCATTCATATTTCTCCCATCTAGTAAATTTGTACCAAATAAGAGGAATAATATACCTATTTCAGATCTACCGTCAATAGTTTTTATGTTGTAGGGCGTTACATCGACTGCCCCGCATCCACCGTGATGATTTGCCCCGTCATCGCCTCCTGCCCCAGGACGGCGCAGATCATATGGGCGATATCTTCGGGAGATGCGGTTTCCCCCAGCAAAAGGTTGCCCGCCAATTGTTCCATTTGACGCTCGCGCCCTTCCCACCATCGGGTCAGCACGGCACCGGGCGCGACGGCGTTTACTCGGATGTGCGGGGCAAGCGCCTTGGCGAGGGATCGGGTCAAGCCATGCACCGCCGCCTTGGAAACCGCATAAGGAAGCGACGAGCCCGTTCCCGTGATGCCGGCGATGCTGCCGACGTTGACGATGGCTCCTTCCCCTTGCTTTTTCATATGGGGCGCAACCGCACGCGCGCAGTAAAACATGCCTTTCACGTTAATTCCGAACAGTTCGTCCCACGCCTCCTCGCTGACGCCGTCGAGGTCGTCCATCGCGATATGGCGGGTTACGCTGGCATTATTGACAAGCAGGTCTATCGTCCCCCACCGCTGCACGGCGGCTTCCGCCATTTCCTTCACCTCCCGCTCCCGGGAGACATCCGCCCGAACGGCAAAAGCCTGCCCGCCCCGGCTCTGAATGATCCGCACCGTCTCCTCCGCTTCCTGTTCCGAACGCGAATAATTGACGGCCACGGCCGCGCCGCGCTCGGCCAACAAAAGGGATACCGCTCTCCCGATCCCCGTACCGCCACCCGTAACCAATGCCGTTTTACCTTGTAAGTCCATTTGCATCCTCTCCTTTAACTTCAAAATTTTCGGTACTCATGGCTTGGAAAATTCCAAACGGCTGAGAACCACCAAAATGGTGATCTACATGCATCATGCTTTCGGAGCAAGCTGGGCCACTCCGTTGCCAAACGACCAGTTTTCCTGCGTGTTTTCCGTCAAAATAATCATGACATCCTGCGGACGAACCCCGGCGTTCTGTTCCAGCAGCTCCGCCATCCGTGCATACAACGCTTGTTTTTTGCGCAGCGGACGCCCTTCCTTCATCGTAATTTGCACGAACATTTGCTGATCCGATCTGGCTATGTTCATGTAACCCGTATCGTATAAAAGCTCCCCCGGCGGGTGCGGCGTGATCACCTGAAAATAATCGTCTTCCGGCACGTCGATCGTTTCGATCATGGCTTGATGGATCGAGCGGCTGATGACGGACAGTTCTTCCTTGGACTTTCCCTGATGCAAATCTATGCGTACAAACGGCATGCTACTACCGCCTCCTTTGATGTGTTTTGCCGGCAAAATCATTGTATCCGATGCGTATCCATCTGTATAATTGAATTAAATGAACTCATAGTTCGAATTTTTTGAACAAATAAGGAGGAGCCATGGATCTTAAATCGGTCAAAACCTTTCACCGGATCGTAGCCCTCGGAGGCTTCAACCGTGCGGCGGAGGAACTGAATTACGCCCAGTCCACCGTGACGATGCAGATCCAAAAGCTGGAGGCCGAGCTTGGCATGCGCCTGATCGAACGCGGCAAAACCTTCGAGCTGACCGAAGCGGGCCGCCTCTTCCTGGAGCAAAGCGCGCCGATCGTGCGGGATATCGAGCAGCTGCAGGACACGATGACGGGGCTCGCCCTTGGAGAAACCGGGCATGTGCGGCTTGGCGCCGTGGAGCCGATCGCCAGCTACCGGCTGCCGGACATTTTGGCCGGGTTTTTCCGCGATTATCCTCAAATCCATGTATCCGTCACGATTGCCAATTCCCCGACGTTATGCGGTCAGCTGCAGCATGGCGAGCTGGATTTGGCCGTATGCTCTCCGCCGCTGTTCGGGGCGGAATTGCACTTTGAACCGGTGCTGACGGAGCGGTTTGTCGTGCTGCTCCCCGAAAGCCACCCGCTGACAAGCAAAGACGCGATCGCGATCCGGGATTTGCGCGACCACCGCCTGCTCATTACCTCGGCTGATTGCCCGTACCGCCGCAAGCTGGAGATGCTTATGCAGGAGTCCGGCGGGCATCCGCCGGATACCGTTGAGATCGGCAGCATGTCCGCCTTGAAATATTTTGTGCAAAGCGGCATCGGGGCCGCGCTTGTTCCTTTATCCGTGCTATGCCCGGAGCCTGACGGAACGGTGGTTCGGCCGCTGCAGGGGGATGAGGTCGATCTGACCTGCGGCCTTGTATGCAAGGCGGCGGAGTACCCGCCGCGTCTTGCTGCAGGCAAGCTTTACGGCCGGTTAAAAGAGGGGTTGGCATGGAGCACGGCAGCCCCGGCAGTCGGCGCGCAGCCATAAAAACAAAGGAAGACTGCCGCCAGCGCAGCCTTCGACAGCAGCAGGATGACGTGCCATCGGCGTATTTTCACGGAAGACGGAGCGCGTTTCGCCGAAAATTTATGCGAGGCAATGATGCTTGGATGGTTATGAGTAGAGGGATTATACTCTTGCAAAAAAGCCCAGGGCGCAGGCCCTGGACTTTTTACTAATCTTTTTATTAATCCGTATCGCTTTTCTTGATGTCTTGCTCTTCCCCTAGTTCAGCTGAACCTCGACCGGATCGGAATTGATGCGGCTGCCGACCGCGCGGATCACGAACTGGTATTTTTCCGATGCTTTGATGGTTCCTGCCGTAAAGCTGTATTCGTTTTTGCCCGCTTCGGCTTTCACGTACGCATTCCAATACGGTTTGATTTTGCCGTTTTTCTCGTAAATGCGGAAACCGCGAACGGGTTCGCCGCTTGAGGACGGCGCTTTCCACGAGATGACGGCTTTGCCGCCGCTATTTTGCACCGCCGCGTTTTCGACTTTAGCCGGCTTCGTATCCGTACGTTTGATGCCGTACTGATCGTACAGCTTAACGCCGTTGTCGCCCGATTTTTCGTCTTTTTTGGCCGCGGTGTAAGCTTTGATTTTCAAGACGTCGCCGGAAACCGATACGTCGGTGAACATCTTCTTGTTCGGCTGGGCGTCGATCGCCGCAAAATAATCGTTATACCCCGGATATTTCGTATAGAACTTATCCCCCAGCGCATTGGACATCAGGTACACCGTTCCTTTCGGGTTGACGGCATTGCCCTCCGCATCGTACGTTATTTGGCTGGTCGGGACCACCTTGTCATCGAGCATTTGGTACGATCTCATGTACATATGGTCATGCGCTTCAAACACCATGTCGATGCCCATTTCGTCAAAGGCGGGAACAAGCACCTTTTTATAAAACTGGACCCGGTCGTCCTCCCATTCCCCGGCGTTGTCGCCCGCTGAGTAAGGACCTTTGTGGAAGGCGACGAACTTCCATTTGGCGTTGCTTTTGGCGACGATGTATTTCATCCATTCGACCTGGTCGGCAAACTGCGGGTCCTGCTGCTTTATGTCTTTGCCGCCCTTGGCAAGCTCCCCGGCATATTGCGAGTTAAAGACAAGGAACAGCGCATCGCCGTACTCAAAGGAATACACCGAACCGTCATGCGTATTGGCGACGACCTGCTTCGGCAGGTTGAAATGATGGTAAAAGTTCGAATTCGGCGTCGTCTCGTCGCCGTCATAATCCTGCACTTCATGGCCGCCAAGCACCGGGACGATCGGCACGTTCAGCAGTTGGTCCTGCGCAACCCCCAGCATCCACTGCCACTGCTCTTCGAGGTCGCCGTTATCGACCAGGTCCCCCGCATTGATGAGGAATTTAGGATCTCCGATCGTTTGAACGGCTTTTTTGAACGTATCCGCCCAAAGTTCAAAGTCCGTTTTACTGGAAGCCTGCGAGTCGGAACCGGCGATGAAATGGAACGGCTGAGCGCCCGCCGCGTCCGTCGTGAAGCCGCCCACCGCGCTCCAGCTGTCCGCGGCCCCGCTGCCGACGCGGTATTTGTACGCCGTCCCCGGCGATAATCCGCTTGCCGTTGCTTTATGGCTGTAAAATTTCTTTTTCTTGTTCGATGTACGGTCCGATTTGGTGACGTACGTTTGGATCTCCTCGGTTGTCCCTTGGAACGTCAAGGCTTCCTGCTCCGGAAAACCGCCTCCCGCGGCCTTCGAAGCTTCTACCACCTGAACGACGGAGGGGGAAGCCGAATCGGTGTACCAAGCAAAGGACCGGGTTGTTTTCGTATCCCCGTTTAAGGTCATATTGATCAGCTTAGGCACGGAAGGCGTGCCTTGCGTACTTTGAACCGTAAAACTCCAGGATATATCCTGGGACAGCGGAATCTGGTCATCCCTGCCCTTGACCAGTTCCTTCGGCACTTTGACCGTGTAGGTTTGCCCGTTGGCAAAGGCCGGATGTTTGATATTCAGCGTGCTGCCGTTTACGACTTCGACGGTTACGGACCCGAGCGGATTATTGTTTTTGTCCACGATGCCCGCACCGCTGCTTGCATTCAGCGAGATGGGTTTGTTGAACGTTACCGTGACCGGGGCCGAAGGAAGCACGCCGTTTTCGCCCGGTTTCGGCGATTGGGTCAGAACCGTCGTCGGCGTCTCTCCCGGTTCGTTTCCGATCGGCTGGCCCGTTACCCGGATGTCCTTGATCAGGCTGGAGCCCGTGCTGCCGATGCCCTGGCCGCCCTTTGTGTTCGTGTTCGAGCTGACGATCCAGCGGATATACAGCGTATCCTGATTATCCGCGTTTGCCGGCAAGGCGGCTTCCGACAGCTTGCAGGCGTCGTTCGGGCAGTTAAAGCTGGACAGCGACATCTTCAGCGAAACGCCCGGAACGTCCGTCCAGTTCTGGTTGTCGTTGCTGATCTGCACCTTAAAGTCGCGCGGTCCCGTACCCGTCGACGTTTGCTGCGAAGACAGCGCGATTTGTTCGTAGCCTTTGGTCGAGAGGCTGGCAAGCCAATATTTTTTTCCGCTGCCGTTATCCCATCCCTGATAGCTGATCGAATGCTGACCGCTGTCGTAATCCTCGAAATAACCGCCGACGTTGCGGAAGCTTGAAGACGACTGATTCACGCCGCCCGTTGCCGGAAACACGCCTCCGGTTCCGGAATTTGCAAACACCCACTCCGCAAGCGGAACCGCCCCCGCTTTGCTGTCGGCATGCGATGTTCCCTGAACGGGCAAAACCAGCAGAACCGCCGCAAGAAGCAGGCACCAAAACTTTTGATAACTTTTCCGAGATAACGTACCCATGCACATCCCCTTTCCATATCCATCACTAAAATTAAAACGCTTTAACTTTTGTGCATCATCATGCGGAAGACAGCCGGCCGGCCATTCCCTGATAAATATACGGGTGGGAGAAGGCAAACAGAACTCCAAAAATGAAATGCACCTGAAATGCGGGTTTCAGGGCGTCAAAAAACAAATTCCATTATGCCTCCGATTCCCCCGGCATCCCTTCGGCTAACGCCAGTATATGAATCTTTTGTCAACGCAGGATCATACCAATGTAAAATCATAGGAAAAAATATCTAAATTTTGTATAGATATTCTATTAAACCGGTGGTAGAATCTTCTTAATATTTTTCCGACTATTTTGGGGGGGTATTTAAAAAAACATGGAAAGGAGGATCATTTAAGAGATTTGGACAGCCATCCCCCTTAAGTAGCGAGAGAATAGCATGCTTGATTTTATCTATCCATGGAGGGATTTGTTTGAAGAAAGGCTTATTTTCCCGAAAGCTTCCCATCATCACCCTGGCTCTCGGAATGACCGTTGGCGCCGTTCCCGGAGTCTCTCTTGCCTCATCCTCTTCAAGCTTCAAGATTTCGAATCAAGACCTGCAATCCGTCCTTGAATCGTCGCAACCGGCCTACATATCGCCGCAAATCAATACCCAGTCTTCCAAAAAAGTCCGGGTCATCGTGCAGCTTAGCGGACAACCGGCCGCCGTCGGCAAATACGCGACCAGACAAGGCATCAGTTCTCTCGCAAAATCGGCTTCGGAAGCGGCCGTTCAAAGCCAGCAGGACCAGTTCCTGGACGAGGTCTCCGATCAAGGGATCGACATGAAAATCAATTACCAATACGACACGGTCCTGAACGGATTTGAAGTCAGCGTGCCGGCCAACGAAATTCCCGAACTGGCGAAAATCCCCGGCGTAAAATCCATTCAGGAAAACAGCATCTGGTATCCGATTCCGATTGAAGAATCGTCGGCCAATAGCGACGTCCGCTACGACATCAACCCGCTGAAACAAATCGGCGCCACGGAAGCGTGGGCGGAAGGTTATACCGGCAAAGGGCTGAAGATCGGCGTGATCGATACCGGCGTGGACTATACCCACCCCGATATCGCGCCGGTGTACAAAGGCGGCTACGACTCCTTCTATCAGGATGACGACCCTTACGAAGAGGTTCCGCTTACCGTCGACGAGGACGTTCAGTACCATACCGGCTATGCGGGAACCTATCACGGGACGCACGTGGCCGGAACCATTATCGGGCAATACGCGAACCAAACAAGCGACGTCGCCCAAAAAGGGGTCGCATACGGCGCCGAGCTGTACGCCTATAAGGTGCTCGGACGAAACATAGACGACCCAAGCAAATCTTCAGGCAGTTCGGCTCAGGTCATCGACGGCATTGAACGCGCCGTAAAAGACGGCATGGACGTCATCAACCTGTCGCTCGGCTCCGATTCCGAGAAAGACGTCAACTCGCCGGATGCCATCGCCATCAACAATGCCGTTCTGTCCGGCGTCGTTGCCGTCATCGCCAACGGTAACGCAGGCCCGGGCTACTTTACGATGGGCTCGCCCGCCACTTCGCAGCTTGGTATCGCCGTTGGTGCGGTCACTAGCGAAAGCAAGCATTATGAAGGAAAAGCGACGCCAAGCCTTGCCGATTCCGCAACAAGCGTTACCAGCGTCACCTATTCAACCTACGGCGATCTTCAGATGATGGGCTGGGAAACCGCGCACGAAAACTTCGCCGATATTATTGGCCAAGGCGCCCAGGACGTCGTCTACGTTGGCCTCGGCGATGAAAACGATTATGTCGGACTCGATGTCACGAACAAAGTCGTCCTCGCTTCAAGAGGGAATCTCGCCTTCGTTGATAAAATCACGAACGCCAAAAAACATGGCGCAAAAGCAATCGTTATATTTAACGGCATTAACAAAGGAACTGCCGCCGATTTAAGTGAAAGCATACCGGGACGCGACGGCTTTGCCGACGTATCCGTCGGCGACAGCTTTGACTTTATCCCGGCGTTTGATATGAAAGGCTCCGAAGGCCGTGCCTTGGCGAGAGCTCTGCTGGAAAATCCGGGCTTCAAGCTTCAATTTGAATTCAGTCCGAACTTTCCTGTCGAAACCATAGCGGGTGACAAATTAGCTGACTTCACCTCTTGGGGTCCGAACGCGGACAACAAGCTGAGCATCAAACCGGATATTATGGCACCCGGGGTGAATATCCTGTCCACCTGGCCGGCTTACGGCAAAGGAAAACCGGATGTTTCCTACGACAAAGCCTATAACCGTATCAGCGGCACAAGCATGGCGACGCCGCATGTAGCAGGTTTGGCCCTGCTAATCAAGGAAGCTCATCCATCCTGGAATCCATTCGATATTCGCGCCGCATTGGCGAACACCGCCGATATTTTGCCTAATTATGACGTTTATCAGCAAGGCGCGGGACGGGCGAACGTCATCAACGCGATTCATACGAACGCCCTGCTTCAAGCGGTAGAGCCGATCACGATTCTCGACAAAAACTATAATCCGAAAAACGTCATCAACTACAACTCTTCGGCAAGCTTTGGCGTCGTCGCTCCGGGTTCGCCTGATCAGGTGAAAAGCCTGCAGCTGAAAAATACGGGTGGTCAGGCATTGACTTATGCAGCCACCGTTGAGTTGAATGACCTGAATTCAGGCATCACGGCTACCCTTGACCGCAACGAGGTAACTGCTGCCGCCAACAGCACCACACCGTTCCAGCTCACCTTGAACGTCGGTTCGTCTGCGGCACCAAACCATTCTTATGAAGGACGGATCGTACTTTCCAGTTCGAAACAAGAACAACCCGAGCTTCATTTGCCGTTTGTGGTTTATGTAGGCTCCGAGCAACCTGCGAATACTTTCGGCGTTCAAGAGCTGAATGTGACGAACTCGATCATTTATCCGAACCGTCCGTCGCAAGCTTCAACGGATTTGTCTTTCCGTTTGACCGCTGCGGACACGAACTATTATGAAATCGACATCGTCAACCTGGATGACGAAACCATCGGGTTCCTGGATATCCAATCCACCGATGACGCCAATGCGTATTTCAAACCGCAAACCTACGCATTGAAAAATATTACGAACGCCTACCATCCGTACGACGCTAACGGCGTTCCCGTGCTCGACAAAAACAATGAACCCGTCACGTCGTACCTGAAAGACGGAATCTATAAAATCAATGTCGTCGCAGCAAAATTGACGGCTACCGGCGAGGTCGCCAAAAGACCTAACGGTTCGAGCATCATTTATTCCGGCGTCACGTCTTTCCGCGTGGATAGCTCCGTTGAGAACAATAATGGCGGCGGATCCGGCGGCGGATCGTCAAGTTCGCCATCTGCACCTTCTTCACCTTCGACATCCCAGCCGACCGTCAGCGGTTCGGTGAATGCCGTCGTTGAACAAGGTCAAAAGCAAGTCAACGTCACTCCTAAAACCAAATCGGAAAACGGCGTAACGACGGCCACGGTAACCGACAGCGATCTGAAATCGGCCATCGCTTCGGCGGCAAACGGCGCTTCCGCAATCATCATTAACGTATCCGGAACCAACGCCGCGACGATTACGTTGACTGCCGACCAAGTGAAGCAATTGGGCGCTCTTCCGTCCGGCAGCACCGTTATCGTGAGCGCATCCGGATCAGCCGTTTCGATCCCTGTATCCGTATTGGGCAAAGCTCCTGCGGGGTCCGGTTTCGATCTCGCCATCAAGCCGGCGGATGATCAAAAATCCAAGTTTGAAGCCGTATTCCCGGGCGCCAAAGTTCTCGGCTCTCCTGTTTCATTCGAAGCTTTCTGGGTAGCAGGAACCGTTCGCGCAGCGGTTGAGGTATCCGATAAAACGTTTATCAAAAGATCGTTTACCGTTCCGGGCAATATCGAACCGAATACCGCCGGCGTATTGTTTGAAGAAGGCGGCAAGATTACGCCGGTGGCATCCGTATTCAAAGCCCAAAAAGACGGTTCAACGATCGTCACCGTCAGCCGTCCGGGCTTCTCGACTTACGCGGCGGTAAACCGTACGGTGAAATTCAACGATATCGCCGCTTCGCCAGTAGCATCCGATATTACGGCACTCGCCAATAAGTGGATCATCGACGGAAAATCCGAGGGCGTTTTCGCGCCGAAGGGCAATCTGACCCGCGCCGAGTTTACGGCCCTGCTCGTACGTTCGCTCGGTCTTCGGTCCAATGCCGCCTCCGGCTTCTCGGACGTAATAACATCCGACTGGTATGCAAGCGATGTTGCTGCAGCTTATCAAGCAGGATTGATCCAAGGTATCGGCAATAACAAATTCGCTCCAGGTGCCAACGTTACCCGCCAAGAAATGGCCGTCATTTTGGACAGAGCCTTGAAGCTGACCGGCGTGGAAGCGAAAGCATCGAATCCATCCTTTAACGCGTACGGCGACGATGCAAAAGTCGCCCGTTACGCCAAGGATGCCGTGAAGTCGCTCACCGCGGCGGGAATCGTAAGCGGCGAAGCCGGCAACTTCAACCCGACGGCTGCCACGACGCGCGAAACCGTTGCCGCCGCACTGCATCAACTGCTGATTAAGACAAACCTGATCGATTAAGATAATACGTCTCATCATAACAACACCCCCATGTCGAAGGCTAGGCAGTCGCAAAACTGCCTGGCCCTGACTATGGGGGTGTTTTTTTTCTGTCAATCGCCGCTCCAATCGCTGCGCAGCGTGAACAGCTCCTTGAGCGCTTCGGTCGACAGCTCAGTAATCCAGCCTTCCGTGCTGGAAATCACGTTGTCGCTAAGCTGCTGTTTGCTTTCAAGCATTTCATCGATACGTTCCTCGAGCGTCCCGATGGAGATAAACTTGTGCACCTGCACGTCTTTCGTTTGCCCCATGCGGTACGCGCGGTCGGTGGCTTGATTCTCCACGGCGGGATTCCACCAACGGTCGAAGTGAAAGACGTGATTCGCCGCGGTCAAGTTCAGCCCGACGCCCCCTGCCTTGATGGACAAAACGAACACATTCGGCTGCTCCTCGGGAGATAGCGTGCTGGATTGGAATTGCTCGATCATCCGGTCGCGGGCCGTCTTGGACGTGCCTCCGTGCAGGTAAAGCACCGGTTCCTGAAGCTCTTGGCCCAGAACGCGCTGCAGCATCTCGCCCATCCCGATATATTGGGTGAAAATCAGGCAGCGCTCCCCTTCCTCACGGAGCTCCTTCACCATTTCCAGCAGCCGTTCGAGTTTCGCCGAACGCTGAACCAGCATTTGCGTATCGATGGAGTCTCCGGTTCCTTCGGCCGGCTCCCAGGCTTCTCCCGTCAGCAGCAACGGATGATCGCAAACCCGCTTCAACTGGGTTAGTGCGGAAAGAATCGCCCCTTTCCGTGCCATGCCCTCCAGCTTCTGCACCCGGTTCATCAGGTCGTTGACGGTTTGGTCATACAGGGCCCCCTGCTCGCCGGTCAGGTGAATGTAAGTTTTCATCTCGTTTTTGTCCGGCAGCGCAAGCTGGATCGCCGGATCCTTCTTTTTGCGCCGCAGCATAAACGGCTTGACCAGCTTCTGCAGTTGGCCGGTCCGCTGCTCGTCCCGTTCCTTTTCGATCGGCTGGATGAATCGCGTGTTAAAAGCCTTCAGGCTGCCCAAATATCCCGGATTCATAAAATCGTACAGCGACCATAACTCGGACAGGCGATTTTCGATCGGCGTGCCCGTGAGCGCGATCCGATGCCGCGCGGGAAAGCTGCGAACGGCCGTGGACTGCTTGGTTTGCGCGTTTTTGATGTTTTGGGCCTCGTCGAGGCAGAGCGACTCCCACGTCATTCCCTGCAGCAGCTTCTGATCCAGCGTCGCCGTAGCGTAAGAAGTCAACACGACATCCGCCTGCCGCACAGCCTCCAAAAAGCCGCGCTCGTCCAAACGCCGGCTCCCGTAATGCAGCATGACCCGCAAGGAAGGAGCGAACCGTCCGATTTCCTTTTGCCAATTGCCCAGAACCGATGTAGGGCAGATGAGCAGCGACGGCATTTTGTGCTGCGGATCCTCGGCGTTTTCCTGCAAATGCAGCAAATACGTAATAAACTGCACCGTTTTCCCGAGTCCCATATCGTCCGCAAGACAAGCGCCCAAACCGAACCTCCGCAAAAAGGCAAGCCACGAAAACCCTTCGAATTGATACGAACGCAGCTCGGCCTTCAGCCCTGCGGGAACCGGAAACTTCGGCCACCCGGACTGCTGCCCGAGCTGACCGAACAGCTGCGCGAGATGGTCGTTCAGCTCGACTTCAAGCTCGACGCGGGACGAAACCTCCGTCTCCTCCGAATCCGGCGACTCCCCTTCCGGTCCGCCACGCTTTTCGTCCCGCTTCTGAAGATGCAGCTGAAGCACGTCCTGCAAAGACATGCCCTGCCTGCGGTCGATTCCCTGCATCATTTGGCCGATCTGATTGACCAGGGCGGGGTCGAGCATGATCCATTCTCCCTTGAACCGGACGAGCCGTTCGTTACGGGCGACCAGTTCTTGGAACTCGCCTTCGGTCAGTTGGGTTTCGCCGATCGCGACCCGCCAGTCGAATTGAATGATCGAACCCAGGCCAAACATGGAGCTGCCGCCTTGGGCAGCCTCTTCCCCTTCGCCGGAACGGACTTTGGCGCGCAGCTTCGGTTTCTTGCGTCGAGCGGCTTCCCACCAGGCAGGCAGCAGCACCTGCCAGCCGGTTTCCAGCAGGCGGCGGCTGTCGACGGTCAAAAACCGCCACGCCGCCGCATCGGATAACGGTCCCGCAAACAAATCGCCCTGCCCGCCATGCGCCATGCCGGGGAGGCTGGCGCGCAAATGCTGCGCCCAGCCTGCGGCGCGCTCCCGAACATGACCCGACCATGCTTGCGGCCATTCGCCGGCTATATCGCCATCCACGCCCAAGCGGACCGGAACAAGCACGGACGGATCCCGCTTATCCTGCAGCACGAGCCGAAGCCGCCACACCGGATGGTCCTCATCCGGCTCCAGCAGCTGGAGCAGCGGACGGAACGGGGCCGTGTCCGCCTTCCAGCCGATCGAAACAAGCCATGTTTCCTCGTCAAGCCCGGCCATCGCGCCGTTTTTCGCGAACAGCATCGGATATTCCCGCCGCAAATCGGCGGCAGCTTCTTCCGTCCCAAAGTGATGCTGGAACACGGCCGATGAAAATGCGGCCCTCAGTCCCTCGGCAAACTCCGCCTCGGCATGGGCAAGTTCTTGGCGGGTTTGCATTCCCAAATAGGCGTCATCCCAGGCCCACTGCAGCCTTCCTGCCTGAACTGCGGCAAGACTCGGATTAAAACGCCGTTCCCGCACGCTTTTGTAAAGCGGCGAAGCGAGCCGGATGAGCGCCTCCGCTTGCTCGTCCCATTCCCATGCGACGTGCTTCAGCAGCTTTAGATCCCCGAAAAAAGGGAGGACCTCCTCGGCAGGCAAAACGACAAGCTCCGCCTCCTGCACCTTCCGGATTTCCAGCTCCGTGCCGTAAAAAGAGGGTTCGTGCCATGCAAACAATCGCTGCTTCAATTGAAGCCCGGGCACGTACCGGTGCGTTTGATTCGTTCCAAAGACCAGCGCATCCCCGTGAGCGGTCAACCGCAGATGGACGGTCATGGTTTCCGTATAAGTCGTATAAGAGCTCATGATATCAGCTTTCCTTTCCGAAGCTCCTCCTGCAATGCCCGCAGCCGGCCGTTGCGGCTGACGAAGGTTTCCAGAAACTGTTCCCACCGCTCTTCCCGCTTCATTTTTTTGTACAATTTGGCCAAGCGCTTCAGCAGCTTCACCGCCGCTTTGTAGCCCGACCTGTTTTTAAGCAAAAGATGCCGCTCTACCGCTTGATGGTAAAAAGGAAGCAGCAGTTCGGGCGCCTCCTTTTCAAGCGGCTGCAGAACGCTGACGCGGAGCGCAAGCGGCTCCGTTCCGGCGCTCAGCTGCATATCCATCCACTGCTGCCATTTTCCGTAGTCCAGCAACGCTTCCTCGTACATCTCCAAAGAATAGGGGAGCATCCCGGAAAGCGCCTCCCACATGCGCTCCTCCGATTCCGGGTGATGCCGGACGGCCATTCTCCAATGATCCATATAAACGTCCGCTTGGTCTTTCCTAGGACCGCTGAGGAGCGGCCCGATAAAAACAAGCCATTCCACCAAACGCGGCCATTCTTCCGCTGCGGCGATCTCCTCCGCAAACGAAAACAAAAAGCCGGGCGGGACAATAACCCCCTTGCTTGCGTCACGCAGCCACGTCCATGCCTGCCGGTCTTCGCCCATAAAAAAATAAATTCGGCTGTGGGCCAGCATCCAGGAAAGACGGGATAAACCGTCGCCCAAATCCTCTTCGGCCGTTTTCAGCTTTTCGATCTCTTCCTTAAACATCCGGTCGTCTTCGAGATTCGGGCGCAGCCACCTGCGCCATAGCCGGTCGTATGCCTCGAACAAATAATTGAAGTTTTTGGATTCCGTCAGCATCTGTCTCCGCAAATAGGTCAGCGTTTTCGTTACCCGCGGCCACAGCTCCGGTTCGGCAGCCAGCCCGATGCCCTCGTCGAGGATCTCCTTGATCGCTTTCAGCATGTCATCCGCGGCGACCTGGACGTGATACCCTAAATAGGTACCCGTTTGAAGCAGAGGATGCGCCGGCTTCACCAGCTTGATAAGCATGAACAAATGCGCGTGAAGATCATACAGCTGCTCCATTCCGGGTGAAAGCCGGGGTTTGACCGCCTCGATGGCGGCGATCGCTTTGCGGGCGTATTGGGCGTTCGGACTGCCGAATTCGAGCGGAGCGACGCAGGTTTTAAATAACGCATGCCATTCGGCGATGCTCGCGTTCGGAATTTGCAGCGCTTTTTCCCTAAGCGCGGATCCGGCATCAAACTCTCCCGTTTGCGCCGGGACTTCGTTCTCTTCAAGCGCAACATGATGCGGTGTCCGGAATTTCAGCATGGCATGGGCATTGACGATCGCATGAACGGAACGCCCCTGCATGCTCGCGTATTCCAGCAGAACCGCGACGATATGCTTGCACCCGCTTCCCTCCGGACAAGCGCAGCGGCTTGCGGAGATTTCACCCGTTTCAAGGAACACCTCCTGGGGTTCGGCCCCTCCGACAAAGGCCTGCAATCCCCCTGCTCCGTCTGCCTTGACTTCTCGGACGAAACCCTGCTTATAAAATTGAAAGCCCCGTTTTATCGTGACGTCGCTAAAATGCTCGCCGACATCTGCGATAAGCTTTTGCCATTCCATATCGGTTATCGTGTGATTCGTCTTCATTTGAACAATCGTCTCCTAGCGGAGTTTAGTAGATGTGCATTTACTCTATCATATCTGATTTTGGCTTGAAACATAAACTGCGGCCAATGCTCCTTGCGCAAAAAAAAGAACCCCTTCGTGCCTTGATAGGCGGGGTTCTTTAACAGAATTCAAAATACAGCATCCGTCCGGTGCACCGCAAAGCCGCATTCGCTCACAGGCTGTTCGCGAATCTCTAAACCCTTTCTTAAGGAAAGGTCGGCCCGGCTTTTTATAGCAAGTCAGCGGCGCATCTGCCATCCTACAGCGAATGCTGCAAAAACCATGCATAAAGCTCCGGATTTTGGTAAGCCTCCGTCCAGGAATCATGGTTCGCTTCCGGATAAACGGTCAGCTTCGCGCTGCCGCCGGCATCCTGAACCGCCTTGACCATCTTTTCCGATTCCGACAACGGCACAACATCGTCTTTCGCCCCATGGAACGCCCAAATCGGCGTGTCGGTGAGCTGAAACGTATCCATCCAGCTTCCGCCGCCGCAGATCGGTGCCGCCGCCGCAAAACGTTCCGGAAAATCCGCAGCCAATAGCCAGGTGCCGTAACCGCCCATGCTTAATCCCGTTAAATATACGCGGAAAGCATCGGCGTTATAGGCAGCCATCACTTCATCCAATACGGCGATGACGGCATCCTTTTCTCTCGCCCAATCGGACTCCTCCGGACATTGAGGGGATATGGCGATAAACGGGAAGGACGGGTCCCGGTCCGCAATGAGAGGGATGCCGTGGATTTTCACCAGCTCAATGTCGCTGCCGCGCTCTCCGGACCCATGTAGAAACAGAATGACCGGCCATTTTTTATCGGCGCTCGGGTCGTACTCCTCCGGTAAGTGCAGCAAATAATTCAAAGACACGTTCTTTTTGATTTCTTTTTCCATTTTACAGGCTTGTTGACTCATTGGGGTTCCCCACCTTCGTTCCATGATTCAGACAGGCTTCCCGTCTTGGAAAACTCAATCTTTACTTTCACTATTACGCCAATCACCCCCGATCTCCTTCTTAGAAAATCCGCCTCTTGCCGAATACGGCATAGAGAAAGGCTCCGGCAGCATCTAATTTATGCATCCGCATCGTCTCCCCATAACCCGCAAACTTAAAAAAGACCCTCGATTGCGAGGGTCCATTCCACCTTCTTATCTCAGCTTAAATACGCGGACTTCCTTCTCCAGATCATCCGCCATGCCTCGCAGCAACGCCGCCGAACCCGCGATTTCCTGCATCGAGGCCATTTGCTCTTCGGACGAAGCGGCCACGCTCTGTGTATGTCCGGAAGCGTTTTTGCCGATCCGGGCCAGCTCCTCAAGCGATGCGGCGACCTGCTCGCTGCCTGCGGACATTTGCTGGGCGGAGGCGGATACCTCATGCACCTGCTCGTTGACGTTTTGCAGGGAACCGACGATTTCCTCGAACGCCTCTCCCGCTTTTTGAACCGACTCCGATCCCTGCTCCACTTGATCCATGCTCGTATTCATGGCGGCGGAAGCGCGGCTGATATACGAGGTAATTTCATTCAGCATGCCGGAAATCTGCTCGGAAGACGAACCCGACAGTTCGGCCAGCTTCCGGACTTCCTGGGCGACAACCGCAAAACCTTTGCCATGCTCCCCGACTCTGGCCGCCTCGATCGAAGCGTTCAACGCAAGCAGGTTCGTTTGGCCCGCGATATTCGAAATGATCGACACGATTTCTTCGATTTCGAGCGAGCGCTGTTCCAATTCCTTCAAAATGTTCATCGTATCCGCCACGGATGTTTTGATGCCGGCCATTTCGTCGACCGACTGGCGCACGACGCGGTTTCCGGCCTCCGCATTTTTCGCAACCTCCTGCGCATGCTCGGACAGGCGCGAGGAATATTCCGCAATGCGCTGAATGCCGACCGCCATCTCCTCCATCGCGATCTGGCTTTCCAGCGCAGACTGCATTTGCGTTTCCGAGCCCTGGGCGACCTCTTGAACCGCGCGGGTAATTTCCTCCGTCGCTTGCGAGGTTTGATCCGCGCTTGCGGACAGCGCTTTCGAAGACTGGGAGACCTTTTCGGACGTTTGCTGCACGTTTTCGATCAGGTGACGGATATTTCCTATCATCGTATTGAAGCTGGCCGCCAGCACCCCCACCTCGTCTTTGCTTTTGACGTTCGCCGAAACGGTCAAATCGCCTTCCGCCACCTGAATGCTAAGCTTGGACAGCTGACTGATCGGACGAAGGATCGCCCTTACCATAAAGATGACGATTACGATAAACAAAATCGCGAGCCCCGTCCCGATCAACGTCGTTTCGATGGTCCGGTCGCGTTCCATTTTGGCAATGACAGTATAGTTGAAATCGACGCCGAAAATGGCCACTCTTTTCCCGCTGATGTCTTTGACCTCGCCGATGATGCTGATCCATTTTCCGAAATCGTCGCTGTAAACCTTCGAAACCGCGTAGCCTTGTTTATTCATTTCCTCAATGGCGTTCTTGAACGCCCCTTTGGCTTCATAGACGGTTCCCGGCCGAAGCCCTTTTTGGTACAATTCGGTGTTTGCCAGAATAAGCGTCAGTTTGCTGCTGTCTCCGTTATCTTGCACATCCGGCATGTAAATGTAGCTGTTCGACACTTTTTCGTTGCCTTTCATGCTGTCCAGCTGCTTCTGAACGAGCAGGATTTGTTCGTCCTTCATCAGCTCATCGGTACCAAGAAGCGTTTTGGCTTTTTCGATGTACGGAATTTCAGAGGATATGACGTTTTGCAGCGTCCACACCATATTGTTGAGCCCTTCCATCTGTTCGTTCTTGATCAGAAGATTGTTTAACGTGGACAGAACGCTTTCCATGAGAAAAAATAGCACCGACAAGACAATGATCGATTTCAACACGAGACTGCTTCTTCTTTTCATATACACAACCCCACCTAGTTCTTTGAAGTTCATTGCCGTTATATCAGGGCGCGCATTCTGTTCTTTTGTGTCTATTACAAAATCGCGTCGTCTGAGCAACCAGCACTGTGATGAATGTTATATCGTCATTTTGGTGGGGAGATATGAAGGGCAATTTTTCCCAAAAAGGGCGAACGGCGCTGTTTTTTCGAAAAAAATTTTTTACGCTTCAGCCAGAGGCTATAAAGTAGCGGAAGGATGAGGTCCCGGACTGTTAAACCGAAACACTTTCCCCCTGTCGAAATGCGGTAGCAGCTCATCCGTTTCTTCATAACCGTCGGCCGTATATTTGCTCAGCGTTTTTCTCCAAAATTGTTGGGTGCTCTGATTCCTTTCCCCTTCCGTCGTAAACAGCATCCATTTGCCGGGAAATCGATTGAAAATATCCATTGCCGCCCTTTCACCCGCCTGTTTATGGCGAAATGGCCTCAAAATAAAAAACTCGTTCAGCATATATTCGCTGTCGTCCACCAAATAAGGCGGAGTAGCGACCAGTCCGAACCCGGCCGGCAGACCGTCCGCGCGGATCAGAAACGGATACAACACGTTTTCCTTTTGCCACCAGATCTCAAACAGCGCTTGCTGCGCCTGCAGCGTGTCATAATCGTCGGTATCTTCAAAAACGCCGTGCGCATTCGGCAGCACATTCCGGATTTCGGCCAAATCATGCAGATAAAGCGGATACATGTTAAAAATGATCCTTTTATCCTCCGGAGCGCATAACTCCACAGTAATGTTCATCTTCGTCCCTCCTTTGAAGTTGATTATAGGTGGCGGAGCCGGAAAAAAATATGGCGCGTTTGCTGCCAAAACGTTGTCTGCACAAAATAACCCCACAAAGTGGAGTCTATGCTTTTGATGTTTATTCCAAATACTTTGCGGGGACCCCAAAAAAACTTATAAATTCTAATATCATAAAAAACCCGCAGATGGAATCTGCGGGTTTCGCGTTCATTTTTTGGAATATACGATTTTTTTCACCGTGTCGTAGGCCAGCCCATAGTCGGAGGACAGCCGTTCTATGGAATGCCCTTCGCAAAACCGGCGACGTATTTCGGCGTTTCTGCGTTTCAAGGCTTCCTTGCTTCCGCTGCGTTCTCCCCAAGCTTTTCGCGAATGCCTTCGGGCCGGTACGTATACCCAGCCGCCCTCAACATATTGCTGCATCTCGTCTACCAGCCTTTGGGGAAAGGCGGATTCGGCGTTGATATATTTCATGCTGCTTCTGCTCCTTTGATATCAAATTTCGATATAAGGCAGCAAAGCCCATGACATACGGTTTCCGGGGTTACATCAAAGAATTGGCGGTCCTTGGCCGATCCTGCTCCATAACAAACAACCGCCGCCGTATCTGCCATACGGGCTTTGCATGGAGCGTTTCCTGAAACTGTTCGCAAATTTCATGCTATTTCCCTCCGCTTTCCTTGCTTGATTTTAAATGTACAACAGAACCGGGGCATATATCCAGCGGAAGCGCTATGGCGCCATGTTAAAAGAAAAAAAGACCTCCATCGCTGGAGGCCCACAAGTGCATTCTTAACTATGTATCCATGCGGGAGAAATCCGCTGAGAAACAAGGCATTGCCGAAGCGAAAGCCGCATGCATCCCTACTTCATTCCGGTGAAGCAGCATCCAATCCGGTCTCCCGCAGCCCTGCTCTTAAAAATCGTATTGCTATAGCCCCTTAGAAAGAAGCGGTAGGTCCGGTCGGATTCTGAGGCGTGTTGTTCAGATAATAAACCGTGCTGCTGGAATAGCCCCAAACCATCCACAAAATGACGTACACCGGTGAAATCAAAATAAACAGAACGTATGCCCCGCTTTTGCCGAATGCGTTCAGCAGCTTCACCTGCCAAATGATCGCAAACACGATGTTCGCAATCGGCACCAGCGACATCAAAATCCACCAAGCGCTTTGCTTAATCAGCTTCAGCTGCAAGATGCTGTTCAAAATCGGAATGAACGCAAACCAAGCGATATCGTCCCTTCCCGCCTTTTTCGCGAGCTGAAAATATGCCCCGCAAACGGCAAAATAAACTGCAAGGTAAATCACGATCAAAACCGCTGTCATGTACAAAATACCCCCTAAATAAATATAAAAGTTAAAAATGCACTTCTCCTAATTCGATAAAGATTTTGAAAATCCTTCAAAAAAATCCTCAATTTCGACACAAAAATACATCCTGGGACCGATGTCTTATTACATGCAACCTTTATTACGATATTTGCAAGCTCCGTTTTTATGCCTTCAAGTTTGACGGAAAATGAAAACCCCCGGCGGCCATGCCGCTGGGGGCTCCTTACACATATGCTGCGAATCGTAACTAATGATTATTTTACCGCCATGGCCGCAGCCTGCTGATTGAACCATTTCACGAAATTGGCGATGACGGATTCAAGGAAAATCACGGTTGACTCGTCCTTGATATTGCCGTTTTCATCCATCTTCTCATGCACGACGCCTACGTATACTTCGTTGCCCGGAAGCAGCGGCGAGTTGACGCCCGGGGAAAAGAGAATGTCCCGCAAATGCTGCTGCGCGCGCACCGTGCCGAGCAGGCCCATCGAAGCGCCCATGATAAAAGACGGTTTGCCGTTTATCACGCGGTCGCCGCGGGAGAGCCAATCGATGACGTTTTTGAGGACGCCGGGAATGGAGTAGTTGTATTCCGGAGTCACCCACAGAACCGCATCGGCTGCGGCTACCTTTTGTCTCAGCTCCTTGACGGGCGCAGGAGGATCGTTTTCGATATCCTGGTCATAAAAAGGAATGTCGCGGAGGTTCAAAATCTCAACGTCCATTTGTTCCTTGTATTTGTTTTTGACATACTCCGCAAGCTTGCGGTTATAAGAATCTTTGCGGATACTGCCTACGAGCGCAACAACTTTCATGGTTTCATTCCTCCTGTTGGTGTGTGGTTGTACCGGTGCAGACGTATTTGGACGTGCTTCAGCACCGCTATTTGATCTGCCCGATCGACAGGCTCACTTTATAATTTCCGTAATCCAAAATTTCATCCAGAAGCTGGTTCAGCTCTTCCGGCGAACCGACCCGCACCCGCATCCAATAGCAGCCTTCGCCGCTGACGCGATGCATTTCCGCCACCTGCCCATGCCGCTGCGCGAAGGATTGGAACCGCTGATGGGCGATGGAAGAATGGAGAAAAACCGTTACGAAGGCATGCACGGGCAACCCGACCTTTTCCGGATTCCAGCGCAGCGTATAACCTTCGATTACGCCCGCATCCTCCAGCTTGCGCACGCGTGCGCCTACCGCCTGCCCCGTCAAGTGAACAAGCTCGCCGATGTCCTTAAATGAGCGGGTCGAATCTTCAATCAAATGCTCTAAAATCCTCATATCCACTTCATCCATCGTAAAACGGTTCACTTTTCGCAAATTCCTTTCACCGTGAAAGTGTCGGCCGCTTTTTCATTTCACCATGTTATGGGCCTGCATGCCGACCGCACCTATAATAATAACAGATCGACAAATTCCTGGCGAAGAGGTGTCTGAAATGAAAATACAGCTGATCCGCAACGCTTCATTATGGCTCGAATATGCAGGCCATGCCTTTCTTATAGACCCGATATTCAGTGAACAAGGAGCGAATCCGCCGGTTTTTAATACCGCTAACGACAAAAGGAATCCGCTCGTTCCGCTGCCCGCGCCTATGGGGACATGGCTCCAGCCGGATGCCGTTTTGTTGACCCATCTGCACCCCGACCATTGGGATGCCGCATCCAGCGAGGTTTTGGCGAAAACGATGCCGGTCTGGTGCCAGCCAAACGAAGGGGATGCCGTCCGGGCAGACGGTTTTACGAACGTCACGGAGATTGGCGAAAGCATCTCCTATGAAGGAACGACGATTTTTCGGACAGCCGGGCAGCATGGCACAGGCGAAATCGGCAAGCGGATGGGCCAAGTATCCGGATATGTCTTCCAAGCCGAAGGCGAACCTACTCTATACATCGCGGGGGATACCATTTGGTGCGATGACGTGAAAGAGGTTTTGGATCGCTACCGTCCGGATGTGACGGTCGTCAATGCAGGCGGAGCCCAATTCCTGGAAGGCGGGCCGATCATCATGGACGAGAACGACGTGGTGAGCCTATGCCGCTACGCCTCTTATACTCAAGTGGCCGCCGTCCATATGGAAGCGATAAATCACTGTTTCACGACAAGAGCGAACCTAAAGGATCGGCTGAATGCCGAAGGCCTTGTCGGTCAGGTGCGTATCCCGCTTGATGGAGAGTGGTTCTAAAACTTGTTCGGAGAGCATTCGTTTACTTTCATTGCGTAGATGTACTGCTCTCCGAGATTTCCTTCCCTTCTTCTCCCGGTATCCCGAAATCCCGCTTTTTCGTACAGTCTCTGCGCAGGGATGTTTTTGTGGTTTACCGCCAATACGACCTCATCATATGCCGGGAATTGGCTTCGGACGAAATCCTTTAACAAAAGCATCGCCTTTTTCGCATATCCTTTGCCTTGTTCAACATGATTAATGGATAATGCCGTTAACAATAAAGCATTCAGGTTCTCGGTATAATCCCTAACCCTTTCGCTGGTATGCAGCACAAAAAATCCAACGGGACCCTTTCCGCTGACGATCACGATCGGGTGTTTCCCTTCATCCGGCTCCAGCACTTCAAGCGGCAAGGCTGTATACTGCGCTTGTTCCGCTGGGAGCCGGAATGCCGCGAGCGCTTCCTTGTCTTTTTCCGCGTATCTTTGAAGGCTTAGCTGTTCAATTGCGTATGCCATAATGATGCCCCTTTCGCTACCCGAAGATTTGCTCCAAATGATGTTCCATATGATCGACATAATCGTCAATCACCCATTGGAGGGTTACCGTTTGTCCGTCGCCTAATAGAAAAACGTTGATCAAACTGTCTTCGGGAATTCGTTCCCACACGGCAGCCACCTCTTGTTCAAGCTTGACCACAACATCAACACATGATCGAACGGAAGCTCCTGATACCCCATCAGCCGCACCCATTCGTCCTGGACGTACGGGATGATCTTGTTCGGCTGCGGCTCATACTGGGACCGGACAAATCTTTGCAGGTTGTTCAGCGCAGAGTCGCACAAATGGCCGAGTATTTCTTTGCGGGACCATTCTCCGGGCTGCGGACGCAAGGATACTTCCTGTTCAGGCATTCCGGAAATTTTGCCGGAACTTCTGCAATCGCCTGATTCAAGCGTTCTAAAGCATTTTTCAAAACGTGCCCCCTTCCTTGTGTATTAAATGAGATAAATTTTCCTCTCCCCATTTTACCAGTTTTCCCCTGCAAACGCTTTTCGCGATTTCACCCCGTACAAAAGGCCTGCCTCGGCGTACCGAGAGCAGACCTTTTGTGTAACGCGGATGAAGTTTTATCGGGCTGTATGGTCAATGATCGCCCCAATGATCAAATCCCAATCTTCCTCATGGAGCTCATGCCCGGCCCCGCTCAGCGTAATCAGCTTGGCACCCGGGATCGCTTCGGCCAAATGAACCGCATGCGGATACGGAATGATCGGGTCCTCGGTGCCATGAATAATGAGCGTCGGCACATCGATTTCGCCGGTTCGCATAAGATACGTCTCGCCGCCTGTAACAAAGGCATGGTTTGACATGCTGGCCGGACTGACGGCGCGTTTCGCTTCTTTTTCGGATAACCGCGCGATTTTTTGTTCATCGAACGTACGTCCGGAACCCCGGAGAACTCTCCACCGTTCGAGCGAAAAGGAGACAACCGCCTCCATGTCGGACCAATCCACTTCTCCTTGCCCCGCAAAAAAACGCTCCACCCTCTCTTCCATTGGCGGCAGCCCCGGCGCAAAATTGGATGTCGCAATCAACGTCACGCTGAGCACCCGTTCCCGATGCCGCAGCGCCAAAATTTGCGTCAACAGCCCACCCATGGACATGCCAACGATATGCGCCTTTTCGATGCCGTATCCGTCCAGAACCCCCATCGCATCGTCCGCCAGATCTTCAAACGAATATTCGGGCTGCCCCGGCGCATAGGTGACCGATCGGCCGACGTCGCGGTTGTCGTAACGGATGACGAACCTTCCTCTGTCGGCGATTTTCCGGCAAAAATCATCCTCCCACCAAATCATCGATACGGAGGCGCCCATAATCAGCAGCACCGCCGGGTCCTTCGGATCCCCAAAGCTTTCCGTGCAAATGTCGACGCCTCGAGTTTGTATAAATCGTTCCGTCATTTCATATCCCTCCGCTTACTTTGTCATTTGATGAAAACAAAAAACACAGGCTTTCGCCTGTGTCGGTTCGCAGTAATCGGAAAGGGAATGAAACGGACGACCTATCGCCGGCTGGGGCAAGATCGCCCGTATCAACGGCATGCGCTGACGTAACGATCCAACGGCAAGGTGTGTAAAAAAGCATGAAGCACGCAGCTTCTTTTCCCTAGCCTTGAACCAGCAAGATATCGTGTCTAACACAACCGATGGCATCAAGCCGCGGCTGCCGCATATTGATCCTTTTTCCGATTACTGCGCCAAAAGCACAGACTTCAAGCATAAAACGATTCGCTTAAAGAGAAACCGGAAAAAAAATCAACACACGTAATCCCTCCGTTCATATCAATTGCCCTTATCCTAACACAAGACCGGATGGATTTCAAATCATTTCCTTTTAGGACGATCCGTTCTGGCCGCTGATCAACACTTCGACGTCCAGCTTGTTGAGCGCATCGATCCATTCCTGGGAGCAGCCGGGATCCGTGACGATCATCGATATGTGCTCGATCGGCGCGATTTGCGCGAACGTCGTGACCCCGAATTTGGAATGATCGGCCACCAAAATGGCTTCTTCGGTGCGCTGCATCATTTTGCGCGACAGCAGCGCTTCTTCCAGATTGTATTCGGTGATGCCGTCCGCCAGCGAAATGCCGCCGGCCGAAATGAAAGCTTTGTTCACTTTAAATTGATCGAGCAGCTGATGGGCGATCGCCCCGGTCGCCGCCTGAATGCCCATATGGACCTCGCCGCCGGCAAAAATGACCTTCCCCTGGAATCCGTCCAGCGCGCACGCCAAAATCGGCACGGAGCTGGTAATGACGGTAACGTCGCCCCGGTCCTTCAGCTCCCGCATAATTTCGATCGTGGTCGTGCCGTTATCGAGCAGAACGGTTTCTCCTTCTCTCACCAAGGAAGCCGCAAGCTTTCCGATCGCGCGTTTTTCGCTGCTGTGCATCTGGGATCTCTTCATAAAAGTCGGCTCGATCCGCTCGGAACGGGTTTGAACCGCGCCGCCGTAAACCTTCCGCAGCCTGCCTTCCTTTTCCAGCCGGTCAAGATCACGCCGGATCGTTTCCGTAGAAACGTTGAACATGCCGGCCAGCGCATGCACCTGAACCTTTCCTTTCGTGCCAAGCTCGGCAAGAATGGTTTCGCGCCGCTCCTCATAGGTTAGGGACATATCTGCATTCCTCCTTGCCTGTGCAATTCCAATTGCTTTTATGTGTTTTTTTGTTGTTTTTATTCAGTTTATTCGTTCCGGACAAACGTTGTCAAACGATGAAAAGGCCATGGTCTCAAGTATGTGATCAAAATAAAAAAAAGAATTGACAACATTTTACGCAGGGCATACAATCAACACGAAAACAACACATTTAAACATAAAACAACAACATTTCAATGTTTATTTTTTACAAGGAGGAAACAATTCATGAGCCGCCAATTATCCTTCCGGCAGGACGGAACCTTCACGATCGTACAATTTACGGATCTTCACTGGAAAAACGGGGAGCCCGAAGATCATCGCACCCGCGCTTTGATGGAACTTACACTGGATGCCGAGAAACCGGATCTCGTCGTTTTCACCGGCGATGTCATTTATACCGGCCCCGTATCCGAGGGCTACGCCGAATGCGGGAACCCGGAGCAGGCTTTTCGGGAAGCGGTCAGCGCCGTGGAAGAGCGGGGCATTCCTTGGGCCGTCGTTTTCGGCAATCATGACACCGAACAGCGCATTACGCGGGAGGAGCTGATTCAGCTTGCCATGCAGCACGAGCATTCCGTCGCGGAAGCCGGTCCGAAGGAAATTTCCGGCGAGGGCAACTATACGATCGAACTGCTGGATGCGCACGGAAACCCGGCGGCTAACCTCTATTTCCTCGATTCCGGCGCCGTCTCTCCCCTGCCCCACGTCCCCTATTACAACTGGGTGCGGCGCGACCAGATCAACTGGCTGGTACAGGAATCCAAGCGGCTGAATCCGGCCGAAAACGCCGGCAAGCTGCCCGCGCTCGCCTTTTTCCATATCCCGGTCCCCGAATATCAGGAAGTATGGGACACCCAGACCTGTTACGGACATAAGTACGAACCGGTCTGCTGCGCTCCCGTCAACTCGGGATTGTTCACGGCCTTGCTTGAAATGGGCGATGTCATCGGAACGTTTTGCGGCCATGACCATGTCAATGATTATTACGGCACGCTGCACGGCATCCGCCTTTGTTACGGACGGGCGAGCGGTTACAACACGTACGGCAGGGAAGGTTTCCGACGCGGCGCCCGCGTCATCCGCCTGACGGCGGGAGAGTCCGACTTTGCCACCTGGCTTCGCCTTGACGACGGTTCGGTCGTCTCCGAGCAGCCGGTTCATCATCCGGACCAGGACAAAATTAAAGCATAAGGGGTCTTATCATCCATGTTATTCTCGATTTTGCTCGTACTCGCTTCCGGGGTGGCCCATGCGGTGTGGAGCATGTTTACGAAACGGAGCCTGAACAAAGGCGTGTTTTTATGGTCGATCATGATGATCCCTTCCGTGGTTTTGCTCCCGGTTTTGGTCGCCGAGCTGTGGCGCAATCCGCTGACTTGGGGCGGTTACGGCCTGCTCCTGTTGTCCGTTGCGCTGCAAGCCCTCTATTCCTGGCTCCTGTCCAAAACCTATGAGCTTGGCGATCTGTCGCAAATCTATCCGATCATGCGGGGCACGAGTACGCTGCTGATCCCGATCATCGGCGTCCTTTTCCTCAAAGAATCGCTTTCCTTGTACGGTTGGATCGGGATCGTCTGCATGCTCGGCGGCTTTTTCCTGCTCAGCGGACTCGGCGGCAAACGCACCGAAGCCCAGCCGCATGGCTTAAAACCTTTTGCGCTGGCGCTTTGCGTCGGATTATGCACGACCAGCTACGTGTTCGTGGATAAGTTGAACCTGGAGAACCTGTCGCCCCTGGCTTTATCCGAAGCGACCAATATCGGTTTCGTGCTCGGGCTGACGCCGCTTGTTCTGGCCTCCCGCCAGCTCCGGCAGGAATGGCGCAAGAACCGTTCCACGATTTTGCTCGGCGCTATTCTGAACCCCGGCTCGTACCTGCTTTTCCTGTTTGCGATGCAGCAGGCGCCGATGGCGCATATCAGCCCGCTGCGGGAGATCGGAACGGTCTTCGCGACCTTCCTCGGCATCCTCATTTTGAAGGAGCAGCAGGGCTTAAAGCGGATCGCCACGTCGATCGTCGTCTTTTGCGGCATTTTGCTGGTAGGCATGCTGGGATAACCGAATTCTAAAAAACCGCCTTCACGGTGAACTGCGCTTCCCATGTTAGATTCCGTCTAACGATTGGGGCGCGGTTCGCTTGGGAGGCGGTTTTTTCATGATCATAGAAATCATATTTTTGTTTAGCCCATTGACAGCAAATAGTTTTGTGAGTATAGTTTTATTAAAACTAATACCAAAGGGTGATGGAACCTTGTACGAACTGCTTGTGCTCTCCCTGCTAATGAAATTTCCGCTGCATGCATACCTTATTTCCAAAATCGCAAACGACACGCTGGGCCCATGGGAGAAAATCAGCCGCGGCACGCTGTCCACGCTGCTGAACAAACTGTACAAAGACGGGCTTATTCAAGACGCGGCGGCTGAGGCTATCCCTTTTCCCACGGAGCGTTCTTCGCGAACATACGAAATTACGGAACGCGGAAAAACACGGTTTTTCGAGCTCATGATGGATACGGAAAAAAACGCCGGCAATTACCCGAAGATTTTCCATATCAAAGCGATTTATTTGGATTTTTTAAGCTTTGAAGATCAACTGTATCTGGTCAGCCATTACATGAAATATTGCGAAAAGGCGATCGACCATATCCGGCAGCAGCAATCCGAGTTTGACGAAAACCCCGACCAAATCGAGCCGATGCACGACACCCATTTCTACCGGACCATCCGCGAGCTGATGGATCTGCAGATCGATCAGTTGGAGCTTGAACGGCAGTGGGTATTCCGGTTAAAAGAGAAAATCAGTGCCGATTTCAAATCAAATTAATCTTAACTTTTGAGAAAAGAGAGGGATATGTGATGACCCAAAAACAAGCGGAAACGCAAATCAGCGCCTTATTCGACCGGCTGTTCGCCGCCTGGAGCGCCGGGGACGCGAAGGCATTTGCCGGTTGTTTCACCGAAAACGCCGACTACGTCACCTTTTTCGGGCAGCATCTCAAAGGACGCGAGGAAGTCGAAAGCTCCCACCGGCAATTGTTTGACGGCGTGCTGAAGGGGACGCAAATGCAAGGCAATATCAGTGCCATCCGGTTTTTGAACGACCAGACAGCCATCGTCCACTGCATCGGCAACACCAAAAAACGCCAGCAAAAAAACTATTCCAAAAACAGGGAGTCGATCAACACAAACGTGGTGATTCTACAGGACGGGGAGTGGAAAATTACCGCGTTCCATAACTGCCGCATCAAAAATTTCAATTTCATTGTCAGATGGCTGATGAACCGAAGCAGCAAATAAGCATGAAAAAACGAAAAAGGGGGCCTCGGTCCCCTTTTTTCGTTCGACTTCTTCCATTCGCTCGCCATTAGCGGCAAAAGTAGAGCAACCTTCAATCTTACCTTGATGCCATGTAATGGGTATATGGGACTATGGAAGCGCCCTGAAGATACATAGTATGATGATCATATTGCCCATGGCCTCGTATCATCTAACAACGCATTCAAAATACGGGAAGCGTGTTTTTGAAACGTTTCTTTATTAAGGGGGGATATGATGAATTTGAATGAGCGAAACCGGCTTAAACTTGAAAGATTGATCCGGGAAAATGAATTCGAACATGCTTTGCCTTATTTATTGGCGCATACGCGCCAAGGCATCCGGTGCGCCAAAGCCGGTGAGGCGGACGGCGATAAGCTGGGCACCTCCCGCATCGGCGGCGACCCCGACCTGCCTTCCCGTATCGAATGGCCCGTCACGTCGAAAGGCGTGCCGATGACTTTTTTAACTCAGCTGAATTTGCAGGAATTTACGGGCGCGAATGAGTCTTCGCTGCTTCCGGCCAGCGGCATGCTTTATTTTTTCGTCGGAGTGGACGAGCCGGCTTACAACATCGAACACCGCGTCATCCATGTACCGGAGGAGGAGCTTGCCTCCGCTTCGCGCCGCCCTTCTCCCGAGACGACCGCGCTCGAAGGCGCTTTTCGCGCATACCGGCTTGAGCCGAGAGCCACGCTTGAACCTCCCAATTATGCTTATGTCGATACCGACCAAGTCGAAAACGACGCGGCGGATTACACGGATTACGAAGAACTCATCTGGTCCATCACGGACAGCCGGAACGGGGACGTGGCTCTGCTATTCGGCTACCCGGACGGGCAGCATGACGACGCCGAATACGAAGCGGCTTTAACGATTCTGACGGGCGAAAAATACGATTACCATACCGGTCATGCCCTTGAGCGGATCGCTGCGCATTTTGGCGGGAACAAAGAAAAAGCGTTGCAGGAAATCCGGGATACGCTGCTGCTTCTCGAAATCGACTCGGACAACGACATCGGCTTTTGCTGGTGGGACGCCGGCGCGCTTCAATTTTTCATTCGCAAAGAGGATTTGCTGGCGGGCCGCTTTGACCGCACCTATTGTTCGTTATATTCGAGTTGACGCTTAGCACATGAATGGAGGGGAAGACACTGGACACGAAAGAACTGCTTCAAGAAGAACAAGACTTCGGGTTTGCGCGGGTGTATTCGGTCGAACTGAAATACAGGGAGCAGCCCAAGCTGGATCGGGATCTGCTTTATGCCAACATGGAGCGGTATACCGGAAAATTGGACCAGCCGGAACGGCAAAAGAAGACGGCGGGCCTGGCCGTATGGGAAGCTAATGAAGAAGCGGACAAGGATCTGCTTCACTTTTTCCATTTGAACTACATGGTGCAATATGCGGAAGGAGAAATGCCGGCACAAACAAGCTTGGTGGACATCGAAAACCGCCCGGCTGCCGATTACGGCACCGCAATTCAGCAGGCTTGGCATTGGCATGAAGCGGAACAGATGCTGGCGGAATGCGCGCATTCGCTGCTGCTCGTCGATATGATGGCATCCGGGCTGGAGCCGAAAACCCGGCTGGAGCTGTTTACCGGTGCGCTGCGGGCGGTGCTCGAAACGGCTCCGTGCGATGCGATCTACTTCCGGGCAAGCGATAAGCTGGTGGAACCCGAAGCGTATCTGGCCGCCATCGAAGAGGGTGCCCGGTTATATGGCGCCATGAACGTCCGCTTTTACAACGTGGAAGGCACGGGCAGCGAGCGTAGGGAAAGCCTGATGGATACGGTTGGGCTGGCCGGCCTCGGCATCCCGGACGTACAGTGCCATTTTTACGATCTAAACCCCGATGAAGTGGCCGGAATTTTAACCGATATCGGATACTACCTGTTTGACCAGGGAGACATCATCAGCGACGGGGAAACGATCGGTTTCACCGAAGACATGCGCTGGCGCTGCGAGCATCAATACGCGCTGGCCGCCCCGCGCAGGGTCGTGATCGACCTGGATCCGGGCGAGCCGTATTACGCGGGCAGGCAAGGCACAGCGCCGACCGAATAAAAGCGCCAAGCCATCGAAACACGAAAACCAGTCCCCCCATCCATTGGCGTCGGGACTGGTTTGTTTGCGTTTTTTCCTAGTGAAGCGTCCTTGCCCGGCCTATTAATATTTCGTCGTCGGCTCCTTGACTTTATCGAAAACGATGATGCCGTCGTACTGCTCTTTGGGAACAAACTTCATCGCCATCGGTTCGATGATCTCGGACGTCATGCCGTCCTCCGCGGCGTAAATCGGCTTGAACATCCAGGAATTGTTTTGGTTCGGCGTCTTGTGCTTGGACAAATCGGCAAAGGCAATCTTATACCCGCTTCCCATCATCAGCTGCTCCAAGCTTCCTTTTGGCATCGGTTTGATCGGGAAAATCTTCTGGGTCGTAATCGTGCTTGCCCTGCCGCTGTTCATGTATAAGCCGATGACGTATTCCTTGTCCTTCAGCTTTTTATGAAGCAGCTCCCCCATGCTGGTAAAACTGTTGACCCATTTCCCCTGCTCTTTGACGCTCATTTTCGACGTTTTTTTGGCAAGGTGGTCGTTATGCGCCCACAAAATCACTTTTTTCCCCGGATACATGACTTTCGTTAACCACTCGACGTTGTCGGCCATGATCCGGTCCCGGAACTCATAACTCTCCTTGGTATCGTACATGCCCATTTCGATAAACTTGATCCGGTCTTCCAGCGTTTTGACGGCAACGTCGACGATATGCGGATTTTGCGGATACGCCGCGGCAAGCTGTTTTTGATTCTCTTTTATAAACTGGATCAAAGCCCTGTATTTAGGCTCGTATTGATCCTTCACCTTCTTGATTTCCTGTATGGCTGCCGGGTTTTGATTGTTGTCCATGCCGTATTCATTGAGGACCTTATACAAATCGGTCATGGCCTGCAGCTCGAACTGGAAATAATCCTGCCCCCGTTCCTTGTCTACCTTGGCAATCCATTCAGCGATCCATTGGGTCAAATAGGCGGACGTAAACTGCATGTCGTAACCGGCAAGGTACAGCGGTTTTCCCGTGCTGCGCTGTTCTTTGATGTAATCGAATAAAGCAAGCGTTTCTTTGGAATGCCAAACCGGAAAAATCGAGCGTTCCATCATTTCTTTGGACGTCAGAGTCCCGGCATTTTCATAGGTCATAAAAGAATCGCCAAGCCCCGACTCAAAGGCGATGACGTCAAATCCGAGCTCCTCGTGCAAATATTTGATCAGCCTCGTTTTCATGCTGCTGTATTCCGCGACCCGGTGAAAGTTCTCGCCAAGGCTGACCACGGTTTTATCTTTTAACAGGGGCTTTAGAAAAGCCAAATCTTTATAGTCCTCCGAAGTCAGGGATTTGATCTCCCGGATATTTGCCTTTAGCCCCGCATTGTTCCCCGCAGCCGCAGCCGCTGGCGAACCGACCGGCGAAAGCGCCACAGCCATGGCCAGCCCCGCCGCGATCACGCCCGTCAATTGTTTCCATGCTCTCATCGATTCTTTTCCTCCTTAGAAATCAATTCGAATTTCACCATCATCGTAACGGGAACTTCTAAAGAATTTATAAAGCTGGCAAGATATCATTTCGGAAAGTATAAAAAGCGATAAGCACAAAAAAACGACCCTTCAACGGTAGTGTCCAGGTCGCCTAACCCCTAATATATTCGCGCTTCCCCATCATAAATTAAACCGGTATCCGACTCCCCAAATCGTCTCGATGTACTGCGGCTTGGACGGGTCGGTTTCGATTTTTTCCCTTAATTTGCTTATATAAACAGTCACCGTGGCATTATCGCTCAAAGCGTCCAGACCCCAAATTTTCTCGAACAGTTCGTCTTTGCTGAACACCCGGTTCGGGTGAAGGGCAAGAAACAGCAGCAGGTCGTATTCTTTGGACGTTAAGGGGACTTCCGATTCGTTGACGAATACCTTTCGCGACATTTTATCGATCCGAATGCCCCTGACGCGGATTTCATCCTGGTATCTCGCCCTGTAATCCGACGTTAAACGCTCGTAACGCGACAAATGCGCTTTCACTCTGGCGACCAGCTCCCCTACGCTAAAAGGTTTCGTGATATAATCGTCCGCCCCCAGCCCCAAACCGCGTATTTTATCGATGTCTTCTTTTTTGGCGGTCACCATCAAAATCGGAATGTTTTTCGCCTGGCGGACGCGCTTGCATATTTCGAATCCGTCCGTTTTCGGCAGCATCAAATCGAGGATGATCAAATCATATTCCTCTTCGAGGGCTTTTTTCAGGCCGGTATCCCCGCTTGCCGCAATTTCCACCCCAAAGCCGCCTGCTTCCAGGTAGTCCTTCTGCACTTCGGCAATGATGTCTTCGTCTTCAATGATCAAAATCCGCTTCATGAGCGCTCACCACCATGACTTGTCTTTGGCAACGTAAAATAGATGCTTGTTCCTTCTCCGGCTTGGCTTTCCGCCCATACCTTCCCGCCTTGGCCCTCGACCATTTGCTTGACGATCGCAAGTCCGATGCCGCTGCCTCCGGTGTCCGTGTTCCTTGAAGGTTCCGCGCGGTAAAAACGGTCGAAAACATACGGCAGCGATTCCTTTTCAATGCCCGCGCCGTTATCCGTGATCTTGACCGTCGCCTCGCTTGCGCCGTCGAACAGTTCCAGCCTCATTTTTTTGTCCGCTTTGTCCAAATACTTCAAGCTGTTGTCGATAATGTTCATGATAACCCTGCGCAGCTTCTCGCGGTCGGCAACCACCTGGACGGGCCCGTCGCCATTCGAAGAAAATCCGACCGCAACGCCTTCCAGGCGCGGATCCAGCCGGAGCTCTTCGGCACAGTCGCGCATATACGCGGCAAGATCGACTTGTTCCAAATGGAACGGCAGCCGTTTCAAATCCAATTTCGAAAACAAAAGCAGCTCGTCGATGAGCCGATCCATATCATCCGTTTTTTTCGCGATCATTTCGATATATTTTTCCCGCTTCTCTCCTTCCGCAATGCCGTCCTGAATCCCTTCCACGCATGCTTTGATGCCGGTGATCGGCGTTTTCAGGTCGTGGGAAATGCTGGAGATCAGCTCTTTGCGGTTTTCTTCGTATTGCAGCTGCAGATGGATCGACTCGTTTAACCGGAAACGCATTTCTTCAAAAGCCGCCCCCAGCTCCCCGATTTCGTCTTTCCGCTGCAGGTTCACCTCATGGCTGAGATCGCCTTCTTTGATTTGTACCGCGGCATGTTTTAAGGCATACAAAGGTCTGATCAGGTTCCGGGACATAAGAAAGGTTAAAATGCCGTTCGTTAACCCGATGACGACAAGCAGCGAAAGAAAAAGGAGCGGAAAAAATGTTCTAGCCCCGGCCAAAAGCGGGCTCATATCCGTAAGCAAATAGGCTTCCCCGCTGCTGTGATCGGTAAACCCGATATCGAATTTCTGCACCGAAAAGCGGTTATTCCATTTGCCGCCTCCCCAATGATGTCCCGATCGGTCCGCCTGTGTTTCCTGAAGCTTGCGGTATAAATCCTTCCCGTCCACAAAAGAGGATGCGTACGTCATTTGTTGATTTTTCGTCACGACAAGTCCGACTTGCAGCCTTTTTAATTGTTCGTCCGTCGACTTCAAAAACTTCAAGTCCGCAAACCGGTCAGGCTCCGTTCGAGTCATGAATTTAATGCCCGCAACCAGCTCGGCGCGTTCGTTGGATGTTTTCCAAAAGGTTTCCGTCCCCATCCCGTCCGCATTTTTAATGATTGCAAAATAAAGCCCCAAGGCAACCAAAAAGAACAGGATGACCGGAATAACCGTCATGGCGATATAGGAAAGCAACAGTCTGGTCTTGATGGACACCGGGCATTCTCCTTACCATTGTTTTCGTTCGAACAGCAGCAATCCCGCCGTATAAGCCATTATAATATAAGCCAGAAGAAAGAAAAATGAGCTGAACAGTTTGCCCGCGGAAGCCCCGCTTCCGGTCCACAGCACATGCCAATCCGAATAGGAAAAGACGGACCAGGCCGAAACCTGCGGCCAAATGAAAGGCAGCAGCTTGGCGGCCGCATAGACGAAAACGATCGTGGTCAACGCGCCGCTGCCGTTCCGGAAACATTGCGCGATAAACACCGACAGCAAACCGATCGCCGCCATCGGCAGAAACGCAGCCGGGTACGCTTTTACGCTGTCCGCAAAACCGCCGGTCATTCCGTCTCCCGCGATCGCCCATCCCGAAACGCTCGAAACGATCCAAAGCGCCGCCAAATAAATCGCTGCGTAAACCATGAGGGCAAGCACCTTGGCCGCAAACGCTTTGGCTCGCGTGATAGGCCGAACGAGAACAAGCTTCATCGTGCGGGCAGCCGCTTCACCGGAAAAAGAATCGACGGCCGTGACGGACAACATCATCGGGAGCAGGAAAAACGTGAACAGATTCAGCATCAGCATCGGCAAATCCCCTCCAAGTCCCCAGACGATACTCGTTTTGTTTTTGAGCAAGGAAAGCAGCAGGGTCGAAATGACCGGGATAAGGAAGGTAAGAAGCAAAAAGATTTTGGTCTTGCGCCTGTGCCATATTTTCTCGATTTCATTGATCGTATTTGCCTTTAAACTATGCATGTTGTTTCGCGTCCTTTTCCTCTTGGATTTGGGCCAGAACGAATTTCTCAAGCGTAGTTCCGCCCTGCAGCAATTCATCCACGTTCCCGGTGCGGATCAGGTTCCCGTTATTCATAATCCCGATCTTATTTGCGATCATGCCGAGGTCGTGCATCAGATGGCTCGCAATCAAAAACGTAATTCCCTGTTCCTCGGACAGCCGCAAAATCGTATTCCGCACATCGGCCATCCCTTCGATATCGAGGCCATTGGCCGGTTCGTCCAACAGGACCAGCTCGGGGTTCGACAGCAGCGCCGATGCCAGCCCCAACCGCTGTTTCATGCCCAGCGAATATCCGCTTACCCGTTCATGTTTGTATGGGGCCAGGCCGACCTGCTCAAGCACCTGATCCATTCTCGTTTTCGGCAGCTCCCTGTAAAACCGGGCGGAAAGCTTCAAGTTATCGTACGCGCTCATATATTCATAAGCATCCGCCGTTTCAATCAGGCAGCCGACGCGGTTCATCGCCTGTTCGAAAGCCTCCGCCACCGGATGCCCGAAGATGCGGACGTTTCCTTCATCCGGACGAATCAAACCCAGGATGATTTTGAGCACCGTCGTTTTGCCTGCGCCGTTCGGACCGATAAAACCGAAAATGTCCCCCTTCATCACGTCAAAGCTGACATTGCGGACGCCGCGCCCGTTCGAATAACGTTTGGTCACATCTTGCACTTCCAGCAATGTATCCATATTCGATCACTCCTTTAGATGAAACGCTTCAATGCGAAAGGCAACCGGGCGGTTTGCCGCCGCCCTCGGTTGCCTTGCCCCTTAGTGATGCCATCCCCGCTTTGGCCCGTCGCTTTGCATTTCCTTAATCGGTTTTCCCGTCAAATCCACGCGGTCCGGAGTCGTTTGGTTGTAATCTGAAAGGCCGATATGAATTTGGACGGAAAGATCATGTTTTTTGCCGGTGTCATCCGTGCCGGTAATGCTGATTTCCGCCGTCTGCCGTTCAAGAATTTGATCCGGATTGATTTTCGCGTCGAAATTGATTTGTTCAACCTGGATATGGTCGGTCAGCTTCGGAAGGCTGGGATGCCATTCGGAAGACGGATGTGAAGCCCCAGCATCCTGTTTCCAGCTTTTATGTTCCCAATCCCCGCTGCCGGCCTTGGATGCGACCAAAGATCCGAGCGCGTTGACGACGGCGGGAATTTGGCTTCCGGAAAGATGCAGCTCGGCCTGCTTGCTTCCGTCCGATTCGTTTTCAACCGTGGCGAGATTCCGGATGTTCCCCATGAGGGCGTCGACCACTTGCTCGGCCGCTTTCGGCATGCCTGGCGCTGCATCCGTGCCGGCTTGATGCTGCCATTTGGCAGCATTTTGCGTCACGACCCGATATTCCTCTTGATCCCCGCTTTTGAAAATCATCTTGCCGTCCTGCCTGAACGCCTGCATCTCGTGAGTCTGTTTGCCGTCATTCATTGAACCGGACATGCTCATCGTTTGCAGCTTATGATTCATTTTGATGACCGCCGTGCCCGACAGCACTTTCGTTCCGTTATCGGTCACGGTCATGTCCACATGAGAAGTCATGCTTTGCACCGTTTTCGTGTTTTTTACCGCCGTTTTGTATGCGTCATAACCCGAAGTGCCCGCCATCGCCGAATAACCGCTGGAAAGCAGCATGACGGCGCCCAAACCGAAACCGGCTGCAACAGGTAACCATTTTTTTCTCATCGCCTATTCTCCGTTTACGTTGTATTCGAAAGCTACCGGCCGGCTGCGAATGTTATTACCTCACCTCCATGATCCACGATTTGCCGAAGCCTTCTGTCATTCATCATATCCGCCAGGTCTAAAACGCCTCTAAATCAAATCTAAAAAAAGTATAAAAACGAAAATCGAAATTCAGTAACCCGGCGAATCAAAGGATATGTAACTAAAACAAAAAACACCGTCCGGTTCGAACGATGTTAAAAGCAGCTCCTCTTCAGGCCGTTATTTTGTTAAAAAACGCATTAACGTATCGGCATCCGGAAGTCCGTATTTTTCATCCACCTCGTCTTGCACGATGAGGCTGTTCAAGATGGTTAAATACCAGGACAGTATTTTCCGTGGATCTCCGGGGGAAAACTCGCCCAATTCCTGCCCCTTCATAAAAACGGGAACCAGCAGATCCGTCATCATGCCGGGAGGAAGCTGCGCAAAGATCTGTCTGGCCTCCTCCGGAATATCGTCCGCCTTGCGGGCCCGTTCGATGAACATGAACGAATATTTATCCTGCGGATTCAGCATGTTTTCGGTTAAGCTTCGGATTTGCTCATAAGGGGTGCCGGGCACATGTTGTGCTTCATCAAGCTCCCGCTTCGCTTCTTCCATCAACTCCTGGATAAGCGTGATAAACAGTTCGTCTTTGGACTGAAAATACCGGTAGATAAGCCCTTCGCTGATCCCCGCTTCTTTGGCGATGCTGCTTGTTTTTGTTCCTTTGTATCCACGTCGGGCAAATTCTTTAAGCGCCGCTTGCTTGATTTGTTCCCTGCGTTCGTCGCGGATTTGATCGAGCTGCTGTCTGTTTAATGGAGACAATGGTTTCAACCTCCGGATATTACAAAAATTATGTCCATTATACCATTAAACGGGTATAGAGATGTCTTTCTGAGCCCAAGCTGTCGGAACCGCAATCGGCCGCACTCTCGTGATCAGCTCCTCCAGAAACTGGTCGGCCCGGGCAAAACATGCGAGATGGCCCGCGTTTCGGATGAGGGCGAATTCTTTCCGGGGAGCCTGAAGCTCGTCGTAAAAAGTCTTTGCCAGTTCCGTCGGCGTGATGATGTCCGAATCTCCTTGAAAAATGAAGACCGGCAGCTCGAACCGCATCCCTTCTTTTGTAAAGTCCATGCGCATCATTTCATGGAACAGATGGCCCAGCGTAAAACTCATCCCTTTAAAAATATCCATCATGTCGCGTATTTGATGCTCCGGGGAAGATAGCATGGAAGGCATAATGAGGTCGGTAATCATGTTCGGTACATTTTGAATCGATTTGACGAGTACGCGATTTCTTTTGTCGTAATCATGGCGGCTCCAGCTGGAGGGATCCGGACCCATTTTTTCAAGCAGCTTCACGCCCTTGGCATTTCCGGCTGCACGGACCGCTTGAAGGGATATTTCATACATCCGGGCGGGATGCCCGGGGACATTTTGATCCGTGCCGACATAGGCGTAAAAAAGGTCCGGGCGATGTTGTGCCATTCTGACGCCAATCAGGCTGCCGACAGAGCTTCCGATGAGAATGAGTTTGGAATGGCCGAGCTTCCCCAGCAGGTACTCCGTCACTTCAATCCCATCCGCCGCCAGCCGATCGAACGTAATCGTTCCGCTGCCTTCCTTGCCGTTTAGGCCGAAGGTTTTCCCCGCTCCCCGCTGATCCCATTGAACGACAGTAAAATGCTTCTCCCATGCGCGGAGCAACGGACTGAAAATGGAATACGGGGAAGCCGGGCCACCGTGGATGAAAAGCAAAATCGGGTTGCTCCGGTCTTCTCCGCGGATCGTGATCCATTGATCGATGCCGCCGATGGGGACGTACCGGCTTTCAACGATTTTGTTCGGCGTGTTGATTTGCAGCGCTTTTGCATGGTTGCTCCGGTTTCTTTTACGAAAAAACATTTGGTTTAGCATATGATTTTGTTTCATATTTGACATGCCCCGCTTTCGTTTTTCAATGAGTGAGTAACTTACTCATCAATAGAATGAGTCATTTTCATCTTTCTGTCAATGGTTTATTTTCATGCCAACGAAAAAACCGAGGAAACCGCGAAGAAAACCTCCACGTTTCACTTCGGTTTTTATAGTCTATCGCGTTCCATCAACCCATTGTTTTCTTCGTCGGCTTTCAGCAGCTCGTTGAAGCTTTGGTTAATCCCTATTCAACGCTTCACTTCACTCCCCGCATCAAGGATGCTTCCGAATAATCGATTCATCCTCTTCCATAAACGGCCAAGTCAAATATTCCGCCGGTAGCTTGCTGACCTCGTCCAGGCGGGCCAATTCGTCCTTCGTCAACTCAATGTCGCTAGCCGCAAGATTGTCTTGAAGCTGATCCGGCCGCTTCGCGCCGACGATGACGCTGGTCACCGCAGGCTGATTGAGCACCCAAGCCAAAGCGATCCGGGCAACGGTGGATTCCCGCTCTCTCGCAATTTCCTCCAGCACGTCGATGATGCCATAGGATTTGTCCAGGTCAACCGGCGGAAATGAAAATTTCGTATGCCGATCGTCCCCGCTGCCCTGGCGGCTGCGGGAGTATTTGCCCGACAGGAATCCGCCCGCGAGCGGACTCCAGACCAATAGCCCCATGTTCTGATCCTTCAGGACGGGGATAGTTTCCCTTTCGATTTCCCGGCCGGCCAGGGAGTAATACAATTGGCTGCTCTTGAATTCATGAAGGCCAAGCTGCCGGGAGATGCAGCGCGTCTTCATCGTTTCCCAACCCGTCATATTGGAAGCGCCGATGTACCGCACTTTGCCGCTCCGGACCAAATCGTCCAACGCCCGCAGCGTATCTTCCCAATCGGTCAGCTGATCCGGATTGTGGATTTGATACAGATCGATATAATCGGTCCCCAGTCGTTTCAGACTTTCCTCCACCTGACGGATGATATGGAGCCGGGATAAGCCGATATCGTTCGGGCCGCTTCCCGTACGTCCCCTCACCTTTGTGGCGATAATCACGTCCTGCCGTTTTTTGCCGAGCGCTTTGCCGAGGATTTCTTCGGATCGTCCGCCGGCATAAATATTCGACGTATCAAAAAAATTGACGCCCGCCTCAAGCGCCTGCCCGACGAGCACGGAAGCCTCCTTTTCGTCGAGCGAGCCGAAAACGCCCCACTGTTCTCCGCCTCCGAAGGTCATGGTACCGAGCCCGATTTCCGACACAAGCACGCCGGTATTGCCGAGTAAATTATATTTCATCTTTTATTTCCTCCTGGTTTTGTTTTATATTGATGGTGACGGAGGCACGAATAAAAAGACGCAAAAAATAAGCGGTTCGAACAAAAAAATTTCCGATGGATACAGGGGTGAGCAATATGTCCGATCGCATCGAAACCAAACCCCCAGCCCGCACGGCAGAATCAATCACGCCGGAAATGCTGTGGGAACAATATCACGGCCCGATTTTGGGCTACGTCAAACAAAAAACGAATCGCCATCCGGACGCCGAAGATATTGTGCAAACGGTGTTTATAAAGGCTTATCGCCATCTGCCGCAGCTTCAGGACAAAACCAAGCTCCGGGCCTGGCTGTTTCAAATTGCGCGAAACGCGATCGCGGACCATTTCCGCAAGGAAAAGCCGACCGACGAACTGCCTGACCACATGCCCGATCCGGAGTTGTCAGCGCCCGACGGTTATTCGGAAGAAGCCATTGCCGGCATGAAGGGCGTATTTCCTTATTTGCCCGATAAATACCGGGAAGCCCTGGAATTATCCGAATTGAAGGGAATGTCTCAAAAAGAGCTTAGCGAGCGTCTGGGCCTTTCCTATTCAGGCGCTAAATCCAGGGTCCAACGCGGCAGGGAGATGGTCCGTGATTTGATGAACAGCTGCTGCGAAATCCAAACCGACCGATACGGCAATATCATCGACTATCGCGCCGTACTGCCGAAGCCGGTCGTTTCCGGACGAGGGCAAAAAGAGGCATTACGGTGCTGCACCCGGTCTTGATCAGACGCAGACTCAGGGTTATGAAATGGCACGCCATAAACGGCGTGTTTTTTTATTCTCCGATGGGAGGATAAATTTCCCATGATGTCGAATGGTACAAGGATTTGTAAAATAAAATCGACCGCAAAAGAGGGGTTATCAACTTGAACTTAAAAAAATCATTGCTTGTCATGGCATTAGGTGCATTCACGTTTGGCTTAAGCCCGGCTTTTGGCGCCCATGAGGCCTCCGCCGCAGGTGAAGACCAGCTGCAAATCAAAGACATCGTCGGAAAAAACACGTATTTGATGAGCGACGGATCCATGTGGACGACCGTTACACTGCTTGAGGGAACCCGCACCATTCATACGAAGGGAAACATCGAGACCATTTCCGGGAATCTGTACGACGGTCTGGGGATTACAAAAGACAGGCGCCTGGTGGAATGGGACATGGGGTTAGCTCCCCACCCGGTGGAAGGCACGGCAGGAGTCAAGCAGGTATCCGGCAACTATTGGCTGAAGTCGGACGGAACGGTCTGGAGCGGCCAAAGGAAGTTGAAAAATCTAAGCGGCATCGTGCAAATCGCTTACGGGGAAAAAGATTTTGCGGCGCTGTCCCAAAACGGGGACCTGTTATTCGAAGACCCGCACAAGCAGGATACTTACAAAAAATTCGGCACCGTCGCCGATCCTTCCTCGGTCAAGTCCATGGCGGTGCATGACGACCGCGTCGCCCTGCTGTTCAACAGCGGCGAAGTCGTGCTTTACGAAGGCTCGAATTTTGACGACAACGGAAAAATCATTCCGGTCACCGTAGCGCAGGACGCGGTCCATATCACGTATGTTTCGGCCGATCCCACCGACGTGCTCATCGTGACCCGGAAAGACGGCACCGTCTGGTTAACGGGGGAATATTCCAAACGCTGGAAGCTTACGAACCAGGTACAAGGATTAAGCGACGTAGTTAGAACCTCGGTAGACGCCTATGCGGACAAGCTTTCCGAAGGGATTTACGCGCAGCGCAGCGACGGAACATGGGTGTTCAGCAAAGACGGAGAAATCAAGCCGATCGGCGTTCCTGCTGTTACGGCAATTTCAGTTACGCTTTCTGATAAGGAGCCTTTCGTCGGGGATTCAGTCGAGGTTTACATCCAGGAAACCTATTCGAACGGCGCCAAAATTAAAGTTCCGGTGCGCGAAGCCAAACTCGACATGGACAAACCGTACCTGCTTAAGCTCCAAGCAGACGGCAAGCTCAAAACCGTGGGCGTGGGACAAACGAAACTTACGGTTACATCCGGCGGCGTGTCCGCAAGCGTGACCGTATCCGCAAGTCTCCGCGATCCGCTGAAATTTGCCAAACAGGTAAACGGCACCGTCTTTCTTCCGGTGAAGGCCGTATCCAAGGCGCTGGGCGGAACCGGAGCCCCTTCGGGCGACGGATGGAACGTGGCGTTCGGGGATGCTTCCCTATCGTTCAAAGCCGGCAGTTTATCGGCTCAATTCGCCGGCAAGGACGTGCAGCTCAAAGCCGCTCCTTTTACCGAAAAAGGAGAAACGTACATCCCCGCTTCCTTGTTGGCCGATACGCTGGGAGCGAAGGTAAGCTGGGACGCCAAGTGGAAACAGGCGGACATCGGCTTCGGCAGCGCCAAGATGACGGTCGTTTCATCGGAAACTGCCGGCCTGATCAAAAAAGCGATGCAGGGCAGCTTGGCCAAATTCATCGGAAAATCCTACTGGGTGAACGATTTTGCGGACTGGGAGAGATTCTCGAAGGTTACCGTGACCGACGTGCTTCCAACGGATACCGGAAGTTTCGACATCGTCTTCAAAACGCCGGCGGGCAAAACGCTCAAGAGCTATTCCATGAGTTCTTCGGAAGTCATTCAGGTATTGACCGATTCCAACAACTTTTTGAATTATGATCCTTACAAAAAATACAATTGGTCCTCCTCCGTTTGGAAACAGATCAAAGCGAGAAACGTGACGCTGGGCATGACCAAACAGCAGGTTCTGCTTTCCTGGGGAAATCCGATCGCCAAAGATATCCAAAAGGTGCAAGGCAGCACCATTGAAACCTGGGGTTATGCGAGCTACGATTTCGTTTCCTTCCTGAACGGCAAGGTTACTTTGATCATTATGTAATCCCGAACTTTGCTGCAAATCCTGAATGCTTTACGCACGAAAAACCCTCCAGGCTTTTCGTCTGGAGGGTTTTTCGCTTGCACGGCATGTGTCGCTGTCGTTCAATCATCGATTCAGACCATTTCACAAACCCGGTTCATCCCCATTCAGAACAAAGGTGTATGGACCGGCCCTTAAAGCGGCATGGAATAAGTGAACGACGAAAAACTTTTACGTTCGGTTTACGCGGGCTTGACGAAGAATAAACATGCATCCCTCATGATAAAAAGGACATCTTGAAGTTCATTTAAATAGAGGGAGACATGACTGCAATGATGAAAAAAACCGCGCTTCTGGGCGCTGCATTCTTTTTGACCGTATCGCCGCTGGGCGCTGCCATGGCCGAAGCCAATGCGGTTCCCCATACAAATACCGTTTCTGTCCAACATCATGCGAAGCAGGGTGCTTTTACGGGCGCGACCGTGGAGAGGGCAAAAAACGGAGCCCTTACGATTCATTGGAAGACGTCGGCCGACCTTGGCCCGGTCAAAGTATATTGGAGCACCGAATCCGACGGGGACTGGAAGCAATTGGCGCGCACCTATTCATCTTATGGCGGTTTGCATACGGCCGACCCGAATCCGGGAAGCCGGGTGTATTTTAAAATCAAAGGCGGCAACGGCTCCGAGATCAAAACCGCTGAACGTCTGCTCCCCCTTCAAGGCGCGACCAATTTCCGCGACCTTGGCGGCTACCGAACGACGGACGGCAAAACCGTCAAATGGGGCAAGCTGTTCCGTTCGGACGAGTTGGCCGGCTTGACCAAGGCCGACATTTCTTTTCTTCAGAAAAGCGGGCTGAAAACGATCATCGATTACCGTACCGACGATGAAGTGAAACAAAAGCCCGACCCCGCCATCCAAGGCGTTACATATGTCCGGAATCCGGTTTTTGGGCAATCCGGCAGCGGAACCGATATTTTCGCTTATATGGCCGCAGGCGAATTTGACAAAATGGGCAAACCCGGCGACGTGCTGATCGCGGCAAACCGGGACATGGTGGATCATCCTGAGGCTTACAAGAAACTTTTTGACATGATGCTGGCCCCTGCCACAACCGCTTTCGTTCAGCATTGCACCGCCGGCAAAGACCGTACCGGACTCGGTTCGGCGCTCATGCTCCTCGCGCTTGGCGTTCCGAAGGAAACGGTCGTGCAGGATTTTCTGCTCAGCAATCAATACCGCGAAGGATACAACAAAGCAGCCGTGGATGCCATGGTGAAACAATTCCAACTGACGGACAAAAACGCCATCGAGATTATCCAAGCGCTGATGGATGTTCGCCCGGAATACCTGAACGCCGCTTTCAAAGAAATGGTCAAAAAATACGGCTCCATCCAAGCTTTCTTGGAAAAGGGAATCGGTCTGAGCGCAGCCGAGCAGGCCAAGCTAAAAAAAATGTATCTCGAATAGGCTGGATCAGTGTTTGAAAAGTTAGGAACTCGTGCAGTCAGCTTGGCTCATGCTCAGTACGAGGCAAAGCAATCTGAATTCGATCATCCTGTTTTTGCAGGGGTTCTTCTCCACCGGGGCGTATATGCTTAAGCCGGGCCACGACGAAGATGGCTACCATGACCAATAAGACGGCGCTGATCATCGCAACGGTATTTAGTCCGTTGTTAAAAGCATTTCGAGCCGATGCAAGCAGGGTAGCATGAAGCGGATCTGCGAGCTTTTGGGCCGCTTCCGTCGCACCGATCAGCGAGTCGCGCGCAGCCGCGGCCGCCTCGGGAGGAAGCGCAGCCGGTATCGCGTCCACCATCTGATTGCGGTAAACAACGGTGCCGACGCTCCCTAGAACCGCGATCCCTAATGCAAAACCGACTTCAGCGCTCGTTTGCGATAAAGCCCCTGCAGCGCCGGCTTTCTCGGGCGGAGCGGATCCGATGATCATATCGGGCGTTAACGTCATGAGCGGGCCTGACCCGAAGTTCGTAAGCGCGTAACCGAGCATCAAACCGACAAGGCCGGAAGATGCCTCGACCCGGGTAATGAGCCAGAGGCCGGTCACCGAAAAAACCAACCCGATTCCAATCAGATAGGCAGGATGGATTCGCCGTGCCATGAGCGGGGATAACAGAAAGCTCGCCATTTGCGCCGCTACCGCAGGCAGCAGCCACATCGCCGCTTTTAACGGGGTTAACCCGCCAACGAGCTGAAGATATTGCGTAACGAGCAGCATGATCACACCCATGAGGAAGGGACCGAAAAACTGCCCGCTCATCGCCGTGCTAAGCGCACGGTTCGCAAACAAGCGCAGATCCAGCAGTGGATTCGTCAGCCTTCGTTGACGCTGTACAAATACGAAGCCGAACACGCCCCCGCCCGCAATCGCCGCAATATTTAACGGCTGCGGCCCATTTTGGGCTAATCCCTTCATGCCATAAACAATCGGCAACATCGCGGCGAGCGACAAGCTTACGCTAATAAGATCAAGACGGCTTGCATTTGCGTCCCGATATTCGGGCAGCAATAAAGGGCCAAGCACGAGCAGCAGCACCATAACAGGAACCCCGATCAGAAACACGGACCCCCACCAAAAATGCGCAAGCATCACGCCCCCAACCACGGGGCCGATCGCCGCCCCGCCCATGCAGCCCACCATCCATATGCTGATGGCAAGGCCTCTTTGCTTGGGATCGTGGAACATCGTGCTGATCAGCGCCAAGGTTGAAGGCACTAACGTCGCTCCGGCAATGCCGAGTATGGCCCGGGATGCGATCAGCATTTCGGCACTCGCCGCGAACGCGGCGCAGATGGAGGCGATGCCAAATACGGCCGATCCCACCAGAAGCACCTTGCGGCGACCGACGCGGTCGCCCAAGGTACCCATCGTAATCAAAAATCCCGTAAGCATTAACCCGTAAATATCCATGATCCACAATTGCTGGGTGCTGCTGGCCCCCAGATCCGCGCTTAAATACGGCAGCGCCAGAGCCAGCACGAAGATATCGATGGAAATGAGCAGGCTTGTTAGAACCAATACGCCAAGCCCGACCCATTCCCGCGTGCCGGCCTTATCGGCCCTCTTCATTGCTTGCTCCCAAATCGTATGTATGGAGCAGCACTTCTCCCAGTTTGTCCAGCATAATTTTCGTTCCATGCTCGCGCTGCGCCACCGTATCATAGCCGTCAAGGAAAACGCACTGCTCCGTGTAGATGAGCTGGGTTCCGTGTTCCGCCTGCTTGAACTCCACCGTGACCACGGATACCGATATCCGCGTTTCCTCTTGGTCCAACGTATAGGAATAGATGATACGCTCATCAGGTACGATCTCCTGAAAGCAGGCGTCAAAGGTAAACACCGGTCCTCCTGGCGGGCCCCCGCGGTTGAACTCCCGCCCGCCGACGCGAAATTCAAATGTTTCGGACTTTTGGAACCATTGGCTTTTGATTGCAGGGTCCGACCAAGCCGCGAACGCTCGTGCAGGCGCAGCCTCATAGTTTCTTTCAATGATAAAAGTATCATGCGTCGCAAAATGTTTGCTCACCATTTATTCCTCCCTTTTGGCTCGTACAATCGAATCCATTCCAAGGAAGCCGCCAAGCCTGTCAAAGTGGTTTTCCATGATTGTGCGGCGTTCGGCAAAAAACTTCTCATGGCTTTTTTTCATCATGCCTAACAATGTTGTAAAATCTTCAACCGTCAACGGCTCATCTCTGGCCATCAGGCTCGATGCATTTTGCAGCTCTTTCAAAAGCTTTTGCTGGATTCGTATATTCTCTTTCAGCCGATTGATTTGAAGCTGGACAACTTCGAACGGATTGTAACCGTTATCGGACAAAATCGATTTGATCTCATCGAGCGCTAAACCCAGCTCTTTTAATGCCAAAATTTGCTGCAAGCGTGACAGATCGGATTCGCTGTACAGCCTGTACCCCGAATCGGAATATCCGGACGGTGAATACAAGCCGATCTGATCGTAATATCGCAAGGTTCGAACGGTTAACCCTGTTAATTGGGCCAGTTCGCCGACTTTCCAATATTTTGGGCCTGTAATGATCATCCCCTCATTTCGCGCGATCCTGATTACCGGTGATTTAACTATATACCATGACGCCACGTAAGGCTCAAGCGGAAAAGGTGAAATTTATAAACACGCACATTAAAAAGCCCCACAATATAAAAACTCGACTTCCTAAGCGTAAAGGAAATCGAGTTTTTTAGGGACTTTTAGCAGAGAATCTCAACCATAAACCCGCCCGGGGCTTTCACGTAAAAAGTATAGGCGTGCGAGTGCTGCGGAGGTTTGACGTCGTATCCATCCTCGAATAGACGCTGATACATTCGGTTTACCTGCTCTTCATTAGACTGTGGGAAGCCGATGTGAAAGGTTTTGGGATACTCTACCTCGCGGCCTTTCATCAGCGTCAAGACAAATCCGTCATCATCAAAGAGGACCGCAAAGTTGTCGCCCCGGCTTGCCTGGCATTTGAGCCCGAAGTAGGTTTCCAGAAATGCCTGCGAAGCCGCGACATCGGTCACCGTAAGGTTTAAATGATTGATTTTCATTATACCGCCGCCCTTTCGATTGGTTTCGAAAAATGATTCGTTTTTATTATATAACCTTCAAGCAAGTGATAAAGTTTGGGGGAAATAGAGCTTTCCGGTAGCGGCGGGATGTGGCGCGATGAATGACATAAAAAGGACCATCTCCGGCAGCAGGCAGCCATCGGAAATTGTCCTTCATTCGCTAAATTGCTTTAAATTTATTCTTATTTCGCGCTGATTTTGAAACAACAACCCGTCCCCTAATAAAGCACCTTCCCCGTTTGTAATGCGTCGCGAAAGCGCTGGATATCCCTGATTGGGGGATTACCGAACATTCGCGCGTATTCCCGGTTGAAGTACGAGGGGCTCTCATAGCCAACCTGAAAAGCGGCTTCAGCCGCTTCCATCGTTTCGGATAGGAGAAGGCGACGCGCTTCTTGAAGTCTGAGCCGCTTTTGATATTGGATCGGGCTCATGGCCGTTACTTCTTTAAAATAATAATACAAGGACGATTCGCTCATCCCCGCCTCCTCGGCTAATTCATCAACGCGCAGAGGCAATGCAAAATCACGGTTCAACCTCTCAATCACCATCGCGATGCGCTGTGCATGGCTGCCGATGACAGCAAATTGCTTGAGCGTATCGTTCCGATCGTCCTGAATGATTCGGTAAATGATCTCGCGAATCGCATACGGAGCCAGTACCGGAATATCACGGGGCGAGTCCAACAGACGCACCAGACGCATGACCGCATCGTGCAGCGAATCATTCATCCGGTTTACGGCCAGACCGCGTCCATATTTACGGTTAGGGCTCTCGGCTAGATCGGAGGCTTGAATCACATCAAGGATTTGATTCATGTCAAATTGCAGTCGAAGGCAAAAATACGGTGCATCTGAAGACGCCTCAACGACCTGCCCGGATATCGGCAGATTGACGGAAGCGGTCAAATAATGGTCAGAATCGTACTGATAGCTCTCCTGCCCCAGCATGACAACCTTCGAACCCTGCGCGATCACGCACAAGGATGGTTGATAAACCGAATGCACCGGTTCGGATATCTGGGACAATCGAATAAAGAATAAACCGGGAATCAACGTCTCGTGTATGCCGTCTTTCATCACGAACCGCTCCATAACCTGCGCTAATTCTCCCCTTTGCTCCGTGAACTTCCCTTCCATCTCTTCACAACCTTTTACCCCGATTTTTTATTATTTTATGACTTTTTGGAGTATTAGGCAATCGCAGAACATAATCCGGCTACCGCCCTATCTGCAAGTAAGGGCATTATGAATACATTCAATTCAAAAGGAGAGATGGAGAATGCAAACCAACAACAAACATCCTCACCCCTATGTTGGCATGTGGGTAACCAGCGACGGATATATCCGGCATGAACTATTGCCGAACGGACGTTACGATGAAGCCCGCGGCAATCGCCAAAGTGCCTATCAAGGCAACTATACCATCGAAGGCAATCATATCGAATACGTGGATGACACCGGGTTTACAGCCGATGGCGACTTTCGGGACGGAGTGCTCTACCATGCAGGGATGGTGCTCTATCGAGAAGTTTATAAAAAAGGAGAGAAGAACAAGCTTATGCCATTGAGCAACCGGCGGACGTCGATGTGAACGAACTCATTGTAAGACCGACAGCCCAGTTAGCTTAATACGGAAATTCGGATTGATAGGAGTTTGAAGTGGATAAAAAAATATGGATTTTAGCTATTGCCTCATTTGTCGTAGGCACGGTTGAGCTCGTCATTGCCGGGATCATTGATATGATTGCTCAAGATCTCAACGTTTCTGTAGGTACCGCGGGCCAACTGATTACTGTCTATTCACTCGTTTTTGCTTTTGGTTCTCCAATACTCATCACCCTGACTTCTAAAATAGAGCGCAGAAAATTGTTAACTGCTGCAATGCTTGTCTTTTTCGCGGGAAATATGATATCTATCGTTAGTCCCAACTTTACGATTCTTCTTATTTCGCGGATCATCCTAGCGGCAAGCTGCTCGATTATTGTTGTTCTATCTATTGTGATGGCTTCGAGTATCGTTGCTCCCGAATTAAGAGGCCGTGCAATCGGTATTATATTTATGGGGATCAGTGCGTCTCTTGTCCTTGGTGTCCCTCTGGGTACCATCATCGGCGAAATGTGGGGATGGCGCTCAACATTTGCATTGGTCGGGGGGCTTACTTTAATCGTAGCTTGGGCCGTCAAACGATATCTTCCACAGGTTGCTCCCCGTCAAGGAGTCCCGTTGTCGGAACAGCTTCGAACGCTGAAGGATTCTAGAATCTTATCCGCTCATTTCATCTCGATCTTGCAGATGACGGGCCAATTCACAATCTATGCCTACACTACACCTTTTTTGCATGAGACGATGGGTCTGTCAACGAGCATAATCAGTATTGTTCTGTTTGTATATGGATTAGCTGGTATAGCGGGAGGATGGATCGGAGGATGGTCCTCAGATAAGCTTGGAAACAGCAAGACGATTATCGTCACTCTTCTGCTGCATGCGTCGGCTGTGTTTTTATTGCCTTATGCTACGGGTTCTATGTTTCAATTACTTATCGTGGTCGTCGTCTGGTGTGCATTTAATATGGCCCCAAGCCCCGCCATTCAAAGCTACCTGATACAGGCGGCTCCGGAAACTTCGGATATCCAGTTAAGCTTTAATACATCGTCTTTACACATAGGAGTTGCAGCTGGTTCTATCGTTGGGGGACTGATTGTAAACCATTATTCCGTCACGACAAATACTTGGGTCGGCGGACTGATTATTATTTTGGCCATCCTATCGGCAATCTTCTCCTTAAGGAAAAACAACGCAATGGCATCGACCGTTTCATCTGAAGCAAAATAAACTATAAAGAACAATAACCAAAAGTCTCGGCTTGTGCACTGTACTTCCATGATGGAGGCTCAGATTCACAGGTCGAGACATTTTCGCATTCATGCTGGCGGCTGTTGGAATCTGTTCGATTTGAACATCCCCTCCGTATGGATGGGCCAAAGATCACGGGTTTGTTTTCCAGCATATGTTTCGTTCAAATTTTACAGACCATTTAATCATTATGTTGGTTCTCTCGGAACTGCCAGATAAACGGTTTGAAGTTGAACTCATTCCTCGGGTTTCTCCAATGTTGCAACCTTCCATATTTTGATTACGTCTATAGGGAAGACAAGGTCAAAATTTCCCGAAGAAGGTGTGGTTAGATGAAGAAGAAACGTTATGTATCCGGGACTGTGGCAGCTTTGGCGTTATCCCTGGCAATTGGGGGATCCGTGTTCGCAGCAGGAGTGGGCTTTATGGATTTGGACGGAATCGCAGGAGCCGATAAAATAACTTCGCTCCAGCAGCAGAAGCTGCTGAAAGGTGACAGCGAATCGGTCTTTCGGCCGCAAGCACGGCTGACGAATGCGGAAGGCGTTCAGCTGCTGGCGAACGTGCTGGTAGATGTGCCGGTTTCAAAGGCTGCCGATGGCAGCAAAAATCCAGCACAGACCCATGTTAAAGACGGTGCTTGGTTTGCCCCGGCTTTTCAAACGGTTACCGACCATGGCATCGTTCTGCCTGCCGATATTGAACCCGGCCAAGCCATGACTCGGGAAGCATTCACGCAATATTTGATCAAGACGGTGGAACAAAAGGGCAACCTGCCGATGATCAATCTGGTGCCGAAAAATATTGCTGACGAAAGCCAAATGACCCCTGAATATCAAGGGGCCATTCAGCGGGCGCTGGCTTGGGGGATTGCCGATCTGGACAGCAGCGGAAACTTCCGTCCCCAGGATCAAGTGACCCGGGCGGAAGCGGCCGTCATGCTTTACAATGCGCTGGATTTTTTGAAAACACACCCTTCCCCTAAGGCAGAATAAAAGAACCGGGAACCGTTGGTGTTGTCAGACAACGCCGATATTTATTCTTAATAACCGTTCATAACCAAAGCACGGTTTTGTCAAGGCTCTTTTCCTTGATGGAAATCGGGCTTTGGTTTTTTCTTTTATCTGCAAGCCAATATCATCCCGCTCCCTCCCCTCCATATACATTCGAAATTGCCCGCTGCTTGGTTACTCATTTTTTTAGCTTCCGAACAAGGTCCTTTCGAAGTTCTCCGTATTCCTCCTGCCTTAATTGCAAGTGTTTTATTATATCTGATTCAACAATGGATTGAATAATTTCGCCCTGTTGAACCCAAAATATACCCAAAAACAATGGGTGAAAACTGAGGAAGAAAAATCTGCCCCTTGGCGTAAACGTTGTTGCATACATAGTGATCATTTTCGAGTTTATGGTGTCCACACAGTTCACATTAATGAGCTAATTTTTATAGCATGATCGGGGAGTTTAAAGGAGCGGAACGGGTCATTATAAGCGGTGTATTTTGGGCTACGGGGCGTTTACGATGAATCAAAGGAGCGGGATATAGAAGCGATCTGCCGGCACAACGATACCCTGGGTGTCGGAAAACCGCTAAATTTTATTTTGATGAGGGGATATCCATGATTTCTTATGAAGACGTTAGAAACGTCAGAGAATCGCTTGCACAACTTAGCAACGCCGATTGGCTGCTGCACTCTTGGGGAACATGGCAATGGTGGATGTTGCTTTTAGCAACGATTGTTCCTTGGATCATTGCATGGAAATTCGTGGACAAAAACAGAGGGAAAGAGCTCCTGATTTTGGGAATGGCATTCACAATCATTTCGTTAGTTCTTGATAATCTAGGCACCTTTTATAGCCTTTGGGGGTATTCGATCAAATTGATGCCCTTAACCGTCGAATTCGTCCCAGGAGATTGTTCCATATTTCCTGTGACATATATATTTATGAATCAGTTTTCCAAAAACTGGAGATCGTTTGTCATGATCTCTGTTGTTGCTGCAGCCTTTTTCTCGTATATTATTGAACCCTTTTTTAAACATATTGGCATTTATCGGAACCATAGTCCTTGGAGTTATACATGGAGTTTTGTCGGGTTCATTATCGTTTTTATATTCGTTCGGTTTTTTGCTTACAAATTAATTAAGAAATTGGCTTGAAACCCAAACGCTTTATTCGCGTTAGTTTTTAACTACAACACTTCGGATCACCGACATGTAATGATCGAACTTTTGCACTCCCGTCAAGATTTAAAAAACAAATGGCTTCGCCCTAATAACATGGGGCGAAGCCATTTGTTTTACATTAAAATCGGATTATATCCCAGCCCCCTTTGTACAGGGGATATTGCCACGCTGAACAAGCCAACGCAGAGCGGCCTGGGCGACGGACTTGTTGTGTTTTTCGCGATCGAGGTCAGTAATTCGTTGCCGAACAGGTTGTTGCGTCCTTTAGCGAACGGCCACCTCGAATCAATAAAACCGGCCAATTGGCCGGTTTTATTGATCCATTTCAAATATGCCTAAGCGCAGGATGACGAAATGTAAAATACCCGTGCAGCGGATCCATTTCAAAACATTCGATCCGGCAGCGGACAAACTTCCGCACCATCCCTATTGAGATTTTTTAAACGCCAAAGCTATACCGGAGAACTATTCTTCATCTAGCATGGCAAGCGGGCTAAAGGACTCGTAATGGATATCCTCTTTAGGTACGTTCAAATCACGAAGTAACTTGACCACACTCTCCATAAACGGAACCGAACCGCATAAGTAATAATTCGCAGGCCCGGAAGGCTTTATAGATGTTAGAACCTCCTTGTCAATACGTCCTTCCTTATCGAACCGGTGATTCGACCTATCTTCCTCCGTTGGCGAACTGTAACAAACGTAGGACTTCACCTGATCTCTTGATTGTGCAAGCTCGGCAACATGGGATTGAAAGGCGTGCGTCTGGCTATTTGATGTCGCATGGACAAAAGTAACCTCCCGCTGTGGCCACTTGTTCACGATCTCATTCAACATACTCAGCAACGGCGTAATCCCTATCCCGCCGCTAATAAGGACAACCGGAAGGTCATCCGGACTTAGGATGAAGTCTCCTGCTGGAGCGGAGAATAGGAGTGAGTCTCCCCTCTGTACCCGATCATGCAAATAATGGGAGACAATCCCTTCCGGATCGTTATGTACGGCGTCTTCCCGCTTGACGGATATACGATAGTAGTCTCTGCCCGGTGCCTCGGATAGGCTGTAATGGCGCATATGCGTATAAGGTTCCTCAGATATCTCCGCTTTGATCGTCAAGTATTGACCAGCCTTATACGAGGCTATAGCCTCTCCATCTTCCGGCTTTAGATAGAACGAAGTCACCTCTGATGACTCCATCTCTTTCTTGTCCACGATAAACCGACGATAACCGGACCATCCGCCGGGCTCAGCCTCTATCTTCTTGTACAGTTCCTCTTCCATCCGGATGAAAACATCGGAAATGTACCCATAGGCTTGCCCCCACGCATTAATAATTTCATCGGTAGCGGCATCTCCCAGCACGTCCTTCACGGCTTGAAGCAATGTTTCCCCGACAATGGGATACTGCTCCGCTTTAATGCCGAGGGCCCGATGCTTTTCGTTTATTCTTCTGATAACTGGAGTAAGTGACTCCAGGTCCGTAATATGTTCACCTGCGGCGTAAACGACATAAGCTAGCGCTTCCTGTTGAATGCCTCTTTTCTGATTGCTCTGATTAAAGACATTTAACAACTCAGGAGCCTTGCGAAAAAGCAGCTCATAAAATCGTTTCCCGATTTGGCTGCTGTGCTGCTTGAGAACAGGTGCCGTAGATTTTACAATTTCCGTCGTCTTGGCATCGAGCATATTCGCCCGCCCCTTCCTCTGATCATTTTCCAACATAGTGTGTCTCTGGAAAGGGCGGATTATCCTAGGGAGATTCTGATTGTCTTTGTTGTTTTGATGCAGCACCGGGTTCATCTCGGCATCATTCCTTTAGGCATTGATTTGATTCAGCCAAGACCCATCCATTTCGACGTCTTCCTTATGATGTCAATAACTGCTGGAATTCGTCCCCCGCTCATCGTTGCAATAACGTTCGATAACCTAACAAGGCACTTTCATGAAATGGAAGTGGCTATCATGGTGTATAGAACCTCTAGGGTATCTAAATACTATTTTTGTTACCCAGTCTGTACTTGACGTGGCTATATACTCCTCATATAATTAAATCAATGAAACATATGAGCAATTATTCATATGTAATAACAATATAGAAGGTAGGTATTTGTATGGCAGGACATGATCACAATCATGCCCATGATCATAGTCACGGACATGGACAAAACAACAAAAAAGTGTTGCTGTTCTCTTTCATTATCATTACCGCATACATGTTGGTCGAGGCATTTGGCGGATTTATTACCAATAGTTTAGCTTTGCTATCCGATGCCGGTCATATGTTATCGGACTCCATTGCGTTAGCGATCGCTTTACTTGCTTTTAAATTTGGAGAGAAAGCTGTCAATAAGGGAAAAACCTTTGGTTACAGAAGATTTGAAATACTGGCTGCAATGCTAAATGGCGTTACCCTGATTGCGATTGCCTTGTACATTTTTTATGAGGCGATTGATCGATTTGTAAACCCGCCAGAAGTGGCTACGTTAGGAATGCTGGTCATCAGTTGTATTGGCCTGCTCATTAATATACTCGTAGCCTGGATTATGATGCGCGGAAGCGATACGGAGCATAACCTGAACATGAGAGGCGCATACCTGCACGTTATTAGTGATATGCTGGGGTCTATCGGAGCCATCATTGCCGCTCTGCTGATGATGTTCTTCGGCTGGGGATGGGCAGACCCGCTTGCCAGTGTCATCGTCGCAGTACTCGTTCTTCGGAGCGGTTACTTTGTTAGCAAGTCTTCCCTGCATGTACTTATGGAAGGAACACCGCGTAATATTGATGTAGAGGAAGTTGTGCGAGCCATTTCTCAGTTCGAAGGTGTGAAGGCTGTGCATGATGTGCATATATGGGCAATTACGAGCAACTTAAACGTACTTACGGCCCATATTGTGGTCGACGGGAACAGAACGGTTTATGAAGTCGACGCCCTTTTGCAAAAAATCGAACATATGCTGGAGCACAAAAATATTCCTCACTCCACTTTACAAATCGAATCCGAACAACATAGACACGATGATTCCGTTTTATGTAATGTAAAAGCCGGTGCACCGGATGCACATGCCCACCATCACCATTAATTCAAGGAGTACAAAGCGGTAATACGTTTGTATATCGTTTATTTGAGCGGCTGGCTGAAACCTACCCGCTCCTTTTTTATTCTTCAGATAAAAAAAATGTCGTACGCAAAGGTATTTGTGGGGAACACTCCTTTACAGCTTTGGGCTTTCGTAATATGATCTAAGACGGTACAATTCAAAGTAGCTCCCAGAAATCCGTCCCAGGTTAAAAACATAATGCGCCATGGCCATGGGTTAAAGGCAAAGGTAACAATACGTTCTTGAAGAGCTTGGCAAGGGTATAAATCGCCAGATCGTACCGGGGCTTCATAATGAAAGGAATGCGGTTCGGTTGGTGCGGCTAGCGTTCCTATGTAGGCGATACGGTTGGAGCCTTTGTCGGTGATGGGCTCAGCTAAAGTCGTCGAAAAAGGGAATCCGCTGGATTAGCGGAATGTTCAAATAATTTCAGGAAGGCGCTGGATCATGAACGCGATATCTTATCGAAAATCCGTGGCATGGGGCAAAGCGCTTGGCAGTTTACTGTTTGTGCTGGCCTGTCTGTTTCTGCTGTATGCGGCTTTTTTTATGGATACCTCCTTTGTTCGTAAGTTCTTTTGTATCACATCAGCCATTATAGGGATTCCGTTTTTTGGAGGATATTTGGTTGTCGGCTTGCCAAAGGCGCTGAAATCAGATACGCAGCTGCTGACCTACGATCAAAATTCCGTTTCAGATGGTACGCGTACCGTAGCCTGGGTGGAGATAGCTAGCATCAGCTACAGCGGCCCTTCCATTCGGAAATGGCTGCTTCCGAAATTTCCTGCGCTGATTTTTCATTTGAAAAACAGAGAGATCTGGACCGTGAATACGTATTATTTGTTGACCGATACCGAAATCCAGTTTGTCATGAAGCGCTTGCGGGGGCTGATCAGCCGCAACGGGAAGGAAACGAAATAGATCGGTACTGGAGGATTTTGCTTACTAGCGAGCATACCTATATATTTTCATTAGAAGAGCTGGGTTACGCCTTGGCCGTTCATCAAGGGGAGGAAATGGCTGCAGAACTTATGAAGGCATATGATTGTGGAACCGGCTAACGGCTGGTGAATCCCCTGCCTCCCCCCCTCTATGACGAGCTTCCATCAGACCTGCAGCACTTTCCCTCTCAGCAAGAGATTAAAGGTTTATTATGCCGATGTATTTTTTGCTTAATTAGTTCAATGCCAATCCCATTCCGAGCAATAGTGATTTTTAGGCCCGGTTAGAGCCTCGCGAACGTGATGTAATCGACTTGGACAGGCTCCGCCGATTCCATCCGAAGTGCCCGGTTAATCTGTCCCCGGTGATATTGCCCATGCAAGAGAACCTGCAACAGGATGTCCCGGACGGACGTTCGGAACGGAACCCCGCTCTGGTTTGCATAGTCGATCATCTCGTCCAACTCGGATTCCTCGAGCTCTTCGATATAGACGCGATATTGCTCGGCGTTTTCTTCGAACATCGTCCGAATCGCCGCCAGGTCTTCCGCTTCCTCCCACAACGAATATTGCGCGCTGCCCTTGCCCTGCAATCGGGACAACCAGACTCGTTCCGCGACCGCGACGTGACGAACCAGCTTCAGAAGTTCCTTGTTCTTCGTCCCACTTTCCTCAAGCGCGTCCAAGATGCGTCCGTCCGCCCAGTACAGGTGGTCCATCATGCACTTGATCGTCCTCATTTCGGTTTCCCCCTCTTCGTCTCATCGATTCCTTGAACGTACTGCTTATCCGTTAGTTTAATCATTTGAATGAGCTAAAACAACCTTTTTGGGTGATTCCTTGTTGCTGTAACACTTCCAAGGAACGTACATTATAAAATTCGCTTCTGCTGCCAAAAGTAGAGTATAGTTAGGAGTAGTTGAAAATATATTCCAGGAGGCTACAGCCATGCCACAGGAGATTTGGATTAACCTGCCGGTTAAAGATGTTGAGAGGTCAACTGCCTTTTTCAATGAGATTGGTTTCGATGCGACGAGTGTTGGTAACGAAAGAGCCAAGCTTGCCATAGGCCAAACAACGATTCTGCTGTTCCCGGATGCGGCGTTTGAGAAATTTACAGGTGCAAAAACCACAGATACTTCCCATAGTGCGGAGGTCATCTTCTCCATTGGGGCTGAAAGCAGAGAAGAAGTCGATTCCTTTATTCAAAAAGTAGAGTTGGCCGGAGGGAGCATCTTTGGCAAGCCGAGTGAAATTGACGGCTGGATGTACGGGGCTGGATTTGCCGACCTGGACGGTCACCGCTGGAACCTGCTGTACATGGATGAGAGCAAAATGCCGAAACGCTAATATGGAAACGCCGGTCTCCTGCTCAAGGTTTCCGGCGTTTTTCCCCCCATATACTCCTGGCCCCCTACTCTTCAACTTCTCCGACTCGTCGGTAAAATGACGGCAAAAATCAATCCTATATTTATAACTTTTCTTCCATTGAAACCTCCAGAAAGGTTTTCAATGTGAGTTCGCTATGGAGCCTTACCTCATCAACCGAAAAAGAAATCAAGAACATTCGAACCAGCCGAGGATTTTTTATTATAAAATTCGGAATACCCGCAATTTGCGCAGTAAACGACTACGAATTGATTGTGCTGAATATCGAACATTTTGGAAAGTCCTGTGCCGGTCATTGCTACTTCTTTCGTCCTTGCGTCTTTGCTTCCGCATTTGATGCATCCCTTTTCACTCATTTATATCACTCCCTAATGTTTTGTTTCTTTTTACGTTTCCAATGCCCTGGAGGTTACAAGTCGCATTTAATACATTCAATAGCATATCCAGTCATACCTTGGTTAAATACAATACAAAGGTTACACCCGTAGAGGCCGCTCTTCCTTGTGTGCTCTGACAACGTAAGGACCTTATGTTCCGCCCTCTGAAACGACAAATGGCTTCTCCCCCATGAGGGACAAAGCCATTAATCATTTCTTGTTCAGCTGTAATCTTAAGAGGTTGAGACACCATCTCTATTACAGGCACTTGTTCTTTTTTTGTTTACTCAATTAACGAAGGCTAACTTGAAATGTTAAAAATAGATACTGGCCCGAATAATTTACTTGATAATAGACCACACAAGTTGAACCACGTCCTTTAAGATTTTTAAAACAATCCTCCATCACCTTCGCGAAATCTACCATTGTCATATATTTCTGGTTACCGAACAACGTTCCATTATCCAGGCAAGCACATCTGTAATTGATAATCCTTATCAACCACGGCTAACTATACATGTTCTTGTCTTTTTCGGCAAACGATACGGGTTTTGACAAGAACATATATCGCTAAATCTGACGGCCAGCTCCGTGCAGCCCTGCTCGTGAACCATGAGCTTATATCGCTGATGCCCGTTAACCATGTTGCCGGTTCGTTCATTCCAGACGATAGACCGAAGGTTCAATGCTCCGACGTAGCTCCTCATATTCATAATCCACCCGGCTGCAAATCGATCCACGGGTTGTATTCTGCTGAGTTGATTTGTTCGATTGCTACAACTCTGATCTCCATAAAATCCCAGTCCTTATGTAAATCCAAATAAAAAAAGCCGCTTTGTTTAGGCAGCGGCGCTTTTTGTTGTTCTTCCTTAAAATTCCGCGTTGTCCCGCTCAAAGAACCCCATTAACTTCAGCGTGATGGCCATGCTTTCAGTTGCATTTGCCCGCTAACAATACGCGAAGAACGTACGCTAAGCGAAAATATATTCAAACAAGCCGGAAATTCCGTACGCTAAGGAAATCCGGCTTGTTTTGTGCCAAGTACACTTTTCTATTTTAATTGTATTTTTACTTCGGGATATTCGGATGGCTTTTGTTTAAGAAAATCGCTATTTATGTTTTTAAGATATTTATCAAAAAATGTAGTTACGTAAAAGTTTGTAATTTGCAAACCACGTTTCCCATTCATAGTTCCGAATACGCCAATGGCTTTTAATATAGGAGAAAAAAAGACAGCATTATCTTCAAAACTGGCGTGGGCTGCTTTGGATATCTCCAATAGGTATCCATCCTGCTTTAAACCGTTATAAACACTCTGTATTTTGTTGACTTCCTGGAAATAACTCTCGTTTTGCTGATGTTGACTCAGGATAAACATAAATGGTTTTCCAGGATTTTTCTCGACACCGTACAAATAACCATCGATATCAATCCCCGCCTTAAAACGTTTATCAAGCAAACATACTTCAGTGGCAGCTGCTCCTCCAAATGAATGTCCAAAAGCACCTATATTCTCCGTATCAATATGTCCCGTCCACATACTCCCCTGCGCAGTATTCATTTCAATAAATTTATTAACTACAAATCTCATATCTTCAGTCCAGGTTTTAATTAGTTTGGAACCAACCTCATTCATCTGCTCATCTGTCAGATTATTTTCTGGTATCGTTCCTTTAGGTGTCCTATATGCAACGCTTCCATCAGAAAACACAACAAATCGAGAACTGTATGTTGGATTTATCCCAACTACAATATATCCCTTACTAGCAAGATTTTCGGCTAATGTTGTATAGTTAAACACGATGTTGCCCATTCCAGGTTCAAAAACGATTAAGGGGTAAGCAGTTTCTCTGGTTGATAAGCGCACATTCTGAAAAGAATTAGTATTGATTTTTCTAAAATTCTGCTGTAAATACGGTAAACCCGAATCTTTTTCTTGGATGGTTTCCCACTTGTCTGGAAAATAATCTGACTTCTTAGCATTTTTATTTAAATCTGCAGGATACCAAATCCATATTGACAATTTTCTTGTAGTGCCTTTTGTTTCGGAATAAGCCTCGTTTCGAGAATCATCAGTCCAATCATACCCAATTCTACCTACTTCAAATGGACCTGTCGGTTTAGGCAATACCACCGTTTTATTCCTTTGAATTAAAAAATATGCTGATAACAAAACCAATACAACGAATCCTATTACAATTAGTGATAAAAACAATCTTAGTAAACTACTTTTGAAGATCATATTTCAATAACACCTTCTTTTAATAACTCCTCTGAAATACTTCACCCATCATGGATGTTCTTATTGAACGAGCATGCGGTTTGGATGTTCACAAGAAGAGCATCACAGCCTGCATCGTTACGCCCGAAGGAAAGGAGATCAAGACGTTTCGAAGCCACACCGTCTATCTTCTCGAGCTGATCGACTGGATCAAGGAACACCACTGCACCCACGTGGCGATGGAGAGCACCGGCGTTTTTTGGAAACCTATCGTGAATCTGCTCGAAGCCGAAGATATTCAATTCCTCGTCGTAAACGCTCAACACATGAAAGCAGTCCCTGGTCGGAAGACTGATGTGAAGGATTCCAAATGGATCTGCGATCTACTCCGTCATGGATTGCTCAAAGCAAGCTACATTCCTGATCGAAACCAACGTGAGTTGCGGGAACTCGTACGGTACCGCCGCCCGCAAAGGAAAGCGCCGAGCAGCTGTTGCCGTAGCGCATTCGATCATGACGATTACTTACTGCTTGCTAACCCGGCAGGAAGATTACAGGGACTTAGGTTCAGATTACTTTGAGAAACGGCACCAAGACGCCATCGTCAGACAGACCATCCGAAAGCTCGAAAACCTTGGCTTTACCGTAACACTGGCCACATCTGAAGCTTCCTGATCCTTCCTAAATACACAAGACGCAGCTTTTTAAAAACCATTCAAGCTGCGCCTAGTTTCTTGTTGTCTTTTTTAGGAATACGCATTACGAGTTATTTTCAGGGTAGTTTAATCATTTGAACGAACTAAAACAACCTTTTTTCGGTGATTCCTTGTTCGAGGCGCGCTCAAAAAGAGCATAATGCACAATTTAAGGTAAAAAGGACAGCTGCGACCGCTCTTCAACTCTCCTTTTTATGAAAAGACCATTGCACATGGATGGGCGTCAATGATCATTCCTTATATATTCCTTCCGGTCTAAGTGTGCCTGTTGGACGGATTCTTAAAATTCGTAAATCAGCGGCTTACGTCACATGTTTGAGCTTGCCTGTTTCTCGGTCGATCCTTGGATGTACCGCTCCCCCCATTCGCACATCACATCAATGACCGGCCGAAGTGATTGGCCAAGCTCGCTCAACTCATAAACAACTTTCGGCGGGACCTGGTTGTATACCGTCCTGATGATGACCCCATCCTCCTCTAGCTCTCTAAGCTGCTGAGTCAGCATTTTCTGCGTGATGCCCGTGATCAACTTTTTTAGCTCGCTCGTTCGTTTCGCTCCATAAGTTAAATGGCATAAAATAAGCGTTTTCCATTTTCCCCCGATGACTTCCAGGGTCGCTTCTATAGGTATATTAAAAGCTTGCTGCATACTCGTTTTCATGGCATGTTTTCCCCCGATCAAAATAGGTACTTTTTGGTTCCTATATTACCTTTTGGTGAAAATGACACAAAAAAGTGCGTACTTCTGTTCCTCGATTATATGATACATAATCTCCTTGTGCCAATAAGGAAATCGGCAGACTCAATCCAGCCGGTTCCGGAATGGATGATTATTCATAATGAGGAGGACATATCGAATGAAGGCAAACGGTCAAACGTTTCAAAGTTCCGGCAAGCTTTCCTGGGGCTTATTGTTCGTTTTGTGCGGCGCAATTTTTCTGGAAGGGATCGACGTGTCGATGATGGGCGTGGCTCTGCCCGCGATCCGTGCTGAACTGGGCATGTCGACCGGTTCGCTGCAATGGGTAGTCAGCGCCTATGTATTGGGGTATGGCGGCTTCATGCTGCTCGGAGGCCGGGCAGCCGACCTGTTCGGGCGAAAAAAAATGTTTCTGGTATGGCTCACGGTTTTCTTTGCTTTCTCCGGGCTAGGCGGACTATCAACCGAAGGCTGGATGCTGATCACCGCCCGGTTTGTTACAGGCATTAGCGCAGCGTTTATGACTCCAGCCGGCTTATCCATCATCACGACAAGCTTTGCGGAGGGAACTGCACGTAACAAGGCATTGCTCGTTTATGCCGGGACAGCAGCCGCCGGGTTCTCACTGGGTCTTGTGGTTGGAGGCATCTTAAGTGAGATCAGCTGGCGGTGGGTTTTCTTTGGACCGGTTCTATTGGCATTCGTGATTCTTCTAGCCGCGATTCGCCTCATACCGGCCTCCGGTCGGCCGGAGGCCTCCTCCAAAGGCTTCGATCTGGCCGGAGCAATCAGCGTCACGGCAGCCATGCTGCTTCTGGTTTACGGTGTCGTGGAATCTTCCAACCTGGGCTGGAGCTGGACCGCCGGAATATTAGCCTGCAGTGCACTGCTTTTTGGTCTCTTCGCAACGATTGAGCGACGCTCGGCATCCCCCTTGGTACGCCTTGGCATTTTTTCAGCCAGCTCACTCGTACGGGCAAACCTGGGTGCCATGTTGTTTGCCGGCTCTTTTTTCGGGTTCCAATTCGTGACAGTACTTTACCTCCAAGAACTGCGCGGCTGGTCATCCCTTGAAACGGGTCTTGCCCTGCTCGCCGTCGGTGTCGATTCCATACTCGCACCTACCCTGACCCCCAAGCTGGTAAACCGTTTCGGCAATATTCCGGTGATTTTCGGCGGATTCTGCCTCGCTGCGTTAGCCTACGCCCTTTTTCTTCCCGTCGGTTTGGACTGGACCTATGCAGCGATGTTCCCGACGATGATCCTGACGGGCCTCGCCTTTTCGCTGACTTACGGGCCTTTAACCATCGCCGCCACGGACGGAATAGCGGAAGAAGAACAGGGACTTGCCAGCGGTTTATTGAATACCTCCTTCCAGTTTGGCGCCGCACTCGGTTTGGCGGTCGTGACCGCTGTACAGATTGGCGCTACAGGTTTGGACAATTCCCCGCTAGCGATGCTCGACGGTTACCGCACAGCGATGATCGTTCCGATTGCCGCTTCCCTTCTCGGGGTTGGCATCACCGCTCTCGGCCTTCGCAAACGCTCGCCGGTAGTGAACAGTTAAATATGAAGAAGCTCCGTCGCTGGATAAAAGAAACCAAGGGCAGATTCCTGCTCTTGGTTTCTTTAACTGACCGGTTCATTAAAATCGTAGCAACCGGATCCGGCGTTCCGGTATGTTGCTAATAAAAAAAACTACTGTCGATGTTCATCAACAGTGGTCTTCGCTTGGCAGCGTCCTACTCTCCCAGGACCTTTCGATCCAAACCCTGATTTTCATGATTAAACAACAAATGAGCTCAGACTAATCAGAGCTCATTTATGTTGATTAAGAAGTTACAATCAATATTTTCCAGTTAATACTGCGTTTATCAGTTACGCTTTAATTTTTCAGTTAAATACGAATTTAACGCATTACAATAAACTGTTGTTCTCACATCCTTATATTCATCTAGAGTATTTCTATAATCTTCAATAAAACTAAAAAAATTCACTGTTGATGTTCCCAATGGAGGGAGCCCCATTATCAATTCTAACTCTTTGATAATTTCTTTTGATATTAAAGCGTTTCTGTATTTGATGCGGGAGCATTACTCCACCGGCCAAACGATTGTTGTGGATGGGGGTTCCATATTGAGGTAAACATAAGCAGGCTGCCAATGCAAATGATGGCAGCCTGCTGGTTCATATCTAACGAAACGTGACATCGCTATTTGCAACAAAAAGGGCGTTTTGAAATGTTAACGAAACAGGGTATCGCTATTAAGCTAAATAAGTACCAGCAAGCCTGATTTTATCCCAAATAACGATCTATAGTTTCGTTGGATTTCATTTGCTCTTGTTTTTGAGGCAATAGCGCTCTGCAGTTTCGTTAGAGATACCTGGGCGAACGTAATACATGCTTCCGGGGCAGCTTTTTTTTCAATAAACTTTCAGCTTCATAAGATATTCATTTCTCCCAGGTTCAATTTTCTAAAATGGATCTTCTTTAGAGAATTTGGACCGTCTTGCCTGTTCCTTATCTCTTTCTTTAGTTCAACTTATCTAGACTCTAACCTAATTCATATTCCTATGATCTCTATATTATTTTTTGCGTTCCATACGTACAAGATTGCCGTAGCTGTCGAATTTGACAATGATGGATTCTTTGCCTTTGCTGGTGAACACGTAGTCTCCCCAATCTTTGTCGACCTTTAAAGTATAGGAAGAGAGATCCACGCCGAACAGCTGCTTCGCGACAGGTTTGGCAAGTATTATGCCTTCCTTCTCCGTAAGCTTCTTCAGTTTCTGGTTATCACTCGCCCGTTCGATCGTGACGGAAATAAGCTTGCCTGTTCTCCCTTCGACTATGGCAATGGCGTCAACAACAAAAGCCCGATTATCCTCTTGTATCACGGCTCTTTTTTTCGGGAAATCGCCTTTGACCTCCACTTTCCGAGTCAACACCCACTCATCCGCCCCAGTTTCGTACGGTTTTTTGCGTTCAATTACCGTAAATGGCTGGACCTGAACGCCCATGCTCTTCACGGCTTTTTCAGCCTCTGCAACGATTTTGCGGTCCACGTCGGCCGCTTTAAATTTCAAAGTATACCTCGCCGGTTTCAACGTATTGGTATCTATAGCGATAAACTGACCATCTTCCGCTACGAAGGTCATCATGGTTTCCTGCAGCTCTGCTTTATTGCTCTTAAAATAATGAGCCTTGGTAAAGGCAAGCTCCGTTTTCGGATACAGCTGCTTGGCAGCCGCCTGCGCCGCCTTCATGTAATTGGCGTAATCGCCGGTGACTTCCGGAATGGTGTACGTAAGCGATACGGTCAGCACCTTGCCTGAAACAGCATCCAGCGAGACGACAACGTTCCGGTCTTTAGATTGAACGATCCAGCTCTCTTTTTGGGTTTTGCCCTCATAATAATCGTCTTTAAAAGCTTCCTCCAGCTTGAAGGCTTTTCCGTTAGCATATTGTTTAATTGCCTTTTCTGCCGCTTCCGTCAATTTGGGGTCCAAATCGGCATATTGAATGGTTTCCGCCCCTCCCGGGTTTCCGTCCAAAGGTGCGGCCATGATCGGGGTTGCAGCGAGGATGCTGCATGCCAGTGTAAACGTGAGGATTTTTTTGATGTTCATATTATAATTGCCTCCTAATTAAAATGGTTTACGCATGTTTGATATGCTCATATGATTAATCTTGAATTCCTTCGCTTGGGATCAGCTCCAGCTTCCAGAAATCGCCCTTGGCGTTGACGGTGCCTTTCATCGTCATGGAGTCCTTTTTCGTAAAGGTGTACTCGTTCAGCTTCACGCTCATCTCGTATCCTTCCAGGCGGAGTCCGAATATCGCTTGGACCATTGCTCCTACCTTCGTTATAGCCTGTTCCTTCGTGTAGAGCGGTACGGCATACTTCTTCCGGGCAGCAGCCTCATCTCCGGGATCATCATTTTTATAGCTCTGTTCCACCGACCATACCCGGTTTGTTCGTACGCCAATCTTTACGTAAGGATTCATCTCCCGTTCCAGCTCCCAGACATGTTCCTTAGGTGTCATTTTCTGCGTCATTCCGGTGAACTGTAGTGGCTTGCCCTGCGAAAATACTTGGTAAGCCTGCTCCGCGGCTGCCTTAGCTTGCTCCTCAAAATGCCCCGGCGCATAACGTATGAATGCTTCCTCCACCTTGCCTGTCTCGGCATCCATCGTAATCCCCGCCTGCTCAGAGCTGAACAACCAGCGATTCCGCTTCTGCGACCGGTCCCGTATGGCTTCCTTGAACACGATCGGTTGCTCGGGTTTCATCTGACTCAGCGTATCCTCTACGGTCTGACGGAGATTCTGATCCAACTCGCTGAATGGAACCACGCGCTGGACAATGATCGGTTCAGCCGTTTTTTTGTCCACGATAACGATGCTGCCGCTGTTGTCCTTGGCGTACAGGAACCAACGGTCGGAATAATCGGTGACGCCAAAAAGCTGAGATCGTTTATCCGGAACCAGCTCGTGCAATGCTTGCTCCGCCTTGGCCACAATGCCGGGTTTCAAATCTTCTACGGTCATCTCATATACCGGTTCTTGATGAACCGGCAGGAGCGGCTCTGATGACGGCACCAGCGGAATGCTCCAATCGATCGGGGCCTTTTTCGTCCAAGTATCCGTGAAAAACGTCAGATTTTCAGGCATCCGCACAGATTCCGCAAAAAAGAACAATTTGCGATTTTGGTAATTTCCTTCTGCGTCTTGTTCCAAAAGCACTTCTGATGGCACCTGGATCTCTTGACCCTGCGCATCCTTAATATGCCACTCAATATCGATGACATCGGAACCAAGCTGTTGATCCGCTTCCAGTATCCAACCTTCTCCTTCAAAAACGTTGCGGCCATCCTGGAGCGGCTCAGGCGCTTTATCCGTCTTCGCCCGCGCTTTGAACGTAATGCTCTTCCCATTCACCTCCTTCACCAGCGGATGTTCTGCCAGCGCCTCCGGCTGAAGCTTCACGAACACATCCTCAGGCAGCCGTTCCAACCAGTAAACGGAAGTCAGATTTAACGTCAAATCCTGCTTGTCTTTGAAAGGCAAGAATGGATGTGCGTATGTCATATGCCCCCGCTCCCCTTGGCCGCTCCAGTACTTCTTTATCAAATTAAAGTCTCCGAGGCCCAGGTCCGGACGTTTCATGCCGTCAAATGCAGCGATAATGCTGCCTTGGCGGTTCTTCACCTCATACCGGAGCATCGGATCGCTTTTCTTCCCTTTCCTCCAGTCTTGCGTTTCATTGACTTGCAGCACGACTTCCGACTTGCTTGGCCCATGACGGAGCTGCTTAAAGTCCACGCTGAAGCCCATCGGCGATATATACCGCTTGTTAATGGGAATCAAAGTCGTCGAGGCCTTTGCCTTCGTCAAATCGACGGGTACCTCCAGATGCCATTTCCCATAGGTACTGCCGATCTGATTGATGTCGAAGCGCACGGTGATCCGGTCCGGCAGATCGGACATCGACTGCAGCTCCCGGCCTTTCAGAAGATCGTCAAGGGACATGAACAATATTTGGTTCTGTTCCACCCGCATTTGCTGAAGGCTCAGAGGAAGCACATTCCCCTGCTCGTCGACGACTTCATACCGATTGACGTATGGGTTATCGTCAGGTCCGTTTGGAATGAACGAATCGAACAGCCGGGCCGGGTCCATGGGCTTGCCATTCCGCTCAATGCCGTACAAAATCGAAATGCGGAACGCATCATGAATCGCCTCTTTTACCTTGAATGTGATTCCATGATCCGTTACCTCCTTGTTGATTTGCTCCGCAAATCCCTCATCCGCCGCTTGTTTAAGCCCTTCGTCCGTATGATGGAGCGAAAACCACGATTTCACGTAATCTGCGAACGTTGGAGATGCAGCCGTTCCCAAAGCAATGGCCAGCACAAGGCCCGCGGCAGTGATGCCTGCGACTTTGATAGCTTTCACGACCCTGCTTTTCACCGAAAGCTCCCGTTTGGCCTCCCGAACCCCCAATAGGCTGCGCTCATGCAGTTCCTTTGGAATTTCAATCTTCTCGATCTCTTGTTTAATCCGATTGTCTTGGCTCACGAGATTTCACCCCTTTTCAGACTTTTCCGCAGTTTGTTTAACCCCCGATATAGAATCGATTTCGTTGAGCCAAGAGGGATCTCAAGCATGTCCGAAATCACTTGAAATGTGTACCCCTGATAATATTTGAGCAAGATGACGCTTTTCTCCTGAGTATCCAATTCGTCCAGCAGCTCCTGCAGCGTGACCGAGAGGGGAATATCCTCCTCACAAGAACTATCAGCCTGCTGCTCGGTATATTCCGGCGGCAGCGGGATGACCTTTTTCCTTTGCTTCAGGATTGAAATGGATTGGTTGATCGCTATTCTGATGAGCCATGTCTTGAAGTAGTTTGCTTCGCGCAAGCCCGCGATGGATTTAAAAGAGCGGTATGCCGTCTCTTGAACCACATCAAGCGCATCTTCTTTGTTTTTCAGATATGTGTAGGCGATCCGGTATATCGCTTCCTCATGCTGCTGGAACAGCTCAAGAAATGCCTTCTCATTGCCCTTTTGCGCTTTTTTGACGAGCTTATGTATATCCATGTGGCATCGTTATCTCCCTTCCCTCTTACTTATATAGAGTGTGGGAATGAAATTTTGGCTTTGTTTTTTATCAAAATAATTTTATCCCATACTTCATACTCGCTTTTATGATGTTAACTGCGGTGATGAATCCGTGGAAAATGAAATAGGCAGAGCCCTTTTGGACTCTGCCTGGTTTACGATTAAAAACTTCTATTGGTCATTGGGAAGTGCTTGAATGATGTCCGAGTACACCTTAATTTCAGCGTTAATTGAGCCACCGCCCTATTGGTCGCCTTTATAGACTGCCGTAGTGGTAGCGGAACCGTCTTTTCTCGTTTCATAGAAGAGAGCGCTATGACGAAAAGGCTCCATGATCGGATCCGTATCGAAAATCATATTAGGAGGAATGTTACCTGCCGTACGAAAAAAATCACTTTCGTCCAATTGGCCCGTTGTTTGCACAAAAGTATAAAAACGTCCATCAAAAAAAAATGTACGGGATTTCCTTGAATAAACAACAAATGAGCTCAGACTAATCTGAGCTCATTTGTATGTTGGCTAAGAAGTTACAATCAATATTATTCAGTTGCATACTTCTTTTATCAGTTACAATGTTAATTTTTCAGTTACATACTAAATTTAACGCATTCATCAATGTCGTTTGGTCTTGAATCCTTATTCCACCGTCACGCTTTTCGCCAAATTCCGCGGCTTATCTACGTCGTTTCCTCTCGCGAGGGATGCGTAGTAGGACAGCAGCTGCAGCGGAACGACCGACAGGGCTGGCGTCAGCAGCGGCAATGTTTTAGGGATGGCAAAAGCTTGGTTTACGGACTTAAGCAGGCTTGCGACATGCTCTTCATGCGTAATCGCCATGATGTCGGCGCCGCGTGCGCTCACTTCTTTGATGTTGCTGACCGTTTTTTCAAGGACGTCTTCCTGGGTTGCCAAAGCAATGACCGGAATGCCTTCTTCGATCAAAGCCAGCGTGCCGTGTTTCAATTCGCCGGCTGCATACGCTTCGGAATGGATGTAGGAGATCTCTTTCAGCTTCAAAGAGCCTTCCTGCACAACCGCATAATCCAGACCCCGTCCAATAAAGAATAAGTGCTCATGCTTGGAGATCTGTTCTGCATAGGCTTTGATCGCATCCGGTTTTTCCAGCATGCTTTCCAGCTGCTCAGGCAGCGCCTGCATAGCGGCGATAATGTGTGCAACCTCTTCCGGCGTTTTCGTGCCGCGCACCTCTGCCAGGTACAATGCGAACAAGTAGAAAGCGATCAATTGGGAAGTATAAGCTTTTGTCGAAGCAACCGCAATTTCCGGACCGGCCAACGTCACGATAACGTCGTCCGCATCGCGGGCGATGGAGCTGCCGACCACGTTCGTAATGGCAAGCACATGTGCTCCGTGGGACTGTGCTTCGCGCAGAGCCGCCAGCGTATCCGCCGTTTCACCCGATTGGCTGACCACAATGACCAGCGTATCCTTGGTGACGATCGGGGAACGATAACGGTATTCGGAAGCCACATCGGTTTCAACCGGAATCCGTACCAGCGATTCAATCGCATGGCGTCCAACAAGGCCCGCATGGTATGCCGTGCCGCAGGCCACGATTTGGATTTTGCTGATGCCCTTGATTTGCTCCGGCGTCAGCTTCAGCTCAGGCAAAACGACCTTTTTGCCGGATTCGTCGATCCGTCCGCGCATCGTGTCGCGATAGGCTTGCGGCTGCTCATGAATCTCTTTAAGCATAAAGTGATCAAAGCCGCCTTTTTCTGCAGTGACCGCATCCCAGTCGACATGAATCATTTCCCGAGAAATAAAATTCCCTTCGATCGTCATCAATTCGACAGAGTCTTTCGTCAGAACGGCCATCTCCCCGTCGTTCAAAATATACACGTCGCGCGTATATTGAAGAATCGCCGGAATATCCGAACCGATAAAGTTTTCGCCTTTCCCGATCCCGATGATAAGCGGGCTTGCCTGACGTACGGCAACGAGTTTATCCGGCTCGTATTCGGTCAGCACGCCCAGCGCAAACGCTCCGCGCATATGGGAAATTGCTTTTTGCACCGCTTTGACGATATCCCCTTCGTACTCACGGGCAATCAGATGCGAGATGACTTCCGTATCGGTTTCGGACACGAAATGATGCCCTTCCGCGATCAGCTCATCCTTCAGCTCCAAATAGTTTTCGACAATCCCGTTATGAACGACCGAAAACTTATGGCTGTTGTCCGTATGAGGATGGGAGTTCACGTCCGACGGTTTGCCATGGGTTGCCCAGCGCGTATGTCCGATCCCTGCGCTTCCCACCAGCGGCGTTTCCTCCAGCTTCGACTCCAGGTTCGCAATCCGGCCCTTCGCTTTGGCAATTTGCAATCCCTTATCCGTAAATACGGCAATGCCTGCGGAATCGTAACCGCGGTACTCCAGCTTTTTCAATCCCTCGAGCAATACTTCCTGCGTATCTTTTTGACCAATATATCCGACAATACCACACATAATATATTTTCCTCCGTTCACTTCTCCAAATTGGGTTTAGAGAGCATACGGGAACAAACCGTGCGGCAATGCCAAAATGTACGGAAAACAATGTTCGTATGAAGTTTACAAAGTACAGTTTTCACGAATGTACACTCTGGCTGCTGCCGCTTATTGGATCAATGCCCGCACACTCATGAAAAAATATGATTAGTTTTCTTTCACCCACCGGAAGCGTTGTGTGAACGGTCGCCCATTCATTTTCCGTTTTCGGTTTAACGGCTTTGGTGAATCACCGGAAGGTCCCCGCCGAATCATTCGAACACCTTCACCTCGTCAACTTGGCGCTTCGCGAATCCGCCAATGCAATGGCTGAATTCTTTCTCCGTACAAAGCCCAAGTTCTGGCGCTTTATGAAAAAACCTCACGATCCTCGCTTTCTATTTCGGAATGACAAATTTTTTAAAAACCGCCTGTCATTTGAAACATTCGACAAACGTAGTTTTATTATATTCATGCCGGTACATTTTTGCAAACCCGCAATGAACCCATACCGAGAACCCTCTCCCCTGACTGCCTTACACGAAAGCCGATGAAACCTGAACTTTAGTTTCACCGGCCTATGATGAAAGTTCCTGCATTTTACTGCAAAAATAAACCCGAGGTCTTACACGAGCTCCCGCTTCACGACATCGACGATTTGGTTCACGTATTGATCCAGTTGGTCCTTATCCGGACCTTCCGCCATGACCCGGATCAAGGATTCCGTGCCCGAAGGACGCACCAGCACGCGGCCGTTATCGCCGAGGATGCCCTCTACATCCTTAATGGCGGCTTCAATCGCGGCGTTGCCTTCATATTTGCTCTTGTCCTCCACGCGAACGTTGACGAGAACCTGCGGATATTTGCGCATCATCGTTCTAAGCTCGCTCAGCTTTTTGCCCGAACTAGCAACGATGTCCACAAGCTGTATTGCCGTTAGGATGCCATCTCCAGTCGTATTATAGTCGAGGAAAATAACGTGGCCGGACTGCTCGCCGCCCAGGTTATATCCGCCTTTGCGCATCTCTTCCATGACGTAACGGTCGCCGACGGCTGTCTTCGCCGTATTCAGCCCCAGCTTCTCGGTTGCTTTGTAGAATCCGATGTTGCTCATAACCGTCGACACGATCGTGCCCTTGTTCAGCTTGCCTTGTTTGTTCAAAGCATCGCCGCAAATGCACAAAATAAAGTCGCCGTCGACTTCCTCGCCGTCGTTATCGATGGCGATAAGACGGTCCGCATCCCCGTCAAAGGCGAGCCCGAGATCGGCTTTGGTCTCAAGGACCTTCTCCCTAAGCTGTTCCGGATGCGTCGAGCCGCAATGATCATTAATGTTCAATCCGTTTGGCTCCGCGCCGAGTTTAATGACTTCGGCCCCCAAATCTTCAAACAGCTTCGGCGCCAGTTCATAAGCCGCTCCGTTCGCGCAGTCCAGGACGATTTTCATGCCGTTGAAGCTATGGCTGATCGTGGATTTCAAATATTCCAAATATTGATATTTCGATTCATTGTCGACAATGACATTGCCGAGGTCTTTTCCGATCGGACGCGGCAGCTCGTCGGTTTCGGCATCCATCAACGCTTCGATTTTCAGCTCCGTTTCATCGGAAAGCTTAAAGCCGTCGCCGCCAAAAAATTTAATGCCGTTGTCCTGCACCGGGTTATGCGAAGCGGAAATCATAACGCCCGCATCGGCTTTGAGCAGTCTCGTAATATAGGCGACTGCTGGCGTGGTCACGACGCCCAGGCGCACGACATGCGCACCGATCGAAAGCAATCCCGCCACAAGGGCAGATTCGAGCATAACGCCGGATACGCGTGTATCCATGCCGATGACAACCGTCGGTTTTTCTACGTCTCCCGTCAGCACATATCCGCCGCAGCGGCCGATACTGTATGCCATTTCAGCTGTAAGTTCTTTGTTTGCGACACCGCGTACGCCGTCAGTTCCAAAATATTTCCCCATATTCCTTCTCCTTTTCGAATTTACGCTTCTTGTGCAAAATTATAAATCCAATTCAATCATTCTAGAAAGTCGCATTTCATTGGCTGTACAAAAACCTGTTTCTCTCCCATCCCGATCCATCACGCGGTTTCTGATCCAAATCTATTCTTTAGTTCATTTCGCTTATCATGGATTGTTATCGGTTTCTCCCGTTTCATTGGTGCTGCCGTTCTGCTGTTCCGTGGAGGAATCTTGCGTTCCGGTTCCCCCGGTTTCGGTGTTTGTCGGCTTTCCGGTATTGTTCTCCTGGCCTTTGTCGTCTCCTCCGGAATTCGGATGAGTAATGGTAGGCGTCGATTCGTCTTTAATCTCAACCGTTGCGGTCAGGGGAGTTCCCGGATCCGCACGGGAAATATACCGCGGGAGAATGACCTGCAGCGTTACGTCGTGAACGCCGGGGCTTAGACCGTCGATGCTCGCGATGAGCTGGATGTCGTCTTTGGTCAAACTGTTCAGCAGGCCCGGAGCGCCGGTCAGCGCCAGCGACATCGTTTTGCTGGACGGGTTTATAATATCCGCTGTAAGTCCGCTTTGATTATCTTTTTTGATGGTGATCGGGATAGCGTCTATCACTCGCTGCGAATGGGAAACCGTCGTAATTTCCACCTGCAGGGAGCTAGGCTCGATTTTCTCAAAACCGGGAGGCGGCGTCAAGTCCACAGGAAGTACTATAGTTCCGGCTCCCGTAATTTGGCTTAAATCCACACTGATATTGCTGTAGGACTTTACTCCTGACAGTTCATCCTGCGGACCGTACAGCTTTACCTTGGTTACGCTAGGCTGGGCTTTGGAGATCACCAGTCCATCCGGGAGCTTGCCGGTGTACTGCAATTCGATCGGTACCTCTTTATACGGTGGCGAGATCACGATCTCCGCAGTAACCGACGACGGTTCAAGCACGGCACCTTCAATTTCCTTTCCCTGCTTGTCGTATGCGGCGAGCTTCACCCGCTTCTCTTTCATCGTGCTGTCCTCGCCATCGATCGAGATGGTGCCCTGCACCTTCGCAACTTCACGCAGCTCGCTTTCCGGCAGGGTTACTTTGACCGTTGCCGGCTGCGGCGTAATTTTGCCGAGGATATACCCTTCCGCAGGCGTGCCTTTGGTCACGATCGTAACCGGGAACGTCGCCGTGTTTCTTTCCTCGATATTGACGGTCACCGAGGCCGGCTGAATGTTAACAAGCTCCAGTCCTTTCGGAAGATCTACGCTTAGAGGCAGCGTGCTGGTCCCGACTTTTGCATGCGTCAAGTCCAGTTTGATCTTGTACTCATCCGAAAAGGCGGATAATAAATCCATCTTTTTTCCTTTGATTTCGATTCGAACCCGATCCGTATCCATCGCGCTCAAAATGTATTTTTTCTCGTCCAGTCCAAAAGGCTGAACTTTGACGTTTTCAATGATTCTTGTATCGATTTTCGCAGTGGGCGTCGGGGTGTCGTTGTTCCAATGAACCATGCTCCACAGCAGCACACTGACCGCAAGAGCCAACACTTTGGCAAAATTGTTGTTGTTGATCCATTTATTCATGTTTATCAGTCCCCTTCCGGCGCCAGAACAGCGGACGTTTATCTTTAGGGGTTGAATTCGGACGGAGCTCCTCGTACAGCTTCGAAATCAGGGACTCCTCTTTAATGTCGCGTACGACTTGTCCATTGATCGCAAGCGAAATTTGGCCCGTTTCCTCGGAAACGACGATCGAAACTGCGTCCCCGACCTCGCTGATTCCGATCGCCGCCCGGTGCCGGGTACCCAGCTCCTTGCTGATAAAAGGATTCTCCGATAGCGGAAGGTAACACGCGGCTGCTGCAATCTGATTGTTTTGCACAATGACGGCTCCGTCATGAAGGGGCGTATTCGGGATAAATATGTTGATGAGCAGCTGCGAGCTGACCATGGACTGCATCGGAATACCCGATTCGGTATATTCGTTAAGTCCCGTCTGCCGCTCAAAAACGATTAACGCGCCTATTTTTCTACGGGCTAAATAATTTACGGCTTTAATGACTTCACCGATCAGCTTGTTAAGCTCCTCGTCTTCCGCCGAAGAACGGCCGAATATCTTGCCCCGGCCGAGCTGTTCGAGCGCTCTGCGCAGCTCCGGTTGGAAAATGATAAAGATCGCGAAGATGCCGAAATTAAATATTTGATTCATCAGCCATCGCAACGTATACAGATCGAACCATGTGCTTAAAGCCCATATAATCACGAGTACCAGGATCCCCTTCAACAACTGAACGGCCCTGGTACCTCTAACGAGTAGAATGACCTGGTAAATGATGTAGGTTACGATTGCGATATCTATAACATCTTTAATGGATTCTTTCCACGTCAGATCCGAAAAATAATTCATACTTAGGCCCCCGTACTACCCCTTGAATGTAAAATTGGGTCTCTATGTAATATAATTTCCCCTATATCTTCTAGGTTATAACGATCATCTGCATGTTGCAAGCGGCGCAGGCGACATATTGGATAAACTTGCCGCGGATTCCAACAAAAAGGCGCCTTCTTTCTAGAAAGAGGCGCCGTCAAATGTTCAGTTCCAGCAAGGTTTTTAACGGTAGGCGACATCGGAAAACGCATTTGTAATTTTATACCACAGCCAATCCAAAGCCTGGTCAATATTTTTGACCTTTCCGGAAATATGCGCCGTAGAAGCTTGGTATAAAGATCCGTCAATGACCGTCAAATTTCCTTTTACTTCACCGTAGATTTTCGTTTTTCCGTTTTCCACCGTCAAATTACCTGCAATGCTTTTTCCTTCAGGGACGGTTACCGTATCCCCTTCAATCACAACCTGATCCAGATCATTGCCCTTGACCACCAGCTGGGTGTCCTGGTCCCAAAAGCTGACGGAACTAATGAACATCACGATCAGAAAGACCGCCGCCGCCGTAATGGCAGGATGTCTTCGAATCCATCCCAGCCAAGGCTGCTGCTTCTTTTCCTGAGGCAAAGCGCTCATAATCCGCTGGGTCAGCTCAAGAGGCGCAGACGGGGCGTGATGGGACAAGGAAAACATCAGCATATCCGTCTGCTCCAGCTCTTTAAACTGCATCCGACAGGCAGGGCAGGACAGCAAATGGGCCTTCAGCTCCATCTGCTGTTCCTTGGGCAAGTCGTCATCTAGATAGTCATGCATTAAAGAGACGGCCAAGTTGCATTCCATATGAGCCAATCCTTTCGTTCAAGTAGATGTATTCAAACCCTTCCTCTGCTGGAAGGCATAAGACATGTTTAACTTGTAATACGCAGTGCCGTTTATAATGTTTCAACAAAAAAATAAAAATCACATTTTGGGCTCCAGTTTTTTGCGGAGGAATTCCCGGCCCCGATGCACCCTCGTTTTAATGGTCGTTACGGGCATCCCGAGCACGTCGCTGATCTCCTGCAAGGACAAATCCTGCAAATATCGAAGGATCATGACCGACTTATATTTGGCCGGCAGCGAGTCGATCGCCTGATAAATGATCTGCTGCGTTTCGGACAAAAGGGCTTCGCTTTCCGGCGTGCGGTTATCGCTTGGGATCATCGAATAACCGTCCATGCCCTCCTGATCGTTCATTTCTGCATCAAGGGAGTACGTCGGTTTTTTCTTCCGCAAACGGTCAATGCACAAATTGGTTGCGATCCGGTAAATCCAGGTCGAAAATTTCTGGTTCTGGTCATATCGGTCCAGGTTTCTGTATACGCGCAAGAAGGTCTCCTGAACAATGTCCTCCGCCTCATGGCGGTTGTTCAGCATCCTATAGGCCAAATGGTATATTTTATCCTTGTAAAGCTCCACAATTTCGGCAAAAGCGCGCTGATCCCCTTTTAGGGCCAGCTTGGTTAACCTATTTTCTATATTATCCACCAATGAATTCCCCCAGACTTGCTGATGGGTAACGAGCTTTTTTTCACATCAATCAAATCGTAATTCAACTCCATGCAAAATGCAAGACAACTTTGTAAAGATGTACAAAGAGGTTTTTGCCCAACAAAAAAAGGAAAGCCGAGGTTCAACGAATTGAATCCCGGCTTTCCATGAATCAGTGGCGACAAATGAGCCTGGAGGCCTCATTCGGCGTTCAATCAGCCCGTATTTCGGAGACCGGCCGCAATGCCGTTGATCGTGAGAAGCACCTCGCGGAGCAGCTCGGCATCATCCTCGTCCTTTTCGCGGAGACCGCGAAGCTCGCTCAGCAGCTGCACTTGAAGATAACTGAGCGGGTCGACGTACGGATTGCGCAGGCGGATGGATTCCTGGATGACTGGAACGTTATCCAAAATTTCCTTTTGTCCGGTGATTTTCAGAATCAGGTCCGAAGTCAGCTTGAATTCTTCTTCAATCAACTTGAAGATCCGTTGGCGGGCCTCTTCGTTTTTGGACATGTTCGCGTACTCATGGGCGATGATCATGTCCGCTTTCGCGATGGCCATTTGAAGAGAATCGATCAGGGAAGTAAAGAACGAGAATTTCCCGTACATTTCCTGCATGATTTTCAGATTCTCTTCCTTGTTTTGATAAAAGCTTTGCAGCCCCGTACCCGCGGCATACCACGCCGGCAGGAGGAAGCGGCTTTGCGTCCAGGAGAATACCCAAGGGATCGCGCGCAAATCCTCGAATCGGTCGCTGTTTTTCCGCTTGGAAGGACGTGATCCGATATTGAGCTCGCCCACTTCCGGAAGCGGCGTGGATTCCTTAAAGAACTTCAGGAAGTCCGGATCGCGGAAAATGAGATCCTGGTACTTTTTGCGGGAGACTTCCGACATCTCCCTGACGATGTTGTCCCAGAAGGCTTCGCGCTCGTCGTCTTCCTGGGGAGAACGGTTGTTGATCGCCGCGGTGATCAAAGCCGAAGTCGCCTGCTCCAAACTGCGGTAGGCAATGCCTTTCAGGGAGTAGCGGGATGAAATGACCTCGCCCTGCTCCGTAATTTTGATGCCGCCGCCGATCGTGGATGCCGGTTGCGCCAAAATGGACCGGTTCAGCGGCATACCGCCGCGACCCAGCGCACCTCCGCGCCCATGGAAGAACTTCAGCTTGATTCCCGCCTCATTGGCAACCGCCGTAAGTTCCTTCAAAGCTACGCGCAGCTCATAGTTCGCAGTGACGGCTCCTCCGTCCTTATTGCTGTCGGAATAACCAAGCATGATCTCCTGCAAATCGTTTCTTGCCGCGATGCTTTGACGGTAGATCGGCAAATTAAACAACCGCTTCATAATTTCCGGCGCCGCATGCAGATCCTCGATCGTTTCAAACAGCGGTACGGCCTGCAGCGTGCAGTGCACGGTGCCGTCGCCGTTTACGCGGAACAATCCGACCTCTTTCGCAAACACCATCACTTCCATAATATCGCTGGCTCCCTCGGCCATGCTGATCAGGTAGCTTGTAATGCACTGCTTGCCGTATTCTTGCTGGGCTTTGTAAACCGTGCGGAATACGTCGAGGCATTCCTTCGTGCTTGCGCTGTATTGATGATAGTTCGAGGTAATCGGTCTCGGCTCGCTGAGCAGCTGGGCCAAAAGCTTTATTTTTTCCTCTTCGGAAAGTTTGGAATAGTCGGGCGTTACATTAATTTGAGCCAAAATTTCCTTCATCGCATTTTCATGCTCTTGGCTGTGCTGGCGGATGTCCAGCGCGGCCGTGTGGAAACCAAACAGCTCAACCTGACGTATCAGTTTTTGAATATACGTATCTGCAACGTAGTCTGCGTAGTGGAAACGCAAGCTGCGGTCGATGATTTTCAAATCCTCGATAAAATCAAGCGGGGTACCGTATGCCTGCGGAGTTTCCTTTTTGCTGTCATCCAGCACGTTGCTGATTTTCTCCATCATATAAACGAGCTTGATCCGATAAGGCTCTTTTTCGTTGTGCCAAACGGTTCGTCTCGTGATTTCGACTTGCTCGCGGTCATCGGCAATCGACTTCAGGAGCTCGCCCGACACATCGACGATCGAAGTGCTGAAGCTCAAATACTGCATGTACTCGCTCAAAATCCGCTGATACTCGCGAATGGCCAGCTTACGCTGCAAGCGCAAGGTCTCCCACGTAATCTCGGCCGTTACGGAAGGATTTCCGTCGCGGTCGCCGCCGATCCAGGAGCCGAAACGCAGGTACGTAGGTACATGCCAGTTATGGCCCGGGTAGTATTTGTTCAGGCAGCGTTCCAGCTCCTGATACACTTCAGGCAGCACATGGAACAACGTTTCGTGGAAATAATACATCCCGTTTCTGACTTCGTCCAAAACCGTCGGTTTGCCGGCTCTAAGCTCATCCGTTTGCCAAAGCGTGATGACTTCGTTCAGCAGCTTTTCACGGAGCTGTTCCCGTTCACGGAAGGTAAGAGTCGGATTATCCAGCAGCATGACATCCTCCGAAATCCGTTTATGAATATCGAGAATGGCTCTGCGCATCGCTTCCGTAGGATGGGCGGTCATCACCAGTTCAAGCGAAAGGCTTTCAATGATCTCCTGTACTTCCTCGTACGTGAACTGCCGGTCTTTCAGATCCTGAACCGCGCTTTCAATGGAACCGGGCTGCACTGTCTCCCCTGCCGAACGTTCATAATCGCGCTTGCGCCGGATTCGATGATTTTGCTCCGCAATGTTAACCAATTGGAAATAGATCGCAAAGGCTCGAATAACCTGATGACGGATGTCCGGTTCGAGCGTTTTGATGATTTGTTTGAAATCTTCGTACAATTCAGGCAAAAACACAGAGCGTAATGACTTGCTGGTCTCGCGAATCTTCTCAACAATATCCAGAAGCTCGTTGCCGCCCTGATGGACAAGCACTTCGCCGAGTATGTTTCCCAAGAAACGTACATCACGCCGCAGTAGGTTGTTCGAATTGCTTTTGTTTGCGGTTACCGTAAGTTCAGTCATGCTACTCCTCCCATTCCATCCCGTTTGTATTGCTATCTCTTTGCTATGCTTTCTAAACATCATACAACAAAATACATCGAAAATCTGCACTTTTCTGCGATAAAGCAAAAATTTATTATGTAAATTCTTTAAAGCCTTCCTGCATTTATATACAGTGACTGATTGTAGATTCCGAGCTTTTATGATTGAATAATATGAGGTCCCGTTTGGAGCATTGTAAGTAACCATTCCGCTTTTTGATTTTTTATTCAGTTAGCTTTTATGACATCCAAAATATTCCTGATAGGGCAGCAACAACTGCTAACTCTATAAGCATGTAATGATGTACCCAAATTCATCGAATTTGAAACAATAACCCAAAAGCAGCGTTTATTCGAAGAAAAGAGCGGGAATGGACGGCGACGTAAGAAACATCCGAGCGCCATAGAGGTAGGATGGAGCGGGTGATGGGAATACTCAACATCCCGATTGAAAATGCGAGCCTTCGGCTCGCTATAGAGGTAGATGTTGACGCGCGTCCTGTTCGGGTTCACCTAAAGGAGCATGCACGGACGGTCGTCCCCACGCGCCTGAGTTACCTTCCCCGTTGGCTTCCATATAACAAAAAAAACGCCCTCGGCGTTGTTTATTTTGAAATTTATATGGAGCGGGTGATGGGAATCGAACCCACGCTACCAGCTTGGAAGGCTGGAGTTCTACCATTGAACTACACCCGCATGTACGGAATGAAATAAAATATCGGGATGACACGATTCGAACATGCGACCCCCTGGTCCCAAACCAGGTGCTCTACCAAGCTGAGCTACATCCCGATATTCAGATAAAGTGGCGCGCCCTAAGAGATTCGAACTCCTGACCTTTTGATTCGTAGTCAAACGCTCTATCCAGCTGAGCTAAGGGCGCATATTTTGGAGCGGACGACGGGAATCGAACCCGCGACCCTCGCCTTGGCAAGGCGATGCTCTACCGCTGAGCCACGTCCGCATATTCTTGGTGCGCGTGGAGGGACTTGAACCCCCACGTCAAAGACGCTAGATCCTAAGTCTAGTGCGTCTGCCAATTCCGCCACACGCGCATGTCACCGCAGGTTTATCGCCTGACAGTTCAGTCCATTCTAACATGATTCGTTTATTTCTTAGAAAACTCATCTCGTTAGCGACAAGAATGATCTTACCATAGATAAACACCAAGAGTCAAGCTTTTTAGTAAAAAAAAATTATTCATCTTATTTATTGCCCATTTTAACAACACAATAACTTGCAGATGCCCCTCGTGAAGGCAATGCTTTCAAATGATAAGCGTTAATCGTTTCCCCCCTCATTCTCCCCTACTACTGTTCAGATTCGACTTCCTGCTTAATTTACAGCCAAACATACCTCTTCGGATCATGTTCTTGAATTTCTGCCGACAACTGACCGTTTATAATTGGTTCATCTTAGGAGGTTATCCTAAGCGCCGGCAGCATTCGGCCAACGAACGACCATTTTTTGTTTTCTTACTGGACGGAAAAGGCAGTGTCCGCAATGTATCCGAAAAAGTTTGGCATTGAACATGGACGTCCATGGTCCAAATGAACTCTATTTTATAAAAACTCACGGACGGAAAATTGGGCTTCCCACCCCCTGCTATTTCTTACTCCGATCAAGGACTTTGACTTTAACCTAATTTTCTCCGCTTAATACGATGGGATGGATGTCAGTCCATTGGGATCCATTGGAATTGATCGGCAGAAGTATCGAAGTGGCTACCTATATCCTAAACGTTAAAATGGCCAATTTTAACCCAAATACGCCATACAGGAGTAAAACGTCGTTCGGTAAGCTTGGCCCTCCCATTGGGCGATTAAAGCCGCTACGGGGCTAACTTAACGGTGATGCTTCCTCCGCATCATTTACTGGGACACCAGGTCCGCGGAAGCCGCTACAGCCGTTTATACGGCCGATTTGATTCAAGAAGTATTGGAAGTCTCCTTGTTTCAAAAAAAGCGATTATACGCAAAAGAAAGGCCGTGGATCGCCCGTCTACGAATATGTAGGCTTATAAATTCGTTGACCAAGGGACATTCGACGTTAGCTTGCTGAAGTTTATTCTCATGGCGTTAGCTTGTATCGGGATGGCGAACATGGCTAAGGGGCTTTTTTTATGAGCAACAGGAGCTTACTCAGACTGAACTTGGTTTGAATCCCATAAGTCTCCACCTCTTTCATTCGAGTACAAAGCAACAGCTGCACGAACTATTAACTGCACGAACTATTAAACAAAAAGCCCCGTTTTGCTCATGCATGACATGAACAAAACGGGGACAAAAAATAAAAAAACCATCCATTCGTATAGATAGCTTCAAGAAGTACTATATAAAGAGTGAGCCATGAAGGACTCGAACCTTCGACACCCTGATTAAAAGTCAGGTGCTCTACCAACTGAGCTAATGGCTCTCGAGGAAAATGGCTGGGGATATAGGATTCGAACCTATGCATGACGGAGTCAAAGTCCGTTGCCTTACCGCTTGGCTAATCCCCATTGAATAATATGTATAGCTTGTCCAGCTTACAAATATTTATGAGTATCAATGGTGGAGGCTGAGGGGATCGAACCCCCGACCCTCTGCTTGTAAGGCAGATGCTCTCCCAGCTGAGCTAAGCCTCCATGGGACTATGTAATGCACAAAATAAAGTGGTGACCCGTAGGGGATTCGAACCCCTGTTACCTCCGTGAAAGGGAGGTGTCTTAACCCCTTGACCAACGGGCCACTTAAAAAAGAATATGGAGCTCTCAACCGGGATCGAACCGGTGACCTCATCCTTACCATGGATGCACTCTACCTACTGAGCTATGAGAGCAAATGGCTCCCCGAACAGGACTCGAACCTGTGACAACTCGATTAACAGTCGAGTGCTCTACCGACTGAGCTATCAGGGAATATACCGCTTGGCGGCGTCCTACTCTCCCAGGACCCTTCGGTCCAAGTACCATCGGCGCTGGAGGGCTTAACGGTCGTGTTCGGGATGGGTACGCGTGGAACCCCTCCGCCATCGCCACCAAACGATTCAAG
>NZ_JAVLSX010000013.1:0-178396 GCF_031583795.1 Paenibacillus sp. VCA1 | reverse complement strand
CTGCACATACAAAAAAACTGTCAGAGGCCATTGGTCTAGACCTGACAGCATGAAAATGTTTGATCTTACGCTTTATCCTAAGCTTCCACGGTCATACCAATGAACGATAACTACAGTGCGCGAATTCCTCCGTGCCGATGTCGTTCAACAAACCGATGACTTTGTCGGGAATCGTGTAACGCTGGTTTAAATAACGCAAGGCCGCCGCCAATTCGCCGTCAGCGCCTCCGTACTGCTCCATCAAATATTTGGCCATTTTCGGATCGCATTTGCTCACCCGAACCGGATACTGAAGCTTTTTCTCGTATACCCACATGGGTCTGGACCGCCTCCTTTAAATATTCCCTCAATTGGGCTTTTGCGCCGGCGCTTTCCTGCGTTCTGATTCGAAACCGCCTGTTACACCTGCCAAGGCCACGGCGTCTCCGGCCATTCGAACGGAAATTTGGAATAGGCGTGGCCAAAATTCATCAGCGGGCCGTACAACTCCTGAAATTTTCTGACCAGGGGGATCCGTTCCTGAGCCAATCGGTTGTACTGCTCGATCCGTTTCAAATCGTCCGGATGGGTGTCCAAATACAGATTTAGTTCGACAAGCGCGAAATCGATCACCTGCAGCTGTTCCAATAGCTCGTAATACTGCCGATCGATCGCTCCCTTCGTTTCCGGCTTCATGCCTGCCGGGCCGACGTTTTCATGCATATGCACGGGGGCGGCGTTTTCGGAATGGATATGGGCGGCGCCGACATGTCCGGGCTGGTTCGCCGGCCCCCCGTTCCGCGGATTTCCTTGTTCAGACATCAGGCTCCTCCTTCCTGCACGTTTCGGTTCGGGCTGTAGGGGCTGAAAAGATTAGGCCACAACGTCCCCCTCGTCAGGGCTTCCTCCAAATTGAATTGCGGCCAATCCCTCGGCTGAAAGACGATATATTGGTTCGGCGGGACGACGTAGGTCCTGTAAGGCAAAGGCGGGCAAGGATCAAACGGTCCAATAAAGGGCTTGTAGACTCTCACCTGGTTGTTCATTTGAACATTCACGATCGGAGCCTCCTTTTGTTCATGTTCAAGCCGACGAATCGTCGGACCCCTCATCGGCTCTTCGTAACATACATATGAGGCATTCGCGGAAACTGAACAAAAATTAACGAAAACAACCAAAAAACTCCCCCGAAACAAGCCGAAACTTGTCCGAGGGAGTCCTTTTTTAAGGCCGCTTAAAATTTGATTTTAATCTGGAATAAACCCGCTTTTCGCACCGCCGAATAAATGATGACCACCAGCGGCCCGATAAAAACGCCGATCACGCCGACAAGCTTGAAGCCGATATACATGCTGATCAGCGCCGATAAGGCGCCGATGCCGACGGAATCGCCAATGATCTTCGGTTCCAGAACCCGCCTTGACACCGTAATGACGATAAACAGCAGCGATAGTCCGAAACCGGTGTAGTTATCGCCGACGATAAACAAATAGACGGCCCAGGGAATAAGAACGGAACCTACGCCGAGAATCGGCAAAATATCCACGAACATCACCAGCAGCGCAATCGCAAGCGGATAATGGATGTCGAGAATGAGGAGGCCCGTCAGCGTGACAACGTACGTAAAGGCGCTGAGAATCATCTGGGCCTGCAAGAAGCCGAAAATCGAGCGTTTCAGACTGTGAAGCACCTGCTGAATCTGCCCCTGCGTCTCATCCTCGAACAAGGATAGGATTCCGGAGCGGATCGCCGGCAAACCAAAGCTGAATAAATACACGGCGACGAAAAAAACGACAAAAAATACGAACGTGCCCGGAATCCCTTTGGCAAAATGGAGAAAGGACGACGACAGCGTGTTGGCAAAGGATTCCGCATATTTCGTGACGTTGGAAAGCAGAGCCCGCAAGCTTTCGGCCAAATCGGGCTGAATCCTGTCAAGCCACCCGCGCGCCTGCGTCATCGTTTGCTGCGCAAAATCGTTTGCCGCCGCGAAATAAGACGGCGCATTCTCCCAATAAGCCACCAATTGGCCCAATACCTGCAGCCCCAGCATGTACACCAGGAGCAGTACAAGAAGCAAAAACAAGGTACATGTGAGGGAAGCGGCCGCCACCCGGTTCCATTTCAGTTTTCCCATCATCATGACATGAACGGGCTCCAGCGAAATGGCGACCAGTGCAGCCAACAGAAAAGGCGCCCCTGCCGTAAACATGACATACAGCAGGGCCAGTCCGATTCCGATGAGAAGCAGCTGTTTCCCTGACACAAGCTCCCCCCTTAATCCCCGTTCTCCGCCTCCGTTCCCTCTTCACTTGGTTCGGCTGCGGTAACGCGGTGGATGTTGACCCGCGTAATCCGGAGTTTCGTCGATTCCTCAACCTCGAACACGTAGTTGGCTACCTGAACTTTCTTGCCCTTCACCGGGTTTCCTTCCAGCTCTTTGAACAACCAGCCCCCGATGGAATCGACTTCGTCATCCTCAATAATGACGCCGGTCAGATCATTGACGTCTTCGATCAGCATACGCCCGTCCACCGAAATGAAATCCTCCTGGATTTCCACGTCGGGCCGTTCGTCCTCGAATTCGTCGTACAGCTCGCCCACGATTTCCTCCAAAATCTCTTCCGCCGTGAGCATCCCGGCCGTACCGCCATACTCGTCCACGACCAGCGTCAGCTGGGCATGCTTTTTCTGCATGAGCCGGAGCACATGGCTGATTTCCATCGATTCGGGGACGTTCAAAATCGGCCGCACCAGCTTCGCCAGCTCTTTTTGATGCTCTTCGTCGGCCAGCAAAAAATCGGTGATATGGACGAAGCCGATGATCTGGTCCTTGTCCTCCACGGCGACCGGATAACGCGAATGTTTGGTTTCGCTGATGATGCGGAGGTTTTCTTCCAGCGTGTTGTTCGTGTACAAGCAATCCATGTCCGTGCGGGGCAGCATGATTTCGCGCGCCAGCAGATCGGAAAATTCGAAGATGTTGTCCATCAGCTTCATCTCGTCTTTGTCGATCACTCCGCTTTTGGCGCTCTGATTCATTAATATGCGGATTTCCTCTTCGGAATGCGCGGCTTCCGATTCCGTTGCCGGCTGTACCCCGAACAAACGCAAAATGACGTTTGCCGAAGCGTTCAGCAGCCAGATAAACGGAAAAAAGATTTTATAAAACAACATCAGCGGACCGGACAGCAGCAGCGCCGCCCCTTCCGTTTTTTGAATCGCCAGGGATTTTGGAGCAAGCTCCCCGAGTACGATATGTAAAAAGGTTATGACGCAGAATCCGAGGATCACCGACACGGAAGAAATGACCGTTTTGTCCGTGATTCCGATCTTGTACATGAGCGGCTGCACCAAGAGGTGCGAGACGGCGGGTTCGCCGATCCAGCCGAGTCCCAGCGATGCCAGCGTAATGCCGAACTGCGTGGCCGACAAATAGGCATCCAGCTTATTGTTTACTTTCAAAGCATAATTCGCCATGCGGTTGCCTTCGCTTACCAGCTGCGTAAGCCGGGACTGGCGCATTTTGACCAGCGAAAACTCCGCGGCGACAAACACCCCGTTAAAGAATACAAGCAGCAAAACTAGGAAAAGGTTGAATAATAGCTTACCTATTTCAAACTCCCCGTCCAAATCCAACGCCTCATTTCTTAGATGATGTTAGCTTGCCTTATGCTAAAATCGGTACCTTTGTAATACATATCCTTCACCAGCAGGTTCGGTCCGCAGCAGCCTGCCGCATCGCAGTGGCAGTTTACGGTTTTGTTCAGCGGGTGATCGTTTTGCCATTTGGCAAAAACATCGTCAAGCTTGCTGTCCCTGATGTTGCCGAATGGCGGAACGTCCGAAAAGTCGGTGACGTAGACGTCGCCGGAAAACAGGTTGACGTTCACGCGGTTCCGTCCGTCCGGGTCATTGCGGACCGTCACGTTCGGTTCGGCTGCCAGACGGCGGATCAGCGCAAGCTCGTCGGAATTGTCGCTGCACGCAAAAAACGGAAGCGTCCCGAACAGCATCCAGATGTCCGGATTTCGCGCATCGAGCAGGGAATGAATCGCATCCCGCGTTTCCGCCAGCGATAACACCGGCAGCGAGGTGGCAAAGTTGGATGCATACATCGGATGGACTTCATGGCGTTTGCAGCCCATTTCCTCGATTAGTTTGTGAATTCCAGCCAGCTTTGTATGCGTCCGATAATTAATCATCGATTCGGCGGAAATAAACATCCCCGCTTCGCTTAATTTTACGGCGTTTTCGATCATTTTATCGTACATGCGGTAGGCCGTTTCCTTCGGAACGGGATGGCTGCTGTTCGCAAAGCCGACCTCATGAAAATCGTCGCCGTTCAAATAATTAAACGAAATATGCATGACGTCCAGATATGGGAGCATTTTTTCGTAGCGGCCGATATCCAGCGTCAAATTCGAGTTGATCTGCGTCCGGACGCCGCGTTCCTTGGCGTAGCGAAGCAGCGGGACGATGACTTCGTTCACCGTTTTTTCGCGGAAGGACGGCTCTCCTCCGGTCAGGCTGATCGTCTCCAGATGTTCGACCTCGTCCAGCCGTTTCAGCATCAGGTCGAGCGGCAAAAATTCCGCCTCCTTCATCACGAGCATATCCCCTACGGCGCAATGTTCGCAGCGCATGTTGCATAAATGCGTGACTGTCATCTCCACGCTTGTCAGAACGTGACGACCGTATGCCCGCAGAGAACGGATCGGATCCCACGGATCGTAGCTTGGCGACAGTTGTATTGTATTCATTTTTTTCCTCACCTTATTTCTTGATTAACCGAGGATTTTGCAAAATCCTGAAACCTTAGTCCCTTATATCATACCATGAAGCGGCAAAAATCTCTCCCCGCCGGCTTGAATCTTACGGCTGCGAGCCTTCGCTACGGACATCCGGACCGTCCTTCCTGGCCAAAAAGGACAACCACCCCGGCAGCCACCAGTTGGCTTTGCCCAACAGCTTCATCAAAGAAGGGACAAGCAGGATGCGGACCACCGTGACGTCAATGAGCACGGAGGCGGTCAGGCCCAAGCCGAGCGCTTTCATCAGTTCGTTATCGGTAAACATGAACGCGCCGGCCACGACCGCCAAAATAAGGGCCGCCCCGGTAATCATCCCCCCGGTTCTCTGCAATCCTATGGCGGTGCTCCGCTCATTATTCCTTTCCTTTTTGTAGGCCTCGACAATCCGTGACAACATCATCACTTCGTAGTCCATGGAAATGCCGAACACTACGCAAAAGATAAGGATCGGCAGCACGGCGAACACGCTGCCCGTATAAGTCACATGCAGCAACCCCGCGCCGTACCCCAGCTGAAATACGAGCGTGACCAGGCCGAAGCTGGCGCCGAGGCTGAGCAAATTCATCGCGACCGCTTTCAGAGGGAGCAGTACCGAGCGGAAGGCCGCAAACAAGATGATATAAGTGAGCAGCAGAACAATGGCAAGGACGTATGGAATCCCGTTTTGAATTCTGTCCATGATATCCAGCTTGTAGGCCGGCGAACCCGTCACGTAAATGTTCATGCCTTCCGGCGGGTTCTGCCGGATTTCACGCACCAGCTTGACGGTAGCAGGGGCATTTTCGCCGTTTTCCGGCACTACCGCGATAACGGCCGCGTTCCCTTTAGCGGCATGACGTTTTGCGATTTCGGATCTCAGTTCGGGGCTGACGCCATCCGCCTCATCCTTGATGTAACCTGCGTAACTTTCGACGCGGCGAACGCCTGGTAGATCTTCAAGCATGGACATATATGATTTCACCAGACGGACGGACCGTGAATCTTCGTAAGGCTCGTTCAGCTCCGCCGCAATCATGATGCTGTTCGCTTCTTTCATGTCGTAGGCCTTTTTCATCAGTTCGGCGCCGTATCTGGAACCGTAAGTCGGCGGCAGCACTTCGGCGGACGGGATGCCCAGCTTCATGTGTATTGCAGGCAGCATCGCCGCAAGCAGTGCGGCCGTAACGCCGATCGCGATCAGCCCGGGGCGGGCCATGATCCATTCGGAGATGCGAACCCATGCCTGGCTGCCGATCCGGCTGCCGTCGTCGGCTTTCCGCCGGATGCGGACGGGAAGAGCGAATATCCGGCGCCCTAAAATGGCCAGCAGCGCAGGAAGAAGCGTGCTTGCCGCAATCACGGATACCAGCACGACCAACATCCCGCCGAGCGCCAGCGACCGAAAAACGGGTAGATCGACCAAGCAAAGCGCGAGGAGGCCCGCCATCACGGCCGCCCCCGAATAAAGCACCGATCTCCCCGCCGTCCGGCACGCCGCCGCAAGCGCCTCCTCCACAGGCCTTTCAGCCAGCTCCTCGCGAAAACGGCTCACCATAAACAACGCGTAATCGATTCCCACCGCTAAGCCGAGCATCGTTACCATATTGGGCAAAAAATTGCTCAAGGCAGCCCCCTGCGCCGCTGCGAAATATAAGCCCCCCATCGTCACCGCTACGCTCCCGATGCCGATCACGACGGGCAGCAGCGCGGCGGGAAGCGTGCCGAACAGAAGCAGCAAAATAAGCAGCGCGGCAGGAATGCCAAACGATTCGGCGCGGACGATGTCATGCCTTACGGCGGTGCTCATGTCGTGATAAACGGCCAAATTGCCGCTAATGTATGTATCGGTGCCGCTGATCCGCGGCACCGCGGCTTTGATCTCGTCAAAATGCCGCAGCGCTTCGCTTGCCGTTTCATTCAGCAGCACCGTATAAGAAATGATGCTATCTTCACCCGCGTTCCGGGTCACCATGCTTGCGTACATATCCTGCACGTACGGCTGCTGCCGCAGGGGGGCCAGCTCCTCCCATATGCGGGCCTGCTCTCCTGAAACGGTCAGGTTTTTGCCCTCCCTGCTTTGCAGCACGATGTCGAGCGAAGCGGCGGACATGCCAAGCTTTTCTTCGAGAAAAGCAATCCCCCGCTCCGATTGGCTGCCGGTCGGCGTAAAACCGCTGTCCTGCAAAAGAGACGGCGTTCTGAACGCAAACATGCCGAGAACAACGATAAAAAAGACCCACGCGATAGCGACCGCCCAACGGTAGCGGAAAATGATGCTCCCCCACTGCCCGCTTGGCGCTATACTCTGTCGCTTCCTCATGGATCTTCCTCCTTAATGCTCAAAAGAAATCGCCGGCTCGGCGGCGCTGTCCACTTCCGTAATGATGACGGAAAGCGACCGCGAAAGGTCTAATTCGTAGGGGACCTTCAAGCTCTGCCCCTCCGCGTCGCCGACAACGCGAACGATCGGTCGATGCGGCGTGCTCGGATGGATGGCGGATACGACGCCCGTTTCGCCCGTGCTTAATTTCACCGTTAATCCGGGCGGATAAATCGCCACCTTATCCCGGAACAACTCCAACTTTTTTTGATCGTATAATGTTCCCGATCCTGTATACAGAACCTCTACGGCCTGATGAGGCAGCATAGCGGGTCTGTACACACGATGCGAAGTCATGGCGTCATAGGAATCGGCCAGCGCCACCCACTGTGCGTATTCGTGTATATCCTTCCCCTGAACCCCCCGCGGATACCCGCTGCCGTTCAGCCGCTCATGATGCTGGAATGCGCAATGGGCGGCTAGCAGCGGGATGTTGGGCTCGTCTTTCAAAATTTTGTATCCGATCTCCGTGTGGGCCTGCATCACTTTATACTCTTCCTCCGTCAGCTTTTGGGGTTTGGCCAGCACCCGCTGCGGAATTTGCGTTTTGCCGATGTCATGGAGAAGCGCCCCGAGGCCAAGCGCCGTCATCTGCTGCTCCGTATAGCCGAACGCAATGCCCAACACAAGCGTGTACACGCATACGTTCAAGGAATGCTTATACAAATAATGGTCGGCCGTATTCATGTCCATGAGCATAATCATGGGCTGCTCCTGCCTGCTGACATCGTTCAAAATCGCTTCCAGCACCTTGGTAAAATCTTTGCCGAGATGAAAATAGCCCTTCGCAATTTTCGAGGTTTCGGACAAACGCTGGAAATTTTTACGGATATTTTGCAGCGCTTGACGGCGGGTTTCCTCATGGAGCATTTCCGGGATGCGGATTCCTTCCGTCAGTTCGTCTTCGATGTGTACGTAACCGATATCCAGCTCCACGAGCCGCCGAATCAGCGGCGGCGTCAGCTCGACGCCGTCGGCCAAAAGCACGACGCCTTCGTCGTTGAATATTTTTTTGCCGATCCTCATACCTTCCTGAAGCCTACCAACGGGTACTAAACGCAAAGCATATCCTCTCCTGCCTTAAATCACGGATGCTGTGGGCGTAAAGCCGTTATCCGTAAAAGTCTCCAAACCATGATTTCCACTGATACCGTTTTACAGGAAAGCCCATCCTTTGCATGTCTCAAACTTACGAATCAGCGCATAATGAAAAGCCAAAACACGATCGCTAAAATAAACCGGTATATCGCGAAATGGGTCAAGCGGATTTTTTGGATCAGTTTCATGAACGCAAGAACGACGACATACGCAACGACAAACGCGAGAATGAATCCGATGGCAAACAAACCAAGCGTGTCTTTCGTCAAATTTTGGTACGAATCGAGCATTTCATAACCCGAAGCGGCCACCATGATCGGAATCGCGATCAGAAACGAGAAATCCGCAGAAGCCTTATAGCTGGCGCCCGACAGCATCCCGCCCGAAATCGTCGAACCCGAACGGGAAAAGCCCGGCCAAAGCACGGATAAAATTTGATAAATGCCGATTAAAAACGCCTGCTTGTAGCTGATGTCATCGATCGTTTCCGCCGTGATTTTCGCCTTCGATTTATTGAACCATTCCGCAAAAATCATGAAAATGCCGCCTGCGACCAAAGCCCATATGACGGTGCTGGCGCTAAACAAGCTTTTGATGAAGTCCCTCGCAAAAAAGGCGACGATCAGCGCGGGCGCGATGCCGATAATGACGTGCAGCAGGTTCAGCTTTTTGTGCGGCGCGATGCGATTTTGCCCCGAATCGATTTTTTTGATCCCGAGCAAATCGAGAATCCGCCGCCAGTAAACGAGCGCGATGGCAAGAATCGCTCCGAGCTGGATGACCACTTCGAACGTTTTCATGGTCGGATCCTGATCGTTGTAGCCAAGCAGCTTCGACGTGAGAATCATATGCCCGGTTGAAGATACCGGAATAAATTCCGTAATGCCTTCCACAATCCCTAATACGATCGCTGTTATTGTATCCATTGCTTCCTCCCCAAGGAAAATCTTTACTTGGCTTCCGCCCATCGGTTTCGTTCGCTTTCGGCAAGGCTTCCCGGACGCTGAAGCTCAAGGCGCAGCAAATCACGCAGAAATTCGGGCAGCAAAAACCGCTGATTCCGCCCCATCGCAAGCGATTCGTATCCAATGCCAAACGTGAACATATCGAGCGTTCCAACCTCGTATTCCTGCTCGTCCTGCAGCCTTTCTCCCATGTATGTAATTTCGACAATCCTATCATAAGGGATTCGGCCCTTATCGTACAAGACTTCCAGACCATCAACCGCCACATTTCCCAAAATCTCCCCGCGAAATCCGAAGCCCCGGATCTCCCGGCCCCAAAAATCGGGCAGCAAACTTTCTTCCAGCGCGTTCCGAATATCCTTGCCTTTCAGCATGACGACGCAAGCGTTCACCGGGGACGGGCACAACGTATGGAGCAGCCCGGCCGAAATTTCCCCTTCAGGCAGCGGACCAAGCAGTTGCCCCGTGTTGACGATCGAAATGCCTGTCCCGGTAAACCTGCGGACGGCCTGAGCCAACAGATTCCCGAACGCGGATTCCGACGTATGATCGAGCGGCAGCGGCCGGTCGGTCGTTGCGACCGTCTCGCTTAGCGTTTCTTCGGCATGTTTGCGATGAAGGCTTAGCGCCTTGCTGACGGTTTCGTCCACCATGTCCGTATCGACCGGAACACAACCTCCTTCCGTCATCCGGTAACCGCCGTCCGGCTGCAGGTCCATTCGGATTTTGCCGACATAGTCCCCGAACTTTCCTGCCGCGCAAACGGCCGTATGGCCGATCAGGAGCGGTTTTTCGAGCAGGTGGTGGGTATGTCCGCCCAGAATCGCATCGATCCCCGGAATCCGTTCCGCAAGCCGCTGATCCGTCGCCAGTCCGAGATGGGACAACAAAATAACGATATCCGACTGAGGGCGAAGCAGCTCCACCTCTCTTCGGATCGCCGTTTCGGGATCCAGCGCTTTAAGGCCAAGCAGATCGTAAAAGGCCGAAAACGGCGCCGTCGCGCCCGTGATGCCGATTTTGGCGCCTCCTTTTTCGATGATCGCGTGCGTTTTCATCCAGGACGGGGGTTCGCCGGTCGCTTCCTCCAGCATATTGCAGCAAACCACCTGTGCCTGCAGATCGGCGTACACCTTAGCCAAATCTTCCGGCGTCAACGTCAATCCTTCGTTATTCCCGATTGTAATCGCGTCGTAGCCGGTCAAATTCAGCAGATCAACGTTAACTCCGCCCATCGTACCTTCGGTTTCCACCGCCGAGCGGTCCATATGGTCTCCGACATCCACCAGCAAGAGCGGGTTTCCGTTCGCCTCTTCCCGCTGCCCGGCTACATAAGCAGCAATAGGACTGACCTTGTCAAAATGGCTGTGTATATCGTTCGTGTGCAAAATCGTGATCGTTTTGGGCTTGTTGCGCTCCATAAGCTAAAGTCCTTCCTTTCTCGCGCAGGTGCAATATCGCTGACAAAAGCGGGTCTTCTAAGGGATAAGCATAACATTTTCATGACGGATATGGTATATTGGTTAGACATGAACATCATTGGTTGAGGTGAAAAATATGCAGCTTCGCATTCAATTATTTGCCGGTCTGGCGGAACGCCTGCACACCCGGGTGCTGGACTATACGGTTGAACGGTCCGAAATAACCGCCGACGAGCTGAAGATAGAGCTGTCCCATTCGTTTCCGGAGGCTGCCTCGCAGATCTCCGTTTCTTTTGTTGCCGTAAATCAGGAATATGCGCCAGGAGACTTCCTTATTACGGAAGGGGCCGAAATTGCCCTCATCCCGCCGGTTTCCGGCGGCGACGGCCAGGCTCACGTTGACGCCGCTTCCAAGGACGGACGATTTTGCATTACGGACCGGCCTCTGTCGGTTGAGGAAGTAACAAACAAAGTGCTGCATCCCAATCATGGGGCCACCCTTTCCTTTGTCGGCACGACGCGGGAGATGACCGGGAGCCAGCGCACGGTCCATCTGGAATATGATGCATACATTCCCATGGCGCTTTCCCAACTGGAAGCGATCGGCAAAGATATTGATACCCGCTGGCCCGGAACCTTATGCGCGATTTCGCACCGGGTCGGCAAAGTCGACGTTCAGGAAGCCAGCGTGATTATCGCCGTTTCGACAAGCCACCGTGCCGATTGCTATGAAGCGAGCCGATATGCCATCGAAAAATTGAAGCAGTCGGTCCCGATTTGGAAAAAGGAAATTTGGGACGATGGTTCCGAATGGAAGGGGCATCAACAAGGGCCGTGGGACCCAACCGCAAGCCTTTAAGTCTAACATATTGGCATTGTCAATCCATTTTTTTCTTGATATGATAGCAGGTAACAGATGTCGAATTTTGAAGAAATGGAGTGACGATTGCTTGAAAGTGCATGTCACAGACTTAAAACCAGGCGACCGGCTGGCGGCGGACGCATTCAGCGAATCAGGACTTCACGTGATGCAAAACGGAACGCCGCTGACGGAAGAAGATATCCGCAAGCTGATGAAGCACGGCGTGGACTACGTGGATATCGAGCCTGCCGTCCAGCAGCCCGCGGTCACGATGATTCACTCCCAGCAGATGGAGCTCTTGCAAAAAACAAAGCCCTATCTCGAGCAAGCCGTGGACGGATTCGAATCGATGTACTTGGAAGCGTTAACTACCGGCAGGTTTAACGAAACCATGGTTGATGATATCATGGAGCCCCTCGTCGATCAATTGAAGGAGCATAAAGACATCGTCTCCCTCATGCTCTGCATTGATCAAAACGACGATTATACATATCACCATTCGATGCAGGTCGGCATTTTATCTTATTATATTGCATCCTGGCTGGGATTTTCCAAGGAAGAAGCTTACGAGGCCGGTCGGGCAGGGTATCTTCACGACATCGGCAAATGCCAAATTCCCGGAAGCCTGCTGAACAAGCCCGGCAAACTGACTCCGGAAGAATTCGAAATCATGAAAAAGCATACGGTTTACGGGCACGATATCATCCGCGATTCGTCCCCGGACACCATTCCGGCGCTTGTTGCGCTTCAGCATCATGAACGCGACGACGGCAGCGGGTATCCCCACGCCATCGAGAAAAACGAGATTCATCCGTTCTCGAGAATTACGGCGGTGGCCGACGTGTTCAGCGCCATGAGCATGAACCGGGTATACCAATCCAAACAGGAGCTGCTGACCGTTATGCACGAACTTCACACCATGAGTTTCGGAAAACTGAGCGCCAACGCCACCCAGGCTTTCATCCGCCACATGCTCCCAAATTTCATCGGCAAAAACGTCATTCTCTCTACCGGAGAAAGAGGCACGATCGTCATGACCAACCCCGCCGACTTCTTCCGCCCACTGGTGAAAACCGAAACCAGCTTCGTGGATTTATCTTCCCGGCGTGACATCGGAATCGACCAAATTTTCCTGTAATATATATATCGCTATTTTATTCAACGTGTCCCGGTCAAACTTTGTCCGGACACGTTTTTTTACGCCTTAAGTAAAAGAACGGCCCATCCCTAATAGCTGAACTTCCACAAAAAAATACGTACCCGAGGCGCCAAACCGCGAAGGTCCGGCACAACGGATACGTATTTGGGTAAAGGTGAACGGATTAACCGATCGAACCTTCCATTTCGAATTTGATCAGACGGTTCATTTCAACCGCATATTCCATCGGCAGCTCTTTCGTGAACGGCTCGATGAAGCCCATGACGATCATTTGCGTCGCTTCGGCTTCGGTCAGGCCGCGGCTCATCAGGTAGAACAGCTGATCTTCGGATACTTTCGAAACCGTCGCTTCGTGTTCAAGCACGATGTTGTCGTTTTTGATTTCGTTGTACGGAATCGTATCCGATGTGGACTCATTGTCCAGAATCAGCGTGTCGCATTTGATGTTAGCTTTCGCTCCGTCGGCGTTGCGTCCGAAGGAAGCCAGACCGCGATAGGTAACTTTACCGCCGTGCTTGCTGATCGATTTGGACACGATCGTGGAGGTCGTATCCGGAGCGAGGTGAATCATTTTCGCGCCGGCATCCTGATGCTGGCCTTTGCCCGCAACCGCGATCGACAGCACCATGCCTTTCGCGCCGCGTCCTTTCAGGAGAACTGCAGGATATTTCATCGTCAGCTTGGAGCCGATGTTGCCGTCAACCCATTCCATGGTTGCATTTTCTTCGGCAACGGCACGTTTCGTAACGAGGTTGTAAATGTTTGGCGCCCAGTTTTGGATCGTGGTGTAGCGCACGCGTGCATCCTTTTTGCAGATGATTTCCACGACCGCGCTGTGCAGCGAGTTGGTGCTGTAGATCGGAGCGGTACAGCCTTCGACGTAATGCACGAAGCTGCCTTCGTCCGCGATGATCAGCGTACGTTCGAATTGTCCCATGTTTTCGGAATTGATCCGGAAATAGGCTTGCAGCGGAATTTCGCATTTCACGCCTTTCGGAACGTAGATGAAGCTTCCTCCGGACCATACCGCGCTGTTCAAAGCGGCGAATTTGTTGTCGGATGGAGGAACAACGCTCGCAAAATGCTCCCTGAAAATTTCAGGATGCTCTTTCAGCGCCGTGTCGGTATCCATGAAGATAACGCCCTGATCTTCCAGATCCTTTTGCATGTTGTGGTATACGACTTCGGACTCGTATTGGGCGGATACGCCGGCGAGGAATTTTTGCTCCGCTTCCGGAATGCCCAGCTTGTCGAAGGTTTCCTTGATTTCTGCAGGAACCTCTTCCCACGTCTTTCCTTGTTTTTCGGAAGGTCTTACATAGTACTGGATATCGTTGAAGTCCAACTCGTCAAGGTTGCCGCCCCATTTCGGCATCGGCATTTTTTCGAACTGTTCAAGCGACTTCAGACGGAATTCCAGCATCCATTCCGGTTCGTTTTTAATTTTGGAGATCTCGGTGACGATTTCGCGGGTCAACCCTTTGCCGGTTTGAAAAACCGCTTTGTGTTCGTCGCGGAACCCGTATTTGTACTCTTCTATTTCAGGGGCTTTTTTAGCCATGGGTTTGAACCTCCCTATCAATTAATGATCATGCTGTTTCTCGTCGATCCCTTTCCGCAGCGCATTCCATGCCAAGGTGGCGCATTTGATGCGGGCCGGGAACTTGTTTACTCCGGACAGGGCTTCAATATCCTCGTAGTCGTCGAAATGGACGTCTTCCCCTTGCATCAGCGCGGAGAACCGGGATGCCAGCTCCTTGGCTTCCTCCACCGATTTGCCTTTGACGGCTTCGGTCATCATGGAAGCGGAAGACATGCTGATCGAGCATCCTTCCCCCGTATATCTCGCATCCTGTACGATTCCGTTATCCACCTTGAGCTGCAGCGAAATTTTGTCGCCGCATGTCGGGTTATTCAAATCAACTGTTACGGTTCCGTCTTCGAATTTTCCCCGGTTCCGCGGATTTTTGTAGTGGTCCATAATCACGCGCCGGTACAAGTCATCAAGTTGCATTAGCCAAAATACTCCTTTGTCTGGATTAATGCGCTGATCAGACGGTCCACATCTTCTTTCGTATTATACAGATAAAAGCTTGCGCGTGCAGTCGAACTTGCTTCCAGCCAGCGCATCAGCGGCTGGCAGCAGTGATGTCCGGCACGAATCGCGATGCCGCTGGCATCCAGAACCGTGGCCACATCATGCGGATGCACCTCTCCGAGATTAAACGTGACCAGCCCGACCTTCCGTTCGCGCGGACCGTACAGCTTCAGGCCGTCAATCTCGGACAGGCGGTCGACCGCGTACGCGGCCAGATCATGTTCATGCGCCGCAATGGCGTCAAGCCCGATGCTTTCGAGAAAATCGATGGCTGCCCCAAGCCCGACGGCTCCGGCAATAATCGGCGTTCCTCCTTCGAACTTCCAAGGGAGCTCCTTCCAGGATGAATCGTACAAACCGACATCGTCGATCATTTCGCCGCCGAATTCCACCGGCTCCATCGCTTCGAGCAGCGCTTGTTTCCCGTACAAAACGCCGATCCCGGTCGGACCGCACATCTTATGGCCGGAAAAAGCATAAAAATCGCAATCCAGGTCCTGAACGTCCACCTTCATATGCGGGGTGCTCTGAGCTCCGTCAACGACCATGACAGCCCCGTGACGGTGCGCCAGAGCGGCGATCTCCTTCACCGGATTAATGACGCCCATGACGTTGGAGACGTAAGCCATCGTTACGATTTTCGTTTTGTCCGATACGACTTTTTCAACTTCCGGCAAAGTCACCGAACCGTCTTCCTGCAGTTTAACATATTTAAGCACGGCGCCGGTGGCTTTTGCCACCTGCTGCCATGGAATGAGATTGCTGTGGTGTTCCATCGGGGTCAAGACGATTTCATCGCCTTCGGCCAAGATGGAGCGGGCGTAAGACGAAGCAACCATGTTCAAGGAAGTCGTCGTCCCGCGCGTAAAAATGATTTCTTTCGTGCTTTTGGCATGAATGAATTTAGCCACTTTCTCGCGTGCGCCTTCATAAGCATCGGTAGCACGGCTGCCGAGCGTATGCACACCCCGGTGCACGTTCGCATTATCGTATTCGTAATAATGCCGCAGCGCTTCAATGACGGCCAGCGGCTTCTGGGAAGTCGCCGCGCTGTCCAGGTAAACCAATGGATGGCCGTTAATCTCCTGCTTCAGAATCGGGAACTGCTCGCGAATGGCGTTATTCATTGTCCCAACTTCCTTTCGATGACGGCTTGCAGCTGCTTCTGCAGGCTTTCCATCGGAACTTGGGATACGACAGGCGCCAGGAATCCGTAAATGATAAGGGATTCGGCGATTTCGCGGGAGATGCCGCGGGACATCAGGTAGTAGATTTGTTCCTGATTGACCTGGCCTACCGACGCCGCGTGACCCGCTTTAACGTCGTCCTCGTCGATCAACAGGATCGGATTCGCGTCGCCGCGGGCTTTCGGGCTCAGCATAAGCACTTTTTCCGTTTGCTGGCCGTCCGATTTCGTCGCGCCTTTTTCGATTTTCGTAATCCCGTTGATGATGGCCGACGCTTCCTCGCGCATAACGGCGCGGGTAATCATCTGGCTCTCCGAGGATTTGCCGAAGTGGTTGGCGCGTGTCGTATAGTTCAGCTTCTGGGATCCGGAACCGACCGCGATGACTTTCGAGTCGGATGTCGAACCGTTTCCTTTCAGCACCGAATACGTATCGCTAACCGTGTCGCCGCTGTTCATTTCGCCGACGATCCATTCCATCGACGCATCGTTTTCAATGACCGCGCGGCGGTAGCTCAGATCCGTAACGTTCGTTCCCATTTGGTGAATGGTTGCATAGCGGACCTTCGCCCCTTGCTTGGCGAATACTTCGACGGCCCCGTTGTGCGTAACCGCTTGGTTGCCTTCGGAAACGTAATTGTCCACGTAGGTGACCGAACTGTTCACGTCGGCGATGATCAGCACATGCGGCGCAAACGTCGCTTCGCCGTCATCCGTAAGCAATACGGCCTGAAGCGGTACCGTTACTTCGACGTTTTTCGGAACGTAAAGGAACACGCCTCCGTTCCAAATCGCGGCATGAAGCGCGGCCACGGAGCTTTCGTCCGCTTTTACCGCGGTATGCAGATGGGCTTTGACAAGCTCCCCATGCTCATTTGCCGCCGTTTGCAAATCGGTGAAAATAACGCCTTTTTCGGCAAGCTCCGGCGCAAGTTTCGTGTAAACGACTCCGGAGTTGCGCTGGATCAACAGGCTTCCGGATTCCTGATCCTGAACCAGCTCCTGAATGGATGCCGGAACCTCCGCCAGCGATGTCATGCCGGCATTTTCTTTATAGCTTCCGTAATTTTGAATGTCCAAGCGTTCGATTCTCATTTTCTCGAGCTTGGGCAGCTCCAGATTGGCGGCAAGCTCCAAGGCCTTCAGGCGATTTTCCGTAAGCCAAGCCGGTTCTTGTCTTTGTTTGGACAATTGGCTGAGGCTGTCCGCGTTCACCGGAAGAATGGTTTGTGTCGTCATTTCGGTTTCCTCCTTCCGTTTTTTACGCTTCTTGACCTACAGTCTCGTCTTCGATGCCAAGCTCTTCCTTCACCCAATCGTAACCTTCGGCTTCCAGGCGCTCTGCAAGCTCAGGACCGCCGGATTTCACGATACGCCCTTGCATCATGACGTGGACGAAGTCCGGTTTGATGTAGTTCAGCAGGCGCTGATAGTGGGTAATGATCAGGAATCCGCGGTCGTCGCTGCGCATGGCGTTTACGCCGTTAGCCACGATTTTGAGCGCGTCGATGTCAAGGCCCGAGTCGATTTCGTCCAAGATGACGATGTTTGGCTCGATCATCATCATTTGCAGAATTTCATTCCGTTTCTTTTCGCCGCCGGAGAAACCTTCATTCAGGTAGCGGTGCGCGAATTCCGGATTCATGTCGAGTTCTTTCATTTTCGCTTCCAATTGACGGATAAAACGGATCAAAGAAATTTCTTGACCTTCTTCACGGCGGGCGTTAATGGCGCTGCGCAAAAAGTCGGAGTTTGTCACGCCCGTAATTTCGCTCGGATACTGCATCGCCAGGAACAGACCTGCGCGTGCGCGCTCGTCGACTGCCATTTCGAGCAAGTCTTCCCCGTTCAGCGTTGCGCTGCCGTCGGTGACTTCGTATTTAGGATGCCCCATCAGCGCGGAAGCCAAGGTACTTTTACCGGTACCGTTCGGACCCATGATGGCGTGAATCTCTCCGCCCTTTATTTCGAGGTTGATTCCTTTCAGAATTTCCTTACCTTCAATTTCCGCTTTAAGGCCTTGAATCGAAAAGTGAGTAGCCATGTACGTTATTCCCTCCGTTAATTTGTTTTACCGAAATCAGACAGTCTATTTAAACAGGGGACCTTCCCTGATTTCAAGCAATCATAATTATCAATTTAAAATGAATCTAAACTGATTCTCACTGATTATCAATAATTCTATAATAAATACAGATTCATATCAACCTTCGCGCCGATGATTCCCCGAAATAATCGCAAAAGCAGGCCTGGCCTACAGCCAAGCCTGCTTATATATTCGCATTTCTCCCTTTTCGATGGGCAAAGCCGTCTTTTCCTTCGCGAATTACCGGAACCCTCGCCGGGTTCCCTGATAATATATTATGGAAGCTTTTCGGTTTTTTCAAAAACGGGGTTACTCCCTTCGAAAAGCTCTCCCGGCTTATCCGAGGTAGGAGCGCAGCATCCACATATGCTTCTCGAGATCGTTTTTGATTTTGATGAACAGATCTCCCGTCGGCTCGTCCCCTGCTTCGTCGGCAACCCGAATGCCCTCATGCAGCTCTTCGGAAACCGTCGCAAAATCCTCGATCAAGGTCTGCACCATTTGACGGGCATCCTCTTTGCCGGAAGCTTCCTGAATGGTGGCCAGCTCCAAATATTCTTTTATGGTTGCGGCCGGGCTTCCTTTAATCGTAAGAAGACGCTCGGCGACCTCGTCCATCTTGAGCGTAACGTCGTCGTACAGTTCTTCGAATTTGGCATGCAGCGTAAAAAAATGTTCCCCTTTGACGTACCAGTGGTAGTTGTGAATTTTCACGTACAGGACGTTCAGGTTCGCTACTTCCTGGTTCAATATTTGCTCAAGCGTTGTCGGTTTCGTTTTTGCAGATGTTTTTGCCATGAAAATCCCCGCCTTTTCTTTAAAATAATCGGCTCGCGCGCCAAACGCCCGCAAAGCCGCTTGCAATCCACATGTACAGGCTTTTTGGCCGGCATGCCGCCGCCTTTTGCCTTTGTTCATATATTACCCTGCCGCCGCCCGCATGAAACAAAAACGCGCCATCTTTCGGATGGAAATCTGTGCATGCAAAAAAATGTACAAAAAACCGCTGACATCCGATATACTGGATAATACCAAGCGATTAAGTTGGGTTTATTCGTTTTTACTTAGCGGAGGTGACTTTTGTGTCCAATTATCATCCACTCACGTTCGAAGAAGCGATCTCTTTCGCCCGCAGCATTCCGGGTCATTTTCCTGCAGACGCCAAGCTTGATTGCCAAGAAATCGGCGACGGGAATTTGAATCTGGTTTTTCATATTACGGACCAAAACGGCGGCAAAAGCATCATCATCAAACAAGCGCTGCCTTATGCGAAGGTTGTCGGCGAATCTTGGCCGCTGTCCCTGGACCGCGCCAGAATCGAGCGGGAAGCCCTTCAGCTGCAATACGGCCTCTGCCCTGGGCTTGCTCCGGAAGTGTATGCTTTCGATGATGAGCTTGCCGTTACCGTGATGGAGGATTTGAGCGATCATACGATTATGCGCAAAGGTCTCATTGAAGGCGCAGCCTATCCGCTTTTTGCAGGCCATATCGGCGAATTTCTGGCCAGAACGCTGTTTTTCACGTCCGATTTGGCCATGAACCCGCAGCATAAAAAGGAGCAGGTCAAAAAATTCATCAATCCCGATCTGTGCAAAATTACCGAGGATCTCATTTTCGAGGATCCTTACAAGCTGTCGGACAATAACAACTATCCGGAATATCTGGAGGACGAAGCCCAAGCCTTGCGGGAAGACGGGGCTCTTCATCTCGAGGTGGCGCTGCTGCGCGAAGCCTTCCTGACCCGCACGGAAGCGCTCTTGCACGGCGATCTGCATACCGGCAGCATTTTCGCAACAGCGGAATCAACCAAGGTCATCGATCCGGAGTTCGCTTATTACGGGCCGATGGGCTTTGACGTCGGGGCCATCATCGCCAACCTTCTGCTGAACTACGCCTCCCGGCCGGGGTGGACGAAGGACGCGGATGCCCGCCGGGAGACGGAGGAGCGGCTTCTTCGGATGGTGTCCGACATCTGGACCGAATTCGAAACGCGCTTCCGCAAGCTGTGGAACGAAGAAGCCAAAGATCCGATGGCGGGTGCCCCGGGTTACCAGGATCTTTACGTAACCAAAGTCCTCCGGGATACGGCAGGGTTCGCGGGCTGCAAAATAATCCGCCGCATCGTCGGCCTCTCCCACGTCGCGGACATCGACACCATCGAAGACCAGCGGCTTCGCGAGGAAGCGCAGCGCAAAGCGCTGGCCATCGGCAAGCAGCTCGTGAAAAACCATCGCGGCGTGAACAGCGGCGACGATATTCTACGGCTTGTGAAACAAGCGGTACAACCATTCGAAGGAGCGGTACGATGAACATTCAGGAATCGACGCAAAAATATGATCAACCGCTGACCTCGGTTCGATGGGAAGGGGACTCGCTGCGGCTGCTGGATCAGCGTCTTCTTCCCGAGACCATCGACATGAAAAACCTGACCACACCGGAAGAAGTATGGAAAGCGATCCATTCCATGGTGGTTCGCGGCGCGCCGGCGATCGGCATCGCTGCCGCGTACGGCGTCGTTCTCGGCGCCAAACAATACACGGGCGGGGACAAGCTTGAATGGCTTCAGCAGATCGAACAAGTATGCGCCTATCTGGCCACCTCCCGCCCGACGGCCGTCAACCTGTTCTGGGCGCTGGACCGGATGAAGAACAAGGCCTCCCGCCTTGCCGCATCGGAGGACGGCATATCCGGATTCTACGGCGCCCTCCTCGCCGAAGCCGCATCGATTCAGGCCGAAGACGAAGAAGTCTGCCGCCTGATCGGGGAGCATGCGCTGCCGCTCTTGTCCGACGGCATGGGCGTCCTGACGCACTGCAATGCGGGCGGGCTGGCTACGGCCAAATACGGCACGGCAACCGCGCCGATGTATCTCGCCCATGAAAAGGGCATGAAGCTGAAGGTTTACGCGGACGAGACGCGTCCCGTGCTTCAAGGCGCACGCCTGACCGCATTCGAGCTGCAGCAGGCCGGCATTGACGTAACGCTGCTTTGCGATAATATGGCCGGCATGGTCATGTCCAAAGGATGGGTGCAGGCGGTGATCGTCGGCACGGACCGCGTTGCGGCCAACGGCGACGTCGCGAACAAAATCGGCACCTACAGCCTTGCCGTTCTGGCCAAAGCGCACAACATTCCGTTCTACGTCGCTTGTCCGCTGTCCACGATCGATCTGAACACCGCGTCGGGCGAGCTGATTCCGATCGAGGAAAGGCCGGAGCATGAGATTACGGAAGGTTTCGGCAAAAGAACGGCGCCTCAGGGCATCAAAGTGTACAATCCGGCATTTGACGTGACGCCAAACGAATGGGTCACCGCCATCATTACGGAAAAAGGCATCGTCCGCGCTCCTTATAAAGATAACCTGGCCGCCCTTTTCCGCTAAAATACCGATAAGCCATCGTTGCTATCAGAGACCGGCTGACACAAAAAAAACCAGTCCTTAGCTGAACTGCACCCCAATTGTTAGACACCATCTAACATTGGGATTGCAGTTCACTTAGCGGGGGCTGGTTTTTGATTTGCGGCTGTTCCATCACTTGCTTCGCGAAAATCTATGACTATCGAACCACGCTACAGCATTTTAAGAAGCGCTTCATGTCCGGGCATGCCCGGAACGATACCAAGGGCGGCAGCTTCCGTTGTTACGGATTCGAGCGGCGACTCCAGCAATTCCTTGAGCGTCCGAACACCTACCGCCCTTCCGGCGATGATTTTGCGGTCTCCCAGGCGATCGTTCAAAAGCCCGACGTCAAGCGCCCCGCACATGATGTACCCGCGCGAGGTGCTGATCGTGAGCAGGGTGGTCTTGGGCAGCTTTACCTCAACTCCGACAAGGGTTTGCCCTCCGACCGAAATAGGCTCCATCGTCACCATAGGCTCACACCTCCCTTATAGGATAAATGCTCAGAATATGTGTATTCGTACATGGAGCTTCGCGTGTAGGCGTCCTTCACGCACTTAGGAATAAAGTTATGTCCGTATCCGACATTAGGACTATTCACGCTTACATGTTCGTGATATTATTTATACAGTTTGAGAGTTATTTTGCACATGGTATAGGCTGGGGGAATTATGGAGAATAAATCAAATCAAGAAGATTCAGGGTATTTGTTTAACGTCGATATCCTGGTGAAAAGCAGATCAAACGCGCTTGCGCTGCAAGCCATGATCGAAATGTTGAACGGATGCGAAAGCATCGCCGATTTCCGGATCAAATCCGGTATGGAGCTAGGGCAGCTGATCGAGTCTATGCTTCGGGAAAAACGGAAATCGCTCATTCATAAGTCAGAAGCACCGGCGGCGTCGCCTTTACCTGACGGCCACACTCAAAAATCAAAGACTGGACAACCGGCGAAAAGCCCCAGCTCCCCCGCTGAGAAAAAAATGAGTTCCGCGGATTACAGCTCCCAGCTGTATGAATGGATTACGGAATGCATCCGCGATAACCGGCTGACCCGGTTGACGACGAGCCGCGGCGGACAACCGACGAGCATGCCTTGCCGCATCCTGAATTTCGATGAAACCAATCAGCTGTTGAACGTTTACCATGTCGACGAAAAGCAGGTCTATTCGTTTAAGCTTAGCGAGATCATCGAAGTCGTCTGAAACGTGCAAAGCCCTTGGCCATCCGGCATACGGAAGGTGCAAGGGCTTTTTTAGCGTTAGTCTTTTCTGCGCGTCGCCGCTTCGGCAATCAGGCATACCCATCCGGCAATGAATGCGACGCCGCCGATCGGCGTAATCGCCCCAAGCGGCTTGATGCCGGTAATCGCCAGCACATACAAGCTGCCCGAGAACAAAATGATGCCTGCAAACAAAAGCCATGCCGCCCAGGCCAGCTTGCGCGTGCAACCCCAAAATCCGGTGACGACCGCGATCAAAAGAATGCCGAGCGCATGCGCCATATGATACTGAACCCCGGTTTCATACACTTTCATCGCGTCTTCGCCGACGATCGGTTTCAGCATATGGGCTCCGAAAGCGCCGATCACCACGGAGAGCATTGCCATCACCGCGCCGATGACCAAAAACTTGCGCTGCATGTCCGACCCAACTCCTTTTTTGCTTTTCGTAATGGAACAATCCTTCCCCATCTTACCCGATCCGGTACGGCTTTTCCACCGCAGCAACCCTCTTGAAGCCTTTTGCCGGCTTGATTTTTGCTTCATAATATGGAAGAGTAAGAAACATACATATCTATTTTTAAGGAGAGAAAGAGTATGGAACCACACCGGCATCCGCCGCAGCATAAACGGCACTCCGGTCCCGGGATCGCTTCGTTTATCATCAGCCTCGTATCCATGCTGGCTTATATCGTGAGCGTAGGCGCGATGGGGGCGATATTCGCAAAAGGCCTGGAAAGCGACAGCTCCTGGACCCAAAGCACGACGACGGGCGTCACCGTCATGACGATCATTCTGATCGGCCTGTTTGCCGCCAACATCATCGGCATCATTTTGGGCATCGTCGGAACGATCCTCCGGAACCGCAAAAAAATCTTTGCCGTGCTGGGGCTCTCTCTGAACGCCGTCATCATTTTCAGTTTTGGTCTGATGTTTGTCGTACTTATGCTAAGGGCAGGAAGGTGACGAAAATGCCAAAAGTTAAAATTTTTGCCGACAGCACTTGCGATTTGCCGCAGGAATGGATTCGGGATTACGGAATCGGCATAATTCCGCTGTACGTCACGTTTGGGGATACGACTTATAGGGACGGCGTGGATATTTCCGTGGCCGAGCTTTACGCGAAAGTGGACAAAACCGGCAGCTTGCCGAAAACGGCGGCACCGTCGCCGGCGGACTTCGTGCAGGCTTTTTCCCCCGACATCGAGGCAGGCAGAGACATCGTATATATCAGCTTATCTTCGGAATTATCCTCCACCTATCAAAACGCGCTCATCGCCGCGGAAGAATTTCCGGAAGGAAAGGTGACGGTCGTCGATTCCTTAAACCTGTCCACGGGCATCGGGCTTCAGGTGATGAAGGCGGTCAAAGCGGCCGAAGCAGGAAAAAGCGCGCGTGAAATCGCCGAGCTGGTCACAAGCGTCAGACCTCTCGTCGAAACCGAGTTCGTGATCGATTCATTGGATTATTTATATAAGGGCGGACGCTGCTCCGGCATGCAAAATCTCGTCGGGAGCCTGCTCAAAATCCGGCCGGTCATCAAGGTCATCGACGGAAAAATGACTCCGGCCTACAAAGTGCGGGGCAAAAGGGAAAAAGCATTGGAGCAAATGCTGAACAACGCCTTGGTCAACCGGGATCAAATGGACCCCGACCTGATTTTCGTTACCCATTCCATGGCCGATGAAGACGCACAGGAGCTGAAACGGATCCTTAAGGAGAAAACCGGCGCCAGCGAAGTCGCCGTCTCCGATGCCGGATGCGTTATTTCCTCGCATTGCGGGGCCAAAACGATCGGCATTTTATACGTGAAAAAACCATAAGGGAGATGTTCATGCCAAAAATCAAAATTTTCGCTGACAGCACAAGCGATCTGCCGGAGGCGTGGGTCCGCCGATACGACATCGGGATCGTCCCGCTGTACGTCGTTTTCGGCAACGAGCAGCTCCGCGACGGGGTGGACATTACCCCGGCCGAGCTCTATGAGAGAGTGTCCCGAAGCGGAAGCTTGCCGAAGACCGCCGCCCCGTCCCCTGCGGATTTTATGGCTGCCTTCGAGCCGCATGTCAAACAGGGGGATTCGATCCTTTACATCAGCTTATCCTCCGGTTTATCCGCCACCTATCAAAACGCCCTGATCGCGGCCGGCGAATTTCCGGAAGCTTCGATCCGCGTCGTGGATTCCTTGAACCTTTCCAGCGCCATCGGGCTGCTTGTCATGAAAGCCGTGCATGCCGCCAGGGAAGGCAAAAGCCTGGACGAGATCGCGAACCTGCTCGAAGCCGTCCGGCCGGAGGTCGAATCCGAATTCGTGATCGATACGCTCGAATATTTATATAAGGGCGGGCGCTGCTCCGGCGTGCAAAATTTGCTCGGCAGCCTGCTGAACATCCGCCCCGTGATCAAGGTCATTGGCGGAAAAATGACCCCGGCCTACAAAGTGAGAGGCAAAAAGGAAAAAGCGACGAATCAGATGCTGCAAAACGCTTTGGAGAAAAGCGGCCTGATGGACAACGACCTTATTGTGGTCGTCCATTCATTTGCGGAAGAAGAAGCGATCCGTCTGCAGAAGGCGCTTCAGGAAAAAACAAACGCCCGCGAGGTGGCTCTTTCCACGGCGGGCTGCGTGATCTCAAGCCATTGCGGCCCGAAAACGATCGGCATCATGTACAGTAAAAAAATATAATGCCATTATCCCGATTATAATGGAACGCCAAAAGGACAGCCTTGTTTCTGATATGCTCAAGGCTGTCCTTTTTATTTCCGCAAAAAGCCTGGATTGCATCGAATATCCGGTCCGGTCATTACATCCCAAAATTGGTGCGCTATGATGAATATGATGCCTTATTTTTTCCCCGGGTCGATATCTTGCGGATTGAGGCCGGCCCAAATGTTAGGAATTTTCACGTCTTCCGGATGCTCGAACACGAGAAATGCCGTGGGCAAGTACCGTTCGCCGTATTCCGAAGAAGGCTTATTGACGATTTGGTTATCCTTCACGAGTACCGTCGATGAACCGCCGTCCAAGTTGGCCGCGATGACGGCTCCGTGCTCCAGCATGATTTGCTGGACGTCGTACAAATTGGCGCCGATGCTGTATGTCGGCTGGCGGCCGTCGATCACAACGAACAAAATGGCGCCGTCGGCCCGTTGGCCCATCGCCGTCCGCGGCGCGATGCCCCAGCCTTCGCTGGCATTCCGGATCAATCCTTTGCCGTTGACGATAATCCGCGGCTGGAAGGTGACGGCTTCCTTGATGCCCATATCGCTGAGTTCCTTCAAGGAATAATGGCCTGCAACCATTTTGCCGTTTTTGTCGATGCCCACGACCTGGGTGGACTTGCTGTTTCCAAGGCCGTTGTAATACAGCTTGCCCTGGGAGATGACGATTCCGATCGGCTTAAACCCGTTGCCTTTCCAGTTCGGATCGGCAAAGCCGCCGGCGTTGACGCCTGCAATGGCCCCGGTCCGCTTCACCATGCTCGAGACTTTTTCGCCCTTCCCGCGGTTTTTCGGCACGCCAAGGCGTATTTTCGTCGGATCGTTTACCGTCATGACATAGCCGTGATATCCTTTGCCGGAAATTTCCTCGATTTCGACGAGCGGTTTTTTCTGTGGGGAAGTCTCAGCCGATGTCTGCTCCGGAATCGGGAGATGAATCTGATGCATATCCTTTTCCTCGCCCATCGCTTCGAAGCGCTTGTTGTATTCCGCGACTCTGCGGTCAAGTTCGGCCTGCCCGATAATATATTTGGCCAAATAACGGTGCTGCGTCGTAATGAGCGTATCCGCCATCAGAAAACGAACGTCGTTGCCGCTTGGCGTCAGGAACAACCAGCCGGCACCAAGAATCCCTATAATGAATACGGCCATGATGAAACGGGAAAAAAACCATCCAAAACCTTTTTTTCTTTTTCTTCGTTTTTTATTTTTTATCGATTGCTGTCTTACGGTAGATCTTTTCGGAAGCGAAGTCTGGCTCATCGTCTACGATCCTCCATATTTCTTCAAGCTTTGAAAATAAGACGCATGTTTTCAATAAAAAGTTACATGAAACGCAAGAAAAAAGCCAATCCTTTTTCAGGATCGGCTTTAAAAAGACACCTTTTTTGTTAATCCATGCTACAGAATGGTCAGCTTCTCTGCGGCCGGCACCCGCTCCTTTAATCTGGGAACGTCTTCGTAATAGCCGAGGCTTAGTATACTCACCGCTCTTTCGCCGGAGTGAATGTCCAACCATTCGCGAAACTGCGGGGAATCGCATACATCGTCGTCCTTGAGCCAAGTCATGCCGATCCCTTTCTCCCAACCGAGCAGGCTGAAATTTTGAATCATGCAGCAGGTTGTGGCAAAATCATCCTCCCATCCCGTTTGATCCGGATGCTCCTGCATGACGACAATAAGATAAGACGGCACGCTCATCGCCATGTCGGCGAATTGTTCCTTGATCCTGGCTTTATTTCTGTCGTACCTGCCCAGCTCCGCGCCGACCTCAAGCATGATGCCGACCAGCCTGCTTTTGGCTTCCATGCTGTCCAGAAGGATGAAACGCCAAGGCTCGCTTAGGCCGCGATTCGGCTTGGCGGCGTAGACCGCATCGTTCAGCAGCTCCACGATCGCCTCGCGCGGTACCGAATCCTCCGAAAAACGAATCACCTGTCTTGCGTCTTTGATGATCTCGGAAATGTTCATTCTTGCCATCCATCTTCATTCCTTTACCTATTGTTTGCTTGCCTAGCGGCCGGCGGCGACGCAACGAAGGATGTCGCCCGGACTGATCTTTCCCGCCAGTACCCCGTTTTTTTCGACAAACAGCGAACAGGCGCCCAGTCTTCCGAGCAAGGCCGCAGCATCGTCGAGTTCCGAGTCGAATCGGACTACCGGAGCTTTGCGCGTGGCGACCTCCATGACGTTGCAGTCCAGCAAACGGTACAGCTTCCGGTCTATTTCCTCATCGTCGAACCAAACTGCATAAGGGAACAACACGCAGCACATTATCGCCGGCACGATGGCCGGGTTCGTTCTGCCGATCCGCTTCATAATCTCCCGATCGCTGATCCAGCCGACGATTTCATTACGGTCATTGACGACCGGAAGCTCGCAAATTCGATAGAGGAGGAACCGTTCCAAAACGTCTCTGATTCGGTCGCTTTCCTTCACTTTCACTACGTCCCGAACGATAATATCCGACACAACCATGCTAAAGACCCTCTTTTATCCGATGGACCCTTCCATTTCGAATTTGATCAAACGGTTCATTTCCACCGCGTATTCCATCGGCAGCTCCTTCGTAAACGGCTCGATGAAGCCCATGACGATCATCTGGGTCGCTTCCGCCTCGCTGAGGCCGCGGCTCATCAAATAAAACAGCTGGTCCTCGGAAACCTTGGATACGGTTGCCTCATGCTCAAGCGTAATGTTGTCGTTTTTGATTTCGTTGTACGGGATCGTATCGGAGGTCGATTCTTTGTCCAGAATCAACGTATCGCATTTGACGTTCGATTTGGAACCCTCGCTGTTGCGGCCGAACGAAGCCAGCCCCCGGTAGGTCACTTTACCGCCGTGTTTGCTGATCGATTTGGAAATGATGGTCGACGTCGTGTCCGGCGCAAGATGGTACATTTTCGCTCCGGCATCCTGATGCTGGTTTTTGCCCGCAACGGCGATCGACAGCACGGAACCTTTCGCGCCGCGGCCTTTCAGAAGCACCGACGGGTATTTCATCGTCAGCTTGGAGCCGATGTTGCCGTCCACCCATTCCATATTCGCGTTTTCTTCCGCCACCGCGCGTTTCGTCACCAGGTTGTAAATGTTCGGCGCCCAGTTTTGGATCGTCGTGTACCGCGCGCGCGAATTTTTCCGGCAAATGATTTCCACCACGGCGCTGTGCAAGGAATTCGTGCTGTAGATCGGCGCGGTGCAGCCCTCCACGTAATGAACGAAGCTGTCTTCGTCCGCGATGATCAGCGTGCGTTCGAATTGTCCCATGTTTTCCGAGTTGATCCGGAAGTAAGCCTGCAGCGGCACCTCGCATTTCACGCCTTTCGGCACGTAAACGAAACTGCCGCCGGACCAGACGGCGCTGTTCAGCGCGGCGAACTTGTTGTCGCTCGGAGGAACGACCGTCGCAAAATATTTCTTGAACAGCTCGGGGTGCTCACGCAGCGCGGTATCGGTATCCGTAAAAATGACGCCCTGCTCTTCCAGCTCCTTTTTCATGCTGTGATACACCACTTCGGATTCGTATTGCGCGGATACGCCCGCAAGGTATTTTTGCTCCGCTTCGGGAATCCCCAGCTTGTCGAAGGTTTCCTTGATCTCGGAAGGAACCTCTTCCCATGTTTTCCCCTGGCGCTCGGCCGGCTTCACGTAATAGTGGATATCGTCGAAGTCCAGGTCGTTCAGGTTCCCTCCCCACTGCGGCACGGGCATCGCCAAAAATTGCTCCAGCGCTTTCAAGCGGAAATCGCGCATCCACGCCGGTTCCCCCTTCATCTCCGAGATGGCGGCGACGACGTCGCGGCTCAGCCCTTTGGCCGTTTGAAAGACGGATTGGTGCGCGTCCTTGAAACCGTATTTATAATCATCCAATTCAGGCATTTGTTTAGCCATGATCCATTCCCTCCTTTGTTCAAGCCTGTCCAAGCTTGCGTTCCGCCAGCGCCTGCAGCCGTTCCCGCAAACGGTCGTTCGGAATTTCCGATATGACGGGAGCGAGGAATCCGTAGACGATCAGCCGCTCGGCTTCCGCCCGGGCAATGCCGCGGGACATCAAATAAAAGATCTGTTCCGGGTTCACCTGCCCGACGCTGGCGGCATGCCCTGCCTGCACGTCGTCCTCGTCGATCAGCAAAATCGGATTGGCGTCGCCGCGGGCCTTCGGACTCAGCATCAGCACTTTTTCGGTCTGCTGTCCGTTGGTGCCGCTCGCCCCTTTTTCAATTTTCGTGATGCCGTTAATGATCGCCGTCGCGTCTTCGCGCATCACGGCGCGTGTCACCATGTCGCTGGTGGAAAACTGCCCGATATGCACTGCGCGGGTCGTCAAATTCATGTGCTGTTCGCCCGCCCCGACGCAGATCACTTTGGCGTCCGAATCCGCGCCGTCCCCTTGAAGAATCGACGCGGTGTCCGCCATGGCGTTGCCGGCGTCCATCTCGCCGACGATCCAGCGGATGCGGCCGTCAGCTTCGACATGCGCGCGGCGGTAGGTCATGTCCGTCACTTGTTCGCCAAGGCCCCGCACGGATGCGACATGGACCTCGGCCCCGCGTTTGACGAATACTTCCATGATGCCGAATTGGTCATGTTTTGCGCTTACCTCGGATATGGCGTTCTCCACGAAGGTGACCGAGCTGTTTTCTTCGGCCACGATCAGCACATGCGGCATAAAGCAGGCTTTTTCGTCATCCAAACGGAACAGCGCCTGCAGCGGCTCGGCGACGTGGACGTTTTTCGGAACGTAAAGGAACGCCCCTCCGCTCCAAAGCGCGGCATGGATGGCCGTAACCCGGTTTTCGTCCGCCCGGACCGCCTGCATCAAATACGGCTTGACAAGCTCCGGATATTCCCTCACCGCCTGTTCGAGGCCGGTGAAGATAACGCCTTGTTCCCGAAGCTCCTCGCCAAGCCGCTGGAACTCGATCCCGGAGTTGCGCTGAACAAGCACGTTATCGGATTCGATCCATTCCGAGACCGTGCCTTCCAGCTCCTTCAGGGAAGCACGTTGCTTCGGACGCGTGATTTCCCCGAACGTTCCCAAATTCCATCTTTCGATTTTTGTTTTTTCCAGCTTAGGCAGCGGCAGCTCTTCCGCAAGCCGAAAGCCTTGCTCCCGAAGCGCCGTCACCCATTCCGGCTCCTTTTCCGTGCGGAAGGCTTCAAGCACCCGATCCTTGTCCAAAGACATCGTGATCTCCGTATTCATGTTCAGATTCCCCCTGCATCTATCGGATTTTTGGCCCCGTCGTGTTCATCGGCATTGAAAACTCGTCCTCGTCTTGCCCGACCGTCTCGTCTTCGATGCCGAGTTCCTCCTTGACCCATTCGTAGCCTTCCGCTTCCAGCCGCTGCGCCAGCTCGGGCCCGCCGGATTTGACGATTCTGCCCTGCATCATGATATGGACAAAATCGGGCGTAATATAGTCCAGAAGCCGCTGATAATGCGTGATGATCAGGAACCCGCGGTCCGCGCTGCGCAGCGAATTGACGCCTTGGGCGACGATGCGAAGCGCATCGATGTCCAGACCCGAATCGACTTCGTCGAGAATCGCGATTTTCGGCTGGAGCATCATCATCTGCAAAATCTCGTTACGCTTTTTCTCCCCGCCGGAGAAACCTTCGTTCAAATAACGGTGCATAAACTCCGGATTCATTTCCAGCGTGTTCATGTTCGATTCCATCAGGCGGATGAACTTCATCAGGGAGATTTCATTTCCCTCCCCGCGCTGTGCGTTGATGGCGCTGCGCATAAAATCGGAGTTGGTCACGCCCGTAATTTCGCTTGGATACTGCATCGCGAGAAACAAGCCGGCCCGTCCGCGCTCATCGACGTCCATCTCGAGCAGATCCTCCCCGTTTATCGTCACCGAGCCGCCCAGCACCTCGTATTTGGGATGTCCCATCAGCGTGGAAGCAAGCGTGCTTTTCCCCGTACCGTTCGGTCCCATGACCGCATGGATTTCGCCGCCCCTCACTTCGAGGCTCAGCCCCTTCAAAATTTCCTTTCCCTCAACGGATGCCCGCAGTTGGTCAATTCGCAATGTCGTGTTCATTTTTACATCTCCTCCTGAATGGCGTTTTCCACTTCGCTTACGGCGTCTTCAAAAAAAGTTTTGATGAAATCGAGCTCGGCTCCGGAATAACGGCCAAGAAAACGGTCAATCCACTCTTCCCCGGCGCGGTGCATCTTATCATGCAGTTCGTAAAGCTTTCTGCCTTTCGGCGTCAGGTGAAAATAAATTTCTTTCTTGTTGTCGCGCATGCGCGCCCGCGCAATGAACCCGTGGTCGACAAGCTTGGCGCTGATCTTGGTAATGCTTGCCTTGGACAATTCCATATGTTCCGCAATCGCGGTATTGTTAATGGGCTCATGCTTGCCAATGCAGTCGACGACGTGGATGCTCGTGACGCTTTCCGGGCAATCCGTGATCCCGCACGCCCTGGCTTGTTCAGCCAAATTGGCATGTTCCTGGGTTTCGTATTGTTCCGTCAGATGAATGAACTTCCAATGCAGTCTGAAAATGGCCTTTTTTTGATCATCGGCATGCTCCACTTTCTCTACGGCTCCTTCCCTTGGCTAAATTCAACCCGTACCGTTTTCGGACCGTTTTCCAATTTCATCAAAATATTGTTTACTAGCTAACAATTCCAGTTTAACATCATTGATAATGATTATCAATATCAATATTAAACCTAAATAAAAATAATATTTTCCCTTTGTTAAAGCGGATATCATTGATATCATTCTTTACATTTTCTCGATATTGATAATCATTATCATTATTTTTCATTCATCTTATGCCTTCAACGCTGCTTAACCTCCAACAACGCTTCTTTGAGACTAATCATTTTCTTTAGTAACAATAAGCAACGGAAAAAGCCGCTAACGGCGCGAACTGCGCTATTAACGGCTTTCTTTGAGTCGGATATGCAATTCAAGGACGCTTGTCCCGCGCTCGTACCCAAGGCTATCCCCTCTTACCGCGAATAATCGCCGGGAAACGGTCTTGAGGAACGGCTGCGGCTGCGTTTGCGCCAGACCAGCTTGTCAAAAAGCTTGTAAACGACAAGTGCCGACACGATTCCGATAATTGCGCCGCTGATGACATCCGTCGGGTAATGAACCCCGTTCCAAATCCGGGAAAACCCGATCAACACAGCAAGAATGAGCCAAAAGACTCCGTCCTTTTTGCGGCATAAAAATATCGAAAACGCGATGACGAAAGACCCTATGGAATGATCACTCGGGAACGACGCGTTCGCCGCGTGCTCGATCATTTGATGAACATGATGGGTAACGAAAGGACGATCCCGGTAAAATAGATGGCTCAAAACAAACCCGATGCCAAATGCAAGACAGGCCGAAACCAGAGCCTGCACGACCATTCCGCGGTCCTTTCCTTTCCGTGTAAAACAGTATACGATCACAGCCAAATAAAACAAATACTCTGCATCCTTGGATAAAAAACGCATGATCGCGTCAATGGCCGGGTGACTGCCAGCCGCATCGTTAATCCAGCTAAACAGCGAATAATCCCATGATAACAGCAAAAAATCTTCTCCTTCCTTCAGTCGGCGCCCTGCATTGCTGACTTTTCTGCCCAAAAGTTTTTGCACGTTGTCCAGTATAATCGATTCCTGCCGTTTTTTACAAATCCAGCGATTTTATTTTACATTGCTTCAATAAAACTATCCCGACTTAAGCGGCATTTTCTCTTTCCCATTGATCCAGGCCCCGCAGCTCAAAATGAAAAGAGGCATCCCCCGCCGGGGAATGCCTCTGATGGCGCTTCCGGATGATTCAGTAGTTTTTTACTTTCATCGCGTCCAGGCTTTTGAACTCGTAGCCCTGCTGCCGAGCCCCGTCGATGATTCTGCCCAACGCCTCGGTGTTGTCCCTCGAGATCGAATGGAGCAGAATGACCGCCCCCGGGTGCAATTGGGCCATCACATGCCTGTAGGCATGATCCGCGCCCCGCTGGTCGTTGACGTCCCAATCCTTGTATGCAACCGACCAAAATACGCTGACGTAACCTTCCTTGCGGCTTACCGCCAACGAACGGTCATTAAAAATCCCCCGCGGCGGGCGCACGAATTTCATCACCTGCTGCCCGGTTTCGGCCGCCACCGCCTGTTTTACTTTTGCAAGCTCTTGTTTCAACTGGCTATCCGAAATTTGCGTCATGTCGGGATGGGACCAGGAATGGTTGCCGATCAGATGCCCTTCCGCCGCCATGCGCTTGACCAGCTCGGGTTTATCCTCGACGTAATGGCCCGTAAGAAAGAAGATGGCCGGAACCTTTTTCTCCTTCAGCACATCCAAAATTTTGGGCGTAAACCCGTTTTCGTAGCCATTGTCGAACGTCAAGTACAGCTCCTTGCGGGAGGTGTCCCCCAAAAAAATCGCTTCGTTTTTCTGCAATACTTCTTTAAAGCCTTCTTCGTTTATGGATGGAAGCTGGCCGTTTTTGCTTTTTTTGAATCCGAAATGGTAAGGACCGTCCGCCGACGCGGTTTGCTGAAAGCCGCAGCACAGCAGCAGCGCCGCAGCCAATACGATCGCTAAGCGCTTCATGTGGATATCACCTCTCCATCAAAAATGGTCTACATTCACAAACTAGTGGTAATATGCCACAATGAAGGCCAAGTTATGTGCGCTTCAGGCGATTTTTGGCACGTTTTCTCCCTTATTCATCCTTTCCGTTTTTTTCTTCGTCATGTTGTCCTTCGGAATGCCCTTGGTCCGATGCGGGTCCGTGATTCAGCAGCCGGCGCTTTTGGGCCGCCTCTTCCCGTTTCCGCCGCCCCGCTTTCCTGACCAGCAGCCAGACCAGAAATGCGAGCGCCGCAATGATGAGCACGGGAAGCGAGCCGGATAGAATCACGATGATCCACTGCACAATCAACGAAATGACGTCGACGCTGCTTTGAAAAGCTTGGGAAACGCGGTGCCCGAGCGGTGTCTGAACGGCCGACGGTTTTGGGTCATCCGGTTTTTTAGGCGTCTCATACAGACGGATTTCCACGGTCGAATAGGCCACGTTCTGATCGATGTAACGCATCCGGCCTTTCATCTGCTCGATTTCCGACTGGATGCGCTCCAGCTCATTGGCAAAAGCGACGAGATCGGTTGTTTTGGTCGCTTTTTTCATGAAGTTGACGTACTGTTCCTCCATGAGCTGTTTGGCCTTGAGCCTGGACTCCAGATCGACGTATTCCTCGGTTACGTCCTGTCCTTCGATGCTGCGCTGAAGATTTTCATGCCGGATGTGCTCTAGCCGGGATAAAAAGGAGGAGAAGCCGTTCGCCGGAACTTTGACGATAAACGTGCCTCCTTTTTCGCTCACGGACTCGGTTTCGCTGAAATTGACGATATACCCGCCGGACAGCGTCACCATATTCCGGACTTCCGTCTGCGCCGCTCCGTAGTCCTTAGTCTCCATCACGATATTCGCTTTGTACATCAGCTTTTTGTTCAGTCCGTCCGCCAGATCCTGCGACTGGATGCTCGCAGTTGAAGCCTGGATTTGCGACGATGCGTCCGGAAGCTTAGCATCCGCGGAAGCCGGTGCCTCTGCGCTATTTTCTCTCTGAACTTCCATTTCGCTTTTGGCTTCCGTCGCCTTCCCCTCGCTTGGCGCCTCCGCCCTGTCCGCCGAAGAAGCTTGCGTTTCGACCGACGCTTCATTTCCCGCGCTTTTGTCTTGTGCCCCCGACGAACAGCCGCTCGCCAATACCGCGAGAAGCAGCAGCGCAGCCATCCATAACCCCGGCTTTTTCATGTCTGAATCCCCCCTGAAAGATGGATAAATCCCATTTTATCTACTAACGGTTCCATCATCTGGAAGGTTGCAGGCGGCACAAAAAAGCTCCCCGGGAGTTTCCCGGAGAGCTTTTGCAATACAGCCGAAGGATTTTATCTGGCGGATACGCCACCGTCGATGGCCAGTTCCGCGCCCGTAATAAAAGAGGATTCGTCGGAAGCGAGGAACAAGACGCCGGCTGCGATATTTTCCGCTTTCCCCAAACGGGCGAGCGGCGTGTTGGACAAAAACCATTTCGTCATCTGGTCGTCGGCGAGCAGGTCTTTGGTCATCGGCGTTTCAATATAACCCGGGTGAATCGAGTTGCAGCGGATGTTGTCTTTGCCGTAATCGATCGCAATCGCCTTCGTCAACAAACGGACCGCGCCTTTGCTTGCCGTGTAAGGACCTGCGCCGTTGCTGCCGGTCAGGCCGGCGATCGAGGAAATGTTGATGATCGATCCGCCGCCATTTTTCTGCATGACCGGAATAACATGTTTAATGCCGAAAAATCCGCCGGTCAAATTGATCGACATGACTTTGTCCCAGTCTTGTGCCGTCGTATCCACGAGCGATTTGGCCAAAGAGATGCCGGCGTTGTTTACCAGAACGTCGATTTTGCCCCATTTTTCCACCGTTTCGTCAATGATACGGATCCATTCTTCTTCGGACGTGACGTCATGGCGGAAGCCGATCGCTTCGCCGCCGCTTTGGTTGATTTGATCCACGACTTCGTTAACCTTCTCTTCCTGAATATCGGTCACGACGACTTTTGCCCCTTCTTTGGCCAAAAGCAAGGCGTCCTCCTTGCCCATGCCGCCTGCAGCGCCGGTTACGATGGCTACTTTGCCGGATACTCTACCCATATCGCATTACTCCTTCCACATATCGGACTGAACTATCGTTAACTGTTCGTCCCAAAATTCGTTCCAGGCTACCTTGAAATCAATCGGATGATATGATAACTATCACTACGATATCAATTATATCACCATTCTGCTTTCAGCTCAATTGAAAGGGTTTTCAATTTTGTGAACATTTGTTAACCGTAAAAACAAAATAGACCAGCGTAAAAAAACCGCCCACCCTCTTTGAAAAAAAGGATGGACGGTTTTTATACCTGTTAACGGAAGTCGCTAGCGCGTCCGGCGCAGCCGCAAAGCTGCATTTTTTCGATGGCCGCTTTTTTCAGCGCTTGCTTTGCCGGAATCATGTATTTACGCGGATCGTTTTCTTCCGGATTGGCGGCAAATACCGCTTTGATGGCGTCCGAGAACACGATGCGAAGCTCGGTCGCCACGTTCATTTTCGCCATGCCGAGGGATACGGCACGTTTGACTTGCTCTTCCGGAATGCCGGAGCCGCCGTGCAAAACGAGCGGTACGCTGACGACGTCGGCGATCCGCTTGATGCGGTCAAAGTCGATGTTCGGATCGCCTTTGTATATGCCGTGCGCCGTTCCGATCGCCGGAGCCAGCGTATGAACGCCCGTGCGCTCCACGAACTCGGCGCATTCCGCCGGATCGGCCAGCATGGCGTCGCGTTCGTCCACGACGATATCGTCTTCGACGCCACCCACCTTGCCAAGCTCGGCTTCGACGTTGATGCCGACCGCATTGGCGGCTTCCACGACCTTTTGCGTAATCGCCACGTTTTCTTCAAAAGGCGAATGGGAGGCATCGATCATAACCGATGTGTAGCCCGCGCGGATGCAGCTCATGATGACGGAAAAATCGGAGCAATGGTCCAAATGGAGCGCGATCGGCACGCTGGCCCGGTTCGCGGCGACGGTGGCCGCGGCGGCGATGTAATCCGCGCCCAGATGCTTGACGGTGCCCACGGTCGACTGCAAGATCAGCGGAGACTGGGCTTCCTCGGCCGCCTCGACGACGGCCTGCAGCATTTCGAGCGTATGCACGTTAAAAGCGCCGATTGCGTATTTGTTTTTTCTGGCGGTTTGCAGTAATGAAGTTGAAGAAACAAGTGCCATGTTCATTTTCCCCTTCGTTGTATGGATTTCGATACATGAATGGCTTTTGGTGAATGGTTAGCTTTTTTGGTCTGTCAAACGGATGCCGCATGTCTTTGTTTTGCGTACATGGCGCTTCCGGTCACGCCCGCATCGTCGTTGTTTAATGCCGTGGCCACCTGAAGGCCTTCCCTGTAATCCGGCAAAATCCGGCTGTACAGCTCTTTTCGCAGCGGCTCAAGCAAACGGTCTCCCGCAAGCGCGCCCCCTCCGCCGACGATGATCAGCTCCGGGCTGTACAGCGGGACGGCATAGGACAAAGCGCGGCCAAGCAAGGTTCCCGCCTTTTCCATCACGCTCCGGGCGAGCGGGTCGCCCTGGTCATATGCCCGGGACAGATCCGCGGCCGCCAAATCCTCAAGCCGCTCTCCCGGATACCATTCCTGCAGAATGGACGCCTCTCCGCTTTGGATCCGCTTTTTCGCCTGGCGCACCATCCCCGATGCCGAGGCATAGGTTTCAAGGCAGCCGTGCAAACCGCAAGGGCATGGGTCGGAAAGCCCTTCCATCACGATATGCCCAAGCTCGCCGGCCATGTTCCGATAGCCGTAATAAAGCCGGCCGTCGTTCACCATCGCCGAAGCGATGCCGGTGCCAACCGTCAGCCCGAGGACATCCTTGAAGCCTTTGCCGGCTCCGTACATCGCTTCGCCGAAAACATAAGTACGGACGTCATTGTCGATGTACACCGGCAGGTTCAATCTGGCCTGCAGCCGCCCGGCCGCGGGAAGGTTCCGCCAGCCGAGGTTGCCGGCGAACCGGGCGATCCCTTCTTCCGGATCGACGAAGCCGGGCAAGCCGATCCCCGCCGCCGTGACCGAAACGGCGGACCCCGATCGGCCGGCGAATCCGGCGGCCGCTTCTTCGATCATGGATGCGATTTTTTCCAGGATGGCGTCCGGACCTTTGGAAACCTCCGTCGCCCGTTTGATTTGATGCACGACTTCGCCGGAAGGCGTTACCAAACCGCATACGATGTTGGTGCCGCCTACGTCCACGCCTGCATATATTTCCATCTTCACACCCGCCCTGCATGGTTCGTTATATTTGAAAATGTCAAAACAGCTGATGTTATTCCGCTTTTGCCACATAAACCCGGACTTGTTCCGCTTCCAGGCGCTTTCGCGTCTCCTCGCCGAGTTCTTCGTCCGTCATAATCCCGTGGAGGGCCGATATCGGCGCTACCTGAAACAAAGAGTTCCGGCCCGATTTGGTATGGTCGAACACCGCGATCGTCCGTTCCGTTCGCTTCATCATGATTTTGGCGGTGTTCGCCTCCAGCTCCGAGTAGGTGCTGACGCCCTGCTCCACGGAGAAGCCGTCGATGCCCATAAACATGATGTGGATATTCAGCGCTTCGAGCGTCCGTTCGGCCAATGGCCCGCACAGCTCAAAGTTTTTGCTCCGCAGGATGCCGCCGGTAAGCACCACCTGGATGTCTTCGTTTGCGGCCAGATCCATCGCAATGTTGACGGCATTGGTGACGATCGTGATGTTCCGGCGGTTTTTCAAAGCCCGGGCGATGAGATAGGTCGTCGTGCCACCCGTCAAGCCGATGACGTCGCCTTCCTCGACCAGGGACGCCGCGAGCTGGGCAATGCGTTCTTTTTCCCGATAGAGCTTGTTTTGCTTCTCGTGAAATGGAATCTCCCTTCCGGCCATGAGTCCGGCAGCCTTTGCTCCTCCGCCCATCGTCCGGATGACCTTTCCCGCCTTTTCCAAAGCCTCCAGGTCCCGTCTGGCCGTCGCCTCCGAGCAGTCGAATTGCCGGACGACTTCCTGAAGGGAAATCGAACCGTTTTCCAGGATGTATTCAAAAATTTGCTCCTGACGTTCTTCTTTCGATCCATTTCGTTCTCGCAAAACCATTACGCTCCTTTAGGTGTCAGATTTTGACCACTTGGGTCAAATTCCGCGGACTGTCCGGGTTTCTTCCTTCCCGCAGCGCGGTATAGTAACCGATATATTGAACCAGCGGCATGTTGAGGGCCGCTCTCGCCTCGTCGCTGAGCTGCCGGCCGCCCGTCGCGAAGACCAAATCCGCAAAAGCGGTATCTTCGCCGGCTTCGGCCGTCACGAGCACGACGTAAGCGCCATATGCTTTCATTTCCTGTGCAACTTTGATTTCATAGGCTCTGGCCGTTTCGGACAAGAACAGGCACACCATCGTACCCGGCTCCACCACCGATTTCGGACCATGCCGGAATTCCATTGTACCAAAGCTTTCCGTCCATACGCAGGACATTTCCTTCAATTTCAGGCAGGCTTCGTGAGCCAGGCCGTTATATGCGCCCATCCCGAGATAGATGAACTTGTTCAGCTCCGGATGGCCATGGATCAGTGCTTTGGCTTCGGCATCGCCTTTTTCGACGACGGACTTGCTAAGCTCCATCACTTCCTTCAATTCGGAAAGATGAGCTTCGCTGCCTGCGGCCTTGGCCATCGCCGCCTGCAGCATAAAGGTCATGCTGCTGAACGATTTGGTCATGACGGTGCTTTTTTCGTTGCCAAGCGGGGACAACAGGCACGGTACGTTTTTCGCCATCGTGCTTTCCCCGTGGCAGGTAATGCCGCAGGTCGTCCAGCCGGCCAAATCTTTGACCGAATCCAGCGCCAAAATCACTTCGGAAGATTCGCCGGAACGGGAGATGCCGACAAGCAGCACTTCCTTTTTCGCGGCGACCGCCTGCTCCCTGAACAGGTAAATCTCCGAGGATGGATGAGCGCTTGCGCTTTTGCCGGTCCATTTGCGGTAGGTGCTGGCGGCGGTCAGCGCGAGATAATAAGACGTTCCCGACCCGATAAAAATGACCTCGTCGAATTTGTCGCTTTTAAAATAATTGTCCACCCAATCCTGCTGCTGATCAAGCTGCTTCCAAGCGGCGGCAAGCGCTTCGCTTTGCCCTCCGATTTCCGGATACGTCAATGCGCCAAACTGTTCTGACAATACGAACACCCCAGTCTTTAAAATGTAATGATGAGTCTTTATGATGACATTATATTTCAATAATATGAAATATTCAATCATAATTTTGATTGATTTTTTCACCAATAAAGATCGAACTCCCCATGAAACACCGGAGACGATCCGACCTTAGAGCTTCTTAGCAAAGGTGCCTTTTCCCGATTCATCCCTTGCTTTTTTCCGGAACTCTCCGGGCAAATAGCCCGTCGTTTCGCGGAACACCTTGAAAAAATATTTCTCGTTCGGATAGCCGGACTGGACGGAAATCCACTGCACCGGTTTGTTCGTCTGCCGCAGCAGTGTCTTGGCATGCTCGATCCGCAGCTCCCGCACGTATTCATGGAACGTTTGGCCGACGATGTCTTTGAAGCAGCGGCTGAAATAGCTGCGGCTCATGTTCACCCGCTGGGCGACGTCCGGAAGCAGCAGTTCGGTTTGATAATGCTCGCGGATATAACCTACGGCATGAACGATGCATTCCCGAACTTCCTCCGAATAGGAGGATCCCGATGCCGCTTCCCGGTTTTCCGCAAGGGACGCCTCCGATTCAGCGAAATTTCCGCCTTTGACTTCACGGATCCTCCCGGCGATCCGGCTTAAGATGCCATCAAGCTGCTCCTGCTCCAATTCAATTTTTGTAATGTAATCCACCGCCCCGAGCCGAAGCGCTTCCTGAATCAAAGCAAAATCATGATGAAACGTGAGCACCACCATGCAGATCCGGGGATATTTGTCCTTGACCTCTCTCATCAGCTCCAGTCCGGACATGACGGGCATCGCCAAATCCGTGATCAACAGGTCCACTTCCGTGGTTTTCAGCAGCTCCAGCGCCTTTTCGCCGTTGCCCGCCTCCCCCGCGACCGTAAATCCGTATTTTTGCCAGGGCATAATCCCGATAAAACCTTTTCTCACCAGATGATCGTCATCCACAACCAGCACGTTTGTCATCGGCAGCATCTCCTTTGTCTTCAATGGGTATGGTGAGCATGACCGTCGTCGACACGCCGGGAATGCTTTCAATGGTAAAAGCGGCCCTGCCGCCGTAATGGCTTTTCAGCATGCGCACCACGTACTGCAATCCGATGCCCATGCCTACGTTGCCTTCCTTCTCGCGCCCCTCGATCAAACGCCGGATCGTCTCTTCATCCATGCCCCTCCCGTTGTCTTTGACGGCTATTTCAAGCAGGCGCCTGCCTTTCGCTTCACGGATTTCCACCTCGATCATGCCGTCCCCTTCGAGGCCGTGATACAGGGCGTTTTCTACGAGCGGCTGCAAAATAAATCGCGGAATCAGCAAATCCAGCGCCTCCGCTTCCACGTCGATGTGAACGTCGATGCGCACGTTATAGCGGACTTCCTGCAGGGAAATGTAGCTCCGGATGGCTTCCAGTTCGGCCCGGACGGTCGGCTCCCCGTTTTTGCCCAAATTGTAGTAAAGCAGCTTGTTCAGCGTGGACACCAGCCGGTCGATCTCCGCATGTCCTTCGCCTCTGGCGATCCAGCGGATCGTGTCGAGCGTGTTATGGATGAAATGCGGATTGATCCGGTTCATCAGCTTCTCCAGCTCAAGCGCCGACTTTTCGCGTTCGCTCCGTTCGATGTCTTCGATCAAACCGGCGATGCGGGCGCGCATATGGTCAAGCTGCTCATGGATCAGGTCGAACTCCAAATTGCCGGGGCGGCGCGGCGCGTTCGTCAGTTTACGGTGCTTTACGTCCCGGATCTCCCGGATCAGTCCCCGCAGCGGATCGTAAAACATGCGCCAAGTGAGCAGGGCAAACAAAAAGCTGATGACAAGGGCGGCCACGACCGTGCCCGTAAATTTCCCGATCCACTTGTTCACCTCATGCTCATACGACGATTTGGAGATGACCGTCACGACGCGCCAGCCTTGATTGCTTGGTTCCGAAAAAGCATAGTACCCTTTGATCCGCTTTTTTTCTTCCTGGATATCCGGAAAATGGCCCCCCTTCGGGAACGCGCCCTCCGCCTCCGTAAAGGCAATCCGTCCCCCGCCGTCCACGATGAGATGCTCGTAACCTTCCGCCCCTTCCCGATTCCGGATCAGCGCCTCCACCCATTTGTAATTCGTTTCGATATAGACGTAGATGTCGTCCCTTTCCTTCAAATCCACCTTGCGGACGGCCGAAAACACGAGATGTCCATCCAGCGGGTTAAAAGACTTGTGGGGTCCGTAATACGCGATCCGGTTGGCCTGAAGCAAAAGCGGCAGCTTGGTCAGCGAAAACGACGGGTCCGCCATGTAGTTTTCAAAAAACCGTTCGTTCGTTTCGTTCGAGAAATAAAAGATCATGCCAAGGTTCGGATTCGTAAAACTGATGACGCCAAGCTCCCTTTTGATTTCATCCTGCAGCGCCTTTTTGCCGTAAGCGTTCGCCTGCAAATATCTCTCGACGTCCTGGCCCACCTTGCCGTCGAAAGCGAGCTGCTGGGAGACGTGGTTCATTTGGGAAAAGGTGTTGTCGAGCGACATTCGCACCTCATGCAGGTGGCTGATCACGCTGGCTTCGGTTTTGTTTTCCAGCAAAGAGAGCATCGAATAATAGGTAATGCCGCCAAGGATGGCAAGCGGGAGCAGGGCCGTCAGCGACAAAATGATAAGCAGCCGGTTTTTCAGCGAATAAGGCGGCTTGAATAGGCGAAATATGGGCCGGTTTCGTTTGATTTTCATATCATCCTCCCCATGCCGGTTTATGTATACGCTTACAATTAATCCGATTATAAGTACCGTCTCTACCCGCGGCAAGGAAAAATATGTGCGCCCACCGCTTCACTCGCATCGTTTTCTTCATTATATCGCGGCAAAAACCCTTCAAAGTCACAATTCTTCTTTTTACCGGTCGCATTTTGTATCGAGACTGCGGCAAACCGGAGACGAACGTGGACCTCAGTGGACGAAAGTGGACTATTTATTCCGAAAAAAAGGTATCTCCAAGGCCGGACATAGCCCAGAGATACCCTTCTATCCGCATACAAGAAGCTGAGTTCGGATGATTCAGCCAAATTGGCGCTGACGGATGCCTATGCCCCTTTACGGTCCCGTCACCCGGACATCCAACTCGCCGTGATCCGGCAGCTGATACAGCTCCAGCTCATAAAGCGCGTACATGTTCCAGGTTCGGTAGTCGGCGTCGTTGATTTGGATCCGCAGCTTTTTGACTTCCAAGGCGTCCGGAATCGCGGCGAACGTCTTTTCCATCACGTTGTCGTCTTTATCGCTTCTCCATTGGATCGGAACATGCCGGGCAACGGTCTTGAAATTGGTGCCGTCTGTGGACACCTGCACGTCGATATCGTTGATCCCCTGCAGCAGGCCCGAGGTAGTTGCCATGACGATCGTGTTAAACGATTGCGGCTGATCCCAGGACAAGACGATGTCATGCGGGAACGGATAGGTGTCGTTATACCCCTGGGGGCTCGCAAACATGGTGCCGTAATCGCCGTCGGCCATTTTGGACGGACCGTAGGTCACGCCTTGATCGCCGGTTCGCGTTGCGGTCGCCGTCACCTGCGCGCTGCTTCTCGCCTTGTTGATGCCGGGTTCGTTTATGGCACCTTTGACCAGATGAAGCGTATATTCCTGTCTGGTTCGGCCGTCCGAAGCCGTGGACACGATCGTTATGCGGCTAATGCCGTCCGGAACGTCGGCGGTCGCCGCTTCGCCGCGGGCAACGGGTCGGCCGTTCACCGACATCGTGCCGTTTTCGTCGGTTTGGGTCGGTCTGACCGTCACGACATCCACCCCATCAGGCAGAGACAGGCGGTATTCGCGGACGCTGCTGTCGAACCGCAGCGATGGCACCTGATCGATCGCGATATTGCTGAGAGAGGCGTCATACGCTTGCTGTCCCTCCGCCATGTGGACGCGGAATGCGTCCAAATACAGGCCCTTGTTTTCCATGTTGACCACCTTGATCTTATGCCTGCCCGGCGTCAGATCGCGTTTGGCATAGATCGTAAAATAATCATGCTGCACCTTTTCGTACGCATCGGCTATGACCGGCTCCGCACCGTCGATCGAAACCGCCATTTTGCCGGAAGTTTCGTTTTTCTCGACGACAACGTCGATCCCTTGGCCTTCAAACTCGTATTCCACCGCATCGTTTGCCGTTTCCGTCACCCGCACGCCGCCTTGGTAAGCATACTGCCGGCTTTTATCATACCAGGTGCCGGAATATTTCAAATCCCCGCTTGCGTTGTCGGCCATGTACGTCAGCGGCAGCTGCTGCCCGTCGTACGGGCTGCTTGGAGCCGGGACGTCTCCAACCTGTTCGCCCGCCGCTGCACGGACCATGTAGTCATGGAGCGCTTTAACGTATTCCGGCGAAAGCGTGTACTTCCTTGCATCCGCCGGGTTCACCGCGCTGTCGACGATTTGCTGCGCCAGCTCCGGACGGGTTTCTTGGATTTTGCGCAGCAGTTCGTATTCCTCAAGACCGTCCCTTTGCGCCTCATAGCGGATGGAGCTTTTGACCGTCATGTTTTTCTTGTCCGGATAAACGATGGTCGAATCTCCATACCAGCTGCCGACGTACCACGCATTCCAGGCCCAGTGCAGGTGGCCTTGCACGCCATGCTGGAACAAGTTCCAGTACAACAGTCTTCCCGTCAAGGTCGGCTGCGTCCAAAATCGGTTGAGCCATGGGGGTTGGTTCACCTCGCAGGTGTAAACCCATAAATCGCTCCCGGCCGCTTGCTCGGCTTTGTATTGTTCCTCTTTTTCCTGGAACGCGGGCGTTAAAGGAACCCATACGTCGACGTAAGGTTTCGTTTTATCGTTCAATAGAATCCCGTGCGGATCGGCATCCATCGTTTTAAAATCCGGGACGATCGCTTTCACTTTTTTGGCGACGTACGTCCAATAATTTGTTGCATTGTCGTCGATCGGCTCATCCCGGATGTGCTGGTACCAGGTAAAGCCGTTTTCGCTCGTCCACCCTTTTTCCCGCAAATGGTCGTGCAAGGCCGTCAGGTAGTTGTGCAGAAAAGCGTCGGTTTGCGGCAGCGCGTCCGGCAGCTTTTCGTTCCAGGAAGCATCGGGTTTTTCGCCGGCCGGCATATAGTTCAGAATATGGATCAAATGGGCGTTTGCGAAATTTCGCATCCCTTTGTCGATGAAAATTTGCATATACCTGTCAAACAGCGACCAATCGATATCGTCCGGGATGCCGCTTAGAAATTCGGAAAGGTTCGTTCCCGTTTCTTTCAAAAACAGGTCCGTGCGGACCCAGATCATGTTCTGCCGGTAATCGGTCATGACCAGCGCGAAATTGTCCATCAGCTTAAACCATTTGTCGCTGTACGTTTCCACGTCGTAATAATGCTTTCCGACGTCGTACGCGTCCGACGAGGCGTCGCCGAACTGCATGCCGTCCCATGTAAAGCCGTTGGTCATCGCCCAAATGTAATTGATGAAACGGGTATCCGAGGTTTTCGGAATTTCCGCGTCGGCAACCTCCACCTGCAGCGGGATGCGGTAATCTCCGCGATTCGTTTTGACCGTCACGCTGCCTTCGTATACGCCGGGCTCGGTTGATGACGGCACATAACTCGTGATCCAAATCGGCTGCGTCGAGTTGGCGGCTGCCTTCATCGATTTCTCGTTCGACAACGGGTCCGGAATGTCTGACAGAGGATAAATCGGATCGCCTACCCGTTCGGGAAAAAAGATGTTCGGCTGAACCGTGTCCGGCAGCCCGTATTCGGCAAAATGGTACTTCAGGTTGCTGCTGGCGATGGACTTGCGCCCGCCGGATACGAGGTTTGAAAATTCAACTTTCGTGATTTTAAAATCGGACGTCCCCCGGACGGCGATTTGGGCGTTTTCGTATTCGTTTCTCGCCGATACGAGGCGAATGCCGGTTTCCGGGTTTTGCGGCAGCGTACTCGTACGGTATACGGTTTTGAGGGCATTGACGACCCACACGTCAAGTCCCGATGGGGCTGCCTCCGAAACGGGTGCCGCGGACAGCAGCAAAAGCAGGATGAGCATCAATGACGGCAGTTTTTTTCGCATGGAACATCATCGCCTCCATGATTTTATGGCAAATCATTTCTCGCTTGTAAGACATGACGCCTGCATAACATCCGGCAAAGTCGGTCAAGAGAGTCTGACCCTTTATTCCTTCACCGACCCGAGCAAAATGCCCTGAATGAAATATTTTTGCAAAAACGGGTACACGACAAGCACCGGAATGACGGCCACGACGATTTTCGCCGCGTTCAGCGTCTGGTTCGACAGCTGCCTCATCAGCTCGTATTTGTTCGGGTCCGAAGCCATCGTGCTGATGCTCATCTGGACGACCAGCTGCTGGATATAGGTTTGGAGCGGATAATGCTCCACGCTTCGCATAAAGATCATGCCGTCGAAAAACGAATTCCAATGCCCGACGATGCTGAACAAGGTAACGGTCGCAATCGAAGGCAGCGACAAGGGGATATACACCCGGAACAGCATATACCAGGGTCCCGCCCCGTCCATGCTGCCGGCTTCGTTCAGTTCCTTCGGAATGCCGCGGAAAAAGTTCATGAGCAAAATGACGTTAAATACCGGCACCGCGGACGGCAACACCAGAGCCCAGATCGAATCGAACAGCCCGAGGCTTTTGACCAAAATATAAAGCGGAATCACCCCGCCGCTGAACAGCATCGTAAAAATAAGGAACCACATGTACACGTTGCGGCCGGTAAACTGCTTGCCGGTGCGGGACAGGGGATAGGCCATGAGCACCGTCATCAAAAAGTTGATCGCCCCGCCCAGAAGCACCCGTTCCACCGACACCATAAAGGAATGCAGGAATTTCGAATCGGCCACGATCTGCTTATACGCATAAAGGTTGAAGCCTTTCGGCCAAAACGATACGGCTCCCGCCGCCGCATAGGCTTTATGGCTGAACGATACGGCTACCGTATGAATAATGGGCGCAATGGACGTCAAAGCGATCAACACCATGACGACGATTAACAGGGTATACCATATTTTGGCCGAAACCGTATGGCTGCGTACCACGAGCTTCACCTCCTTCCTGGTTAGAAAATCCGGTAATTCGCATACTTGTACGCCAGCGAGTAGGAAAAAATGATCAAAACAAACGCGATGACCGACTTCATCAGCCCGATGGCCGTCGCAAACCCGTATTGGCCGTCCAGAATGCCCGCCCGGTACACGTAAGTATCGATCACGTCGGAGGATTCATACACGATCGGGGAATACATGTTGAAGATCTGGTCAAAACCCGCGTTCAAAATATTGCCGATGGCCAGCGTCGCCAGCAAAATGATCGTCGCCCGAAGCAGCGGCAGCGTAATCAGCCGGGTCTGCTTCCGCCAATTGGCGCCGTCGATGGAGGCCGCTTCGTACAGATGCGGATCGATGCCCGCCAGCGCGGCCAAATAAATGATCGTGTTGAATCCGAACTCCTTCCAAACGTCGCTGCCGATCAGGATGTACGGGAACACGCGGTTATCCCCCATGAATTGAATCGGGCCGATTCCGAAAGCCTCGAGCATCCGGTTGACGATCCCGTCGGTCAGGAACAGCTCCGAAAAAATCCCCGCCAAAATCACCCAGGACAAAAAATGCGGCAGGTAGACGATCGTCTGCACCGTCCGTTTGAACGCCCGCTGCCGGACTTCGTTCAGCAAGATCGCGAACACCAGCGGGACGATCAGGTTGGCCACGATTTTGGCGATGGCGAGAAACAGCGTGTTGCGGATAATGACCCTGCTGTCGCTTAATTCGAAAAAATAGGTGAAATTTTCAAGGCCGACCCAAGGGGATCCGAAGATCCCCTTGCTGATTTTGTAATCCTGAAAAGCCATCAGCAGGCCGAACATCGGGATGATGGAGAAGACGACGAGCAGGATGGCGCCGGGCAGCAGCATCAAGTGGTAATGCGCTTGGAACGGTTTTCTGCGCTTCTTGCCAGGCCTAAATGCTGAAAGCTCCGTTTGCGGCCGGACCGGCAGGCGGGTTTGCTCTGCTTTTCCCATCATTTCCGAACGGCCTCTTGAACTTCTTTCATGATCTGCTCCCCGCCCTGCGCCTTCCAATCGGCCACGAATTGATCAAATGCACCCAGCGGCAGCTCGCCGAGGACGATTTTGAAATAGGTTTCGTTTTCAAGCTTCTGCAGATTGCTCCAGCGTTTCTCCATCGTTTTCGTCGTGGCCGTATACAGCGAATACACCTCGTTGAACTTCACGTCCGCCATCGGCTGCCCGCCGACCAAATACGCATAAGGAGGGCCCCATTCGCCGATATTCGCTTTCGGGTCGGCTTTATATTTGTTCCAGCGCTCCAAATGCCCCTGCATTTCCGGAGACAGCTGGTCCGGCGTCAACTTGCCTTCGACGGCGCCTTTGATCATTTCATGTTTTTTCAGCACCGCGTCGGGATCGCCGATGTTTAGGTCGATCGGGCGCAGGCTGACATAGGTTTGATCGAGCTTTTTATCGTCCGGCGTCGGCGTCTGGAGGAAGCGGGTGTTGAAGTTGAAATACGTGACGACCGCTTCCGGATGTTTGAAACCTTTTTTCACGACGAGGAAGCTGCTGCTCGGAGGCACGACGGTTGCGTTGTACCTCCCTTGATCGTCCGCGATGGCGTATGCCCTCCAATCGGCTTTCGGATCGGCCATCATCGCATTCGTCAAGGTGCCGAACGGCATATACCACGGCCCGAAAAAGATGCCGCTTTTGCCGCCGACCACCAGCTCGTCGGGGTTTTTGCGGAGCGCGAAATCCTTGTCGATCAACCCTTTCTTGTACCACTCTGCCAGCTTGCCAAGCGCCTGCTTGGCCTCCGGCGTCGTGGAGCCGTATACGACATTGCCCGAGCCGTCCTTAAGCCAAATGCTTGGATAGGCGCCAAAGGCGTTAAACAGCGCCTTAAAATCATAGTTCCAGCCGTAATCGGTCGTGACGACCCCGTTGTTGCCGGGCAGCCCGATCGTGTCGTTTTTGCCGTTGCCGTCCGGATCGCGGGCAATGAACGCCTCGGCGATCTTTTCCACGTCGTCCACCGTCTTCGGCGGCTGCAGGCCCAGCTTGTCGAGCCAGTCCTTCCGCACCCATACCTCCTGGAAGGAGTCTCCCTTCGGCACGATGTTCGGAATGGCCAGCAGCTTGCCGTCGATCGTCGCTTTTTCTAATGACAAGCCGTCGTTGAGTTCATAAATCTGCTTGACCTGATCGGACGCATATTTTTGGAATACGTCGGTCAAATCCTCTAGCTGGTCGCCGGCCGCCAACTCCAAAAACGTCCGTTCATCCACGACCATCGTATCCGGCAAATCGTTGCTGGCTACCGCCAGCTTCAATTTTTGCGTGTAATCGTCCCCCGAGGCGTACCACATATACTTGAATTTCACGTTCGTTTTTTCGGTGAAATAACGCGTGTACAGGTTGTCTTCGATCGTGTCGCCCTGCGGCATTCTTTCGTTCGGCGATACCGCTTTGATCGTGCTGACCTCAACAAGTTCCGGCAGGCGGAACGGGTCGATTGCCGTTCCCGCTTCCGTTTCCGTCTTCGCTTCCGCCGGTTTGCCGGACGATCCGTTCTCTTCTGCGGTCTCCGTCCTGCCGTTCGAGCAAGCCGAAAGCAAAAGCATCGCGACGGCTGCCAGCACCAGCGCCGACTTCCCCTTTTTCATAAGCGTTCCTCTCTTTCCTGGTAGGATGATTCTTATGATACAAGGCAAATGGGCTGACGGAGTCAGGATCCGGCTTCAAATGGGTGTCGGTTGATCTCCAAAATAGCGCTTACAGGATACGATCGTATACCTGCCAAAGGATAAAAAGTGACCATCGGTGCCGGGAATCCCCTTTCGGACACAAAAAAAGGATGCCGCAAGCCGCCGTAGCGAAACCTTGCCGCATCCTGATTCGGTTTTGTCGGGATTTCCCGCAGTGATAAACATGTCTTTAATGCGCTTCGCCTGTCCGATCCGTTTTCTATTCGAAAGCGCGGATGATTTCTTTTGCCGCTTGAACCCGCGACGGTTCAACAGGCTTCAGGTTGTCGCCGTCCTTGCGCAGCGCCGAACCGAAATGGACCTCCTGTACGCCCGTTTCCCCGATGAACTCCTGCAGCACCGGCACGGACAAGCCGTAGCCGGCCAGGATCGTGATTCCCGTTCCGCGGGACGCCTCCACCAGCCGCTTGATCTGCGGCGCAGACTTTGGAGCGGGCAGCGGCCCGCCGGAAGTCAGGATGCGGTTCACTTGCGGATATCCGGAAAGGACCTCAAGCGCGGACAATTGATCCTCGATTTCGTCAAACGCCCGATGGAACGTTACGTTTAATCCTTCCGTGCCCTGAAGGAGAAATTCCAGCGCCGCCGTGTCCACCTGTCCATCCCCGGTTAGGGTGCCGACCACGATGCCTGCCGCGCCGCATGCTTGAATATAGGCGATGTCTTCCTTCATCGAGCACAAATCGTGTTTGTCGTACACGAAAGACTGGCTGTGGGGGCGAACCATGACGTGAACCGGGATGTTCAGCCGGCTCACCGCTTCCCGGATCACGCCCGGTCCGGGCGTCAGCCCGCCTTCCAGCATGCCCGTCACAAGCTCGATCCGGTCGGCCCCGCCTTGTTCGGCCAACATGGCATCCGTCAAATTGGTTGCGATTACCTCAAGCTTCATGCCTACGCCCCCCTTCGTCCTCTGCCGCAGCGATCCGTTCGATGACAAAATCGGCAAGCAGCCTTACTCCGTATCCCGTTGCCCCCGTCACCTTGTAACCGCGCGAAGACGGAACCTGAACGGTATTGGCCATGTCGATATGGCACCAGCGCGCTTTCCCGCCTACGAACCGGCGCAGGAACAACGCAGCCATATTGGCGCCGCCATACGGATTCGACGCAAGGTTGGCCAAATCGGCGTAAGGGCTGCTGAGCAGCTCCTCGTCTTCGTCGACCAGCGGCAAACGCCAAATCCGGTCCCCGTTGCGTTCGCCGATTCGCATCAGCTGAGCGGTGTATTCATCATCTCCCCACACGCCTGCGACTTTCAGTCCCAGCGCGTGACCGACCGCTCCCGTCAGCGTCGCCACGTCGATGATATGCCGGGCGCCGCAGCGGAGCGCATGAAGAATCCCGTCGGCCAGGATCAGCCTGCCTTCGGCATCCGTATTCACCACCTGCACGGTCAGTCCGTTCGGGTAACGGACGACGTCGGACGGCAGGAAAGCCCCTCCGTCCGGCACGTTGTCGGCGATCGGAATGATCGCCGTGATCCGCGCCTTTGCCTCGAGGCGCGTCAGCAGATCCATCGCGCCGATCACCGCCGCCGCGCCGCCCATGTCAAACCGGGCATCGCTTAAGTCACGGGCATCCTTCAGGTTCATGCCGCCCATGTCAAACGTGATGCCTTTCCCGACCAAGGCCAGATGTTCGGCATCCGGATCCCCTTCGTAGCTGATTTCCACCATCGCGGGCGGATGTTTGCTGCCGGCGCCCACGGCCAAAAGCCCGTTCATCTGCCGCTGCTTCAGCTCCTCCCCTTGATAGACGGCGAGCTTCACGTTACGCCCGGCAAAAACCTGCCGGATGCGCTCCACAAAAGCGCTCGGGTTCAAATCGCTTGCCGCTTCGTTGCATAAATCGCGGGCAAGCGAGGTGGCTGCGGCGCGCATGCGTCCAATCTCCGCGGCAGGAAGCTCTTCCTCGCGGTTCTCCGGACTTAACCGGACCCGCTTGACCGGCTGCTTTTGGGCCGACGTTTTATATTTATGAAAGGTGTACGTTCCAAGTTCCCAGCCTTCCGTCCAGGCCGATACCGCTTCCTCCGGCCAGGTTTCGGCACCGAACAGATCCTGCAAACAAGCCGGGTTCACCGCGGCCGTCTCCCTGCCGAGGTCCTGGATCGCCCGGCCCGCGTTGCCTGCCGCCTCGCGCAACATTTCCATGCCGAAGCGCTCCCTGGCGCCGAGACCGATGATTAATATGTCCTGCTCGGCGGGGCTGCGTCCGTAAAACCAGGTTTGGGCCCCCCGCTCCTTCATCTTGGCCGAAAGCGGGAGCGATGGTGCGTATTCCCCGTCGTTAAACACAAGCTCAATCCGTACTTCCGCTTTATCGTTTGCTCCCGTATTGATCTCCATCATCATGCCATTCCTTTGCAAAAAGTTTTGTGCCTTTCTCCCGCCTACATCTCCAAGTTACCCAGTTCGGCCAAAGTCCGTGCGTACATCGCCGTGCAGCGCAGCAGCAGCTCGATATCCATATGTTCGTTCGGCTGATGGGCCGTGGATTCCATCCCCGGAAACAGCGGACCAAAGGCGACGCCCATCGGGAAATGGGCCGCGTAGGTGCCGCCGCCCGTCGACAGCAGCTCCGCCCGCTCGCCGGTTTCCGCCTCGTAGACCGCCTGCATCGCCTTGATCATCGGATGATCTCCGGGTACATGATGCGGTTTTTTTAGGCTCGGAGGTTCGATGGTCAGGCCGTATGCATGCAGCTTTTCTTCCAATTTCCTTAAAATGTCGTCCGCATCGCCGCAAATCGGAAAGCGCAAATTGATATGAAAAAACGTATCCCCCTGCGGGTCATATTGCAGCAAGCCGCTGTTGACCGTCAGCTTTCCGCTGATGTCGTCCTCCATCGCGACGCCCAAAGCGCGCCCATGCACATCGTCATGCAAAAGCGCATCGATCGTGCGCAAATAATGCCCGGCCCCCCGGTTCCACGAAAAATCCTTCAGAAAACGAATCAGCCTAAGCCCGGCGTTTATCCCAAGATGGGGCTCCATGCCGTGAGCGGCTTTTCCGGCCATATGCAGCATGAGCGCCCCCCCGCCGGATTCCGTTCCGCCCTTAAACCGGTTGACGCTGCAGTAGGCTTGGTACGCCTGTTCCAAGGTTTGAAGGGCTTCCGGTTCTCCCGCGACCGCCGCTAGGGCCGCTTCCGGAACCATATTGGCGACGACGCCGGAGCGGAAGGAAAGCAGTTCATAGTCCCCTTCGCCGCCCCGTCCTTCCTCCTCCGAAGGGAACAGGATCCGGGTGTTGATCTGCCCTTTTTCCGAACTGACGATCGGGAAATCGGCGTCGGGCGTAAAGCCGAAGACAGGCATCGGCTCAAGCTCCTTGTATTTCTCCATGCAGCGGTGCGTCTTTTCTTCGTCCGTGCCGAAAATAAGCCGGATCCGATGACGCAAAGGCAAGTTGAGATCCTTAACGATTTTCAACGCGTAAAATGAAGCCATCGCCGGCCCCTTGTCGTCGATCGCCCCGCGCGCAAAGATTTTGCCGTCGCGGACGTCGGGCTCGAACGGAGGCGTCACCCACTCGCCGGACACGGGAACGACATCGAGATGGCTCAGCACCGCGATGTAATGCTCGGCGTCTTCCGGGCCGTATTCGGCATAGCCGACGTATCCGTCCAAATTCCGAACGCGGAAGCCTTCGGCTTCGCACAGGTCCAGCATATAGGCGAGCGCCCGCGCAATTCCTTGGCCCATCGGCCGGCCCGGAGCCGCCGTCCCGGGATCGTAAACGCTCGGAATTGCCAGCAGTCCCTTTAAATGATCTTGAATCGCCGTATTCCGGCTGAACGCTTCCTGATACCAATCCATTGATTTTCAACCCCTTACGGACCGAACGTGATCGATCGTCGTTATAAAGTAAAAGAAGCTTTCCGCTCGCCGACGAGGACATGATTGTCGTTTTTGATTTCCTTCGGCACCACCGCGTACAATCTGTCGATCGTCTCCCGATTGCCGTAGCCGATCTGCTCCAAAATGGATGCGACGATGATCGGCCACGGCGTTTCCGAGCCGTCGATGACTTTCAGCGCAAAGGCCATGCGTTCCCGGATCAGCGAGAAGCAGTATACGCCCTTGGCTCCGCCTTTGGCGACGATATTCGGGTCGCGGAGCAGCTCGGAGCAAATGAAGTTATGGCTTGCGATGCTGTCCGGCGCTTCATGCATATATGTGGTCATTCGTTTGACCGCCTCGCGGGTGGCTTCATCCGGGATCAGGTCCGGGCAGGCCAGCTTCAAATAAGCTTTGGCGATATGCCGAAGCGGCAGCGCAAAAACCGGGAAGCCGCAGCCGTCGACGCCGATATTTATTTGATCCGCCGGGCATTCGGACATCTCCGCCAGCACATGCACAATTTCCTGCTGAATCGGATGGGACGGCTGCCAATACGTTTCGGTGTCGTATCCCGACTCCCGCGCAGCGGCAATGATGCCGAAATGTTTGCCAGAGCAGTTATGATAGATTCGTCTTGGCGCCTTTCCTTCGCGCATGCAGGCGAATTTCGGCTCGTCGTTGAGCGGATATGTAGGGCAGGTGAGCAGCTGTTCCTCGCTTAATCCGATTTTACGCATGATTGATTCCAAAGCTTCGATATGGTACGTTTCGCCCCGGTGGGACGCGGCGAACATCGCCGCTTCGGCAGCGGTCAGGCCGTATGTTTCCGCGATCCGCCGTTTCATGACCGGAATGGCCTGGAACGGCTTCGCCGCCGATCGCAAATACGTCACATGCTCCGCGCTGCCGATTTCGTAAATTACATCGCCTTTGTCATTCACCCCGCACAACACGCCCAAATGAACGTTTTCAAGCACCCCGCCGCGGTATTCTTCCACTAATGGTTTGAAGTACATGTTGGTTCCCCCGTTTTTGGATTTAGGATCATCATTCGAATTTGGTTCTTTCATGCTGCGATATTCATATCTGATTCTGTTCCATCTGATCGATCTGGCTTGCGATATCGAGGAAGCGGCTTTGCGCGAGCAGGCCCGACCCGATGATCACCCCGTCCTGCTCAAACGCGGAATAAACGATCCGAAACGTGCCGCGCAGCGGTTCCCACACAAACTCGCTCATGCATTTTTCCGCGATAAAATCCTTGACTTCCGGGTACTGTTCGACGAGCTTGCCGGTAAGAATGACGGTATCCGGATTGTACATGCAGGCGATGTTGCCGATCGTGACGGCGATGAAGGCCATCGCCCGGTCAAGAATGTCCGCCGCCCAGCCCTCTCCGTTCCGCCTCGCCTGAAACAGCTCGTCTAAGCCCGACACAGGCTTGATCTTGCGGGCTTCCTCTAGAAGCGCGGCTTCGGCGATATAGGTTTGCAGGCAGCCTCTTTTTCCGCATTCGCATAACGAGCCGCCGGGATCGACGATCGTATGTCCGATCTCGCCCGCGCTGTTGGATTCGCCCCGGTATATGTCCCCGTCGATGATAAGCGAAGAGCCGACGCCGCTCCCGAAGCCGATCAGCACCGAGCGTTTCGAGCCTGCGGCTGCGCCGTACGTATGCTCTGCAAGCGACTTGACCTTCAGCTCATTGTCCACCGCTGTCGGAAGCCCGGTCCGCTCCTGCAGCGCGGCGGCGATATCCGTGCTTTTCCAGCCCAGCTGCGCCGACAATACGGCCCTTCCCCCGTCATGATCGATGATCCCGGGAAGACCGACGCCAATGCCGACGATTCGGCGCCGGTCAAAACCGCCTTCCCGAATCAGCGTCTGGATGCCGTCCGCGAGCTTTCCGAGCGTCGCATCGGAGGGCTCTTCCGGATGGCGGGCGATGTAGCGGATGCCGACGACTTTGCCGTCCAAATCGACGACGCCGGTCCGAACGCCGGTTTTATCCATTTCCACGCCGACCGACAGCACCGATTTCGGATTGACCTGCAAAAAAACCGCCTTTCTTCCGACGCTTGTCGTCTCCTGCTCGATCTCGTGCATAAAATCCAGATGGTAAAGCTCGTTGACGATCCGGCTCACCGTCGTCGGGCTCATGCCGGTCCATCTCGCGATTTCCGCCCGGGAAACCGGCGAGTGTTTGCGGATCAGCTCGAACACGGTCGTCCTGTTTTTCCTTTTAATAAAATCCTGGTCGTGCTTTTGCATGCTCGGATTTCTCCTCATGTTCTTAATTAATTTCTCCAGTGATGTTATTAATTGAACTTTAAAATGTTTGCCAGGAGCTGTCAATCATTTTTATGCCATTCCGTTCTTGAAAATTTTCATGAAAAATAGAATAATTACAGTTGGTCCTTTTTCACGGATATCGCCAAAGAAAGGTTGTATATACAGCATGAACTCAACGAAAACGATTCACGGCAAGAAGAAGGAGCCGTTTCCGGTTTCTATCCTCTCGCTGACCGTAGGCGCCTTTGCGATCGGCATGACCGAATTCGTCATCATGGGCATCCTGCCAAACGTCGCCGAAGACCTGAACGTCACCATCTCCACGGCCGGACAGCTGATCACCAGCTACGCTCTCGGCGTGGCCGTCGGCGCGCCTATTTTGGCCATCTTAACCCATCGGCTGCCGCAAAAGCTGCTGCTGTGCCTGCTGATGGGAATTTTCATTCTCGGCAACGCCATCGCGGTCATCGCGCCGAACTACGATGTGCTTATGGGAGCCCGCATGATCACCGCGCTTTGCCACGGCACGTTTTTCGGGGTCGGCGCCGTCATCGCGGCCAATCTCGTCCAGCCGCACAAACGGGCTGGCGCGGTTTCGATCATGATGGCCGGCCTGACCATCGCCAACATTATCGGCGTGCCGCTCGGAACCTTCGTCGGGCAGCATTTGGGATGGCGGGCTTCGTTTGCCGCCATTGCGGTGATGGGCGTCATTGCGCTGATCGGCATCATCCTGTTCATCCCGCGCATCCGCCAGGACCAAACCTCCAGCCTTGCCAAACAGTTCAAAGCTTTGGCCCAGCCCAAGCTGCTCGTCATGCTGCTGGCCTGCGCCATCGGCAATTCAAGCCTGTTTGCGGTATTCACGTACATCGCCCCTTTGCTGGAGCAGGTGACCGGATATCATGAGCGGAGCGTAACCTGGATTCTCGTCCTGTTCGGCATCGGCGTAACCGTCGGAAACATCGTCGGCGGCAAATTGGCCGATTGGAAGCTCATGCCTGCGGTATTCGGCATTTTCGCCGGCATATGCGTGCTGCTCACCGTCTTTACGTTTACGGTCCACAGCCCGACGGGCGCCGTCATCACCATCTTCCTCTGGGGAGCCGGAGCGTTTGCCGTCATGCCGGGCATTCAGGTCAAAATCATGAATCTGGCGCAGGAAGCCCCGGCGTTAGCTTCTACCTCCAACCATTCGGCAGGCAATCTTGGGAACGCGTTCGGCGCCTTTAGCGGCGGATGGGTCATCGATCAAATGGGGTTGACCTCTTTGCCGTGGGTCGGCGCCGTCATCGTCGGTTTCGCGTTTTTGGTCGCATTGGCCGTTTACATTGTAGAACGCAGGCAGCAGATGCCGCTGTCTATGCGTACCTCCGGCAAACAGATGTAACGAAAAAAAGTTGCCCCTCCGTAAAACAAACGGAACGCGGGCAACTTTTTTGACTTTTGTAGGTGCTGCGGATTGATGGTTTCGAATCTATATGGAGTAAATCCCCACCCTTTATCCCTGCCGAAAAGATGGTTGCGCATACATATTTTCACTTCTATGATAAAGAGACTACGGTTTTAAAAAGGGAGAGATGAACTTGCCAAACGCCGTTTCCGATCAAATCCGTACATACTTGGAGCCTCTGGCGAAAGAAAACAAATTCTGCGGATCCGTACTGGTATCCCAACATGGCGATATTTTATTTTCAGGCGGATTCGGAAAAGCAAATATGGAACTGTCTGTAGACAATACGCCCCAAACCAAATTCCGCGTCGGTTCCATTACAAAAACCTTTACCGCGGTTGCCGTCCTGCAGCTGCTACAAAGCGGTTCACTGCGTCTTGACGATGCCGTTTCCCCATATTTTCCGGACCAAAAAGACGGCGAAAAAATAACCATCCATCACCTGCTGACCCATACTTCCGGCATCCCCAACTTCACGGACGATCCCCAAATGCTCGAATGGGCCGTGAGGCCAAGCACGCCTTTGCAGCTGATGGAACGTTTTTCGCAAAGGGAGCTCGAGTTCAGCCCGGGGGAAAAATATAAATACTCCAATTCCGGATACGTGCTGCTGGGCTCCATCTTGGAGCAGGTTACCGGCCAAACGTACGAGGAATATGTAACGGCGCATATTTTCGAACCGGCCGGCATGGAACATTCCCGAGTGGATCATCCGATGCCCCTTGTAGAATTGCGAGCGTCGGGATATCATCTCGACCATGACGGCAGCCTCATCAACGCGCCTTATTTTGACCCATCGAATGCGTATTCGGCCGGTGGAATTTTGTCCACGGTGGAGGATTTGCATCGCTGGGATCAGGCGCTTCGGACCGATCAGCTGCTTGAGAAATCGTACATGGAGCAAATGTATACTCCATTCAAGGGAGAACACGACTTTGCATACGGTTACGGCTGGATCATTCAAGACACTCCGTTCGGCAAGCTCGTCGCCCATAGCGGCGGGATTCCGGGATTCGCTTCGATATTGCTTCGTTTTATCGATTCCGGCTGCTCCGTTCACGTTCTCAGCAACATTATGCAGGACGTCAGCGAGATCGAAAAAAACCTTGCCGCCATCGTCCATGAGCAAAACCGCTGATCGAAGCAATATGAAGCTCAGCCTTTGACCGAGCCGATCATGACGCCTTTTTCGAAATATTTTTGCAGGAACGGGTATAACACGAGGATCGGCAGCGACGAGACGATAATGACGCCGTATTTGATCTGGTCCGCGTAACGCTGCGCATAACCGCCCGCCGCGCCGCCCGTTCCGGCGCCGTTCTGGAACGCCTGGTTGGACAGCAGGATGTCCCTTAGTACGATCTGAAGCGGCTGCAGATTATTGTCCCGGATGTAGACGAGCGCGGTAAAAAAATCGTTCCAATGCCCGACGAGATAATACAGCGCAATGACCGAAATCATCGCTTTCGAAAGCGGCAGCGCCACCTTCACGAAATACATGAAATGCGTGCAGCCGTCCATGACCGCGGCTTCGTACAGCTCCGGCGGCAAGGAGCTTTCGAAAAACGTCCGGGCGATGATCAGATAAAAGATATTGACGCAAAACGGCAAAATAAAAACCCAAAACGTGTTCGTGATGTGCAAATCTTTCATCAGTAGATACGTCGGGATCAGTCCGCCGTTAAAAAACATCGTCACGACGAACAAAAACATGATCACCCGCCTCGCCTTGAATTCCTTCCGCGACAACACGTAGGCGGCCGGTATCGTGAAAAGCATGTTGACGAGCGTGCCGAACAGCGTATAAAACACCGTGTTGCGGTACCCGATCCAAATGCGGCTGTCCTGAAAAATTTCCTTGTATCCGAACAAGCTCACGCCTTTCGGGAACAGCAGCACCTTGCCGTTCGCCACCAGCGTGGAATCGCTGAACGATGCGATGACGATAAAATAAAGCGGATAAACGATGGCCAGAAAAATCAGCGCGCACACCGCGAAAAGGGCAATCCTGAAAGCAAGCTCCTTGCCGTCCATGTTTTTAAGCGCCATCCTGGAACCTCCTTCCTTCCGGTCGAATCCTTGATTAATACAAACTCGTATTGGACACTTTTTTCGAGACGGCGTTCACGCCGAACAGGAATACAAAGTTAATGACCGTATTAAACAGCCCGATGGCCGAAGCGTAACTGAACTGATTGGACATGATCCCGATTTTGTACACGTAGGTGGAGATCACTTCCGAGACGGGCAGGTTAAGCGAATTTTGCATCAAAAACGTCTTCTCGAAACCGGTGCCCAAAATGTTGCCCATGCTGAGAATGAACAAAATGACGATCGTCGGGACAAGCGCCGGAAGATCCACGTAACGGATCATCTGCCAGCGGCTGGCGCCATCCATTTTGGCCGAGTCGTAAAGCTGCGGATCGACGGTGGATAAGGCCGCCAAATAGATGATGCTGTTCCAGCCGCAATGCTGCCAAATATCCGACAGCACGTACATCGGAATAAACGTATTGGTCGAGGCGATCAGATTGATATGCCCAAGCCCCATCGCCTTCATCATATGGCCGACGACGCCGGTTTCCGGCGACAGCAGCACGTTCATCATGCCGACCAGAACGATGATCGAAATAAAATGAGGCAGGTACACGACGGTTTGCATGACGTTTTTCAGCCGCTTGCGGCGGATTTGGTTCAAGATCAGCGCTAGAATAATCGGCGCGGGAAACCCGATCACGATCGTCGCGAGGCTGATGAAAAACGTGTTTTTCATCAAATCGACGAACAGGTAGCTGTCAATAAATTGCTTGAAGTAGTACAATCCCCGCCATTCGCCGCCGGTAAGCCCTTTCGAAAAATCGTAGTCGCGGAACGCCAGCTGAATGCCGTACATCGGAATATAGTTAAAGACCAGAACCACGGCAATGGCCGGCAAAATCATGATCCACAATTGGTAGTCGCGCTTGAGCAGCTGAAGCCCTCCCCGGTTGCGCATCGGAGCATCCCCTTTCTTCTTCCGGGAACCTCCGTGCCGCCGCGAATAAGTAGTCGGATGCACGAAGGTTCTCCCCGCTCAGACGTTTATTGGTTTTTCTTGTATTCGTCATAATACTTTTGCATAATTTCAACGTTTTGCTTCAGTCCGGCTTTTTCGCTCTCCTTCACGTAGGTGTCCCACTCGGCTTCGACGCCGCCTTTCGTGACCCATTTCGCAAAGCTGGTGTTGGCGAGATTCATGACGTTCGTATTGTTTAACGCCATCGTGTTGTTGTCCGCCGTCGAATATTTCATGAACGTACTTGGCAGCACGTCGTTGTCCACGTCGATATGGATCGCTTCGATCGGCTTGGACTGCTCGATGACCTCCTGCATATCCTTGCCGAGCGTCAGCTTCAGCGAATCCGGAATATAGAAGGCGCCGTTGTCGGCCATGCTGGACGTCCACTTCCACGTGCCCGGGTCCATGTTCGGATCGGCCGGCGGCAATACGGCGTAGGAGCCGTCCCCGTTATCCTTGATGTTCGGACCAAGCGAACCGAACAACACCTGCATGCCGACCTCCGGCGCATACAATTCGTTGATGAACCGCATGGCCGCTTCCTTGTTTTTCGATTTGGCCGACATGACGATATGATTGACGCCGTAGTTCAACGAATTGTAATCATAACTCCACGAAATCTCGCTGCCCGGCGCCGCTTTCGGCGGCGTTATCGACGTATACTGCGGCGCAAGCTTTTCGCCGAACCGGTCCGATGCCACCCAACCCAGCGTAAAGCCAACCTTCGCGGTATCTCCGTCTCCGCGGGCGACCGATTGATATTTCGTGTAATCATGCGTGAACACTTCCGGATTGATGAGGCCGGCTTTATAAAGCTTGTTCAGAAACATGACAAGCTCTTTGTAACGATCGTCGGTCAGGAAGTTTTTGACCTTGCCGTCTTCGACGAAGTAACCTTGCGGGCTGCCGTCGGTCAGCGTCATGCCGGTGCCGCCGAGCAAATATGCCGCGTTGAAATATCCGCCGATGCCTCCCGGCCAATCCATCGGAATTTCGTCGTTCGGGTCGCCATTGCCGTTGGCGTCCTTCTCCTTGAACGCGACAAGCACGTCGTACAGCTCATCCCAAGTGGTCGGAACCTTCAGACCGAGATTGTCGAGCCATTTTTGATTAATGTAGAGGCGAGACGCGGAGCTTGGCCAAAACCGCTGATACTTCGGCAGACCGTAAATTTTGCCGTCCGGCTGCGTCGCGATGCGCTTCGTATCCGGCTTTTCCTCGAACATTTTTTGCACGTTGGGCGCCTGATCCAGCATGCCGGACAAGTCCTGGAACAATCCCTGGAACTGGGCGAAATCGGCGTCCGTGATGACGTTTGGTCCGATAAACAAATCGGGCACGTCCCCGCTCGCGAGCATCGTTCCTTTCTTTTGCCCCCAATCCGCCGTTATTTCCTGCCATTCGATATCGACGCCGGCTTTTTCCTCCACCTTCTGCAGCCATTCCATCTCCGCCAGCGGTTTCGTTAAAGCATGTTTCGTCATGATGGCCGTCAGCTTCACCTTCTTGCCGCTTCCGGCGGGATCGGTTGATGCGCCTCCCTCGCTGCCCCCGTCTCCTCCCGAACTTCCGCAAGCCGTCGTCACGGCAGCCGCAATCATGATAACCGAGGTGAAAACGATTACTTTTTTCCGCATTCCAAATCGCATGGTTGTACCCCCTCAACTCGTATTTTCCGTCATCCGGACGGGATGTCTGCGGTGCTTTCGTCCGCTGCTCCAAACTTTAACGGCAAAGGCGACGGGCCGTAAACGACCAGTTTTCAAGCTATATGCATTTTTTGAAAGCGCTTGATTTTCGCTGCCGGAAACGGGCGACGGCTCGGCATTTTCCCTCATTTCAATTATTGAATATGTTCAAAAAAACGCCATGGAAATAAAGGACGCGGGATTACCCGCCGTATAAAGAAGGACTTGGGGCGGTGAGGTCTACCAAAGCAAAAAGGCCGAATTCAGAGGCAGGTTTGAGCCCTGAATCGACCCTTTAATTCGTCGGCCGCTGCGCTTGATGCGCTTGGTTACACCGCTTTATGCGTCTCCCGGTATTGTCCTGGCGTCGTGCCGACGATTTTTTTGAAAGAGCGGATAAAACTGGACGTATTGGTGAATCCCGCCTGGCGGGATATTTCGTCCAGCGTCTGACTCGTCTCGCGAAGCAGCTGCGCGGATTTTTGGATCCGCTGCAAATCGATGTATTCCTTGAAGTTCTGGCCGAAGGTTTTCTTGAAATAATGGCTGAAGTTCGACGGCGACATCCGAAAATAATCCGCGATCCGCTGCAGCGAAAAATCCGGCTCCATCCCTCTCCGTTCAATGAAACCGACGATTTCGTCCCGGGAGACGTTTCGGGAAGGCGGCAGCGTGCTTTGGATGATATCGCACAGCTTGCTGGAGCTGTCCCTGACGATGCCGGCCATCTGCTCGATCGTGTAACGGTGCCGGAATGCCGCATCCGTCAGCCGGAGCAGGCTGGCGTCGTCATGGCTGAACCGGTGCAAACCGTTCAGGATGACGCTGACCGCGTTCAAATAGACGCTTCGAACGATATGCGGCGGCGTCCCTTCGGTGCTCATATTGGCGATGATCCGTTCCACCACGGATTTGACGGAAGCGGCTTCGTTTTTTAAGATCGACAGCTCCAGCGATTGCAGCAGTTCGGCGTAAAATGACGCCATCGCCGCCTTCGGAGCCTCCATGTCGCCGAAAAACAACACCCGGCACTCGCGGCGGAGGCGCAAATGCTCGGATGCGCGAACCGCCTGCAAATACGATAAATGAACGGCTTCCGGCGATTGGGGTTCGCCCGATAGACCCGCACCGATAAACACGCGTCCCCCGGTTTCCGCCTCCAGCTCCCGCTTGACGCCTTCAAGATAATCCTTGATAGCGAACCCGGGCGCAAAAGAGCCGATCCAGATCATTTCTTGATTGTAAATGCTTTTGAAAAAATGACATTGAAGCCCTTCCGTCGGCCGCTCTTCGATACTTCGGAGCACGTCGACAGCATGGGAGAACGTCTGCCCGCCGGCCTCCGTTCCTTCCGCCACCGCATTTTGCTTCTATGGACAAAACCGCGACGGCCAAGGACGGGTAGGGGAACGCGATGCCGTACGATTCCGCTTCGAGGCGGAATGTTTCCCAAGCAAGGGCCTTGCCGCTGACCAGCTCAAACAGCAAATTTTCCCGCATAATCGGAATCGTCTGCTTTACCTTGGCATCCAGCGTATGGTTGACGTTGGCGAGCTCGCCGAGCGCGTACCGGATGGTTTCGATTTCGTTCAGCGGCTTCGCTTCGGCCGGTTCGAAGATGTTGACGGCCAAATCGACAAGCCGTTTGATCGGGTGATAGTTTTTGCGGATGGAAACGTAAATGACCAGCAGTTCAAGCAGCAGCATCAGCCCGATCAGAAGCACCGTGTTGCGCTGAATCGTTTGAATGCCCTGCAGCGTATCCGTCACCGGCAGCATGCTGACATATTGCCATCCGTTGGTGCCCGACATCGTGTGCGACACGATATACGATTTGCCGTTTAACCGGTGGATGCCCGCTCCTTCCGTTCCTTCCGCTCCTTCCGTTCCTTCCTTCAAGCCCGATACGATGCGGCGGAACTCGTCCGATGCGCCGTAATCGGTTTCCTGTGATGCAAGCAGCTGACGGCCCTGCCCGTCGAAGATAAAAAATTGGCCCGTATACTTTTCGGAAAGGGAATTCATCATGCGTATAATCGTGTCTTCGCGCACCATGATCAGCAGCGCGCCCGGCGGATCGTATCCTCCGATCGGCAACGGCAGGGCGAAGGTTAACATGCGGACGCGGTTGCTTCCCGGGATGATGACGTTTTCGACCGGTCGGACGATGGGAGCCTTCAAGCGGCTCAATGTTTCGAACATTTCCCGGTGCGGCCAATTTTCGTAGAAGTAGCCGATGCCCGGCTTGCTGAAGTCTTCTACCTTGTAAGCGCTTCCCGTTTTTGCGAACAAATATCCCGTGCTTTCGATGTAAAGCAGCGTATTATCGATAAACCCGTCCGTGGCGTTGTATTTGCGCATTTCGTTTGCGATCACGACCCGCCCGTAGTCGCTGTTGTCGTACATTTTGATTTCGCGGTTCTGCACCAGCTCGGATGGCAGATGATAAACATATCTCATGAAGGTATCCATCGACGTCGTGAATTGTTCCGTAATATGCGTGTTCCAATCCATATCCTGCTGCTTCACGACGGCGGTCGAATGCGGATAATAATAAACGAGGATGATTAAGACAGGGAATAAGAGAACTAGAACATAGGAGGCCAGAAACTGGAACAGCAGATGATTCCGTTTTTTTCCCAATGGACAACCACCTTTCTCTTAACAAGGCATGTGATGCGGTGAGGCCGGAACGGTTCCTTTAATTTTTTATGGATATTATACCAGCGTTCCGGCAAAAATGGTACGTACAAGTTGCATCGTTTATGTTGGTTTTGTTGTCGGTTGCCATTCTAAAACGGGTTGAAATCTTGATTTTTCTTATATTTACGCGATTTTCACACCACCCTATTGTATGTACGACTTTGATCAAGTATTCGTTCGTATGTTCCGGTGTCTTTTTACGGATTATGCTCTCGAATCTTTGGTCCGGGGCTGCATTCTTGTGAAAAACCTTTACGGAGTGCTGTCAGAAATGCATGCGACCGCTCGTTAAACCGCTTTAACTTTTACCGCTTAGCGTTCCCTGCGCCAATGAAAGCGGCTGGCTTTGACGTTGGACTCCACGATGCCCCTGAATCGGGTCCGGTCCCGCTCCGTCGCAAAATCATCCTTCGGCACGATCAACGTACGGCTCGTCGACAGCAGAATCAAATATAAATTCCGGGATTCGCGCACCTCATAAATTTCGCTCCAACGGACTTTGCCGGATTCCGAATCGGAAGCATATTGAAACCCCATTTCCGAAAACACGAACGTATGGCGCTGCCTTAACAACTGATCGCTGAAAAATGCTTTCACGGATTTCCGGCGGATGCTCCACCCGTACACGAACCATAAAATGACGCTGAGCAAAAGATCCGACAGAACCGCGATCATAAACTCCATGCCGGTCCGGCTCCCGTCGATCAATAAGACGATGCCGATGACGATCAGGAAAAATATGACGGCGAGCATCAGCCTTGACGATCTTGTAAAAAAGAGATTCAACTCCTCGACATCCTTCAAATCAAGCATGGCTTCAACAACGATTTCATGGTTCAAACGGTCCGCCTCCTTTGGATCCATACATTCTCCCTATGGGTTAAACGACAAAAACAATGGCGAGGTTAGACACGGTCACAAAAAATGATGTTGAGATCACAAAAGCCGGGGCAAACCCGCAGCCCGCTTCAAGGGACTGCGAATCTGCCCGCGGTTTCCCGGCGAGCTTAGTGCGGAACCTGGGAACTGAAATCGTCCCGGCTCGATTTGTCCGCATGGTAAAAAAGAATATCGCCGTCTTTTAACGTAAAGCGATGGCCGTAAGCATCTTGAATGCTGCGGTTAAAGCCTTCAAGCTGCCACTGGTTCATCAGCGGGGCATGAATATACTGCAAATAAGGGTGGTTTAGATCCCCTTGCCGAATCGACTCGATGTTGAAGTTCACGATGATATAACCGTTTTTGAGAAAAATGGGAGACTTGCTGTCCAGCCCGCCGTGCGTGCGTCCATATTCGGCCACGTTTGTTCCGGCTTCGACCACAAAGGGCTCGGCCGGCAGCGAGTATTCCCCGTACCATTTTTGCACGGAAACGTTGGCGCGTTCCGGATCGACGGAAGCCGGGATGTTCTCTTTCAGCCTTAAAAACGTCCGGAGCTGTTCCGGTAAAATCATCAGGCTGTAGCTGCCCACAGGCGTTTTTTGTTTCGTAAAGGATTGCATGTAGTTTTGGATGTACTCGTTTTTGCCCATATTTCCGGCTTGTCCGTAATGCCCGTATTTGTAAGCGGCGGTGTCGCTCAGCTCCAAGGTCGGCACGTTCCGCAGACGGTCGTTCAAAATGACGTACCGTTTGACCTGATCCTGCGCGGAGCCGATTTTAACGAAGTTGTTTTTGCCGGCGTTGTAATACAGGTCCACCGGGATGCGTGTATCGCCCTTGGCGTTTACGGCTTTGCCGTCTTTTCCGACAAAATAAAAGGCGGGCGTAATCCGGATGCCGTCGAGCGGTCCGAACATGTTGCCTTTTGTTTTGAAATCGAACTTGAAATGGTACCCCGTTTTGACGGATACGTTTTTGTACCCTTGCAGCGGATGGCTTCCCGGGCGGATGGGCAGTGTATAGATCGCCTTGTTTCCGCGCGGATCGCCGTCGATTTCGTTTTGGCCGACCCAGTAGGACACCCCGGTAGGATTGGCGCTGCCGGCTTGGGTACGGAAAACTTTTTCCCAGTTATAATCGGCGATATCGGTAAGATGAAAATCGTATAACCTGCCGATCACGTCCACCGGTACGATATCCGTTGCGGCATGGTGAGCCAAGTTGAGATTGGCCTGCGGTTCGGCCGTAAAATCGGTAGGGGCGTTTTCCGCGATGGTGCGGAACTGGATGTCGTAAAAACCTTCGTCCACCCATACCGGCAAAAAGAACGTCGCCGCCGTTTGCATCACCGGAATCGAAACCCACGTATTTTTCGGGATAAACCGGGATTTGTCGGCCGTGTATACGTCAAAAGGAAACTTGACCTGCTTGTCCCGGACGTATTTGGCGTAGTCCCGGTCGCCATAACCCGGAATGTTCAGATGCTGCCCGGTCGTTGGCATATAAATCGTGAAAGGCCGGTCCAAAATGGTCGCGTTGCGGCCGCCGGCCGGATTCGTTTTTTGGTTATGCGCTTTGTCGTCCGTCGTGGAGGCGTAAATGACGACTGGCGTGTGCACCGTCACCGGGTTGATGCCCGGGATCGGGAAGGAGCGGTTCGAGCCCCCGTTGATGCTGCCGTCCATCAGGTTGTAAAAGATTTCGCCGGTGCTGGGCTGGCTGCTTTTGTTCGTTTTCGTTTTGCTGATCACATGTCCCGGACTGTACAAAACGTTGTCGCTGATCATGGTTGGCTCCGGAATCCGGCTAGGCGTCGGGCCGTTTTCTTGGGTGCGCGTGCTGTTCATGATCGCCTGACCTTTAAAAACCAAGGAATCGTTCCGTACCTCCACCTTTTTCACGGCTTGCTCCGCCATTCCCTGAAAAGCGCCCTGCTCGTTCGGTACGCTTGGTTTCGTTTTGCCCCCTGACTTCGTTTCGGAGGGAGCGGTCAGCGTCCCGGGCGGATCCGGCGGGAAGTAGTTGCCGTCCTGGGTGGCAGCGTATACCGGTGGATGATAGCCGGTCGGCTGAATCGTCACCGTATCCCAGGCATAGTTGGTCAGCGTCGCCCGGTCGATGTCATAGACTTCGAGATTGTCGATTTTCCAAAAGGAATAAGGACGCTGAATCGTGTAGGTGTACTCCCTTTCTTCGGTTTCGCGCTGCGGGTCGGGCTCTTCATGGGTGCCTTTGCCGTCGGGGTTCGGCACTTTTTTACCCGGGTCCCATTCCAGGATGTACGTCTTTTTCACCTTCACCTCGAAGGTGCAGACGCCTTTCATCTGGGTGAAGGCATTTTGGTATAAGTATTCTTTAGCTTTCACGTTCCCGTACAAACTTTCAGAGGTTGGAATCCCCTGCAAAACGTCGAATTTTTCGCTCCCCCTGCTGTCGGCCTTAATGACCGCGGATACGCTCGGGTCCATCGTTTGGCCGTTTATGGTTTGGGCCGGGGCAGGATCGGTGCAATTCGGTCCCGACGGCGGAGGTTCGCAGGATTGCCCGGGAGGACAGCCGTTGTCGGTGCCATCCTTCTTTTTGTAATACATATACAACGTGTATTTTTCGAAGGAACCGTCGTATTGAAAAGAATACGGATTCCCCGGCGTGATGCTGCCGCTTGGCGCAGCGTCGGTCGTTGATTTTTTAAATCCCACGTATTCATAATCCGGATGCGTAGGCGGCGTAAAGGAATAATCTTTGCCCACCGTCATTTCTTCGTTAATCCTTGGAGTAAAAATGTTAAGCGGGTTCCCGTCGGTGGTGAAATATTTGACGTTGAGTTGGGTGGCGAGTTCGATTTTGAAGAGGATCGGTTGGTAGATTCGAACTCCTTTTACGTTAGGATCAAAGTTCCCACCAGCCTGATTAGTAATATCCTCAGGGATTGGAGCATCGAGTAACATGTTGACTGTAACGGGAATAGTAGCTGTATCCGTCCCTACTCCGGTTGGCGTAATAGGTTTAATTTTATTATTAGTTCCGCCTAAACTAATTGAACGCTCATATTTGTACCAATCGTCGTCCCGAGATTCAGTGAAATAGACTTCATTGGCTGGAGTACGAATGTAGATCTGAGGGTTCTCTATTTTTTTTATTTTCCGGCCCGGAAACTGAAACCGATAAGTAAACGTAGCATCTCCAGATTTACCCATGTTAGGTCCAATATTATTTGGGACCCAAATACCAGCAGAGTTACGCCACATTTCATAATAAAACATCCCAACAAAGTAACGAAAATTACTTTCTTTATGATATTTAAGAGGAGTAATTTCATTTGAAGCATCTATTTTTGATGGGGTAACAAAATATAAAGTGCTTAAGACAATTAATAAACTAAAAAAAACTTTTAAGCCTACAATACGAATTAAGTACAGCCTCTTCATTCGCATTCTTCTCACTTCCAGGAATTTTCCATTAGAGGGATGTAGTCCTTGGATGCGAGATCAAAACCTATATACAGTACATCATTAATTTTTAAGCTCTTATAATTCTTGATCCCATCCAGTTCGTCAAGCCAAGAGATCAAAGGAAAAAAGAAGGTCTTGGTTCCGTCTTGATTGTTAATCGTTTTATTAAAGACTGGGTTCCTAGATCGAGGCTTGTTATCCTTTGTCAAAAAGAAAATATTCCCTGGAGTCTCTGTCTTGGTTTTTGTTCTAGCTTTGATATATGCAGCTCCGCCTTGTTCTACCACGTAATCAATGCTATAAAAATCATCCAGAAACGCCGCAGGCAAGTTTGAACGTTTAAAGATTAATACCTTATCGTAGGGTTTGCCGTCTCGGCCGTTCTCGTAATAAAATTTCTTCCCACTAAAATACTTCTTATACGGCCCAATATCCACCGGCTTCAACCCCAGCTCCTCCAACGTCAGAGCCTCCTTCTTCCCAATCCACACCCATCGCCCGATTTTATCCCACTCCACCGGCTGGCCTAATCCTTCACTTACCAACCGCAGCGGAACGAACGTCCGGTTTTGCTTCAATTCGATTTTCGTGCCATAGGTTTTGTCCTGCCCGTCCACTTTGGCGACCTTTTGCCCGACCGTCATTTGGACGGTATGTTGTTCGTTTTGGACCGAAACGGTCATCTGGCCGTTTGCCTTTTCCCAATCCACCTCGGCCCCCAGCGCTTCGGAAACGAAGCGGATCGGAACCATGACGCTCCCCTGCGCATCCTGATAAGGTTTCGCGTCCGGAAACTGAATTTTTTGGGCGTTTAACAACACTTCAATATTGCCCGTCGATGAATCTGCGGCAGTCGCGGAACCGTTCGCAAACAAACCGCCGGATAACAACAAAACTCCTGCCATAAATAATGGCGCCATCTTTTTCACTCTAATACACTCCCTATCAATCACATTTTTGCTTGTCCAACAACCGTCTCCGTTTCGTCATCCTTGGATCGATCTTTTCTTATCCTACGGGACTGCTTGCCCACGTGAATGATCTGGAGCACACCCCCTCAAAATCTATGTATTTGGTCATGCTAAACGTGCAACTGTCCGTCCTAAATCATAGGACAACTGCATTATACTACAAGTTATTTGAAAAATTTGTCATAAAAGATCGAAAACATCAGCAAATATCCTGAATATGGATTATTTTGCAATGGTTTGAACTTGCGAATTTGCTTCTGTCCCATCACATATCGTCCCTGCGCGTGAATATACTTGATTAATAACGGCTTATTCGTTGAACCGAGTATGCGCGTATGGGAGGTGCTGAACAATGCAATCTGACGATCATTCGCTGTTTGTCGTATCCAAGGAGGACTGGTCGCTGCACCGCAAAGGATACCAGGATCAAGTCCGGCATCAGGAAAAAGTGAAGGAAATGATTAAACAGAACCTGCCCGATCTCATTACGGAAGAAAGCATCATTATGTCGGACGGTAAACAGATCATCAAGGTGCCCATCCGGAGTCTGGACGAATACCGTTTTATCTATAACTTCCAAAAGCAGAAGCATGTCGGCCAAGGAGACGGAGACAGCCAGGTAGGAGATGTGCTCGGACGCGATCCGGTGCAAAAGCCCGGCCAGGGCGAAAAGGCGGGAGATCAGCCGGGATACGATATCGTGGAAGCCGAAGTCAGCATGGAGGATCTGGAAAATATGCTGTTCGAGGAATTGGAGCTTCCATTCATGAAACCGAAGGAACAGCAGGATGTGGTGACCGAATCCATCACGTTTAACGACATTCGCAAAAAAGGGATGCAGTCCAACATCGACAAAAAACGAACCATTCTGGAAAATTTGCGCCGCAATGCCACTTCCGGCACGCCGGGCATCCACCATATCAGTCCGGACGACCTGCGGTACAAAACGTGGGAGGAAGTCGTGGTGCCCCATTCCAGCGCCGTCATCATCGCCATGATGGACACTTCAGGTTCTATGGGCTCCTTCGAAAAATATTGCGCGCGCAGCTTCTTTTTCTGGATGACCCGTTTTCTGCGGCGGCAGTACGAAAAGGTGGATATCGTGTTTGTGGCGCATCATACGGAAGCAAAGGAAGTTTCCGAGGAGGATTTTTTCACGAGGGGGGAAAGCGGCGGAACCATCTGCTCGTCCGCGTACCAAAAAGCGCTTGAAATCATCGACAGGCGTTACCCGCCGTCCAAGTACAACATTTATCCGTTCCATTTTTCCGACGGCGACAACCTGACCTCCGACAACGAACGCTGCGTGCGCCTGATCGGCGAGCTGCTGAAAGTCAGCAACATGTTCGGATACGGGGAAGTCAACCAGTACAACCGGAGCAGCACCTTGATGTCGGCTTACCGCAATATTAAACTGGACCAATTCATGTATTACGTCATCAAGGAAAAAGGCGAGGTTTACCAAGCGCTGCGGACGTTTTTCCGCAAACAGGAAGCCGCGCTGAATTAAGGGATGGGCAGCCGGGCCATCATTCAAAAGACGTTGTCGGTTTGCTTGCAAGCAGCCGAAACAACGTCTTTTTTTTTTCGTCATATGAAAAGGTTATTTTTATATCTACATCCGGTTCGTTAGCGAAACATTGGTTTGCGTTAGACCCATTTGTCATAAGCCTTTTGCAGATTTGCGCTTGATACGAGCCCTTTTTGCAAAAGGGAATTCGGGACCAGCCTGTTGTATTTGCGGATCTTCTGATTGATTTCTTCCAGCTTGGCGTCTACCTCCACGGCAGTCAGGCCCAGTTCGGTGACCCGCTTCAAATCCGCGGCGATTTCCTTTCTGAGCTCGATCCAGGGCGGCTGAACATTGGCGTTTTTCAGGATGGTCGTCAGCATGTCCCCTTCCTCGATTTTGATCGGTTTTCCTTTGCCGGGCAAATCGTCGAAACCGCCGTTTTTGGCGAATTCGTCGACGGCCGACTCGATCATCCCTTCCCGCGTGGACAAATGTTCATGCCTCTCTTCGGTTGTGTGCTGCTGATTTTCCTGTGCCGCTTTCTTTTTTCGGTCGTTCCAGCCCAAGACGCGCCACCTCATTTCAAGAAATAGATAGAATGAATTAAAGTTTTCACTTGTCGTTCCTTGATTCACAGGGAATATCCGTTTCAAAGATGTGACTTACTTTAATTCAATCTATATAGATAAATCTCAAGAAATTAAAAATGAAGCATTTTCAATTTTATTGTAGCACGGGGCGAACGGCTGCCCGCCAACCAATATTTGAAATTTTTTCAAATTCTAAAGCCGGAGAACGGGATTCGAAATAATTACCGATCCAAATCAGCGTCTTTATAATTTCTTGATAATCGTTTTCTACAATGGGCCCAACGACATACATGAAAGGAAAGAATCCCTTATGAACAAATCTTTTGCTGTCTCTGGTGCTGCCTTTAGTATCCTTGTGTTACTGCTCACGCTGCTTGCCAATCTGTCGAAAAATACGACTTTGGTTGGCATCAGCCAGCTCGCGCCCATGATTACCGTTATACTGCTGCTCATTGCGCTGCCTGGGCGAAAAGAGGCCTTGAAGCTGCTCGGCATCGCCAAAATCGGCGGGCTAAAATGGTATGCGGCCGCATTGTTATCCATCGTCCCGATCGCGGTTGGTTTTCTTGCCGCATGGGCATTGGGCATCGCCAATCTGCCTTCCGCCGAGTTTCTCGCCAAAGGCACCGCCCATTTTACCGTCCCCCAATATGCTTGGTACGTCACGCTGAACTCCTGGGCACCGATCATGCTGATCATGATGTTTATCTTTTCCTTCGGGGAAGAAATCGGTTGGCGCGGGTATTTGCAACCTAGACTCACAAAAGCATTCGGCATCAAAAAATCGATCCTCATCACCGCAGCGGTGTGGACATGCTTTCATTATCCTTTTTACCTGAACGGTTATAACGAAGACGGGAACGTCTGGATCAACATGTTGCTGTTTTCGGTCATGATCTTCCCTCTGTCTGTTTTCATGGGCTGGGTTCGCTGGCGGAGCCAAAGTGTATGGCCTGCGGTGATCATTCATATGATCATCAATTTGGGACGCAGCTGGCTGGAACAACTATTTTTCGAAAAATCCACGGGGTGGTCCTACGTCGCCGGAGAAAGCGGGATTGTGACCATCGCGGTTTGGGTCATTGCTGCCTTGTTTATTTGGAAGAAGCTGCTTGTGGAGGCCAAGCCCGTTGAAACGAAAAGCTCCGCGTCCGCTTCTATGTCACGCCTTCACTAGCTTTACACGAACATACGAGCAAAAATTGTTTCTCTTTCCCTTCGTTCTCCCTGATACTTCCATGCAGCCTTGCATTATTAAATCGCACACCCGCCGCATACAATGTACTGGAGGATTTTTCAGAGAGAACCACGCTTAAATTTTTGGGCACAAAAAAGCCGACTCCGGTTGAAATCGGCTCTATCTAAATTAGGTTTCCAAGTTAAAGAGCTTGCTGAGCGATATTTGAAAATCCTTAAAGATATTCGACCATACGTCATCCTGCTCTGCATATAGGTTTCTCACCTGGTATAATCCATCCTGCAGCGCATTCACATGAACCGTTCGATTGCCTGGATCGACGATCCAATATTCTTGGACTCCGTATTTTTGATAAAGATTAAACTTCTCATTGAAATCCTTAAGCGCGGTTGAGGGCGACAACACTTCGATAACCATCGTTGGCGCGCCATGGCAGCCGTTTTTGGAAATCTGATCCTTGGAGCAGACCACCGACAGATCCGGCTGCGTCACATGATCAGGCACATCATATGAATCGCTCTCACTAAAAAAAACGTCGAACGGAGCGACAAAAACATAGCAGCTCTGATTCTGCAAGTGCGTTCGCAGCGCGTAATGAAGCTCCCCTACAACAAACTGGTGAAGGGCTGTCGGAGCCGGCGACATGTTATACGCCTTGCCGTTGATTAGTTCCCATGCCCCGTCCCATGTCAACCAATCTTGATACGTGTGCAGCTTCTTCTCATCCGGATTCGACAATTGGATCTACCTCCTTCGATCTCCTTATGAAAATCGGGATGCGTGTACCCGAATTATAACACAGATGGCTGCAAATGCTCAGCGCGGAGTTGTTACCCTTACAACGGCGAAATCTTTACCAATCTCAACGCTCTCAATCGTCCATCGCGGCATTATTAAATCGCACACCCGCCGCATACAATGTACTGGAGGATTTTTCAGGGAGAACCACCTCTGGCGCTGATCGCTGCACCCATCCCGAATACGCCCCGCCCGCCATACCAAAACCCACCCGGCGCTTACGCGCGTTCTTCCGGACACAGGAAGGAGCTACTCATTCATGAGCGATGAAATCAAGCAACTCGAATACGCCATCCGCGAAATCATGGAAATTGCCGACGGCTTTGGCCTGGATTATTATCCGATGCGTTACGAAATCTGTCCGGCGGATATCATTTATACGTTCGGGGCTTACGGCATGCCGACCCGTTTCTCGCACTGGAGCTTCGGAAAAACGTTTCATAAAATGAAAATGCAATATGACTTCGGGCTCAGCAAAATTTACGAGCTGGTCATCAACTCCAACCCGTGTTACGCGTTTCTGCTCGACGGCAACTCCCTGATCCAAAACAAGCTGATCGTCGCGCATGTCCTCGCCCACTGCGATTTTTTCAAAAACAATTTCCGTTTCTCCGCCTCCAACCGCAACATGGTGGAAAGCATGTCGGCCACGGCCGAACGGATCAGCCGCTATGAAATGGAACATGGCACGGAAGCCGTCGAAAACTTCATCGACGCCGTTCTGAGCATTCAGGAGCATGTCGATCCGCAGCTGATCAAACCGCAGCATTTCGATAAACAGCAATACATGGAGTATAAAATAAAGGAGCAAAAGGAAGCCGCCAAACAGGAGCCGAAAACAGGCGAATACGACGATCTGTGGAGCCTGGATGATCCCAAAACGAAAGAAAAAGGCGAGTCCGCCCCCCGCCGTTTCCCGCCGGAGCCCGAGAAGGACATGATGTGGTTTATTCAGGAATTTTCCGAAGTGCTCGAGGATTGGCAGCGGGACATCATGAGCATGCTGCGCGAGGAAATGCTGTATTTCTGGCCGCAGATGGAAACGAAAATCATGAACGAAGGCTGGGCTTCCTATTGGCATCAACGCATCATCCGGGAGTTGGACCTGACAAGCGAGGAAACGATCGAATTCGCTAAGCTCAACGCCTCTGTCGTGCAGCCGTCGCGAAACAGCCTGAATCCTTATTACCTTGGACTGAAAATTTTCGAGGACATCGAACGGCGCTGGGATCACCCGACCAAAGAAGAGCAGGAGCTGATGGGACGCAAACCTGGCCAAGGACGCGAAAAAATATTTGAGGTGCGCGAGTTCGATTCCGATACTTCGTTTATCCGCAACTATTTGACGAAAGAATTGACCGAGGATTTGGACTTGTACGTGTTCGAGAAAAAAGGCCCGGAATGGAAAATCACCGACAAGGCTTGGGAGCGCGTCCGGGACCAATTGGTCGTTTCCAGGGTGAACGGCGGCAACCCGTATCTGGTCGTATCCGACGGCGATTATATGCGCAACGGGGAAATGGTCATCCGGCATGAATACGAAGGAACCGAACTGGACCTGAAATACATGGAGCGGACGATGCCTTACGTCTACCAGCTATGGGGACGCACGGTGCATCTGGAAACGGTGATCGAGGACAAAAAAGTGATGTTTTCGTACGACGGCAAAAAGCTGCACCGCAAGTTTGTGTAATTTGATAGGTAATCCCCCCAAGTGAATCATGCTTATCGCTAATTCGGTGACTTTCAGCATGGACTCCTGATGCCGATAAAAAAATGGAGGCAAAGCTGCCGGGCATGAAACGCCCCGCCTTTGCGCTCCATTTTTTTGGTGTGCTTTGCTGGGTTTCAATGACCGTTCGTCCACTCGAAAGAGACGTTCGAGATCATATTTTTCTCTTTTTTTCGACTTTAATAGATTATACTAAGTGCATATACATACAAGGAGGAAATAATAGATGAGAGGAAAGCCGGGAAAGTGGCCGTTAATCATCATTCTTGCGTTATTCATTCAAACAAGCCTTGGAAACGGGGGCTCGTCCCCTATCTTTGCGGCATCATCGAATCAAGCGCCCGTCTTAAAGACGAGCAGCGGATCGGCCAGCTTCATCGCCGGCGATAATACGACCTCGACGCCCGTCATCATTGATACCGGCCTGACGTTATCCGACCCGGACAATACTACGTTAAGCAGCGCCACGGTTGCCATTACGGGCAATCCTCACCCCGGAGAAGACATCCTGGCCTTTGCAGGCAACAACGCAGCTCTTTACGGTAACATTAAAGCCAGTTATGACAGTGGCTCCGGCGTTCTAACACTGACGTCATCCGGAGCGACGGCTACGGTGGCTCAGTGGCAGAGCGCCTTACGCTCGGTAACTTATACCAATACGGCAATAACCCCTAATACTGCGACGCGCACGATCAGCTTTTCCGTAAACGACGGAACGTCCGTCAGCGACTCCGCAACGAAGACCGTCACCGTAACGGCGGTGGACCAAACGCCGGTCTTAACGACAAGCGACGGGCCAACCGTCTTCAAGGTCGAAGCCGGCGGGACTCGGACGCCCGTGATCGTCGATTCGGGCCTGACTGTATCCGACCGGGACAACAGTACACTATCAAGCGCGATCGTAGCGGTCACGGCCAATTATCAGCCCGGAGATGATATGCTGACATTCATCGACACAAACACATCCCAATACGGCAACATCATAGCCAGCTATAATCTTTCCACCGGCGTTCTGACATTGACATCGGCGGGAGCGACGGCTACGGTGGCTCAATGGCAGAACGCCTTGCGTTCCGTTACGTACAGCAATTCGAAAAATGCTCCGAATACATCGGTACGCACGATCAGTTTTTCCATCAATGACAGAATAAAAACAAGCGACGCCACAACAAAAACCATCATTGTAACGCCAGCCAATCAGGCTCCGGTTTTTGTGTCGACAAGCAGCGGGGAGACCAACTTTACGACCGGCGATAACGGGCACGGGAAATCGGTCGTCATCGATCCGGAGATAAAAATAACGGCCGCGGGCGGTACGGCGCTGGCCAGCGGCACGGTTGCCATTACCGACCATTTTCAATCCGCGGAAGACGTGCTGGCTTTCTCCAACGTTAGCACTGCCGTATATGGCGACATCTCTGGAAGTTATGACGCCACTACCGGCGTACTGGCGCTAACCTCTCCGGGAGCGGCGGCGACCGTGGAACAGTGGCAAAATGCCCTGCGTTCGGTCACGTACGCCAATACAAACTCAACTCCTAATAAAGCAACGCGCGTGATTAGCTTCACCCTTAACGACGGAAAAGCGAACAGCAATACCGCAGCGAAGAATGTAACCATAACGGTGGAGAATCAGAAGCCGATCGTGACCACAAGCGGCGGCACAACCACCTTTACGACCAGCGGGTCCGGCACGGCGACGCCGGTTGCCGTCGACCCTGAGGTGACGGTTTCCGACCCGGATAACCAAACGTTGGCCAGCGGCACCGTTGCCATTACCGACCATTTTCAATCCGCGGAAGACGTGCTGGCTTTTTCCAACGTTAGCACTGCCGTATATGGCGACATCACTGGAAGTTATGACGGCAGAACCGGCGTACTGGAGCTAACCTCTCCGGGAGCGGTGGCGACCGTGGAACAGTGGCAAAATGCCCTGCGTTCGGTTACGTACGCCAATACAAACTCAACTCCCAATACGGCGGAACGCGTCATCAGCTTCACCGTCAACGATGGAAAATCAGACAGCAATACCGCAACGAAAAACGTGGCCCTGGAAGCATTACAATTAACTAGCCTAAGCGCCAATCCCGCAACCGTAACCGTTCAAGCGGGTCAAAGCACCGGCACGGTCATCACCGCTACGTATTCGGATCAGTCCCAACTCGACGTAACTCCCTATGTGTCCTGGACGGTCCAAAAGCCTGAAGTGGCCAGCGTATCCGGAGGAACGATCACGGGGCTGAGTCCGGGCAGCACGGTCTTAACAGCCGTCTACGGAACCCAATCCGTGGACATTAGCCTGACGGTAACTTCGATCCCCGGGCATGGCGGAGACTCCGGCGGTAACAACAGCGGTAATAACGGCGGTAATGACGTAAGCGGAGGCGGGGGCGGAGGAGGCGGAAACAGCAATCCGAGTCCGGCCGTTCCGAATCCCGTAACGCCACCGGTTCAGAAGGCTTCGGCCTTTTATCCCTTCGTGGATCTCGACCGGCTTGCCGCCTTCATAAAAGCAGCTTTGGCTTCCGGGAACGCTCCGGATTTCAAAGACGCGGCGTCCCATTGGGCTGCGGGCGATATTAGGCTTGCCGCCAAGCTGGGCATCGCGAAAGGATATCAGGACGGCACCTTTAGACCGAATGCCGCAATCACGCGGGCCGAGTTCAGCACGCTTCTCGTCAAAGCGTTCGCTTTACGCCAAGGCGGCGAAACAAAGACATTCGGGGATGTTCAGTCCTCCTGGGCGCGGGAGTCTGTTGAAATTATCGCTTCCTTAGGCGTCATTGGCGGCTATCCTGACGGAACCTTCCGCCCGGATCGCCCAATGACACGCGCCGAGATGGTTGCGATGATCTCCAAATTGATCGTCCTTCAAGAAGATGTTTCCGGCAAAAGAGGTCCTTTCATCGACGTTGCGCCACAGCATTGGGCCGGCAAGCTGATCGAAGAAGCTGCAGCCGCCGGAATCATTCAAGGCAAAACCCGGGATGCTTTTGCTCCGAACGATAACGTTACGCGGGCGGAAGGCATAACGGTGATCCTGCGCATGCTGAGAACCGAACCAACCCTCAAAGACTTGCTCAAGTGAGAAACTGGGTGGGGACATAAAAAGGCAAAAAGCAACCTCGATTCGGCAATTCAACCGATCGAGGTTGCTTATTTTATCTATCCATCGCCTTATACCCGATCCCATACACCGTCTGCAGCAGATAATGGGCATCCCCGAGCTTTTTGCGCAGCCGCTGGATATGGATATCCACGGTGCGCGTGCCTCCGAAATATTCCATTCCCCATACGAGATCCAGCAAATCCTCGCGGGTGTACACGCGCCCGGCATGGGAGACCAGAAGCGCAAGCAAGTCGAATTCTTTTGGCGTCAATTCCATCGGGTTCCCGCCGATTTCCGCCGTTCGCCGCACCGTATCGACCTTCAGGCCTTCCAGGCGGTAGACATCCCCGTCGCTTCCTTTGTCCAGCCGGCGCACGATCGATTTGACGCGGGCTACCAGCTCGCGGACGTCAAACGGTTTGCTCATGAAGTCGTCAGCCCCGAGCTCGAGTCCAAGCACCTTATCCACGATATCGTTTTTGACGGTCAGCAGCAGAATGCCCAGCCCCTTCTCGTGCGCAAGCCGCCGGCAAACGTCATAACCGCTCAGTTTGGGCATCATGACGTCCAGCACGAGCAAGTCGGGGCGGAACGAAGCCGCCTTCTGCAGCGCCTCCTCCCCGTCGGCCGCGGTGGCGACCTCAAAGCCTTCCCGCTTTAATGCATATGTAATCGCGCTGCGGATGCTTTCCTCGTCGTCCGCAACCAGCACTCTTTTTTGATCCATGAAGTTTGTCCCTCCGCTTAAAACAGCAGCGTATTCGTTTCCCTTATTATATTAAATTCCGCTGCCGGATGAAAACGCGCCCAAAAAAAGGCATGCTTAACCCAGCATGCCCTTCTTATCCTTCATGTGATCACTTTGGCGATCCCCGTCGATTCGCGGATGACCAGATTCGACGGCTCCGTCACGATCGGCGGCGGATATTTGGGATCTTTGATCATGGCAATCAGCTCTTCGATCGATTTGACGCCGATGGCATGGATGTTCTGGTTGATGGTGGTCAACCCCGGCTTGAACAACTCCGTTTCAAAAATGTTATCGAAGCCTACGACGGAAATGTCGCCGGGAACGGTGAAACCCCGCGCTTCGATGGCGCGGATCGCGCCGAAGGCCGCCATATCGGAGGTGCAGATGACCGCCGTTGGAGGCTCATCCAGCTCCATCAGCCTATTCATCCCCTGAAAGCCGCTGTCATAGGAATAATCGCCGTCCACGACATAATCTTCCCGATAGGCAAGCGAGAAGGCCCCAAGCCCTTCCCGGTACCCGGTCAAACGCAATTCGTTGACGTCCTGGCCGGGCACGCCCGCCAAATAGGCGATCCGGCGATGTCCCAGCTCAAACAAATGCTGTACCGCCATCCGGATGCCGTTCCGGTTGTCCGTCGTAATGTTGCCGGCCCGCAGTCCGGTAGCATCGGTATCCACGAACATCGTCGGAATGCCCGCTTGGATCAGCTCTTGAATGCTGCGATGGTCTTTTTCCACGCCGAACACGACAATCCCGTCCAAATTGCGGCTGTGGCAATGATCGATAAAGGAATAGTCCGGATCGTTGAGCCGTGCGGACAAACGCATCAGGTCATACCCGCTATGCTCCAGCGCCGTTTTCATCCCTTCAAGCAGCATGGATACGTAAGGATTCGTAAACGGCACATGCAGGAGCACCCCGACCGTCCAGGATCTCCCGGTTACGAGTCCCCTTGCGATGACGTTGGGCCGGTAACGCAGCCGCGCGATCGCAAGTTTCACTTTTTTTCTCGTTTTTTCGCTGACATCGGGGTAATGGTTGATCACCTTGGATACGGTTGCTACCGATACCCCTGCCTCCTTCGCCACATCATGAATCGAAGCCAATTCAATCACCCCAAACGACGGATTGCCGAAACACGTTTTAAACCATGTCTTCTTCCCTCATTCTCATGATGCCGTACTCTATTATACTAGAAGGTTTGTGCGTATATACGATCTATTTTGCATGAAATTGGAAGAATAAGCAATCCCTTCATAAAAAACGCGTCTATCGGCGCACTTGTACGGAAGATAGACGCATTTAGCGTTCAGGGGAGACGGTTAGCTTCGCTTCTGGATTTCCGCCAAATCCTGCGTCAGCTTCTCGATCATACTCACAAAAGAAGCCAATTCCTGCGAGCTGCTTGCCTGCTCCCTGGCATGAACCGTCGTTTTCTCCGTTTCCTCCCGAACGCTGCTCAGCCGCTTCATAATGCCTGCCACCTTATCCTGAATCTGTTCAAGCGCTTCCCTGGAATGGGCGGCCAGCTTCCGAACCTCGCCCGCAACGACCGCGAAACCTCTGCCCATATCCCCGGCATGCGCCGCTTCGATCGCGGCATTCAGGCCCAGCAGATGGGTCTGATCGGAGATCGCTTTGATCAAGGCGCCCATGCTTTCGATTTGCTTCACGTCCTCATGCAGCTCGTCCATCAGCGCATGGGCCGTCTCCTGGGAATCGGCGGTCACCTGCGCGGTTGTGGCGATTTGCCCGGCGCTTTCGTTAAGCTCCGCAATCATCCCGGTAAGCTGCTGCACGACTTCGGTAACCGCTTGCAGCACATGGTCTTTTTCGTCCGCCAAATCTTTCAGCTTCTCTTTTTCCTTCATCTCGTAAGCTTCCAGCACCAGCTGGGAGTCGAGGTTGAACATTTTGCTTAGCGAAAAGATAACTTTCGTCCATTGATCCGGCACAGCTTGACGCAGCAGATCCGTGGCGATATCCAGATAGGTCATGTAGCTTCCGAGGTAATATTCGACAGGGAGACCGACGCGGGAATGCACGAGCCCGATTGCGACCCTTCTCTCCAAATATTCGTCGTCGATTTTGCCGTCAGCCAGCGACAACCAATATTCCCTCTGCGTTTCCTTCAATCTTTCAATCGTGGTGAATTTGCCGATGATCTCCATCAATTCCGGTTCTGTGGCTATATGCGCGTAAAAACGGGTAACCACCTCTTCAACCACCTTCTCGAAAACGGGACGGTGCTCCGCCAAAATCTCCATGTCTTGTTCGGTTAGCTTGATATAGTTCAGCTGCTGCTGCCTTTTTGGGGAAATGTTTATCATGGATCAGGCATCTCCTTCTTAGGTCCTAAATTTTTCCGATTAATATGTTAACTTTGTATATTATAGACTATATCGACACGTAATCCACTAGATTTGAAATAAATTTTTTCTTGTTTTTTCCTGCTCCCGTAAAAAAATCCCGAAATATGCCATGCACATGCAAAAAAACCGCCCTCTTTCGAGGGCGGTTTGCGGATTTTTTACCGGTTCAGCAGGCTTCCCACATATCGAAGCAATTCGTTTGCGCATACCGGGCAGTACCCGTGATCATCCATCAAACGTTTGCTGACTTCGTTGATCCGCTTCAGTTGGGTTGCATCCGGCGTTTTGGTGGAAGTCGTAATTTTGACGATGTCTTTCAGGTCCGCAAACAGCTTTTTCTCGATGGCTTCGCGCAGCCGGTCATGGTTGTGGTATTCGAACTTTTTCCCTTTGCGCGAGTAAGTCGAAATGCGGATCATGATTTCTTCCCTGAACGCCTTTTTGGCGTTTTCCGAAATGCCGATCTGCTCCTCGATCGAGCGCATCAGCCGTTCATCCGGGTTCATCTCCTCATCGGTCAGCGGATCACGGATTTTGGACATGTTGCAAAAGGCTTCGATATTGTCCAGATAATTTTCAAAAAGCGTTTTTGCCGACTCGTCAAAGGAGTACACAAACGCTTTTTGCACTTCTTTTTTCGCCAGCTCGTCGTATTCCTTGCGCGCCACGGAAATGAAATTCAAGTAACGCTCCCGCTCCTCCTTCGTGATGGAAGCATGCTGGTCCAGGCCGTCTTTGATCGCCCGCAAAATATCCAATGCGTTAATGCACTGAAGATCCTGCTTGATCAAAGCGCTGGAAATGCGGTTGATGACGTACCGCGGATCCACGCCGGACATGCCTTCTTCCAAATATTCGGACTGCATTTCCTTCAGGTCGGCTTCCTTGAAGCCTTCGACCTCTTCGCCGTCGTACATCCGCATTTTTTTGACGAGATCCATGCCGTGTTTTTTGGTTTCCTTCAGGCGGGTGAGGATCGAAAAAATCGCGGCGGCCCGCAGCGCATGCGGCGCAATGTGCACATGCTTCATATCGCTTTGCTTGATCAGCTTGTTGTAGATTTTCTCCTCTTCGGATACCTTCAGGTTGTATGGAATCGGCATGACGATCATCCGCGATTGCAGCGCTTCGTTTTTTTTGTTGGAAATAAACGCCCTGTATTCGGCTTCGTTCGTGTGCGCGACAATCAGCTCATCCGCCGAAATGAGCGCGAAACGTCCCGCCTTGAAGTTGCCCTCCTGGGTCAAGGAAAGCAAATTCCACAGAAACTTTTCGTCGCACTTCAGCATCTCCTGGAACTCCATCAGCCCCCGGTTCGCCTTGTTCAGTTCTCCGTCAAAGCGGTATGCCCGAGGGTCCGATTCCGAGCCGAATTCGGTGATCGTCGAAAAATCGATGCTGCCGGTCAGGTCGGCGATATCCTGCGATTTTGGATCCGAAGGGCTGAACGTCCCGATACCCACCCGGGAATCCTCGGAGATGATCACGCGGGTGACGGGCACTTTTTCGATATCGCCTCCGTACTCCAGCTTCAGCCGCATTTGGCAGGAAGGGCACAGGTTTCCCTCGATGCGCACGCCAAGCTCCTCCTCCACCTCAGCCCTCAGCTCAAGCGGAATCAAATGCAGCGGCTCCTCGTGCATCGGGCAGCCGTCGATCGCGTAAAGCGCTCCCTGGTCCGTTCGCGAATATTTTTCCAAGCCCCGTTTCAGGAGAGTTACCAGCGTAGATTTGCCGCCGCTCACCGGACCCATCAGCAGCAAAATACGTTTGCGGACATCAAGCCGGCGGGCCGCGGAGTGAAAATATTCCTCCACCAGCTTTTCAATGGACCGGTCCAGTCCGAAAATCTCCTGCTCGAAAAATTTATAACGCTTATAGCCGCCCACCTCCTCCACGCCGTACGACTTGATCATGTCATATACGCGTGCATGAGCCGTGACCGCAGCCGAAGGATTTTTACGGAGCAGCTCGATGTAATCTTTAAAGGTGCCGTTCCACGCAAGTTGATCACTTTCTGCCCGATAGGCCGCAACGCGTTCGAAAATATCCATGCTAGTACCTCCTATGACTACGTTATGGGTGGTCAAAATTTCATCAAAGCGTCAAGGGTCAACTTCCATCCCATTCATCGCATATTCAAACATCCATTGATCGAAAAGTGTAATACATACCTATGCGGAACGATGGGATTAGTTGACCTATTTTTTCGCGAAAGGAGGTTTGTCTTTTATCGGATGTTATAATATAGGAAATCAAAAAATCCGATCGAATTCGCTTGGTGAAAGCATGTATGTGTCGGAGCGGAATTGTTAACGGAAATCGGAAAGCATTGCAAAGGGGAATGATCATGACCGTGCAGCATGAAACCGAGCTGTATGAGCCGCTGAAGGCTTTTTTCGAACAGCGGGGCTATGAAATCAAGGGAGAGGTGCGGCACTGCGATCTGGTCGGGGTACGACCGGAGGATGCCGAGCCTTTAATCGTGGAAATGAAAAAAACGTTTAATCTGGCCTTGCTGCTGCAAGGCATGGAACGTCTGCAGCTGAGCTCCCGGGTTTATTTGGCGGTCGAACGCAGCCGAACCAAGCGCGGCGCCGTCAACCAGCGTTGGGGCGACATTACGAAGCTGTGCCGCAAATTGGGCTTCGGTCTTATTACGATTACGTTTTACAAAACGAAAAAGCCGGTTGTCGAGGTGCTGTGCGAGCCTGGCGTTCAGGAGCCTGCCAAACCCGTCAGGCAAAAACGGAAGGAGCGTCTGCTCTACGAATTTCACGAGCGCAGCGGGGATTACAACGTCGGCGGCAGCAGCCGCGCGAAACTCGTTACCGCCTACCGCGAAAAGGCGCTGCGCGTGGCCCAGGCTCTTGCGGCAGCCCCGCCGGAAGGCGCTTCTCCGGCGCAGCTGCGCAGCCTTACCGGCCTCGCCAATACGGCGGCCATCCTGCAGCACAATTATTACGGATGGTTCGACCGGATCAAGCGCGGCCGTTACGTGCTCACCGCCGCCGGAGCCGCAAGCCTCAAAGAATACGCCGGCGTGCTTGAAGCCGCTTCTTCGTCCGCGGCGAACATCCCGGGAAGCGCTAGCTCCGGGCCGTAAATTCCGAGATCGCTTCGCCGATCAAATTCATGCCGAGTAGCAGCTCATCCCGCCCGGGATGCGTAAAATTAAGGCGGATGTATTCGCTGCCCCCTCCGTTCGGGTAACATAACGTCCCGGGGAGAAACGCGGCCCCTTTATCCAGCGAACATTTCAGGAGAGCGACGCAGTCCAACGCCTCCGGAAGCTTCACCCAAATGAACATGCCGCCTCCGGGAACGTCGTAGCGGACGTTTTTCCAGGCCGGCCGTTTGAGCAGCTCCGTCATCAGTTTGAGCCTTGTTTCGTATTCGCGGTTCAACATCTGAATATGCTCGTGAATATTAAAGGTGGAGGACTCCAGCAAGTAATGGAGGAGGCATTGGTTGAAGTGGCTGGATTGCCAATCCGCCAGCTGCTTGGCCATGATCATCGTCTCGATCAATTTTTTGTTTCCTGCCGCCCAGCCGGTACGAAGCGCCGGAACGACCGTTTTGCTGAAGGAGCCGATATGCAGCACCTGCCCTCCTTTCCCTGCATCATCCAGCGAAAACAGGGAAGGGTGCTCGCCGTAAAAAGCTTTTGCGCCGATGCCCCCAAAATGAAGATCGCCGTACGAATTGTCTTCGACGATGAGCACGTTCCGCGTTTTGCAGATGTCCAGAACCTCCCGGCGGCGCGCCAGGCTCCATAAAACCCCGGTCGGATTGGTGAAGTTCGGCGACACGAGCAGAAGCTTCGGCTTCAGCCGATCCACCTCTTCCTGCAAACGCTCCGGGCTAATCCCTTCCGCATCCCCTTCGACCGGCACGATGGAGGCCCCCTGCATTTTCAGAATTTGCATAAACCCCGGTGCCGTCGGCTGCTCGACCAACACCGGGTCGCCGGGCTCCACGTATACGCGGGCAAGAAGATCCATCGCCTGCTGGCTGCCTGTCGTCAAGAGAATCTGTCCCGCATCCACGTCCGTCCCCTTGCGCTCCTTAAAATCCTTGCACAGCCATTCCCGAAGCGGCAAATAGCCCTGCGGCTCGCCGTATTGAAGCGCTGCAGGGCTTTTGGAAATGACGGCTGCCGCGGCAGCCTCCAGTGACGAAATCGGGAACAGCTCCTCGGCGGGAAGTTCCTCGGCAAAAGAAATGAACGATTCCCGCGTAGACAGCGATCTCATGAAGTGGATCGGCGACGAAAGCATCGCTTTTGTCCGTTCCGCAAAGGAATACCGCATGATATCTCCTCCTTCTCCCAGTTCCAATCACCGGCGGTCCGGTTGTATCTTCTTTACTCCATGTATATATATCCCGGTCTAGCTGAAAACAGGACTTTTTTGTCGCGTGGTCAGGGCAAATTTTTCGATCGCCTGAGCACGGGTGGAGACGCCTAGCTTCACGTATATTTTGCGCAAATAATTGTCGATCGAACGCCGGCTTACCGATATTTCCATCGCGATTTTGTCATACGTAATCCCTTGCACGATCCGTTCCATGATAAATATTTCCGTTTCCGTCAAATGGTATAGGGCACCGTCGACAACCGCCGGCTGCACCTGCCAGATTCCGTTTTTCAGCCAATCCATCGGGAGCATCGCAAGCCCCTCGCGCAGTCCGTCGATCATCAGCATCAGTTGGGCCGCGGACGCCTGTTTCGACAAAATTCCGCTTCCGCCCAGATTGACGATCGAATGCAGCAGCTTAATCCCGTCGGTATCCGTCAAAATGAGCACATGACTGTCCGGCGAGCCGTGTTTAATTCTCTCCAGCAGCGATTCCGCCGTTCCTTCCGGCATTTGGTAGTCCAAGAGCACCAGTTCCGGCTTTTGCTCGGTCACGAGCATCAGTCCTTCATCCCATGTCGAAGCCATTCCCGTGACCCTAAGTTCTTCCCTTTCTTCCAAAATCAATTTGGTTCCCAGCATACTTGTGGGGTGACTGTCTATAATCACGACCCGCCAAACCTTCGTCATTTCGATTGAAACCCCCTGATCAATAAAGTGGAATGAATGCTTGATCATCTAATTTATGACAATTCTAAGCGCGTTAAATGCTTGTTTTAAGACGTGTGCAAAGTAGAAAATGGTGTCAGAGGTATATTCAGGAAAATAATGTTAAAGTGGCATACGGACTCTCCCTTACTCCAAATAAATCTATCAAGATTGTATCGCAACGCTTCCATTGGGCGCAATCTCTTTTTAGGCTTTTCTGTGACTTTAGATTCATTTTTGCGAAATTGATAGGGTAATGTTAGAATGGGGACTGGCAAAAAAACCAATTGTAACCGGGGTGATGATATGGAAACGAATACCGAACCTTCCTCCGCCTATCAGAACCGGACAAGCCGGGGAAAATCCCCTTCCGTCATGCTCGTTTTGCTCGTCTGGATATTGCTTATAGCCGCAGGCATTACCGGCGCTTATCTATACAGCAATCATATGAAGCAGGATATGATCCGGCAGCTTCAGGCCGACACCCATAAACAGATGAATGAGCTGAAGCAAAGCTATGAAGCGAAATTTACGGAATTGTCCGGGGAAGTCAAAGAGCTGGAAAGCAAGGTACAGTCGTTTAACGAGCTGTTGACGTTCACGAAAGACAACGCCTCAAACAAAACGGACAACAGCAATAAGCTGTACACACAGCTGAACGAAGTCAAAAAACAGCTGAACGAGCTTCAGCGGAAAATGGATTTGCTGAAATGATTGTCGAAAAAAAGAAAATCAACCGTTTTTTCCTTTTGGCAACCGGACCGTTTTTGGGCATGTTCATCTTTATGATGTTCAGCTTCAAAACGATACATGTAGAGGTTCAGCCTGCCTCCTACGTCCCTGCCAAAACGTTGGCTGCCCAATCCGAGCAGCTCAAGCAAAACCTTGATAAGGCGGAACAGACCGTTCAAGCGACCATCTCCTCGATCCGCAGAACTTCGGCTTTATACAAGCAAACGACCGCAGCCATGAATGCCATCGTCAAAACGGCGCAAACCCAGGCGGAGCGGCCTGAAACGATCTATAACCGCCGCATCAGCGCCAAGCTTGGCGTTCCGTTCGAACGGGTGGAAAGCAGCCGCATCCGGATCGAGCTGTACCATGTCAATCCCGGCGTTTACCAAGGCTATGCGATGAAGGTGAAGCTGAAGGACCAAAACGCCATGCAAATGACTTTGGGCCGCGACAAGGTCGGCGGAGCCGAAACGACGCTGCAGGCCGTTAACCGGTACGGTGCGGTAGCCGGCATCAACGCCGGCGGTTTCGCGGATTCCGGCGGCAAACGCTACCCGCTGAGCACAACGGTGCTGAACGGTAAATATGTCAACGGGTTCGAGCCAAGCTTCAAGGATTTGTTTTTCGTCGGGCTGAATGATGCAGGCAAACTGATCGGCGGCAAGTTTTCGAACCAAGCGGAGTTGGATCGGCTGAAGCCAAAATTCGGGGCTACCTTTGTGCCGGTCCTGCTGAAAAACGGGCAGCCGATGCCGATTCCGGATAAGTGGAAAACATCCCCGAATCGCGCGCCCCGCACCGTCATCGGAAATTACAAGGACGATCAGCTGCTGATCATCGTCGTGGACGGCTACAACGAAAGCGGCGGCTCCGGCGCGACGCTTCAAGAGCTTCAAAGCAAAATGTACGGTCTCGGCATCGTCGATGCCTACAATCTGGATGGCGGCGGATCTTCTTCCCTTATTGTGAACGGAAGGGTCGTAAACCATCCGTCGGACGGGAATCTGCGGCCGGTTCCGACCCACTTTTTATTTTTTAAATAAAACGAATTCATTTATTTTTTTCCGAAGTGTGGGTATAATATGGTTTAAGAGCATGGTAGATTAGCGGGAGGTGGCCTTCATGTCGTTCTCATTAACATTTTGGATTGTTACACTGGTGCTTGTTATGTTCCTGACTGGCATCTTAACCGCGGCTTATAACGATGATAAGACCAAAGGCCTTTAATCCATGGCCCCAAAAAGGCTTCCTGAATCAGGAGGCCTTTTTCTCGTTTTCGGGCGTTTTTTGGCAAAAAAGAAACATCACGAATGATTCGTGATGTCTGTCATGCCATTATGCATGTCTTTGCAGCTGCGCCATGTCGGATTGGCACTGTCCGCAAATATAACGTTCCTTGAACTCGCTTACTTCGTCCATGGATCCGCAGAATACGCATTTGGGACGATAACGCTCCAAAATAATATGATCTCCCTGTACCAAAATTTCGACAGGGTCCCCTTCATTCATCTGATACCGTTTTCGAAGCGACTTGGGCAGGACGATTCTTCCCAGCTGATCAACTTTGCGAACTACACCAGCAGGTTTCATAGACAAACTACACCTCTCCTATTAACTATTCAACTTGTTGTAAGATTATGGACATCGGTTCCGGGCCGGGGTCGAACCATATTCCGATAACCAGGAAGAAAAACGTCGATTTACGCGGTTTAGAATGACAAAATCCGTCAATGGACGTTCTTCAATGATTAGAAAGTACTCCTCGCGGTCAGTATGCCTTTTCCAATCACAAAAAATGGGTCTTTCTTAATAGTTCGATGTGCGGATGTCGAATCCTGCTAACCCTTATAATTTTTATTTCTTTCTTTAAAAAGTTACTTCATGCCGGGAAAATCCAGCTGGCGCAGCGCTTCGTACACAATGATCGCCGCCGAATTCGACAAATTCAGGGAACGGACCTTATCGGTCATCGGCATGCGGATGCAGCTGTCCGAATTTGCGGCCAGCAGCTCCGGCGGCAGTCCCTTGGTTTCTTTGCCGAACACCAGGAAATCTCCGTCCCGGAACTGGACGTCGGTATATCTTTTGTCCGCTTTCGTCGACGTGTAGAAAAAACGGCCTTCCGGATATTTTTCCTGCACCTCTGCAAAAGAGTCATGGTATTCGATCTGAACGGCATACCAATAATCCAGCCCCGCCCTTTTCAGCTTCGAATCATCCGTGCTGAAGCCGAGCGGGCGCACCAGATGCAAATGGGTTCCCGTCGCTGCGCAGGTTCTTGCAATGTTACCGGTGTTGGCCGGTATTTCGGGTTCTACTAGCACGATATGCAGTGCCATGGGTCAGTCACTCCATCCTTCGGGTATTGTTCCGATCTGTTTTCATTCGCCGCCATAAGCAACGAAAAAGCCCTTCGCTGTAAGGCGAAAGGCTGGCTTTTCACTGGCTAAAGTCCGAATCAGGCTGCCTTATCCGTGACGCTTTTGGAAATCGGCCATAAAATCAACCAGAGCTTTGCAGCTGTCATACGGCACCGCGTTGTAAATCGAAGCGCGCAAACCGCCCACGCTGCGGTGACCTTTCAGGCCCACGAATCCCGCTTGCTCCGATTCCTTGATGAACTGCTTTTCGAGCTCTTCCGATACCAGGCGGAACGTGACGTTCATGATCGAACGGCTGCCTGCATCGACGGGACCGCGATAGAAGCCTTCGCTGCTATCGATTATATCATAAATAAGCCCGGCTTTCTTGCGGTTGGCCTGCTCAACGCCGGCAAGACCGCCCTGTTCTTCGATCCATTTCAAAACCTCGTTCACCATATATACGGAGAAAGATGGAGGCGTGTTATAGAGAGAGTCGTTCTTCGCGTGCGTACTGTAACGCAGCATCGTCGGAATATGGCTTGGAGAATCGGCCAGCATGGCTTCCCGGGCAATCACGACCGTTACCCCTGAAGGTCCCAAGTTTTTCTGGGCGCCCGCATAGATAAAATCGAACTGGTTCGCGTCGAATTCGCGGCACAAAATGTCGCTCGACATATCCGCGATCAGGGGCACGTTCCCCGAATCCGGATACTGCTGGTACTGCGTCCCTTCAATCGTTTCGTTGGAGGTTACATGCAGGTACGCGGCGTTTTCCGGAATTTCGATGCTTGCAAGATCAGGAATTTTCATATACTTGTCTGCTTCCGAAGAGGCCGCGATATGCGTTTCGCCGATCAGCTTCGCTTCTTTGATCGCTTTGTCCGCCCAGCTGCCGCTTTTGACGTAGCTCGCCGTCTTGCCTTCGGTCAGAAAGTTCATCGGAATCATCGCGAACTGCGTGCTGGCTCCCCCTTGCAAAAACAGCACTTTATAGCCTTCAGGATTGCCGAGAAGCGACAAAAGGCGGTTTTCCGCTTCATGATGGACTTCTTCGTATACTTTGCCCCGGTGCGACATTTCCATAATGGACATGCCCGTTCCCCGAAAATCAACAAACTCCGCTTGCGCGCGCGTCAAAACTTCAAGCGGCAGCGCTGCCGGCCCCGCGTTGAAATTGTATGCTCTCTTGCTCACGATAACTCTCCCTCTCTCTGTACTCGAATTTTTTGAAATCAATGATAGCAGGTATACGGGAACGCATCAAGTACCAAAATGCACAAGCGCATGTCCCGGCGCCATCGTTTTCTTCTACCACTTTAGCATATTTCCCTAAGTAAAGCTTTAAAGAATTGAAAAGCGAAAGAGACTGCCCCGTCGCGGGACAGCCTTTCGTCTGCGTTTCGATTAGCAGTCAAAGTAGAGGCTGTATTCATGCGGATGAATACGGATCGATACGGCTTTTGCTTCGCTGCGTTTCAGTTCAATGTAGTTATCGATGAAATCTTTCGTAAATACATCGCCTCCAAGCAGGAATTCATGGTCGGCTTTCAGCGCGTCGAGCGCTTCGTCCAGCGTGCCGGGCACGCTGCGGATTTCGGCTTTTTGCTCGTCGGAAAGCTCGTAGATGTTTTTGTCCATCGGGCCGTATCCAAGCTCGACCGGATTGATTTTGCGCTTGATGCCGTCCAGGCCGGCCATCAGCATCGCGGAGAACGCGAGGTACGGGTTCGCCGTGGAGTCCGGCGTGCGGAACTCGATGCGGCAGCCTTTTGGCGTCACGGCAGCAACCGGAATGCGGATGGCCGCGGAACGGTTTCCTTTGGAGAACACAAGGTTCACAGGAGCTTCGTAGCCGGGAACCAGGCGTTTGAACGAGTTGGTCGACGGGTTCGTCAAAGCAAGCAGCGCAGGCGCATGGTAGAGGATGCCGCCAATGTAATGGAGAGCCATCTCGCTCAGGTTCGCGTACCCGCCTTTTTCATAAAACAGCGGAGTGTCGCCGTCGAAAATCGACTGGTGCACATGCATGCCGCTGCCGTTGTCGCCAAAGAGGGGTTTCGGCATGAAGGTTGCCACTTTGCCGTATTGGCGGGCCGTGTTGTGTACGATATATTTATAGACCAGCAGGTTATCCGCTGTTTTCTTCAAGGTATCGAAACGGAAGTTGATTTCGGCCTGGCCGGCGGTCGCCACTTCATGGTGATGGCGCTCCACGCGCAGTCCGACTTCTTCAAGCAAACGGCACATTTCGCTGCGGATGTCCTGCTGCGTATCGACGGGAGCTACCGGCACGTATCCGCCTTTTACTTTGATTTTGAAGCCGAGGTTTCCGCCTTCTTCTTTCCGGTTCGTGTTCCATGCGGCTTCTTCGGAATCCACATAGAAGGAAGAGCTGTTCATGCTGCTTTCGTAACGGACGTCGTCGAAAATAAAGAACTCGGACTCCGGCGCGAAAAATGCCGCTGTACCCACGCCGCTGGCTTGCAGATATTCTTCCGCTTTCGCCGCAATGCTGCGCGGATCGCGTTCATAACGCTCGCCGTCCGGCGTGTAGATGTTGCACATGATGTTTAATGTCGGATGTGCGGTAAACGGATCGATAAACGTCGCATCCGGATCCGGCATCATAACCATGTCGGATTCTTCGATTCCCCGGAACCCGGCGATGGAAGAGCCGTCAAACGCAACCCCGTTTACGAACGTTTCTTCATCCACTTCTCTGGCAGGCAAAGAAATGTGATGCGCACGACCGGACAAATCGACAAAACGAAAATCCACCCACTCAATTGCATTATCTTTGATTGTTTTCAACACGTTTTCAACCGACATCTTCTCTTCCTCCCATTTTCCGAACAATTACCCACATATTCTACGAGAACGTTCAGCATCTTCTATTTATGTCGTCATTATAAAACGCAAAACCTGACATCGTCAATATCCATGTCAGGTATTTTTTTAGCATGTGTTAGGTATCCTTACACCATTTAGGTTTAAGCCCTTGTTAGCTGCACACAAACAGCCTGCCCATCCGGCTTAAAAGCCGGTGAGCAGGCCATGTATAAAGGTTATGAATAAACAGTTATTGCGCAAACGCTTCGGCAGGAGCCTTCTCCGTGTTGAATGTACGGCCGACCAGCGGAGCGAGCTTCTCCAGATCCTTGAGCAGCGCGGCGAATTGGTCCGGGAACAGCGATTGCACGCCGTCGCCCGTCATCGAGTTGTCCGGATCGGTATGCATCTCGATAATGAGTCCGTTCGCCCCGGCGGCTACGGATGCCTTGGACATCGGTTCCACCAGCTCGCGGCGGCCCGTGCCGTGGCTCGGATCGGAAATGACCGGCAGGTGGCTGAGCTGCTGCAGCACGGGGATCGCCGACAGATCGAGCGTGTTGCGCGTGTAGCTTTCGAACGTCCGGATGCCGCGTTCGCACAGCATAACGTTCGGGTTTCCTCCGGCGAGAATGTATTCGGCGGCGTTAAGCAGCTCGTCGTAGGTGGCGCTGAAGCCGCGCTTCAAAAGCACCGGCTTGCCGCAGGTCCCCAGTTTGCGCAGCAGGTCGAAGTTCTGCATGTTGCGGGTGCCGACCTGCAAAATATCGGCATATTCCGCGCAAATGTCCACATATTCCGGCGTCATGACCTCGGTAATCGTCAGCAGGCCGTGTTTTTGCCCTGCCTCGGCCATCATGATCAGTCCCTCGACGCCGACGCCTTGGAAGCTGTAAGGGCCTGTACGCGGTTTAAACGCGCCGCCGCGCAGCACCTGGCCCCCGGCCGCCTTGACGAGCGCCGCGATCTCGTCGATCTGCTTCGGGGATTCGACGGCACATGGCCCGCCCATAACGACCAGCTCATCGCCGCCGATTTTCACGCCTTTAATATCGATCACCGTATTTTCCGGATGGAAGTCCCGGCTGGCCAACTTGTAGGATTTCGAAATTTTCACCACGTTTTCGACGCCTTTCATCTGGCGCAAATGCTCTGCGATGGACGGGTCGACCTTGCCGACGAGGCCGATCACCGTACGGTCCGAACCTCTGGAAATATGGGCTTGAAGCCCGTTGTTTTCAATGACGCGAACGATGTCCTGAATTTGCTCTTCAGGGGTGGTATTGGATGTAATAACGATCAAAATTACCATTCCTCTCTATCATCAGTTTCTGTATGCCGAATCAAATGCCGGGAACCGGGTTCCCGGTAGCATGGAAGCCGACACTTTTCAATCCGATCAAATCGGCGATGACATTCACCTATTTGCTTAAACGCGTTTTAGCTTTTTAGCTTTTATGCTTTTAATCGATAAAGTAACAATAAACTATTTTGCTCTGTCCGTCAAGCCCAGGGAACAAAATGACTTGTTGGTTGGCGGCCCGCCGGCACCGGTTAACGTTTTAACCTAAGCTATCGCTTTTGCTCCATTCTTGCCTCTTCTCGTTTCCCATTTTCCGGATATCGGCTGCCGCCTGCGGATGGATGAAAAAAAAAGCGGTACAAGATATTTCTCTTGTACCGCTCTTTCCTATGGTTAAATGTTTGTTGAAGGGAACTGCCAACCCTCGCCGGCAATCCTCTCCTGCATCTTTTTTTAAGATTTGATCGTTTTGACCGGGGGCAGAAGCTTGTTCATATTGACGGTCCGCTTGATTTCCCAAGTCTCTTCGTTGTTCGGATCGTATTGCTCCAAATAGTTGATGACCTCTTTCGTTATCGGCGTCGGCGTCGATGCTCCCGAGGTCACCGCCACCTTGGCGACGCCTTCCAGCCATTCGCGTTTCAGCTCGGTGATGTCCGCAATCCGGTACGCTTTGACATGGGCGATTTCCTCGGAAACCTGCGCCAGGCGGTTGGAGTTGTTGCTTCTCGGATCTCCGACGACGATAACGAGGTCCGCTTGGCCCGCCTGCTCTGCCACCGCCTCCTGGCGAACCTGCGTCGCAAGGCATATTTCGTTATGCACTTCGGCCGAAGGATACAGGTCGAGCAGTTTTTTGACGATATGCTTAATGTCCCATTGGCTCATCGTCGTCTGGTTCGTAATGACGATTTTGGAGGAAGGAATGTTCAGGGCGTCGATTTCCTCTTCCTTTTCGATGAGATGCACATGGTCCGGGGCGATCCCGATCGCGCCTTCCGGCTCCGGATGGCCTTTTTTGCCGATGTAGATGATTTCGTACCCGTCCGCAACCTTTTCCCGGATCAAGTCATGCGTCTTGGTGACGTCCGGGCAGGTCGCATCGACCGTTGTCAGACCTTTTTCCCGGGCGATTCGGCGCACTTCAGGGGAAACGCCATGGGCGGTGAAGATTACCGTTCCTTTATCCACCTGATCCAAAATGTCCAGACGATTGGCGCCGTCAAGCGTAATGATGCCTTCGTCTTCGAAAGAGTTCGTGACATGGCTGTTGTGAACAATCATGCCGAGAATATATATGGGCCGCGGGAGATCCAGGTTTTGGGCCGCTTGGCGCGCAAGCACCATGGCGTCCACCACCCCGTAGCAATATCCGCGCGGTGATATTTTAATAACTTCCATGACTGGCTTCACCTGCTTTCTTATGCTGTTGCAGCTAACATCTATTCATTATACCTTATTCCAAAGGCGTCGGAAAGACGATCGGCAGCCAGATGACAAACGTAGTCCCTTCACCCAAACGCGTGACGACCTCGACCGAACCTTCCAGCTCATCGATGATCCATTTGGCGATGGACAAGCCGAGGCCGATGCCTTCCGTCACGCCGCGGGATTGGTCCGCCCGGTAGAAGCGTTCGAAAATATGCGGCACTTCCTCCTTGTCCATGCCGATTCCGGTATCGGAAATCCGGATGCCTACCTGATTTTTGTAGATAAAAGCGTCAAAAACGACCTGGCCTTCCGGCGTGTATTTGAACGCGTTTTCGATAAAAATGAACAGCATTTGCTGCATGTAATCCTTGTTGCCGTTGACATAAACGCCATTCAGGATCGAGAAGTCTCCGGTAATCCATTCGGCTGTACGCGGCAGCATTTTGGCCCGGCGCGCCACTTCCTCGACGAGAATTTCAAGCGGCACCGGCTGCTTCTCGAAGGTCCGTCCGGTATCGGCCCGGGCCAGGGAGAGCATGTCGCTCACCAGCCTGCTCATCCGCTTCGATTCGTCCGCGATGTCGCTGACGGCTTCAAGCGTCATCTGGTGCATCGTTGCCTCATCCAGGTTCGGGCGTTCGGAACCGTCGTCCTTTGACCACATCCTTTGCAGCAGGTCGACGTTGCCGCGAATCGTCGTAAGCGGCGTGCGCAGCTCGTGGGACGCGTCCGAAACGAAACGGCGCTGCGCGGCATAGGAGTCCTCCAGGTTTTTATAAAACCCTTCCATCCGGCCCAGCATGTTGTTGACCGTATTGATCAGCTGCCCGATCTCGTCCTGCGGCCCGTCATAAGCGATCCGTACGCTCAGGTCCGAGCCTTTTTGAATCTGGTCGGCCGCCTCGATGACTTTCCCGATCGGGGCGATCGACTTGCGTGCCAGGAATAAGCCGAAAGTCGTTGCCATGAGTACCATGATGGTTGCGCTGATGATCAATATGGAACGGAGAAGACTTAGCAATTCCTCCTCGTGACCGGTCCAAACGGCGAGTTGCAAAAATCCGATTAACTGATTCTGAACGACAACAGGCTTTTGATAGACCATGAAAGGATTGCCGTTTAATCGGAAGGTCTCAAAAGAATCGACATTAAAAGCATTCTTTGCGGAAGGGACGGGAAAGGTCTTTTTCATCCTCCCCAAATTTTCCGTGATCAGGTCACGATTATTATTATAGTCATGCAACTGTCCAAAAATCTGGGAAGATTGAAAACCCGAAGTCGCGGACAACCCACCAATATCAAATTTTAATTCGCCTTGGGAAATGTACAACACCAGATTAGGCTGAATTTGTTTGCTCTGCTCTTCAAGATTGCTCTTCACTTTAGAAAAAGTATAAAAATGAACCACCCCATACACGGCAGAGCCAAACAAGATCAGCGTTACGGCCAAGATGCACGTATACCAGGCTGTCAGCCGGAGTCGTATGGACATGTTTAGGAGTCACCTCTCAGAATGTAGCCGGCCCCCCGAATCGTCTGGATTACGCGTTTGCCTCCATGCTCCTCGGTTTTCTGCCGCAGCATCGCGATATAAACCTCAAGCACGTTGGATTCGCCGCTGTAATCGTATCCCCAGATTTTATCCATGATCAGGTCGCGGGACAACACGCGTTTCGGATTTTGCATAAATAGGTGCAGCAGCTCGAATTCCTTGGCCGTCAGCTCCAGTCGTTGCCCGCCGCGCAGCACCTCCCGGGAATCGACGTCCAGCACGATATCCTCGAAGGTCAAACGGTGGTCTTCCGCCTCCTCCTGGCCCGGCTTGCGCCGCAGCAATGCACGGACCCGCGCCAGCAGCTCCTCGAGCGCAAACGGTTTGACCAAATAATCGTCGGCGCCGAGATCCAGTCCCTTCACGCGGTGTTCGATCTCATCTTTTGCGGTCAGCATCAGAATAGGCACACGGATCCCGCCTTCGCGCAGACGGCGGCACACTTCGAATCCATCGACCTGGGGCATCATGACGTCCAGAATGACGAGGTCGGGCTCGCTGTTGAGAACGCTTTTTAAACCTTCGGCCCCGTTGTTGGCCGTTATGATATCATAGCCTTCAAACGCAAGCCCTCTGCGCAGCATGGAAATGATTTTTTCGTCGTCGTCAATAATCAGTACTTTCGATCGCATAAACGGATGGCTCCTTTATTTCTTAACTATGTTCGTTGTTATTTCTATTGTAGCAGTGAAGTTTTGCGTTTGCATCCTTGCACGGCAACAGCGGAAGGGACCTTCCCTTCCGCTGCCGATTGAAGCCTTCCGACGATTACTGATTGCTGCCGTCGGAAGGAATGTTGTATTTGTTTTTGTCGCCGATGGTGAGCTCCGTATCCATTTTTTTACCGTTGCGGACGACATGCAGCGTTACTTTCGCGCCAACCTTTTGTTTTTGGATATAATTCACAATATCCGTATGGGTTTTAACGTTGGTGCTATCGACGCCGGTAATGATGTCGTATGGGCGCAGATCAGCTTCATATGCCGGAGATTTGAAAGTAACCTCTACAACGACCGCACCTTGGGTTACGTTTGTTTCCATTTGCTTGGCGACTTCATCCGTTAAAGTTATCAGCTTGACGCCAATAAACGGTTCCGGATCCTTCGGAATTTCCTGATTGTTTTCCAGCTTCTGAACGACGTTTTTGATCGTGCTCGCCGGGATGGCAAACCCGATGCCTTGCGAATCCTTGCTGACGGCTACGTTCATGCCGATGACTTCGCCGTTCAGGTTAAGAAGCGGACCGCCGGAGTTGCCGGGGTTGATGGATGCGTCGGTTTGCAGCAAATGCTGGTATTTACGCGTATCCGTGCTTCCTTCATCACTCGCATCGATGGTGCGTTCGCGCGCACTCAGGACGCCTGTCGTTACGGTATGGTCAAACCCTTGCGGATTACCGATGGCTACAACCGGTTGCCCTACCTTCAGGCTGTTGGAATCGCCGAGAGGTACGACCGGGAAATTATTTTTGCCCTCGATTTTCAACACGGCCAGGTCCAGATCTTTGGATTTGCCGAGCAGTTTGGCTTCATACGTTTTGGTGTCATTTTCGACCGTTACCTGAATGACATCCGCATTTTCAACGACGTGCTCATTGGTCAAAATGTATCCGTCTTTTTTATAGATAAATCCGGAGCCGATGCCGTAAGGAACCAGCTGCGATTTGCCCGGAGTCTGGGAATTTTGGCCGGAGCCGGAATCACCGCCGTTGTTGCCGTAATAATCGCTGTCTCCGCCAAAGAAGAACGAAAACGGATCGTTCATAAACGGCGATTGCGATTGCGAACTCCGGCTGTTCGATTTGACGAGCGTTTCGATTTTAACGACCGCAGGTCCCGCTTGTTCCACGACGCCCGAGACGTCAAGCGGCTTGTTCAGCGGAAGCGAAGCCGGTTGGTTGCTGCCGTTGCTGGTTTCCGGTGTTGCGGTCACCGGCGTGGTGGCCTGTTCTTCGGCGGACAAAGCCGCTTTTGGCGTAAACAGGTTCATCCGGTCCGACGTAAACATCAGAGCCGAGATTACGACAACGCCGGCCAGGAACGAAATCAACACCGTTTTGACGGATGTTTTCTGCGGCGGCTTCTGGTTAAACTGCCAGTTGCCGCCGCCCCCACCCGTTCCGCCGCCGTATCCGCCGGCATTGCCGGGGTCGGACGAGAAGCGGTATGCATTAGAGGTAGGGAGCGGCCGAACCGGGTTCGGAGGGGTGATTTCGACGTCCTCCTGTTTGCTGCGGCTTTCGGCGCCATGCTGTTCTGCCCGGTCTTTTCCAATCGACTGGAACGGTCCGTAGGAATAATAATATGAAGAACCCGATTCGGAAGATCCTTGACGTTTCACGCCTTCGTTTTGAAACTCGTCTTCAGGTTGACCCGATCTGTTTCTTTCGTCCATAATAATGCCTCCTGTGCACCCTTTTTATATCTCAATGTCCTTGGGGAATTGTTTAACTGTTTATATGATGTACTATAAACCTTAACCACAGATTAAAAACAATTTAAGCGGAGATAAAAAGATAATCTGCAAAAAGACATTGATAAGATGTTTTTTCATTATTTTTAACTATAAACAACTGAAATTGATAATGTTCGCTTTTTAAATAAACAACAAACCCAGTACCTTTTAAGATACTGGGTTTGTTGTTTGAAAATTTGGTTTTTTAGTAAATTTGATGCCACTTTTTTAGTTCATCTCATTAAGCCAAAACTGCTATCCATCCTGCATAAGTACCGTACCATAATCCATTTATCAGCTGAGTTGAGATCAGTTTCAGATTTCCATAATATTGATAACCATTAATAGTTGTTGTATAAGGAACAGTTGTTGGTACATCCTTAGATTGAGAATATCCACGAGAAGGTTTATATGAGGAAATGTATACTGGATCTATTACAATATATTCTAAATGAAGTACTCTACAATCCTTTATTATCTTCCTGTATTTTTTATACAATCTTGCATACGAACAATCATTTTTAACCAACAGAATTAGCCATGAAGAGGAGCTAATGTTAGTAAGACTGAAGGATGAGCTTCATTATCCCTGCACCCATCCTTTACGGTGCGCGTAAATCGCCAGCTGCGTCCGGTCCTCCAGCTCGCATTTCATCAGCAGGTTGCTGACATGGGTTTTGACGGTTTTGATGCTGATATGCAGCTCTTCGGCGATCTCCTTGTTGCTTTTGCCTTCGGCGATCAGGAGCAGCACCTCTTTCTCGCGTTCGGTCAGGCCCGAAGAATCGCCCTGGACGGTGCGCTGGCGGATCCCCCGGGTAAGCGCCTGCGACACGTCGCCGGTCATAACCGGCATGCCGCGGTTGGCGCCCTGCAAGGCATAGATCAGTTCATCCGCCGAGACTGTTTTTAGCACATAGCTGACCGCACCGGCCTCCACGGCATCGACGACAAGATCATCCTCCAGAAAACTGGTCAAAATAACGATTTTCATGGAAGGGTATTCGGCCAAAACCGCCTTGGTCGTCTCCACCCCGTTCATCACCGGCATCATCAAATCCATCAGGATCAAGTCCGGAAACTGCTCCGGCGCGGCATTGTTCAGCCAATCGACCACCTTCGAGCCGTTATCGGCCTCGCCCACGACCTCGATGGACGGATCCAGCATCAAATACGTTTTCAGCCCCATCCGCACCATTTCGTGGTCATCCACGATCATCACTTTCAAGACATCCGCCATTATTCCTCATCCTCTCCTATCGGTTGTTTCCCGCCGGCCGTCCCATCCACAAACTTCGGTATATGTACGCGAATCGTTGTTCCGGAACCTTGACGGCTGATGATTTCCACTTTTCCGCCCAATTTTTCGGCGCGCTCCTGCATCGTGGACAAACCATAAGATCCCGTCTTATGCGGCACCTCGTTAAAACCCTGTCCGTCGTCGCTGATGCTGAGCACAACCTGCCTTTGCTCCTCGCGCAGCGACATGCTGACCAGCCGCGCATGGGCATGCTTCACGATATTCGCCATCGCCTCCTGGATGATCAAAAACAACTGGTGTTCGATCGCTTCGGACAGCTTGCCCTGCAGCTCGACTTCCTTCATTCCTTTCAAGCCGTTTTGGCGGCAGTAATCCGGGAACCATACCTCCAGGGCGTCCTCCAGGTTTTTGCCCTCAAGCTCGACCGGACGCAGCTGGGCAATAAGGGCGCGCATCTGCTTTTGCGCCATCTGGGACATTGAAATCAGCTGATTCATGACCGTCTGTCCTTGTTCCGCGTTGCGCTCCAACACTTTTGGAAGCGAGGAGGCGGACATATGGATCGCGAACAGCTGCTGGCTGACCGTATCGTGCAAATCCCGCGCCATGCGCCGGCGTTCCTCCAATACGGCGCGTTCGGCGGCTTGCTCCTTCTCCACAACCTCCTGCTCGCCCATCCGCTGCAGCAGCATCATTTTTTTCTCCATCGCTTCCATCAGGTTGTTAAACTCATGATACAAACGCTCAAAAGTCGGGTCGTCGCATTCCCCGATCCTCACCGATAAATTGCCTTTGGCCACCTGCAGCATATTGTACTCGAGTATGTCGACCCTGCGCTGAATCCGCTGGCCGGCCATGTATCCGATAATGATCGACAACAGCAGGAAGCCCAGGCTTGTGTATACCCAAACCCAGGTTCCTTTTACGGTCAGGTATCCGCTGTCCGCCCCGATCACCAACACCGCGCTCATTATGAGGCCGGTCAGAACGAAATAAAACAGCAGCACCCATTTCGTATTTTTCGTTATGTTCCGCATGCGCTTAACCCACTTTGTTCACTTTAATGTCGCCGATAAACGCGCTGACATTAATGCGGATTTTTTTGCGGGCTTCCTTATAAAACGGGGTTTTCGTCTGAAAATTGCTCATAAACCCGCTGCGCGATTCATTCAGCACCGACATGTCCCCGATAAACGAGCTGGTGTTGACGGAGATTCCAAGGTCCGTATCGTCCGGTACGTACACCTTAATGTCGCCGATAAACGCGGAAATGTTGATTTTCGTTTCCCCGAAAGGGATATGCGCGTTCGTCAGATCGAGCACCGTATCCCCGATAAATTGCGACAGGTTCGTCGGCTTCAACTCAAAATATTCGCGTCCCAGATGAATATCCCCGATAAACGAAGACCGGTTGATTTTTCCGCCGTCGTTGTGATGTCCGTCCCATTCGGCATGGCCGTGGCGGGCTTCATGTCTCATCTGCTGGTGGTGTTTTTTTTGCTCTTTGTATCTTTTTTTGTAATGCTTGTATCGATCCTTCACGTGATCGTCGTCCAGGTCGTCCGGATCGAAATCGTCGTCGTCATCGAAGTCCGCATCCGCATGGATCGACTTGCGCTCAGCCTGCTGCTTCGTGTACGGAATCCCGAACTTTTCCTCGAACTGCTGGTCCAAGGTCGATTTTGCGGTCAGGTCCTCCGGTTCAGGCGGTTCCGGCGTAAATGCCGGCGCATCATGGTCCGGGGTCGGCCGGGAAGGCGGCTTGCGGTCATTCGGCTTGAAGATGACGTACAGTCCTGCGAGAATGAGCATGGCCGGAATGATGATTTTGAAGAAGCTTCCCGGCGTTACCCAATCCCAGCCTTCGTTCCTTCCCAGAAAATAGGTCCCGAAAAGCAAAAGGAATGCCGCTCCCCAAAAGGCTCTCCGCCCTTTCAGCAGCTCCTTGACGCCCAGGACAATTAGTATGACCGGCCAGTAATGGCTGATCACGTAACCGAGACTGACATCAATGACGTTCAGCTGGTTCAGCAGGAAAATGACGCCGATCCCAATGAGCACGACCCCGCCGAACAGCCGGTCCAACCATCGTTTTTTCATAACAGGTTCTCCTTTTATCATAATCTTCTTTGCCCGCTTGGAGTCACTCCGAGCTTCTGTAACTTTGATCTAAGTGTACAACAGGTTGGCGTAATGAAGATAGCGGCGCGGGAATGAAATCGTCCTCCGTCCCGAGACCGAGTCCATTGGAACAGATTGGCAAAATAAAACACCCGCCCTTTCGAGCGGATGTCTGGATGTACCGTTATGTTCTTAAGCTTGGTCAGTCGGTTTGAATTCTTCGTCAAACTTTTCGTTTGGCGTTTTGTAGCTGCCGGTGCTGCCTGCACCTGCACTGCCTGCGCTGCCGGTACGAGCGGTTCCCGTCGTTTGTGTCGTTGGCGTATTGGCAGTGTCCTCGCCAAATTCCGTTTTGAACTTTTCGTTCGGCGTCATATAGCTGCCTTGTTGTTGTTGCTTTTTCATGGCCGTTTCACCTCCCTGAGCTTGTCGTAAACGGCAAACCTCAGTTGCCGGGGGCGTTTTTTGTTCCCCAGTCCGTAGTATGTGAAATGCCAAGAAATTTATGCAGCGGCAATCGTCTAAATGACTTCTTCCAGCAACGAAGCCGGAACGGATTTATAGGTTTGAATGGCTTTGACAAGCGTATTCAGCAGCTTCTCGCTGCATTTCCCGTTGCCGACTTTAATCACTTGAACCTCGACCTCTTTTTTGCCCCATTCCTTGTATACCTGCTTGGTCGTATCGAAATACAGGTCGATTTTTCGTCCCTTGATGGCAGAGCCGACATCGGCAACGACCGCGTACCCGTAATCCGGAATATACAAAATGGTGCCCAGCGGGAATACGCGCGGATCGGCCGCAATCGTGGAAATCGTATTTTTATCCCTGCGGACCTTCACGCCGGAATACGTAATCCCGTACTGCGGGTGCGACGGGTGTTTGCCCGTGGACTCGTAACCGGCAGTGTATCCTGTCGCCATGACCTTGAGCGTATGGATGACCTGATCCCGCTTCGGAGCCGTGACTGCAATGGCCCCCTGCTTTTTGGCGGGAACCTTGGTTTCCGGTTTCGTGACCGCGGGCAGCGCCATTGCCCCGAATTTGGGCAAATACTCGTCCTGGGACTTGGCGGCAAATTGTTCCGTCTTCTTCTGGTTAAGATCGACGATCATGAACATTTCCGGGTTGGAAGCATATTTTAACGGTTTAAGATAGTAGTCGTTTTTTGAGGCGATCATCAAGTTCGGGCCGTTGTTGTCCTCGGTATAGGACGGCATCATCGAAAATGCCGAGGCATACAAATTAGGCGTATCCGCGAATAGCCCGATTAAAAAAATACATAACAAAATCCTCTGCCATGTTTTTACCTTCATCATTGAAATCCTCCCCCTTTACTTCCGAGGATGTCCAGATGATTTGGGGTTTATACATGTTTTTTGAACCCGAAGTTCATGGCAGAGGATGATGTCGCTCAAAATATGGAACGTGCATGTCCGAAGCAGCTTTTTTCAAAAGCTTTCAGCTTCTTCAGAACGATTCCGTCCCCTTCGCTACTTTCGCTTCATTCCAAACATTTCTATCCAATTTCGAGCAGTTTTATTTAAAATATAACACGGTTTGCGATTTGCTCTTTCAGCATCGTCACCGCTTCGGCAAGCGGCTTCGCGCCCTGGTCGCCTTCCCCGCGTTTGCGGATGGAGACGGAACCAGCGTTCATTTCGTTTTCGCCGACGATGAACATGTACGGAATTTTTTCCAGCTGTCCTTCGCGGATTTTGTAGCCCATTTTTTCGTTGCGGAGGTCGGCGTCGACGGCAATGCCGTTCAGCTGCAGCTGCTCGGCGACCTGCTTCGCGTAATCTTCGAAAGCGTTCGATACCGGAATGACTTTAACCTGCACCGGAGACAGCCAAAGCGGCAGCGAACCGGCGAAGTTTTCGAGCAGGAAGGCCGTAAAGCGTTCCATCGTGCCCAAAATGCCGCGGTGAATGACGACCGGACGATGCTTCTGGCCGTCATCGCCTACGTATTCCAGCTCAAAGCGTTCAGGCAGCAGGAAGTCCAGCTGTACGGTCGACAGCGTTTCTTCCTTGCCGAGCGCCGTGCGGATCTGCACGTCCAGCTTCGGTCCGTAGAAGGCCGCTTCCCCTTCCGCCTCAAAGAACGGAATGCCGGTTTCCTCGACGACCTCGCGCAGCATGCGCTGGGACATTTCCCACATCTCGTCGTTCTGGAAGTATTTCTCGGTGTCTTCCGGATCGCGGTAAGACAAGCGGAAACGGAAATCATGAATGCCAAAATCATCATATACCTTCGTAATCAGCTGGATGACGCGCAGGAACTCTTCTTTGATTTGGTCCGGACGGCAGAAAATATGGGAATCGTTTAATGTCATCGCGCGCACGCGGTGAAGGCCGGTCAAAGCGCCGGACATTTCGTAGCGGTGCATCATGCCCAGCTCGGCGATCCGGATCGGCAGATCGCGGTAGCTGTGCATTTCGCTTTTATAAATCATCATATGGTGCGGACAGTTCATCGGACGAAGCACAAGCTCTTCGTTGTCGAGTTCCATTTTCGGGAACATATCCTCCTGGTAATGCTCCCAGTGGCCGGACGTTTTGTACAGCTCGACATTGCCGAGGACCGGCGTATATACGTGTTGGTAGCCGAGGCTTTCTTCCAGATCCACGATGTAACGTTCCAGCGTGCGGCGCAGCTTCGCGCCTCTTGGCAGCCACATCGGCAGGCCTTGTCCCACAAGCTGGGAGAAGGTGAAAATGCCGAGCTCTTTGCCGAGCTTGCGGTGATCGCGTTTTTTCGCTTCCTCCAGCATATGCAGATGCTCGTCCAGCTGGGCTTTTTTCGCAAACGCCGTGCCGTAAATCCGCTGCAGCATTTTGTTTTTGCTGTCTCCGCGCCAGTATGCCCCGGCCACGTTCATCAGCTTGAACACTTTGATTTTGCCGGTCGAAGGCAAATGCGGCCCGCGGCAAAGATCGAAAAATTCGCCCTGCTCGTAAATCGAGATGATGCTGTCTTCAGGCAGCGCATGGATCAGTTCCAGCTTGTAAGGATCGCCCAGCTCGCCGAAAATGTCCAGCGCTTCCTGGCGGCTGACCTCCTTGCGTACGATCGGCAGGTTTTCGCCGACGATGCGCTCCATTTCTTTTTCGATTTTTTGCAGATCCTCGGGGTTGAGCGGATGCTCCAAATCCATATCGTAATAAAATCCGCCTTCGATGACGGGTCCGACGCCAAGCTTCACTTCTTTGGCCCCGAAAAGGCGTTTCGTCGCTTGCGCCATCAAGTGAGCCGTGCTGTGACGCATCACTTCAAGGCCATCCGGCGAATCAAGCGTCACGATTTCGATCGCTGCGCCGTCCTTCAGCGGCGTGGACAAATCCACCACGATCCCGTCCATTTTGCCTGCAGCCGCGTTTTTCTTCAAACCGCTGCTGATCGAAGCGGCCACATCCTCAATCGTGCTTCCTTCCGCGTATTCCCGGACCGAACCGTCCGGCAGTTTGATACTTACCGACATCTTTTATTCCTCCTTCAAAATTCAACCAAAAGCATACAAAAAAACACCCATCCCTGTAACATAGGGACGAGTGTCTGTACCCGTGGTTCCACCCAAATTCAATAATGCATGTCATCGGCAGCTTTACCGCAAATCCGCATTATCCTTCATCAGCATATGGTAACGGAATGACCCGGCGGTCCATTACTTGCTTTTCCCGCTTGGAAAAACGTTCCTGACCGCAGCTACAAAGGGGTAGACGCGTAAGCCGGATCGTGAGGAAATTTCAGCCATCGGTTCCTCTCTCTGCAACGCCCGTTTCTTAGGTCCATGTCTTTGTCGAAGCTTTTATCGAATTATGTGAGTTATTATAAGTCCCAGACTTTTTACAGTCAAGTCAGATCTTCCCCGTTTCCCGGAAATAACCGTGGCAATCGGGACAATATCGGCATATTTCCACCCGGTCCTCGAAAATTTGCGACAGCGTTCTGATGACCGCCATATGCGGCTCCCGGGTATGGATGATGATTTTGGCCGGGGATACGGAAATCAGCGTGGTCACCACGGCGTCCTCCATCTGCAAATCCTGCTGGTCCAGCCGCTCCACCACAACGCCCTCGTCATGCCGGTGATCGAGCGGCTTCATGTCCTCATCCAAAAGCAGCACGTCCTGCCCGCCTTTGTGAATCAGGTGGACGAGCGGAACCTGCGGCTGTTGGAAATAAACGAAATATTTCAGCATGCCGACGAATTCTTCGTACTGGCGGTCCATCAAAAACTCATCCACGGCGTATTCCACGATTTCTTTTAATTCCTTCATGTAGTTATGGGCACGGAAGGTTAAAAAACCGTCCACATGAAGCAGCGGTCTTTCGCTTAAACATTGCTGAATGCCTTGCGCAAGCATGGACGAGCGGCGGTGCCTCGAATCGCCGAACTCCGATTTTCCTTCCATCATCATCCGGCAATGCTTCAGGATTTGCTCATGCTCCTCCGGATCAGGAAAGTCGAACTCCTCATCAAGAATCTTTTTCAACAGCTCCCGCTCTTTCTCCTGCAAAATATACTCGGCAAGCGCGCTTGCCGCCGCACCGTAAATCTGCTGCAAAACATTGCCCTTCAAAAACCGCGGGTCGTCTTCGCGGCACCGCCAGAAGGTCGTCCCCTCATGGACCGAACAGCTGATGCTGAGTGTTTTGTACTTTTTATGTAAAGCCTGGTTTGCTTTCGTAATCATGCGGATATAACGCTCCTCTTCCCGTGAATCGGAGGTTCGGGCTGCGATGCTGAACAGTTCCATGGAGTTCACTCCTTTCAAAATCCTTCTTACAAAGTATATGTCTCTGCGGGGGGGATATACGGGAGGGATCGATGGAAAACAGGCTAACATTTCTCAAGCCGAATCGACATGAAACCGCTGGAAAACCGGGCGAAATTTGCTGCTCGGGATGCCAAATTCCGGGGATGAGCAATCGGCAAAAAAGGCCTCTCCCTATGCAAGTGCCATAGGAAGAAACCTTTTCAAAAAAATGGTTAACGCGCGGATTACAAACGTCCTGCCGCTTTGGCTTTCACGAGCAGCGCATTGCCCGGCAGGTAGGCGATCGGAATATCCTCGGAAAACACGATCTGCACCGTGGCACGGTCCGCTCCGGCAAGCACCGCCTGCTCGATCGCCTGGCTTTTGGCGTCCGCGACGGCTTCGTCGTAAGTCATCTCGTCGAGCGAATAGATGCGCTCCGATTCCCCGCTGACTTCGCCGAGGGCGGCACCGATCGCGTTGGCGGCATCGTAATGATCCGGTCTGACGATCCGGGCGACGCCTTCCAGCTTGTCCGGAACAAGGATGCTTCCGCCCCCGACGAGAATGACGTCCACCGGCTCGGCGCTCGTTTTCATGCGGTCGATGGCGTCTTCGATATCGCGTGTGATGATTCCGTCGGCTTTGAGACAGATTGATTCTTCAAGCCCTTCTGTCTGCGCGCCGTCCCATTCGTAACGGCCGAGCTTTACCGCGACGTCCGTCGCCGTCAGCGTATCGCCGCCAAAAATCCGGCCGCGTCTCAGCAGCTCGTAACCGACGCTGTCCGGTCCGACCGTAACGCGGTCGCCCTCCTTGCCAGCCCGCACGATCGTGCCCCCGCCAATGCCGATCGACAAAATGTCCGGCATGCGGAAGTTCGTGCGCACGCCGCCGATTTCGACCGCCGCCGAAGATTGGCGCGGGAACCCTTGGGCGAGCACGCCGATATCCGTCGTCGTGCCGCCGATATCGACGACAAGCGCGTTGTTTAGTCCCGATAAGTGCGCGGCGCCGCGGATGGAATTGGTAGGTCCGCAGGCAATCGTCAGGATCGGATACGAAAGCGCGTATTCGCTGCGCATAAGCGTTCCGTCGTTTTGGCAGATATAGACGCCGGCGCGAATTCCGAAGCTTTCCAGCGCCTGTTCGAAGCCGTGGACGACGCCCGCGATAACGTTCAGGAGCGCCCCGTTCAGCAGCGATGCGTTTTCGCGCTCCAAAATGCCGATGCTTCCGATTTCATGGGACAACGTCACCGGCATCTTGTCTCCAAGCACTTCTTTTGCCAGTTCCGCGACCCGTTTTTCTTGGGACGGATTGACGGGAGAAAAGACGCCGCAAACGGCTACGGCCTGCACTTCCCCCTTCATTCTGCCCAAATAATCCCTGATTTCGGCTTCATCGAGCTCGACGATGGTACGGCCGTCGTATTCGTAACCGCCCCGGGCAACGTAAGCATGAGGGCCGACGGCGGCCTTCAGCGTATCGTCCCAATCCGCAAGCGGAGGCACGGCGGTCGTTGCCGGTGCGCCGATCCGGATCAGCCCGACGTGGCCCAAATGCTTGCGTTCGACGATGGCGTTGGTGCAGTGGGTCGTTCCCAGCATGGCATAGCCGACCTGTGCCGGATTTACGCCGCTTTCCGCCAGCAGCCGGCGGATCGACTCGACGATGCCTTCGTTGACGTCGCGGGTCGTGTGCACCTTGACCGTATGAATCGTGTTCAGCTTGGAATCGAGCAGGGCGGCGTCCGTATTCGTCCCGCCGACATCGATCCCGATGCGGTACATTTCTTCGTTGTCGCTTATGAGCGTCCAGGACATTACAGATCTCCTCCTTTCCCTGCTGCAAGCTCTTCAATCGGTATATATGGGACGTCATAGCCGAAATATTTCGGCCCGACCGTCTCGAGCCCTTTCGGCGTCCGCCATCTCGGGTCGCATGGGAAACCGGCCGCCGTCACTCTGGCGCCATACTTCAAGTTTTCGGTAGTAATCGGCATCCCGGTGTCCTGATCGAGCAGCGTAATGAGATCCGGCGTGACCGCCAGAGACCGCCCATCCTCCGTCGCAAGCAGGAATTCGTTTTGGAAAAACAGGCGCATCGTGCGTCCCTTCTCCGCATCGGTCCCTTCAAACACGGCCTCTCCTCGCGTAAAACCGCCTTCGGTCCGGCGGCGGATGTCGACGGCTTTGCCGTTGAACAACGCGTAACCGCCCAGCTGCTTCAGCAAAGCTTCGATCGGGTTTTGCTTCTGCTCTTTGGATTCAAACAGCGTTTTCCCGATTTCATAGGCCAGCGTTAGCGTGTGCGGCACGGCGCTTTTTTTGACCTGCGCCCCCGACACCGGATAATCGCAGATGGAGGCCGAGCCGCCCATTTGAATCGTCAGCGCGCGCGCCATCCGTTCCTCCCAAACGCCGTCGATCGCATGCATAAGCACGCCGTTGCCGCGTTCGTCCGCCATCGTGATCGGGCTGCAGTCGATGCCGTCCAGGTAAAACGTCACCATTTGCGATTCCGGGAAAGCCCGTCCCATCGCATCGGCGTCCAAAATCGGAATGCCCCGCTCCGCCGCCGCAATGACGGGGACAAGCGAGTTTCCGCCTCCGACCTCGATCGGCATGACCGCGTCCACTTTGCGCCCAAGCTCTTTTTCAATCAAATCCAGCGGTCTCGTCATCTGCTCGATGGAAGGTATTTTTTCGTTCATTACCGTCGGAGCGCCGATCATCGACAGAGGGACGACCAAACTGTCGTCTTCCAGTTCCTCGGGTCTTACCAAACGTACGGGGCCGTATTTGCGGATGGCTTCCATCGCCATCAATTTCCCGATATGGGGATCTCCGCCCCCGCCCGTTCCAAGCACCGCCGCGCCGACGGCGATATATTGGACGGCCTGTTCATCCAATTCAGTCAACTTGTTGAAATCCATGTTGTTAGCCATGATGTTATCCTTTCTTACTCATAATTTTGCCGATGATCCACTGGACGATAAAAGCGAAGATAAAAGCGTCCAGCGCCGGAACGCGCGTCAGCTGGAACCATCCGAACCCGTCCGGCGACGGCGTCGTCATATAAGCGAACAAAGTCGCAAGCACCCACACGACAAGCGAGCGTATGATCCAGTTTTTATTGCGCTCGATGCCTTCAAACGTAAACTTTTTGCGGTTCACGAGCAGATATTCCGCGGTGTAAAGCCCGCCGATCGGCGACACGAAACTCGTAATGACGTTCAGGAACGACAGAAACTTGTCATAGATGCCGAAAACGGCAAGCAAAGTTGCGAGAATGCCTGCAATGACGGTAATCAGCTTTTTCGGCACCCGTTGAAAGACGACGGAAAATCCTAGCGACGCGGAATACAAATTGTTCGTGTTCGTCGTCCACTGCGCCAGCGTCAACACGATGATGGCAGGAAGCCCGAGCCCAAGCGCAATGAAAATATTCGTCAGATCATCCGTGTCCATAAGGCGGGACAAAAAGATCGCGATGATCGTCATAAAGCTGTTTCCGACAAAAAAACCGATAAACGCCGCCGTTACCGCATGCATCGGCGTACGCGCCCAACGTCCGATATCCGGCGAGAGCACCGTGCCGACGATAAAGATACCGATCACGAGCGAAATCGCGGTGCCCATCGGAATCGGCGAGCCGCTGACCGGCTCCCAAATCGCTGAGGCGCCCTTCGTTTTGAACGCCGTGAAAACGGCGATCCCGATGAAAATGACAAGCAGCGGTACGGACCACACGCTTAATCTTTCAATGGAACGGTAGCCCCAAATCGCCGTCGACATCATGAGCAGGCCGCCGATAAACGATAGAAGTCCCAGCGGCAGATCCACACCGACGAGTTTATCGAAGGCCGTATGCATATTGGATGCAAAAAATCCCACCTGCACGCCAAACCAGCCGAGCGAGAAAATACCGAGTACGATCGATACGATCCGCGCCCCGACGTTCCCGAACAAAAACCGGCTGATCATTGCCGTGGACAGTCCCGTTTTCGCTCCGACAAAAGCGCACAACGCGCCGATCAATCCCAAAATGACGGAACCGATCACCGTGGCCGTCAGCGAGTCGGAAAGATTCATGCCGTTGCCGAGCTCCGCTCCCAAAAACATCGCCGACAAGTCGATGCCGATCGCGATCCAGACGAGCGACATGGACAACCATTTTTTGCGCAAATGCGCCGGAACGGGTTCCCTTTCAAAATCTTGCGCGTTTGATTCCTTGTTTTTTACTTGACTCGCTTCACTCACTTTACCCATCCCCTTGTTGTGAAATCTTCTTGATGAGGTTGTCCATTGCTTACGAGCGCACGCCGTTCCAAAACGTTTCAAAAACATGATTCAGCTTGCGTTCGTAAACCTCTTTGGAGGTGTAGTAGAAATATTGGATGCTTAATCCGTCCATTACGTTTAAAAAGGAATCTACCAGAGGCTGCACCTTCTGATCGCGGATGGCGCCCTCTTCCATGCCCTGCACGACCAATGTTCCGACAAGTTTCGTCAGCCTTTCGTCCGAATGGAGAAAGGCCTCCTCTATCGTTTCTTTCAGAAACACGGGCGGAAATACCATATAGCGCAGCACGAATTTACTCGCGTCAGGGCACTCCCGGTAAAATTCGTATTGCCTGGACAAAATCCCGTACATGCTTTCCCGTGCGCTCAGCTTCTCCCGCCCTTTGGACAGCTCCTGAATAAACGTATTGTAAGAATCCATCGCCTCGCGAAAAACCGTCATGAACAAATCTTCCTTGCTTTCGTAAAAGGCATAAATCGCCGGCGTTTTCACGCCCACCTCTTTTGCGATTTCAGAGAGCGCCGTGCCGTCGTATCCTTTCTCCCCGAACAAACGCATCGCAGCTTCCTTGAGCTTATTTCTGGTCATGGATCCCTCAACTCCAACATTTAATTAACGTTAATTAAGTAAACTATACAAATATACGCATAAAAATACAATACTTTTTTTAGGGAATGTCGCAGGGGGCAGCATTTGGCATCAACGCAAAAAAAATCCCGCTTCGTACCGAAGCAGGATTTTTGTCGTTCAACATTCCATATTTATTTCTAATTTTAACGTAATAATAGACCGATTAGTTCTGCATAACAAAATCGCGTTCAATTTCGGTTCCTTCTTCGAACACGCGCAAAATGTCATAGCGGGTGTTGCGCTGCGCCGGAATTTTGCCCGCTTCACGGATCAGCTGAAGGATCGAGGCGATGTTCACTTTGTGCACGGCACCGGCCGAAGACACGACGTTTTCTTCCATCATCGTGCTGCCGAAATCGTTGCAGCCGTAGCTGAGCGACAGTTTGCCCACTTCAGGGCCCATCGTCACCCAAGAGGATTGCAGATTCGGCACGTTGTCGAGGACGAGGCGTCCGATCGCCACCGTTTTCAGGTAAGCTTCAGGCGTTTCGCGCTCCCGCTTCAGGCCCGTATTGTCCGGCTGGAACGTAAACGGAATGAACGCAAGGAAACCTTTCGAATCATAGCCGTTTGCGATGCATTCATCCTGGGCGTCGCGAATCCGCAGCATGTGAAGGGCGCGTTCTTCCATCGTTTCGCCAAAGCCGATGACCATCGTGGCGGTTGTGTTCATGCCGATTTTGTGAGCCGTTTGCATGACGTCCATCCAGTCGCGCCACGTGCCTTTATGGCGGCTGATTTTTTTGCGGATGCGGTCATCCAAAATTTCGGCTCCGCCGCCGGGCAGGGAATCGAGGCCCGCAGCCTTCAGATCGCGCATGACTTCTTCGAGCGAAAGCCCGGATACCTCCACCATTTTGCGGATTTCCGCCGGGGAGAACGAGTGCATCGTAATATTCGGGAACCGCTGCTTGATGCCGCGAAGCAGATCCGTATAATAGCTGAACGGCAAATCGGGGTTCGTGCCGCCCTGCATCAGGATTTCGGTTCCGCCCACATCTTCGGTTTCTTTGATCTTTTGGAAGATCACTTCGTCGGGAAGCAAGTAACCTTCTTTATGACCGGGTACGCGGTAAAAGGCGCAAAACGTGCAGTATGTATCGCACACGTTCGTATAGTTTACGTTCCGCCCGATCACAAACGTCGTAATCGGTTCCGGATGCTTCCTTTTCATCATGATATCGGCGGCGTGGCCGATTTTTTCGACTTCGTTGCTTTCAAACAGGGTGACGCTGTCCTCCAGGTTCAAGCGTTCCCCGCGCAGCGCTTTGTCCAGGATCTGATCTACTGTGCTCATCTCCGGAAGCCTCCTTATCATATGGCAAAATATATATGCTTTTAGCGGACTTATATCATCAAACCGTCTTCATCATCTTATCACATTTTACATTTGAGAAAAACTTCACTTTCTCGGATGTAAGGCCGTATTTTTTGCAGAAGCCGTGATTTTCAAGGATTTGACAGGGCTAACGTCACAAAATGGACACGAAATGGACAAAAAGAGCCCGACAGCCCAAGGGTATGGCGATGCTCACCATGGCAAAAAAGAAAACGCCGCGTCAGGCGGCGTCTTCCATTGTTGCGTTATCCCTGCAGGGCTTGATCCAAATCGGCAATCAGATCGTCGATATCCTCCAGGCCTACGGAGAAACGAAGCAGTCCGTCCGCAATTCCCCGTTCGTGGCGTACCTCCGGAGGCATCGCCGCATGGGACATCATCGCCGGGTAGGACAGAATGCTCTCCACCGCTCCCAAGCTGACGGCGACGAGCGGAATCCGGACTTTGTTCAGCACCTGTTTGGCCCGTTCGCCCGAACCGACGTCGAAGGAAACGACGGCTCCGTATCCTGTCGACTGCTTCTCGTGGATTTCCCGTCCCGGATGATCCAGCAGCCCCGGATAATACACCTTCTCGATGTCCGGGCGCCCGTTCAGCCATGCGGCTAATACGGCTGCGCTTTGCTCGCTGTGGTTCATCCGGGCCTGCAGGGTTTTCATCCCCCGCATGAGCAGCCAGGAATCCTGCACGCCAAGCACCGTTCCGAGCCCGTTTTGCAGCTGCTTCAGCTGTCTGCCGATGGAAGGCGTACGCGCGACGGCGAGACCGGCCAACACGTCGCTGTGCCCGCCCAGAAATTTCGTCGCGCTGTGCAGCACGATATCGACGCCATGCTCGATCGGACGCTGATAATACGGCGTCATAAACGTGTTATCGAGCATCGTAAGCAGGTCATGTTCTTTCGCCCAGGACGTGACGGCCGCAATGTCGGTAATTTTCAGCGTCGGGTTCGACGGGGTTTCCATATACACCGCCTTGGTGTTTGGCTTCAAAGCCGCTTTGACCTGCTCCAGGTCGGTCATGTCCACAAACGTGCTTTCGATGCCGAGGCGGTTTAAAATGCTGGTCAGCAAACGGTATGTACCGCCGTACACGTCCTCGGTCACGATCATATGGTCGCCGGCGGACAGCATCATAAACGTGCTGGAGATGGCGGCCATGCCGGAGGAATAGGCAAAACCTCTTACGCCGCCTTCCAAAAGCGCAATATAATCTTCAAGCGCCTGGCGCGTCGGATTGCCCGAACGGCTGTAGTCGTGAACCGGAGGGTTAAACACATCCTCGTGATGAAAGGTCGACGCCTGGTAAATCGGAACGCTGGACGCCCCGGTGTTGCGATCGATTTCGGAGCCGAAATGAAGAAGTTTCGTCGCGAACTTCCGTGCTTCATGGCTGTTTTGCTCTTTGTCGTGCTGCTCACTCATGGCGTTTTCCCCCTTCGACTTCCTCAATGGCCGCGTCCAACGCGCCGCCGAGATCGGCGATCAAATCGTCGATATGCTCGATGCCGACGGAGAAGCGCAGCAGCCTGTCATCCACGCCGACCGCCTTCCGGATTTCCTCCGGAATGTCCGCATGGGTTTGTACGGCCGGATAAGTCATCAGCGATTCCACGCCGCCCAAGCTTTCGGCAAACGCGATCAGCCGGATGTGGCGGAGAACCGGCTCCACGTAACGGGCATCCTTGACCTTGAAGGAGAAAATGCCCGTGTTCCCGCTGGATTGTTTCTTTTGAATGTCATGACCCGGGTGCTCCGGAAACGCCGGATGGAACACTTCGGCCACCGCCGGATGCTTCTTGAGAAACTCGGCCACGGCAATCGCGTTGCTTTCGTGCCGTTCCATCCGCAGCGCCAGCGTCTTCATGCCTCTCATCAGCTGGTACGAATCGCTTGCCCCAAGAACGGCGCCGATCGAGTTATGCAGGAAAAACATTTCTTCCGACAGCTCGTTGCCTTTCGTAATGATCAAACCGGCCAGCACGTCGTTGTGCCCGCCCAAATATTTGGTCGCGCTATGAATGACGATGTCCGCGCCAAGCTCGATCGGACGCTGGAAAAACGGCGTCAGCAGCGTATTGTCCACGATGGTCAGCAGTTCATGGCGTTTGGCCCATGCGGACACCTTTTCGATGTCGGTAATCATCATCAGCGGATTGGTCGGCGTTTCGATAAAGACCGCTTTCGTCTCCGGCCTTCTCGATTTTTCAAGTTCATCCAGATCGTTGGTGTCGATGTAAGACGCGCTTACGCCGAATTTTGAAAGGATTCTCTCAAGCAGCCGGTAAGTCCCCCCGTACAAATCAAGCGATACGATCAAATGGTCGCCCTGCTTGAACAGGGAAAAAATCGTTTGCAGAGCAGCCATACCCGAGCTACAGGCAAAAGCGGCGTCTCCGGACTCCAGTTCAGCGGCCGCTTCCTCCAGAACTTTGCGCGTCGGGCTTTTCGTGCGGGCGTAATCGAATCCCGTGCTTTGCCCAAGCTTCGGATGGCGGAACGCGGTCGCCTGGTAAATCGGAAAGTTCACGGCTCCCGTGACCGGATCCTCCTGCGAGCCGATTTGCGCCAACCGGCTTTCGATGTTTAATGCTTTGTTTTTCTCCATGTCGGTTTCCCCCATACTCTCTTTAAGTTCAGAACTTATAACAAAATCCCCGGATACATCGTTTAAATCTGCGGCCAGACTTCGGCGACCTCTCCGATGTCATAAGGCGTTTCCTGATATACATAGTAATTCAGCCAATTAGAGAATAATAAGTTTGCATGGGCGCGCCAAATCGCCGGCGGCGTTTGGGACGGGTCGTCATTCGGGTAATAATGTTTCGGAATGTCCATGGCCATGCCCTTGGCGATGTCCCGCTCGTATTCCCATTTCAGGGAATAAGGGTCGTATTCGGAATGTCCCGTCACGAAAATTTGTTTGCCGTCTTTGGTTGCCACCAAATAAATGCCCGCTTCCTCGGACTCGGACAAAATTTCGAGCTCGTCGATGCCGTCGATGTCTTCCCGGCGCACCTCCGTATGGCGGGAATGAGGTACATAAAAGATTTCGTCGAAACCGCGAAGAAGCTTGACGTTCTGCCGATTGACCGTATGCGGGAACACGCCGAAGCATTTTTTGGCCAGATCCCATTTCGGAACGCCGAAATGATGATACAAGCCCGCCTGCGAGGCCCAACAGATATGCAGCGTCGAAGTGACGTTCGTTTTGGACCAATCCATGATTTCCTCGAGCTCGTGCCAATAGAACACGTCTTCGAAATCCAGGCGTTCCACCGGCGCGCCGGTAATGATCATGCCGTCGAAACGGCGGTGGCGCACTTCGTCAAACGTCTTATAAAATGCTTCCAAATGTTCCACGGACGTATTTTTCGACGTATGCGATTGCGGGTGCAGCAGCGTAATTTCCACCTGCAGGGGGGAGTTTCCGAGAAGACGGAGCAGCTGCGTTTCCGTCGTCTCTTTGGTCGGCATGATGTTCATGATGGCGATCCGAAGCGGACGGATGTCCTGATGGTACGCTCTGCTGTCATCCATGACGAAGATGTTTTCTCCGTTCAGAATTTCTTTGGCCGGCAGAGCATCCGGAATTTTAATTGGCATGATTCAACACTCCTTTTAGAAGGTGGCGAAAATCATACGGGGGAGCAAGGTGCATATAAAACAAAAATGACCTTCCGCATAGAGAAAGGTCATGTTCGTTATATTTTACGCCTCTCTCATCTGTCAGAAACCGCTGCTTGCCGCAGCGCAACGTTCCTGCAAGAATTAGCACCGTGCGCATACGCGCCGGTTGCCGGGTTTCATCGGGCTAGTCCCTCCACCTGCTCTTGATAAGATTTCGCTGTATTCAGTTTTAATGTTCTTTGTTCCTTACTTTAAATCATAATCCCATCCTTCGTCAAGAAGCTTTCGGGCGGATGCCGCAACATTTTCCCACACCTTTTTCCAGCCTTTGTCATACGCTGTAAGCGGACGCCAGCAAGGGTCAATTTTTTCTTGAAAGGTCCATGGCCCGGCGTTATACTAGACAAGTGTTTGAACCTAAAACAAGAGGTGACATGAGATGGAAGGCGACCCGAGCCCGACGCTGAATGCAATTGAACACAACCGCATAGAAACGAAATCAGCTTGCCGGCGCAGGGAAGTTTTCGCTTTTGTCCACCACGGATTCCTCAGCTAAAATTCCCCAAAAAAACGACCGGTTCGCTGATTTCTTTCCTATGCCCTAAACAAGCATTCCCTGAGCATGCGTTGCATGAAGGGAAGAAGGAGTGAAATCATATGAAAATCCGGTTGGTGAACGAAGGGGTTTTCTCCCCGATTGATGACATCCAAGCCACACTGACTCCCCCGCCTGCAGGATTCTATTGGATCGATGCGGATGTGGAAGACCTGGCGCTTTTGCAGCCTTTATTTTCCCTGCATGATCTGGCGGTGGAGGACTGCTTGAGCGAAGAGGAACAACGTCCCAAAATCGAAATTTACGAAAACCATTATTTTATCGTTGTAAACTCCATCCGTTTCGATGACGAGGAAATTTTCCTGCGTGCGTTGAACGTCTTTTTAGGCCGTCATTTCATCATTACGGTAACCAAGCAAAAAATTAACGAACTGCGCTCTTTGAAGCCGATATTATGGGAACAGGAAGTCAGCACTCCCGACCGTTTCCTGTATTTGCTGATCGACCTTGTCGTTGACAACTACTTCACGGTAGGCGACCGGATCGAAGCCAAAATTGAAAAGCTCGAAGAAGATATCCTGATGCACACCAAAAAATCGCACCTGAACGAAATCATCGGCCTCCGAAGCGAGATTTTATGGCTGAAAAAGGTGCTCGGACCGCAAAAAGAACTGATCAACACACTCAATAAAAGAGACCTGCGCCTGATCGACGACCAGCTGCAAAAATACTTTAGCGACATTTATGAAAATGCCGTCAAAATTTCTGAAACCTTCGATACGTTCCGCGACCTGATGGGCAACCTTCGCGAGGCCTACCAGTCCAGTATCGCGAACCGGGCCAACGAAATCATGCGCGTTTTTACGGCCATCACAACGATATTCATGCCGCTGACCGTCATTACGGGGATCTATGGCATGAACTTCGACAATATGCCTGAAACGCATACATCATACGGATATTTTGTCGTGATCGGGATCATGGCCGTGCTCGCCGTCAGCATGCTCCTGATCTTCCGCAAAAAAGACTGGATTTGAAAGGCGGACGGCCGAAAAAAGAAAGGACGAAGAAGCGCTTTCTGCTGCATCGTTTGCAGGCGTAAAGCATCTTCGTCCTTTTTGCGTTTAGCGTCATTTCGGGGAATGGGGCAGCTTAAGCAGGCCGCCGTCATGCCAACCGCCTTACCGGACGTTCGGATTTGCGCGCGGCCGCCCGGGTGCGCAGCCTATCCCGCATTTCTTCTGCCTTCGGCTTCCTTGCGGAAACGGATCCGAATCAGGCGCAGCCGTTCATACCGCAGCTCCATCAGCGGCCCGGCAGCCGCCTCCTGGCCGTACACCCGGTGCAGCACCGGCTTCAGCAGCGTATCGCCCAGCTCCTCGAACGCCCTCCATACCTCTTCCTGCTCCGCTTCCGGCATTTCCTGCAGCTCCCCGGCGATCAGGCTTTCCGCGTCGTAACCTTCTTTTTCAAGCTGTTCCAGCGCTTCCACAAGCTCGCGTCTCGTCAGGCCGGTTTCCTGTTCCATCTGCTCCAGTCTTTTTCCGGTTCGAATGCCTTGAAGCAGTTGCTGCTTCGTCCGATATTTGTCGAGATCCTGCTTATATTTCTGCTCTTTTTGCTTGTATACCCAAGCCTCGTACGTCGTTTCGTCCAGCTCGTCCTGAACCCAATCCAGCGGGAAACCGTGGCTGCGCTCCTGTCCGGCGGTAATTTCGAGCAGCTCCCCGCCGTATTCCGCCGCCTTGTTGTCCCCGACGCCCGGCAGCTGCAGCAGCTCGTCCAACGTCGCCGGCACGAACGTGCTGATCAGCCGCAGCAGCCGGTTCGTCGCAATAAAATACGGCGCTTTCCGCTCGGCCGCCGCCTTTTTGCGCCTCCAGGCGCAAAGCTCGTTGTAAAGCTCCTCACTGTAGTTCAGCTCGCTGTAGCAGTATAGCTTCTGAACGGCCTGGCTTTTTCCTTTCTGCTCCTCTTCGTCGTGAAAAATCCCGTCAATGACGGGCCGGAAGCCTTCGCCTAATTTCACGGCCAAACCGTGGCGGTAAATATGCAGCATTTCATTCCAGGAGCCGCCTTCATACCACACCTGTTCCCGTTCCCGGCCGCCGCTCTCGAGATCCCTCCAGCCAAGCCTCCAAACGCCTTCTCCCTCATCGATCCATACTTCGGCCATCCCGTCTCCCTGTTCGCTTACCTTCAACATTCGGTTCATAAATACGGTTTGCATCTCGCTTTACCTCCCTCTGAAATCAGCACAACAAAAAAAGCACCTCCCTTGAAGTTCAAGAGAGGTGCTTCCCCGTTATTATGCTGTTATTCCAAATGATACCACATCATCGCAAATGGTCAATCCTTTTTGAAAAAAACGACGGCGTTCGCTAATCAAAGGCGCATGCGGATCGGATTCCTGCAATGGCCTTACTTATAATATGACGTGGTCAGAGGAACGAATAAGGCTCCTTTGTTCTCCACATCCGCGTAAATGAACAGTTCGTTGACGCCGGAGATGTCGACGACGATCGTTTTTAAGCCGTCTTTTACGGCGACCTTTTCGGTTTTCAGCTTGACCTTCTTCTCACTGTCTTCAATGAAAAAGTTGTCGATGTCTTCGCCCACAGCAGCCACCTGCAGATACAGCTTCTGGTATTTTCCTTTCGGGAACAGCATGAAGCTGCTGCTGCGTTTGCTGCCGGCATTATCGAAATACGCTTCCTTGTAATCCTTGCCCTGATAAGTCGTTTGGGCCGGGTCCTTCGTATAATACATGCTTTCGAACCCCTTCGCGATCGCTACGCCTTCCGACTTCTCCCCAAGCTCTACCGTGTACGTTTCCGGGTTATAGGATACGGCGATTCCCATCACGTCCGCAACGGCGCGAACCGGAAGATACGTCGTTCCGTTGTATGTAATCGGCAGCACCGCATTTCCTTTCTCGTCCCGAGGCTGAACGGGCGTTCCGTTGTATTTGAGCTGGATGCTGCTGTTCAAATACGCTTTGACCTCCTGAAGTTTGGCTCCGGCATAAACGCCTGAAGCTGCTGTTAGCAGCATTGCAGCCGCTGCCGTCGTCACGATCCATTTCTTTTTCAAACTTTCCACTCCTTGCCATATAATGTTTTCATAATCAATATATATGAACTATAGTGTTTTGTATTTCTTCAGACAAGCGGCTTTTTGACTAAAAATATATTTAGCGATAGATCAAACGAACGTCATAAACGCGAAAAAGGAGGCTTCGCAGCCTCCTGTTAAAGATTGAATAAAATAAAGCGCTTGTCCTTATGGACGATTCGTTTATCCGGCAGCCAGCGCTTTTTTCGCCAGAGCGAGCGCTCCGCATAAACCGGCGTTGTCTCCCAGCTGCGGAGGAACAATGTAGTCCGCGATTTGTTCGGAGATGGCCGGAAGCTGCACGTAGCCGTTCAGCAGCTCCTGCAGTTTTGCATGAATCAGCGGGAACAGCTGCAGCTGTTTCATGACGCCGCCGCCCATAACGATTTTTTGCGGAGACAAAATGAGAATGTAGTTCATCAACGCTTGCGCGAGATAATATGCTTCCATTTCCCAAGCCGGGTGATCCGGCGTCAGATCTGCACCCGGGACTCCCCACCGTTTCGAAAGCGATGGGCCTGCGGCCACGCCTTCCAGGCAGTCGCCATGATAAGGGCAGAAACCTTCGAATTTGTCCTCCGGATGGCGGCGGACCAGAATATGTCCCATTTCAGGGTGCGAAAGCCCGTGCACCAGTTCGCCGCCAACGACCGCGCCGGCGCCAACCCCGGTGCCTACCGTAATGTAGAGGCAGCTGTCAAATCCTTTGGCGGCTCCCCACGTATATTCGCCCAGCGCCGCGCCGTTCACGTCGGTATCGAATTCGATCGGCACCTGAAAATGCGAACCCAAATGGCCTACGATATCAAAGTTGCTCCAATGCGGCTTGGGTGTCGTCGTAATGCGTCCGTATGTAGGACTTCCTTTGACGGGATCGATCGGGCCGAACGAACCTACCCCAATCGCTTCCACGCCTTTATTTTGAAAAAAGGAAACCACCTGTGCCATTGTTTCTTCCGGCGTTGTCGTCGGAAAGCTGATCCGCTCCAGCACGGTTCCGTCTTCCTTGCCGATTCCGCACACAAATTTTGTACCTCCGGCTTCAATCGCTCCCAGAATACTCATCGTTTGCAATCCCTCCTGCACCATTCTCTTGTCTGTTGTTCTTATGAGGCATTTAAGTACTGAATCCTATCCATAACCACGGGCATTATAGCCCAGTTCTCCGATGAAAGTCAATGTACAAACACACGAAGGGACGCCTGGCGCGATGCCGGCATCCCCCGGTGTATGGCGGTTTCGCCCGATTTTCCTTTATAGGACGACTCCAAGCAGATGGCAGAGACTTTTCATTTCGAGCTCCTCGAACTTGTCGACCACCGACTGCTCGTTGAGCGACAGCTCACAGTTCTCCAGCGCGCACGCCACAGGAGCTTCACAATAGATTTCCGCGAGCTTGCGCGACAGATGCATCATTTCCAGATCCGCTTCGATTTTGGCGCGGACGCTTTTCGATATCTGATCGAGATTGTCCAGGATGCCTTCGATCGACCCGTATTCCTGGATCAGCTTGTGTGCCGTCTTCTCTCCGATGCCGCGGACGCCCGGATAGTTGTCGCTGGCATCCCCCATCAACGCCTTCACGTCAATGATTTGGCGCGGACGAAGCTGCCTTTCCTCGTATAACGACTCCGGTGTGTACACCTTATAATTGCCGTGGCCTTTTTTCATGATAATGACGGTCGTACGGTCGCTTACGAGCTGCAGCAGATCATGATCGCCTGACAGCACCATAACGTCCATGTCCTGGCTGAACTTGGCCGCCAACGTGCCGATGCAATCGTCGGCCTCGTAACCTTCCGCTCCGATGTTGGGTACGCCCATACTGTCCATGACGTCCCGGATCAGTGAAAACTGCGGCACCAGATCGTCCGGCGCCTCCGGACGGTTGCCTTTGTAAGCCGAAAAATGCTCCCCGCGGAACGTCTTGCCCCCAAGATCCCAGCAGCAAACCACGTGGCTAGGGTCAAAGTTTTGCACCGCATCCCAGAAGTAGCGGATGAAACCGTAAATCGCATTGGTCGGAATTCCCGATTTCGTCCGGCGGATATATCCGCTGGTGGCGGTAGCGTAATAAGCTCTAAACAACAATGCCATTCCGTCGACCAACAGGACGGATGGGCGTTTCTCTTGCGTAATCAATCTTCGTTTCTCCCCTTGTGTGCCTCACCCCGTACAGTGGGCGGGCAATGCTGCATCTAGTATAACACAACTAGGGGGAGCTTTTGGGCGGTTTCCTGTTATCCCCAGACGGATTCGTACTGATCCTCCTTGAAACCGACGGTAACTTTGCGGCCATCGGTTACGACGGGGCGTTTAATCAACATGCCGTTGGACGACAACAGCTTGATCTGCTCTTCTTCGGTCATGTCGGCCAGCTTGTCTTTTAAACCCATTTCTTTGTACACTTCACCGCTCGTGTTAAAGAACTTTTTGAGCGGAAGCCCGCTTAGGCGTACAAGTTCGGTCAGCACTTCCGGCTTCGGAGGCTCTTCCTTAATATGATGAAGCTCCAGTTCATGTCCATGGGACTGAAGCCATTTAACGGCATTGCGGCAGGTGCCGCATTTCGGATATTGGTAAACTTGAAGTTTGCTCATCTGGTCAATCAACTCTCTTTTTTAGTCATTCTTTCTCGTTGTCTATCGTGATTCAGCTATAGTGTCCTTCCCGTAACAGCTCCCGCAATTCCCGCATATCCTCGGGCATCGGCGCCTGAAAGGTCATCTTCTCGTGCGTGACCGGATGCTCGAAGGACAGCTCGAAGGCGTGAAGCGCCTGGCGCGGGATGGCCCGGTCCAATAAAACGATGTTCCGCGCGAATGAGGGCATAAGGCTCACGTGCGCTTCGGCTTCATTTCCGGGATCCGAACCTTGGCTTTCGATGTCCTTGTAAACGTCGTGACGGTACAGCTTGTCCCCGATCAGGGGACAGCCGATGCTGGTCATGTGCACACGGATCTGATGCGTTCTTCCCGTCTCCAGGTTCAGCCGGACAAGCGACCCGTCCGCCCAGCTTTCCAGCACCCGGTATTTCGTCCGCGACGGATAGCCGTCCGGCGTCACGATCCGGCGGTGGGGCTCCTCAGGGTCCCTGTCGATTGGCCCGTCGATTTCGCCCTCGGGCGGCTCCGGCGTACCGTGCACCAAGGCGAGATAGGTTTTGTCCACGCGGTTTCCGATCATTTGCTCGGATATATGCTGGTGCACGTAAGGATTTTTGGCGATCGCAAGCACGCCGGTCGTTTCCTGGTCGAGACGGTGTACCGCGCGGAAACGGAAGGCCTCCCCTTTTTGGCGCCAATAATCCACGACTCCGTTCGCAAGCGTGCCCGTATAATGCCCGTGCGTGGGGTGCACGATCATGCCGGCTTCCTTGTTTACGACGAGGATATGCTCGTCTTCATAAAGAATTTCGAAAGGAATCGGCTGCGGCAAAATGTCGTCGGAGGTTTCCTGCTCCATTCGGATCGCCACCTCGTCCCCGGCCTGAACGGGAACGCTGGTGTAAACTCTGCGGCCGTTTAACGTAATTCCTTGTTCCGTCAGCTTCAGCCGGGACTGCAGCTTACGTGATACATGCATGCGCCGGAGCAGGATGGCCTTTAGCAGCCAGCCGTCCTCCGCTTCGGGCACGATATAAGTAATTGGCGGATAATAGGATGTCATTTTTTGTTGCCGAACACCTTTTTGCTGCGGACGTATTCGATATCCGGGACGCCGCCGCGAACGTTGGCCGTACGGGCCGCAACGAAGAAATAATCGGACAGCCGGTTCAAATACCGGCGAACTTCCGGGTTGATTTCTTTGTGACGCCCCAATGTGACGACCCTGCGTTCCGCCCGGCGGCATACCGTTCTGCATACATGCAGCGTTGATGACAACAGCGTTCCCCCAGGCAAAATAAACCGTTCCAGCTCAGGGGTCTCCTCCAGATATTTATCGATCCACTGCTCCAGCCGCTCCACCATCTCGGCACGAACTTTATATTTGCTCTCGCTCAGTTTGACGAACGCCAGATCCGACCCGCAATCAAACAATTCATGCATAATTTCGATCAGGTCGCCGCGCAAATCGGCAAAAACCTCACCCTCCATCAGGCTTGCAGCCTGGCCGACGTAACAATTCAGCTCGTCGATGGTTCCGTAAGTTTCCACCTGAAGGTCATCCTTCGATACGCGTCCGCCGATAACGGATGTCTCGCCTTCGTCCCCGGTCCGTGTATATATTCTCATTCGATCGTTCCTCCCTTAGGCCGTAAAGCCGCCTACTCCGTCATTTCCTTAAGCGCCTTCACCGCGTTATCCACATGTTTCGCCGACACGGGGATCGTGACGAACAGCTTGTCCGGCGTATATTTCAAATCTTTGAACATCTTCATATCCTTGACGGGAATCCCGTACAGATGCTCCGTGTTGTCGATCGTTTTATCTTCCTTTTCTTCCTTGCTCGCAAATACGCCTGCCGGATATTTTTTCGGATCAAAATGGTCATCCAGCACGACATGGCCTCCCATTTTGCCGTAATTTTTCATGTCCTCTTCAGGCAAAATCATGATGTCGTGGCCGCCCGCGGCATATTCGACCATCAGCTTTTCCGGGTTATACAGCGGGCTTGCGATCACCTGGACCTTGATGTCCTCGCCGAGACGTTCCTGCAGCGCTTTCTCAAGCGGTTCGGCGACCTGCGTCGGATCGGACTTGTCGTCAATCATGAAAATCGATAGATCCGGCTTTTCCTTCCCGCAGCCCGCAAGCATAAAAACAGCGAAAATAACCAGCATGAGTTTACCGTACGCCTTCACTCTCTGCTCCTCCTCCATTCTCCAATAGGTTCAATATATCATACCTGGAAGAGACAAAAAAGCGGACCGCTTCCAAACCCGCAAACAGCAAAAAGCCCCCTCGGGACAGGCGGCGGAAATTCGCTGAAAACGAACTCCGCTTTCCTGTTCCCCGAAGGGGCGGGGGTTTTACCGAAAACAAGGATATTTGCAGCCTTTTTAAGGCTTACGATTTATTTTTCTTGGGGCAGGATTTCATGTATTCGTTAATCTTCAGATCCAGCAAGCTGCTGATTTCGATCACGACTTCCGAGGTGAAGGACTGTTCCTGCATAAAGATTTGTTCCATCTTGTTGCGGAGCATCAGAATTTCATCTTCCAAGGAAATATTCTTCGCAGAATCCGTCGTTTTGGCCGACCAATCACCGCGCTGATCATCTTCTGCAATATAGTCGCCTTGATATGAGGGCAAATCATATTCGGCACAGAACAAAGGTAATCCCTCCCTGGTAAGTCTTTTCTTGCTCCCGAAGCAAAATTATAACATATTCGCGGATAAAAGAAAGTGAATAATTCGTTAAATTATTCAAAAATCAGTACAAACCCCTAAAAAAAGGTTTTGCAAATATCCTTAAGGGAGGCTTCCGGCCAAGAAGAAAAGAAAACCATGTTGAGGAAGACCTATAGTTACATTAAACAGAAAATAATGGAAACGAAACTTGAAAATGCTAAAAACATCCAATCAGCCGGAGGACGGCCGATCGGATTCGATTCAAGACTCCTGTTTGAGTTTGTGCAGAAACTGCCCGATCCGGTCAAGCGCCTCGGTCAGCTGAGCCACAGACGTGGCGTAGGAGCACCGCAAAAAACCTTCCCCGCTTGCGCCGAAGGCCGTTCCCGGAACCGCCGCAACCTTCGCTTCGAGCAGCAGCCGCTGCGCGAACTCTTCGGAGCTGAGCCCCGTCGAGGCAATGCTCGGAAACGCGTAAAACGCGCCCTGCGGCTCGTGGCAGGAAAGCCCGATGTCCTGGAAGCCCTGAACGATCAGGCGCCGGCGTTGATTGTAGGATTCGACCATACGATCCTTTTCTTCCATGCCGTGCTTTAATGCTTCGAGCGCGGCTACCTGGCCCATGACCGGAGCACACATGATCGTATATTGATGGATTTTCAGCATGGCGGCGATCAGTTCAGGATGGGCGCAGACATACCCCATCCGCCAGCCGGTCATCGCAAACGCCTTGGAAAAACCGCTGACCAGAATGGTACGGTCCTTCATGCCCGGAACGGATGCCACACTGACATGCTTTTGGCCGTAAGTCAGCTCGGCGTAAATTTCGTCGGAAATGACGATCAGATCGTGTTTTTCCACGACTTTCGCGATCGGAAGCCAGTCCTCGTACGTCATGATGGATCCGGTCGGATTGCTCGGATAACACAAGATCAGCACCTTGGTTTTAGGGGTGATTTTCGCTTCCAGCGCTTCGGCCGTCAGCTTGAAATCGTCCTTCGCGTAAGTTTCGATGCCGACAGGCACGCCGCCCCCGATCGAAGTGATCGGCGAATAAGGCACGTAACACGGTTCCGGAATCAGGATCTCGTCTCCCGGAACGATCAGGGCGCGCAGGGCGAGGTCGATGGCTTCGCTGCCGCCGACCGTGACGATAATCTGGTCCTTCGGATCGTATGCCACCTGAAAGCTGTCGTTCAAATATTCCGAAATCGCTTCACGGAGTTCGATCATCCCCGCATTGGAAGTATACGCGGTCATTCCGCGTTCCAGGGAATACACACAGGCCTCCCTGACATGCCAAGGCGTCGTGAAGTCGGGTTCGCCCACGCCGAGCGTGATGATATCCTTGCTGCCGTTCGCCAGGTCGAAAAACTTGCGGATCCCGGACGGCGGAATGTTGCGGACCAGCGGGGACAAATACGATTCCATCGATTTAACTTGCTGTTGTTTGGTATCTTCATTCACGATCATGACACATCTTCCTTTACGGCGAGACTATGAGACGGTTATCTTCTTCGCGATCCTCAAAAATGATGCCGTCCTGCTTATATTTTTTCAAAATAAAATTGGTTTTCGTCGACAATACCGAATCGATCGGCGACAGCTTCTCGGACACGAAGTTCGCCACTTCCCTCAGGTTCCGCCCTTCCACTTCGACAAGCAGATCGTATGCGCCGCTCATCAAATAAACGGATTTCACCTGCGGGTACAAATAAATGCGCTCCGCGATTCCTTCGAACCCGCGGCCCCGCTCCGGGGTAATCTGCACTTCGATCAGCGCCGTTACGGTTTCTTCTTCAATTTTGCTCCAGTTGACAACGGCCGCGTATTTCACGATGACGTGGTCCGCTTCAAGCTCCGCAATCGCCTCTTTCACCGCCTCCTCTTCCACGCCAATCAGGGTGGCGAGAAGTTTGGGAGATCGTCTCGCATCCTCATTCAGCAGATCGAGGACTTTCAGCTTCAGTTCGGTAAGTTCTTTCATACAGGTTCCTCCAGCATTCGTTTCGCGGGTTGCTTACAAAACATGTCATACCCGGGAAAGAGATTAATACTAATATTACAATACTTTGGGATGCATGCAAAGAAAAACCGTCTCCCCGGCGTGGGCCGAATTTGAGACGGTAAAAATGTGCCATGCTCCTCCAACCGGAACTCCCGATCACATGTTTAAGCCCTCGGGAAGCAGGTTATTGGTTACATGTAATAAGGATTTTGAGCGTTTTGCTGATTTTGCTGCATTTGCGAAGCCTGCGCGTAATGGCCCATGCTGCTCGTTTTTTGCTGCACGAACTGCCGGGTCTTTTGCTGCGTGTTCCGCGCATCCTGAACCTGCTTGTCGAGGTCCTGGCGAAGGGCGCTGGAGGAAGTCGAATACATGTTGAGCTGCTTCATCAGATTATAGAGTTCGCCTTGCATGCGAAGCGTATCGTTGGTCAACTGCGTGAACAGCTGCCGCACGGCCGGACAGGAAGATTCCGTCGTCGCCGTCGTGTATTCCCTGACGGTCCGTTTCAAATCTGCGAGGATGGTGTACAGCAGGTCTTCATCCTGCATGAATGCGGAGTTGCCGGATTGATAATTCATCGTAGTCGTTTACCTCCTGAAGTAATTTATTGCTGCGGTTGGGTCGGCGCAAGCGGCTGATGCTGCTGCAAGGATTGGACGAGCAGATCCAGATGGTGGTCCATCGACCGGATATATTGCTGCAAAGCCTGCTGAATCGTCGGATTTTGGGTCGTAGCGCAAGTGGCCGCGCATTGCTTGATCAGCAAATCTTCATTGGAAATCGAATCGACGATATATTCCAGCTCTTTGCCCGTAATGGCCTGCATTTGACCGGATTGCATAAACGTTTTGCCTCCTCTGGGGATATTTAACTCGCATTTATTATGTCCCGGTCCGTTTTTTCTATGTGCCGAGCGTAATCGGCTTGGGAATGACAAATACTGAAGTGAGGCAAACGAGGCTGGAGCAAGGGAAAGGAGCGATAGCGAGATGATCCTGAACAGCGGAAATCCGGCATGGCCCCATACGATGAAACCCGTACCCGAATATCCCGCGCTGGATCAAGACCTGGAATGCAGCTTCCTGATCGTCGGCGGCGGGATGAGCGGCGCCATGCTTGCATACAAACTCGCGGAACGGCATTCCGACATCATACTCATCGACAAAAGAAAAATCGGGGGCGGCAGCTCGGCCGCCAATACCGGCTTGCTTCAATATTCGAACGACAAAACGCTGACGTCCATGATCCGTACCTTCGGCGAGGATATCGGCGTTGCCTTCTACAAAAGCTGCGAGCGAAGCATCCGCCAAATTCGGGAGATGTGCGCCAAGCTTCCGCGCGACCTGGAGTTCGTCCCCCGCAGCAGCCTGTATTTTGCCAGCAGCGAAAAAGACGTCGAGATGCTCCAAGAGGAGTATGAGACGCTGAAAACATATGGTTTCAAGGTGGATTATTGGGATCGGAGCAGCATCGAAAAACATATGCCATTCTCGAAAGCAGCCGCCCTTTACACCCGCGGCGACGCCGAGGTGAACCCGTTCCGCCTCGTCCACGCCATGGTCGAAGCCGCGGCGCTGCGGGGAGTCCGGGTGTTTGAGCATACCGAAGCGGTTCATTTCGAATACGGCGAAAGCGGCGTCACCTGTTATACGGATGCCGGCAACATCCGCGCAAACAAAGTGATCTTTTCGACGGGCTACGAGACGCAGGAAATAAAAAAGGACAAAAACGCAGTGATCAACGTTTCTTATGCCGTGTTGACCCAACCCCTCGAGGACCTGTCGGACTGGCATGAACGCTGCTTGATCTGGGAGACGGCAAGGCCATACCTCTATATGCGGACCACGCCTGACAATCGCATCGTCGCGGGCGGGCTGGACGAAGCTCCCCCCGCTCCTGAAAAACGCGAAGGCCGCCTCCTTCATCAAACCGAGGTGCTGCTGAATGAAATCCGTAACCTCTTTCCCGGATATAACCGCCTCAAAGCCGATTACGCTTGGGCGTCGATTTTCGGCACGACCCATGACGGAATGCCGATGATCGGCACGCATCCGGACTATCCGCATTGTTATTTTATCGAAGCATACGGCGGCAACGGCACCGTCTGCTGCATGATCGCCGCGGATTTGCTGGCGGATGAGCTCTTGGGGCAGAAACGGCCGGAGCTTGGCATGTTTTCGCTTCAGCGGAGCAGCAAACCCTCTCCGTCAAACTCGGTTCCGATCCGCTAAACAAAAAGCAGGCCGCGTCATCCTTTGACTTGGCCTGCTTTTTGCATTTGAAGCCGGATCTCGATTCTGGTACCTTGGTGAAGCTCGCTGTCCACATGGATTTTCCCTCCATGAGCCTCTACGATATCGTGTGCGATAGCCATGCCGAGGCCGGACCCTTTGTGCAGCTCGCCCGTGTTCGTTCCGCGATAATAACGGTCGAAAATCCGTTCCAGCTCTTCTTTCTTGATTCCTTTGCCGTGGTCCTCGACAACGATGCGAACGAAATCCCCTACTTTCCCGACACGGACTTCAACGGCCACATTCTCATCGTTATGGACGACCGCGTTGTAGATCATATTGGCGACCGCACGGCGAATCAGGATGTCATCAGCCTCCACGAGGATCCATTCGTCGCTGTACTTGAAATCGATATTCCGGTTGCCGTACCGCGCATCGTTTAACGTATCGATGACGGCATTCCGGACAAGGCTCACGATGTTTACGCTTTTCAGATTGAGCGCCAGTCCCTTGTTTTTCAAACGGGTGGAAAGGTTAAGGTCCTCAATCACGTCTTTCAAATAAAGCGACTTCCGTTCAATGATTTCCGCGTAATCCCGCATTTCCTCGACCGTAAAATCATAATCCTTGTCCCGCATCATTTCGGCGTACCCCTGAATCGAAGCAAGCGGCGTTTTGATATCATGCGAAATGTTCGCGATCCACTCCTCTTTCATCCGGTCCAGCTTTTTCCGTTCCAATTCGCTTGCCCGCAGCTCCTCGCTCAGCACGTTGACATTGTAAAACACGTCTTTGTAGATGCCCCTCGTCTCGTAGCGCACCCGGTAGTTTTTATGGGCCAGCTGTTTAATCCCGTCAATGAGCGCGGAAAGCGGCCGGGTTAACCTTTTGCTGAACAGATAAGCGATGCAGAGCGCGATGAAGCCGTCGACGCAAAGCAGAGTGAGGATGCCAATTTGAAGAAACCGTCCAACCTTCCGGATATCATAGGTAAGAACATTCCGCTCCAGATTAGGGTTTTGAAAGCCGATCAAATAGCTGTAGCGTTCCCCGTTCACCGTCTTTTCCCCGATAAAAACGGTCGACATCAGCTCCGCTTCCATATATTTGTAGGTCTGAACGATATCCAGCGGCGTATATTTGGTTTTGGCTTCAGGCGGCACAAGATAGCCATAGACCTGACTGCCGTTTTCGTTCAAAATTTGAATCCAGGCATGATTGAGCTCAAGCGTTTCCTTCCCCTGCCCTGTGATGTCCATTCCCGATTCGGAAACGACGATTTCTTTGCTGAATGAGCGGGTGATGGCCTCGGCCGAGGCCTTTTCTTGATAAAACGGGGGCTGGGGGGATACTTGCCGGTATATAAAAAGCCCGGTTACCACCATAATGTTAATGAAAATGACGACGACCACAATCAGGACGACGGATGCCATATATCTGCCGGTCAGCCGCCATTTCATTGCGCCGATTCCTCCAATGCAAGCTTATATCCCAGTCCCTTTACGGTCACCAGATATTGCGGGTTTGAAGGATCCTCCTCGATCTTTTCCCTTAGTCGCCGAATATGAACCATGACCGTGTTGTCATAACCGAAGGATTCCTCCCCCCACACCTGGTCGTACAGGCTTTCCTTGCTTATAATCCGGTTCGGATGTTTCAGCAAATAGCTAATGAGGCCAAGCTCTTTCGGTTTGAGCTCGATGATTTCGCCGTTTTTCTTCAATTCGAATTTTTGTTCGTCAAGCTCAAACGGGCCGGCTTTCAGGATGTGCTCGTTTTCCTCATCCGGCACAGCCTCCGTTCTTCGAAAGCGGGCTTTGATCCGGTAAGCCACTTCCTTCGGGCTGAACGGTTTGGTGATGTAATCGTCGCCGCCGATGGCAAATCCGAGTATTTTATCGATTTCCTCGGTTTTGGCCGACAAAAAGAAAATCGGCACGTTCGAAACGCTGCGGATTTGTTTGCATACGTCATACCCTTCGCCGTCCGGCAGCATAATGTCCAGAATGACAAGGTCGGGCTGCTTGTCCTGAAACCGAATCCAGCCTTCTTCGGCGGAAGAGGCGGTATATACAAGCTCGAAGCCTTCCTTGACCAGCACGGTTTTCAGAAGCTTTACGATATCCTCCTCATCGTCCACGATCAATATTTTCTGACTTTGCGGCAATCGGTTCGACCTCCTTTCTGCAAGCAGGGAAAAAGACCGGCAGCTAAACTGCCGAGTCTTCAGTAATCATCTTCCCCGTCCTCCCATTACTATAACCATATATTGAAACGGGCGCATTGGCCAGCGACTCTATTTTCTTATTCATCGGCAAAAAACTTCGCCATCGGGTTGGCCGTCTTTTTGCCGGACGCGATGCGGCCTGCTTTGTCCAAGATGTAATATTGATAATAGTCGCCGCTAAAACCGAGCGCACCCAGCATCTGTTCCGCAAATGGTTCGACCGCGTTGCCGTTCAGGGCCTCACCATTCCAGAAAAAATGCAGCAGCAGACGATTTTGATTGTAAGGCTGCTTAATGACGTATGCGCCAGAAGATGCTTTTTGGTTCATCTTGCTTTTCCAGTCGAAGCCGATGGCCTTCGATTTCTGAATGATTCCGGGTTTAAGCGCCTGGATGAGTCCGTTCGTTTTGGCGTTACCGATGGCGATGATATTGCTGGTTCCGAGCTCATTTTCCAGCTTTTTCTTGAGTGTTTGCCTATCGGAAATGACCTCGTATGGAATGCCCATGATGCCAAGAGTCCCTTCAAGCTGTGCCAAGATCGTCTGCTGCTGCTTTTTCGCTGGGCTGCCGGCCTGGTCGCTCAGCACAATCGTCAGCGGTTCGCCCTGCAGCGCCTTATCCATGATACGGCTCATCGTTTCCGCAGGAAGATCCGGAACTTGGGTCAGGGACGAACGGTACATGTTTTTGAACTGCTCATGCCAATACGCGGCTGTTTCCGCCTCGGACAATTGATATTCGGGTTTCAGGACAAAATGCGGATCATGCAGTACCTTGTCCATTTCCTTTCGCGCCTCATCACCGAGCGTATCCTGAATCGTCTGCAAAAGCCCTTGGATCGTCGCGTTTTTGTACTCGTACCGCTTGAAATATTCCTGCATGAACGCATCGAATTTGTCCTCGCCCACCATGCGGTACAGCTGGTAGATGGCCTGGCGACCTTTATTGTAAAAGGTTGGATTTTCCAAGTCCCCTACTTCCGTATTGGTTGCGGCGATCGGCTTGTCTACGGAAGACAAGTCATCGATTTGGATCGATTTGAACCCGTTCAGCTCATCGCCTTGTTTTTCCGCGAAATACACCTTCGAAAAATCGGCAAACCCTTCGTCCAGAAACGACTCCTTCTCCGAGTTGTTGCCGATCAAGGCATGGAACCATTGGTGGGCGATTTCATGCACGAACACGTAATCATGCGCAGGATCGCTATTCCGCGCGATTTGTCCCATTTGAATGACACGGGCAAACTCGACCGCCACACCCTCTACGTACGACTCCGCGATCCGGAACTCAGGGTAAGGGTATTTCCCGTATTTTTCGTTAAAAAACGAAATGGCCTTAAAAGCAGTATCGATGTATCCGTCCACGAGTTTTTTCTTATCCGGCATGTTGTCGAAATAATAATATTCAACCGTCAGGCCGTCACGCGTCACACTCTCCACCTTATAATTCGGGCTGGCAAAAAAGACGAGCTCCCGGGTGTTATCGGCAACGGCGGTTACGATTTTGCGGCCGGGCTCCTTCGGGTCGACCTGCGTCGTCATGTTCCCCGGCATCAGCATTTGATAGGAATCGGGCACGTTAAAATGCACTTCAAAATCTGAGGATTCGTAATAATCGGTTTCAAAGGTTTTGCTATACGGCGTTTTGTCCCACGCATGTTGGTTCTCGTCGTAGACCGACATGACCGGGAACCAATGTGCGCCGTTGATGATGTCTTTGTAGTAGGACAGGCGCTGCATGCCGTAAGGGATCTTCACCTCAAAGCCGATTTCGACGGTCACCGCTTCGCCAGGCTTTAGCTCCTGCTGCAGTTTAACGGTCAAAACCTGGTTGCTGTTCGAAAAAACCAAGGGTTGTCCATCGGCCGCCGCGCTCCGAATGTCGATGCCGCCAAGAAAGTCCTCCGGCTTCTTCTCGGGATTTTCCTTCCGAATCTCCTCGTTGCTTCGCTCAAACATGGAAGTTTGGGTCGCTTTGGACCGGTTGGCGTCGGCAAACGTATGGAAGACGATCTCCCGCAGCGTATCATTGGTCGTGTTCCGGTACGTGACGGTCTCGCTTCCTTGGATGCGCATGTTGTTCTCGTCAAGCCGGGCGTCGATCCGGTACTGGACCGGGGCATGGGCCTCAGCAGCCAGGACGGATCGGGCGGATGAAGCCGCCGGCGCAGCAAAGGCTTGAGTGGCGTTGACAATGGGGCAGACCACTAGCGTAATAGCCAGCGAGTAAGCCAGAGTTTTTTTTGATACAGATTTGAAGGTTGTTCGATACATTTAAGTCTCTCCCTCGTACACATGTTTAGTAGACTACATCCCGGCTCCGGAAAGAATAGTTTATTTCCCGGCGCCCTCCAGCTTTTGCTTCGCTTGTTCGGGCAGCTCGCTAGCCTGCACTTCCTGATAAGAGCTGACTTCATTTCCCTTCACATAGATTCGCAAATAAGCGTTCTTGCGCAGTTCCTTGCCTGCCGTAAAAGTCAAATCCTTTTCTTTTCCGTTAGAATCAAAGCCCTTCAGGGTGTATTCGTAATAAACATACTTCTGTCCACTGTCCGACTTATCTTCCATTTTCTTTCCGTCTTGGGTAATCTGCACGTAATATTGCTGCGCGCCAAGGCGGTTCACATTCACGTTTTGGATGAATACGACGAATCCGACCAGAACGATCACAACAACCACTAAAGCGATAATCCCCTTTTTCATTCCCGTTCACTCCTTATTTTGTATTGGTAACGATTTTGCAGTACGCATGTACGGTCAAGAAATAATAGATCAGGTAGATGCCAACATAGACCCCCATGCAACTCACGACGGGAACGACCAGATTGGCCATCATCAGCTTCGACAATGCCGACAGGGCGACGGCGCAGTGGGCGATGCCGAAAGCAAGCGGCAGGGCGAAAACGAACAGCACCTGTTTGGCGACGGATTTGCGGATTTCCCGTTTTTTGACGCCGATTTTATGCAAGATCAAATAACGGGCTTTGTCGCTGCCGGCTTCCGTCAGTTGCTTGAAGTAAATGATGCTGCCCGTCGCCGCCAGAAACACGAGGCCGAGGAATCCGCCCATAAACATCAAGAGGCCGGTAGATTCCATTCCCCGCGAATAATCACTGTAAAAGCTTGAAAACTCCGCTTTCTTCGGCAAAATCCCTTCCAGCCGCTTCGTCAGCTCCTTCGCCTTGTCCTGATGGGTGATGCCGTAGGCTTCCACAGCCATGGCCTTGGCCTTCGGCTTAAGCTCCGCAAACATGTCATCGCTGACGACAATGGTGGAGTAAACCGTTCCTTGATTCAGCACATTGTAGTTTTTTAATGTTTTGAATTGGATGGTCTTATTGATTCCGTTTCCCTTCAATTTGATCGACGAACCGACGTATTCCGGCGACATGCCTTCCATATAGAACGGCTCGATAGCTGCGGCCTCGCTGCCTTCAAGGCTTACGACATCGTCACGACCCTGCAGCTTGGCCAACCGGTTAAAATCGCGGCTTGATATAACCGCAAACGATTGTTCATCTGATCCTTGAGCGTTTTTCAGGCCGGAGGTGTCGGCATCCGCTTCGAGAAGAGGAATGGACTCATGGTATAGCACCTTATGCCCCGGAGCCTGCCCGATCGCCTGATCGGCTCTCTCGGTCGCCGCGCCGTCAACCCCGATAAACATATAGCTGTTCGGATTCGCAAGCGCCGCGTTCGTCCGGTTGTTGTAATAGGTGCTGTACGCCGTTCCGACCGCCGTCAGCGTCGTTGCGCTCAGCACGGCGATGATCGTCAGCGTCCGCGCGTTGCCTTTCATCCGGTACAGCAGCTGGGAAGTCCCGATCAGGTTCAGTCCGCGCCAGTAGCTTCTTTTGTGTTTGCGGGCCAGCTTCAGCAGCGTAACGGTCAACGTGTTAAACAGCAGGTATGTGCCCAGGATGACGGATATCAAAATAACAAGCGGAGTCAGCATGAAGCCGAACGTCGCCCATGCCTTGGACGTAAGCATATTTTGCAGCGCGAGCCAGTAGCCGAACCCGATGAGCGCTACGGATAATAACGCAATGATCAGGGAAGACTTTGGCTCTTTCTCACGTTCTTGATCTGCCTTGAACAGCTCGATCAGTTTGAAACGATAAATCAAGCGATAGCCTTGGACCGACGTGATCAGCGTAATGATCATGAACACCACGAACGTATTCAAGATCGCAGCCGGGGAAATGGAGAAATCCGCCACGACGGCGTAACCCATCACCTTCATCAAAATCATGACAAAAAACCGGCTAAGCACCGATCCAAGCGCGATTCCGACGATCAGGGCCAGAATGCCCATCAGGAAATTTTCATAAAACAGCATCCGCCCGATCTGTCTTTTGCGGACGCCAAGCAGCGAATACAACCCCACCTCTTTTTTGCGCTTCCGCGTGAAAAACGAGTTCGAATACCAGATGAATACCGCTACGAAAACGATCAGCACGACCGCCGCCCCGCTGAACGCCGAGCTGATCTTTTGCGATCCTTCCGATGCGGATGCGATGGTGCTGTCGTATTTCAAGGACACGAACGTAAAGTAAATGACGATGCTGAAGATCATCGATGCGAAATAAAGAAAATAATTCGTGAAATTTTTCCGGATGTTTTTCCCGGCGATCTTAAACAGCGTCATGATGCCCACCTCCGAGCGTCGCCAATACCTCAAGAATCTGTCCGAAAAATGCTTGTCTCGTCATGTCTTCCTTATGGAGCTCTTTGAACAGCCGGCCGTCGTTGATGAAAATGACCCGCTTGCAGTAGCTCGCCGCATATGCGTCATGGGTAACCATCAGGATGGTCGCTTGATTGTGCCGGTTCAGCTTGCTCAAGCTTTCCAGCAGCCCGGTCGCCGATTTCGAATCTAGCGCGCCGGTCGGCTCGTCCGCCAAAATCAGGCTCGGATTCGACACGATCGCCCGCGATGCCGCCGCACGCTGCTTTTGCCCCCCCGAAATGTGGTACGGGTACTTATCGAGAATCTCGCGAATGCCGAACGTATCGGCGATTTCCTCAACCCGCTTTTCGATTTCGGCTGCCGGGACTTTGGATAAAGCCAGCGGGAGCAGGATGTTTTCCTTGACCGTCAACGTATCAAGCAGATTGTAGTCCTGAAAAATAAACCCGAGTTTATTCCGACGGAAATCGGACAGCTTCTCCTCGTTCATGGCAACGATGTTTTGCCCGTCGATCGTGATTTCGCCGGAGGTCGGCGTATCGATGGTCGAGAAGATGTTCAGCAGCGTCGATTTCCCCGCCCCGGACGGGCCCATGATGCCGACATACTCCCCTTCTTCAATGCTCAGGTTGATGTTTTGCAGCGCCGTATATAGGTTTCCTTTTGTGCCAAAGGTTTTGTTTACGTTTTTTGCTTGCAGTATGGTTTTCATTTGGTTACTCCTTAAATGAATAATTTCTTAATCTTTGATGTCTGTGCAAGGTGCCGCTGCGGTTACGGATCGTTCTTCCGATCAGCTTCACGATTCCGTCCCTTCCGCTATTTCGCTACTATGAAGGTGTTTAACGTAAGAGCTTACTCACAACTCACAAACCTAATCTTAAAGCTCCAACCTTACAGCATTTTAATCCCAACCTTACAGCAACCTTAAATTTCACAACGCAAAATAACCCCACAAAATGCTATAGACACAAAAAAACCCCCGGGCGCTTTCTCAGCGTCACCCCGAGGGTTGCAAAAATACCATATTACTACTTATTTGTTACGGCCGACTTTTCCGCCTTCAGCAGCTTGCGGGCGAACACCCAGCTGACAATCGGCGATGCGCCAAGAACAAGCATCAGCACGGTGATGGTGAGCGGCGTCCTGCTGATCATCAGCACGGCGATGAAAATAAAGGTTCCGAGCAGCCGCCCGACCATCAGGCTCAGCTCGCGCAGGACGACCAGCTCGACCCGTTTTTCTACCGTTTCGTCGCTCCTGCCCATCAAGTCGAACCCCGCCGCGGTGATCGGCAAAATATACAGCGGCATAAACACCGCCGTCCCGATCCCGAACGCCAGCAGGGTACCGTAGCCGTTTTTCCACAGCAGCGGGAGGATGACAATCCACAGCAGCAGGGCTCCGACAAGCATCCCCGGACTTCTGAATTTGGGTTTGAACCATTTCCCGGCAAGCCAATAAGTCAGAAGCGATATCGCTGACGTAATCAGCGTAAATTGTCCCAGCTTCGATTCCTGCTTCGTCGCCACGAACACGAGCAGGCCGATCAGGAAGGCGAAAACCCCTTCGCGCACGCCTTGGGCCACAAGCCCCGGCGTCATCCACCGCCACGGATTCCCTTTGCTGCGCAGCTGGCTGATGGGCTCCGCCCAGCTGTAGCCGCTGCCTCTCTCCCTTTTTTTCAGAAAAAAACTAAGGAAGACGCAAAGGCCGTAAATCACCAGCGAGATCGTAAACACGACCCTGTATCCCCGATCACCCTTAAGCCACGTAATCAGCAGCCCCGAAAACCAGGGGCCGACGATGCCGGTGACCGAACCGAGAAGCCCGACCCAACCGTTAAACAAATCCCGGTTCGCCCGGTCGGTCACTTCGAAATAAACGACGTTGAACGAAAGCCAAAAGAGTCCCATTGCAATGCCAAGCAGCAGTCCCAGCGGCCAGATCCAACGTACCGCGTTCGGCCCTGCCCATAATACCAGCAGATAAAACAGCCCCGAAAGAACGATGCCTGCACGCAGGGCGTTCATCTTGTTGTATTCTTTCACCCACTTGCCGCCAAGCCAAAAGGTAAGCCCGATAGCCACCTGTTGGGCGACGGTAAACCAGCCGATCATCGCGTAATCTTGTTTGCTTTTCCATAGATACACGTTCAAAAAGGTGCCGGAAAGGGCGCCCGCCAGCACGATCAGCCCGTTCACGGCCAAGAGCAGCAGCGATTGGCGGTTCAAATGTGCCTTCGTTTTCATAAGTCCCCCCTTTGGATCGCCGGACATGTTCGGTCTTAACATACCCCAAAGGGAGGAATATCATTTAAAAAATCATGTGCATTCAGGGTCCATGAGCGGTTAAGCGTTGCCGCGGCTCAAATGGTCCACCATGCGCAGCCGGTCTTCTTCGGCCAAATTGGTTTCAACATGGAAGCATCCCGTGCAAATATACATATTGACCCGGAAAGGAGGCTGAATGACAGGCGACTTCATGGCGCTGAACTGCGCCGGCGCAAAGCTGTCCCCTGTAATCTGCTGGGTGCCGGCCAAAATCATGTAGTCGCGGCATTTCGGACATTCCGGCACTTCCTCCTGCTCATCCAATATTTTTTCCACGGTTTCTTCGTAATTCATCAAATCATGGCTCTCTTCGAATTTATCCAGCGTACGGATAGAAGGGGGGAGATTATGCCGCATATCCTCTTGTCCCCAATACGCCGCGTCGTCATCGATTCCTTCGTCTTCCCATTCCTCATGCTCCGCGGGCTCTTCTTCCTCTTCCCCGAGCTGGATGCTCAGCGTCCGATACCCCTTCAATTCGTTTTGGCAGTATGGACAAGTTTCTTCAGGTCCAATTTCCTCGTCCCAGACGATTTCCGTCTGGCACCATGGGCAAACGGTCGTTTCCATTGCCATTCACTCCTCAATGATTCATTAAATAATAGATGCCGACGATAAAAAAGATTAAAGCGGCCACGAATAAAATTCTTATCAGGTTCTTCATTTTTTCCCCCTAATAAATACAAGCCCCGATGACATAAGACAGGGATACCGAGATCAGCAGGGAGATGATCCCTACCGCCCGGTTATCCTTGCGTATTTCCTCGTCGACCGAAAATACCGGAGTTAAAAACTCAAACAGCAAATACGCCACAAACAGCAAAATATAACCAAAAACGGCCCACTTCATCGTATCGTATATGGTTGTTTTCGCCTCGATGCTGTACCTTAACACGTTGGCTATGGCGAAAATTTTGCCGCCGGTCGCCAGGGATGCCGCGACGTTGCCGCGGCTGATCTCCTTCCAGCAATTATACCTGGCGACCAGCTCAAACAGGTACAAAAATACGATCAAGCCCAAAATGGCTACCGAAAAATAACCGATCAAAATCCCAAGCGGATGGGAAAGCATCTGATCCACCCAATTTTTCATCGTCCTGCCTCCTTCAATCGCTGCACGTCAGCCTTTAACCGGCCGATTATTTAAGCTCCGCAACCGTTACGCCTGTTCCGCCTTCGCCGTAATTGCCGAGACGGAAGCTCTTGACGTGTTTATGCCTGCGTAAATAATCGGTGATTCCCTTCCGTAAAATGCCTGTGCCTTTGCCATGAATCAGGTACACCTGACCCAAGTTGCCAAGGAAAGCTTCGTCGATAAAACGATCGACTTCGATCAACGCTTCTTCAAGATTGGCGCCGCGCAAATCAAGCTCGGTCCGGACGTTGTCGTCCCGGGTGCGCTTCACCGTCGTCGCCTGCCGCTGAACCTGTTTGGCCGCCGCTTCGTGCGTCTGCACCAGCTCCAGGTCATCCAGGCCGACTTTCATTTTCATGATGCCGAGCTGCACGACCGCTTCTTTAGGTCCGGCCAGTTCGACGACATGGCCTTTTTGGTTCAGGCTGTACACCATGACCTCGTCGCCCGCTTCGATTTTGCGGGGAGCCTTCGGCTTGTTTCGCGCCGCCGATTTTTTGCGCTGCTGCGGCTCGGCATCCTCAAGCCTTTTGCGTGCTGCAATCAGCTTATGCTCTTTGACCGCCGCGCCTTCTTCTTTGGCGAGCTGACGGAGATCGCCTATGATTTCCTCCGCTTCGCGTTTCGCTTTCGCAATAACCTCTTTCGCTTCCGCCTGCGCTTTTTCGATCAACCGGTCGCGCTGCTGCTCGAGTTTCTCCAGCTCCTGCTGGTGCCTGCTGCGCAGCTGCTCCATCTCCTGCCGCAGCTTTTCGGCCTGCTCCCGCTCCACTTCCGCGCCAAGGCGGTTTTCCTCGAGCGATGCGATCATATGCTCCACGCGCTGATCCTCTTCGTTGACTTGGCCGCGCGCAAAATCAAGAATTTGGTTCGGCAGCCCAAGCCGTTCCGCTATCGCAAACGCGTTGCTTCGGCCCGGCACGCCCACAAGCAGCCGATACGTCGGGCTTAAGGTGTTCACGTCAAACTCCATGCTCGCGTTGATGACGGATTTTCGTTCGTAAGCGTAAGCCTTCAGCTCGCTGTAGTGCGTCGTTGCGACCATGCGGCAGCCCATTTGATGGATATGCTCCAAAATCGCGATCGCAAGCGCGGAGCCTTCCGCCGGATCGGTGCCCGCACCGACCTCGTCCAGCAGCACGAGGCTCTTTGGCGTCATGTTTTTCAAAATACGGATAATGTTCGTCATATGGCTTGAAAAGGTACTGAGGCTCTGCTCGATGCTCTGCTCATCCCCGATATCGGCGTAAATCGCGTCGAATACGCACAGCTGGCTGCCTTCCTCCGCCGGAACGAACATCCCCGACATCGCCATCAGGCTGAGCAAGCCGATCGTTTTCAGCGTTACCGTCTTCCCGCCGGTATTCGGGCCCGTGACGATGATGGACGTGTAGGAATTCCCCAGCTCCACGTCGATCGGGACAACCTTCTCCATATCGATGAGCGGATGGCGCCCTTTGCGAAGCTTCAGGAACCCCCGGTCATTCATGATCGGTTTTGATGCTTTCATCGCATGGGCCAAGCGGCCTTTAGCAAAAATAAAGTCGAGCTGGCCGACGAGATCGAGGTCGAACAGCAACAAATCCGCCTGCTCGCCCACTTTGGCCGTCAGCTTCTGCAAAATGACCTCGATTTCGCGCTCCTCTTTCATTCGGGTTTCGCGGAGCTTGTTGTTCATCGCCACGATCGATTCCGGTTCGATAAACAGCGTTGCGCCGGAACCGGATTGGTCATGCACGATGCCGCCGAAATACGAACGGTATTCCGCTTTGACCGGAATGACGAAACGGTCGCCGCGGATCGTCACGAGCTGGTCCTGCAGCATTTTGGCGACGGACGAGGAACGGATCATGTTATCCAGCTTCTCGCGGATGCGCACTTCGCCGGAGCGGAGCTCGCGGCGGATTTGGGCAAGCTCAGAGCTTGCGGAATCCAGCACTTCCGCTTCATCCGAAATGCATGCCTTAATGGCGTCCTCCAGCGTTTTTTGCTCCGAAATGTTTTCGCTGATGCTTACGAGCAGCGCAAGAGGCTCGTCCTCGTTCATTTGCGAAATGAAACGCTTGATGCGTCTTGCGCCTCCGGTCGTGTTGCTGATCGCCAAAAGCTCGTGCGGATTCAGCGTGCCGCCGATTTTCGCCCGTTTCAGCGCCGCCGAAACGTCGCTGATTCCGCCGAAGGACGGCGTTCCTTTCAGACGTTCCACGGTATAGGCTTCATCGGTCGCCTGCAGCAGTTTTTTGACCGACTCGAGGTCGGTGTCCGGCCTTAAGTTTTCCGTGATTTGTTTGCCCATGGAGGTCTGGGTATAGCCGGCACATGTATTTAAAATCTTGCGGTATTCCATTGTATGCAAAATTTTATCGTCCAAGAAAATTCACTACTCCTCTCATGCATCGGGACCTGCAAAACCGTGTGCTGCCGCAGTCAGCTTTTTTGCAAATCCCCATATCGCTCTTTATTATATACGAAACATGCTCGGCTTCGCTATTTGCCTTCAAAATGGCCAAAGCGGAAATTCCAATAAATCAGGACAAGTCCGATACATAACATTGCTCAAATTGAATACAATAAACGATGCATACAGAACCCATTTCCTAATGAACGGCATTAACATGCATTACGAAATGGTTCATACAACGTACTTTCTACGCAAAGGAGGCCAATTGCATGCATTTTCTGGGTCATGTCGTACGATTTATCGTTTCCGCGATTGTGCTTATGGTTGTCGGCTGGATCGTTCCGCAATTCTCCGTCGGTGGATTCTGGAGCGCTCTGCTGTTGGCCCTGGTCATTGCTTTGCTTGGCTGGGTAATTGAAGGAATCTTCGGCAAGCGAGTTTCGCCGTTCGGTCGGGGCATTGTCGGCTTCGTGGTCAGCGCGCTGGTCATTTACATCGCCCAATTTATCGTTGGCGGAGTCAGCGTCACCATCCTTGGTGCGGTCCTTGCCGCCCTCGTGATCGGGATTATCGACCTGTTCATTCCGGTGTCCGCCTTCAATGCAGCCAAAGACCATAAATAACACATGCAAAAACCCTCCTGTTCCCATGGAAGCAGGAGGGTTTTTCATTTCGCCTGTCATGGTTATGGTTCGGATCAGATGGAAGCCACCTTGCCCTCGGGCGAGTCGGCCAAAATCGCATCGGAAGCCGTCACCACTTTGTTTTTGCCTGTCCGCTTGGCATGATATAACGCGATGTCAGCCTTGCAGAACAACGTTTCCTTGTCGTCCCCGGGCCGGTAATCGCATAACCCGACGCTCACCGTCACCGGCCGGCCTTTCAGGTTCGGGTGCTCCTGAGCGGAAATTCCTAAACGGAGCTTTTCCGTGATGGCTTCTGCCTCCGCCAGCGTTTTATCCGCGAAAATAACCGCAAACTCTTCCCCTCCATACCGGGCCGCAAAATCGTTCGGCATCATGATGGAAGTGATCGTTGCAGCCACCTGCTTGAGCACGAGGTCGCCGACCCAATGCCCGTACGAATCGTTGACCTTTTTGAATCCGTCGATATCGATAATCGCCAGCTGCAGCGGCAGATGGTATTTCTCCGAATGCTGCAGCAGCGCGTCCAAATATTCGTGAAAGGTTTTATGATTGTAAAGCCCCGTCAAAGCATCCATTTTAAGCAGCTTGTCCGAAATGGTTTTTTCGACGAGAAGCTGCTGTTCCGACTTCATGACCGTTTTCAAATACCCGGCAAATTCCTTCACCCGGATCAAAATCGTGCTTCCAATCAGCAGGCTGACCACAAACACGCTTTCGACCTGAATGAATTCCTCGATCGGTTTTTGGTACAGCGGACGTTCGATCAAAAAATAAATCGGTATGTACGTCAAAATGGTAAAAACACCGAAGCTGAACAGCATTTTTCGGTCAAAATAGACGACGGAGATGACAACGGGAAGCAGCAGCGCGATTTGCGATCCGTCCGCGGTCGGTTGGGTAATAAAATAAAACATGTACGAGATCAAGAAACCGCATGCCGCGATCGCCTTTTTATGATGTTTCGGCCAGCAGCGCAGCCACGTTTCGGTCATGACGAGCAGCAGCACGGTCAGCCCGTTCGAGCCGGACCACCGCAGCCAGAAGCCCGTCCCTTTTCCCGCCCCGCCCGGGTGGGCTCCGCCGGACAGCAAAAAAACGGCCTGGGCCAGCAGAAACATCAGCATGACGATCCAGTAAGCGTTTAATATTTTTCGGTGCCACCGATCCTCCAAAAGAACATTGTTCCCGTCCATGAAAAAGTCAATCCCCTACTCTTTAGGAAAAAATAAACTTACAGGAAAAACATAAGGAATCGTGATTATCATTATAACTTAACATCCAGTCAAAATACATCTCGAGCTGTAAAATTATTGAAAATCCAGTTGGTTTGGTTCCCCTATGGACGACTTGCGTTATGAATTCACCAATTATTCAAATGAGTGACGTTCCGCTCTTCCAATTTTGGGGTATGATGACTACTAGAATTGCTTCAAAATTAAAGTTTTGAGGAGGGTTCACGATTGAAAAAGACCATTGCTTTGGTTCTTTCCTGCATGCTTCTCCTGACGCTTGTCGCTTGCGGAAAAAATAAGGAGGATGCATCAACCGCAAACGGCGGCGTCACCGACACGGGCGTTGCCCCCAGCGAAGAGCTGGTCATCAAAGCGACGAATTATTCGTTCGATAAACAAGAATATCATCTCAAAAAAGGGGTTCCCGTTAAAATTACGTTCGACAATAAGGAAGGGACCCACGGCGTTTTGGTTCCGGGTCTCGAACTCCAGCTCGACAACAAACATAAATCCCAAGTCGTGACGCCGGATAAAGCCGGCACGTTCGAAATGACCTGCTCGGTATTTTGCGGCGCAGGACATACGGCCATGATCGCCAAAGTGATCGTGGACGAATAACATCAGGCGGGTCATCTTTCGCAAATAACGGTCCGCAAACCGAAACCCGTCCAAATAACAAAGGGTATAGGGGTCTTCGACGATCGGACGGACTCCAAGCAAATCCCCCTACAGACTGCAGAAAGGAACGCGTCATGATATGCTCCTGCTTGCGGCTGTAGGGGGATTGTCTGTCTTTTAGGGAACGCGATCAGCTTTGGTCCTGTTCGATCAGTTCGATCCACTCGTTGTATTCGGTTTGCAGCTTGGCGTATTCATCCTGGAGCAAGCTGTGTTCCTTTTGCAGCTCCTCCGTTTTCTCCTGCTGAAGCTCAAGCTCGGCCTGCAGCAGACGGTACTGGTTGGCCATTAGCTCGAAGTTTTCGCCGACCTCGCGCAGTTCGGCCGCCGCGCGTTCCTTCTCGTTCTGCAGCTCGTCCAGCTTCTCTTCTCCTGCGGCGATTTGACGCTGCCATTCGGCAAGCTCCGCCTGCAGCTCCGATTCCTTGCTGTTCCAATGCTCCTCGCGGCTCATCATCTCTTCCAGCTTTTCCTGATAGGACTGAAGCGCGAGCTCGCTATTGCGGAGCAGCTCCCGCTGCTCGTTTTCCCGATCGGCGGCTTCATCCAGCATCCGCGTCAGCTCCTCCGCCTTCCGGATCGCTTCATCCTTTTCCTCCAGCACCATCAAATACTCGATTTCGGTATCTTCCTGCTGCCGTTTCATTTCGGCGACCTTCCGCTGCAGCTCCTCGTATTGCTTTTGCAAACCTTGGTACTGCTGCTTCAAGTTTTCGTATTGGTTCATGTGCTCCTGATAGAGGCGTTCCAAACCGCTATGTTTCTGCCTGAAATCGCTGACCTGGAGTTCAGCCTCGCGATAAGACGCCTCAAGTTCGGCAAGCTCCCTTTCAAGGCGGTCGCACCGTTCGCTTGTTTCGGCCATCTGGTTCAGCAGCTCATCCTGTTCCCGGAGCCGCTGATCGTACTGATCCTTCAGCATCTCATGCTGCTGCAGCGTTTCGCCGTGCTGGCGCTGCAGCTTGCGGTACTGCTCTTCTTTTTCTTCCATCGAATGCCGCAGTTCCGTAAGCCCGGCTTCTTTTTGTTCCGCGGCCTGCTCCAGCTCCGCATACCGCGCCTGCTGTTCTTTCAAAGCCTCTCGGAAATCCGCGCTATTCGCCTTGCTTTCCTCAAGCGCCTTCCGAAGTTCCTCTGCTTGGGCTTTGTTCCCGTCAAGCGCAAGCTGAAGTTGTCCGCATTGCGCTTCCGTTTCCTTGAGCGTCCGCTGGAGCTGTTCGGAATGCGCTTCGTTCTCCTTCAGCATTTGCTGAAGCTGCGCATATCCGGCTTCTTTTTCCTCAAGCATTCGCTGGAGCTGTTCATATCCGGCCTCGGTTTCCTCGAGTGTACGCCGAAGCTGCTCGTATCGGGCTTCTTTTTCATCGAGCTCGCGCCGAAGCTGTTCTTGCGCAGCTTCTTTTTCATCGACCTCGCGCTGAAGCTGCTCTTGCGCAGCTTCTTTTTCAAGAAGCTCTCCTTCCAGCTTCTTCCGGATTCTGTCTTTTTCCTGCACCGACTGCTGCAGCGTTTGGATCAGCTCTTGGCTTGAATCAAGCTGCTCCTGACGTTCCCGGAGGACTTGCTCCTTGGCCGCAAGCAGCTCCTGCTGCTCCTCGATGGAAAGCTCCTGCAGCTGCAGCGTTTCGTCCAAGTCTTCGAGCTTCTTGTTCAAGTATTCGATCTGCCGCTGCTGCTGTTCCAGAAGGGCGCGCTGTTCTTCGTTCTTCCGCTCCGCGGCTTCCGCCTTCCGGGTCTCTTCCTCCAGCTGCTCCTTAAACACGCTCAGCTCGTCGTGTAGCGACTTCATGCCTGCTTCGAGCGTATCGTTCTGCTCTCCGGCCTCCAGCAGCCGAAGCTCCAAATCGCCGATTTCTTCCTTGTGCTTGTCCGCCTGGCTGCGCCAGGAAGCCGCATCGGCCGCCAGCTTTTCCAGCTCGGCTTTCTGCTTTTGGGCGGACGCGCCGTATTCTTCAAGAAGCTTTTGCATGCGGCGTTGTTCCTCTTCCGAAAGGGCTGCTTCCTCCTTGAGGCCGTTGATCTGTCCATTCAGTCTGACCTGCTGCTCCCGAAGCGTCTTCAGTTCGGTCTGGGAAACCTCTTCTTTCTTGAGCGCCGCCTGGTGCTGCTCCCGAAGCTTGGCATACGCGTTTTTCGACTGCTGCAGTTCCTCCTGAAGACTTCGGAGCTTGCCTTGCAGCTGGGCGCTCCCTCCCCGAAGCTCGTTCAACTGCTTGTTTAAGCCCTCGATGGCCGTTTGATGTTTTTGCTCCGCCTCGCGCAGGGACGCTTCGTGCTTCTCGCGGGCTTCCTTTAATGCGGCCAAATGCTTTTCTTCGGCCGTTTTGAGCAGTTCCTGCTGCTTCTGCTGCGCCGCCTGCAGGGCAGCGGCATGCCCCTTCTCAAGCTCCTGCACCGCCGCCTTGTGCCGCGCTTCTAGCGATTGACGGTCCCTTTGATGCTGCTCGGCCGCCTGTTTTTCCTTGCGCTGCAGCGCTTCCTTCGCTTCCGTTTCCTTCTTGAGCAAAGCGCGTGCGTCTTCCAGCTCTTTGCCGAGCGAAGCCCGGGTTTTCTGCAGTTCGGCGCTTAAGGATCCTTTGGTGTCCTCCAGCTGCTTTTGAAGTCCGGAGCGTTCGGACTCCCACTGCTTCCGAAGCTCCTCCATCTCTTTCCGGCTCGCCTTATGATCGGCCTGGAGTTTTTCGTATGCCTCCTGCTGCTCCGCGCGGAGCGAATGCAGCTTCGCCAGCTCGCTCCGCAGCTCGCTTCTTTCGCCGGTCAGCATTTTGACCTCGCTCTGAAGCTCTTGCATCTGAATGGCTTCCTCGGCCATATGCACGGCGGTCAACACGGCAAGCTTCATCGTGTCGAGCCGGGCATGGCTTTTGGAAATGGTGTTCATCCGCTCATCGACGTAAGCGGCGATTTTTTTCATGTAATCGGCACTGCTGCCTACCAATTTATAAGAAGTCCCGTAGATCTCTACGGTGACGCGGGTACGATCGGGTGTAGTCACTGCTTGCGCCCTCCTTCGTATTGTGTTGGTCTGAGATGTCTGTTTTTTCCGCAAAAAAAGCCACATCGAATCGTATATGTACATGGATTCGATGCGGCTTCGTTCAATTCCTGCTATTTTCTCAATTCTGCATGAAAAGTTTGCTCCAGGCGGCCGACTACGGCTGCATGCGCCGCGGATACCTCTTCATCCGTCAGCGTGCGTTCGTTGTGGCGGTAGACCGTCGAAATCGCGACGCTCTTTTTGCCTTCGCCCAGCTTGCTGCCCGTGTACACGTCGAATACCTGCACGGACTGCAGCAATTCTCCGGCCGCTTCGCGGATGGCTTCCAGCATCGCTCCGGCTTCCACGCTTTCGTCGACGACGACGGCGATGTCTCGTTCGGATGCCGGGAAGCGAGGGAGTTCGCGGTATCTGATGTCTTCACTAGTATGATCGTATAGCGGCTGAAGCAAAATTTCCGCCGTATATACGTCGCCAAGGTCGCGCTCCTGCTGAAGCTGCGGATGCACCTGGCCCATCGTGCCGATCAGAATCTGCTCCGTGCCATGCTGCAAATATAGCGAAGCGGAACGCCCCGGATGATATCCTTCCGGCTGATTCGCCACGTAACGGATGTTGTCCTCGAGGCCGAGGAATTCGAACAACGTTTCCAGCGCGCCTTTCAGATCGAAGAAATCGACCTTCTCCGGTGTTTGGTTCCACTGTTTTTCCGCGCGGCTGCCGCAAAGCAGCAGCGACAGCACCGGCAGTTCTTTCGGCTGAACCGTCAGCTGCTCTTCGTTCGTATAGAACACGTTCCCGATCTCGAATACGGCAAGGTCGTTTTGCTTGCGGTTGGCGTTATACGCGGCGACGTCCAGCAGGTTCGGAATGATGCTGGTGCGGAGGACGCTGCGCTCCTCGCTCATCGGCATCAGCAGCTTGACGGCATGGCTGCCCTCGGTCAAGGCCGGGAACAAGCGGGTCGTCTCCGGATGCGTGAAGGAATACGTAATGACCTCCTGCCACCCGCCATGCGTAAACATCTTGCGGATATCGCGGCGGATCGCCTGCGCCTTTGTGTAAGCGCCCGGCGTCGTTTTGCCTTCGATCGCCGTCGTCGGGATGTTGTCGTAGCCGTACAGGCGGGCGATCTCTTCGATCAAATCCACGTCCAGCGTAATGTCTCCGCGCCGCGTCGGCACTTTAACTTCAAGCACGCCCTGCGCGGTGTCGGCACAGCTGAAATGAAGGCGATTGAAAATCGTTTTGACCTCCAGCATCGACAGATCGGTGCCTAGGAAACGGTTCAGCTTGTCGAAGGAAAGCACGATCACCTTCTCTTCGGCGTTTACCGATCCGGCTTCCACGATGCCTTTATGAACCGCGCCGGACGCATAACGGCAGATCAGCTCCGCCGCCCGGTTGAGCGCAGGAATGACGGCGCTTGGATCGACTTCCTTCTCGAAACGCTGGCTCGCTTCCGAGCGGAGTCCCAGCTGTCTGGACGTTTTCCGCACCGTACCGCCGTCGAACTTGGCGGATTCGAGCAGGATGTTCACCGTGCCGTCCGTCACTTCGGAATTCAGCCCGCCCATGACGCCGGCAAGCGCGACCGGTTTAACGCCGTCGGTAATGAGCAGCATATGCGGCTCCAGCTTGCGTTCCTGCCCGTCCAGCGTGACCAGCGTTTCGCCCTCCTTGGCAAGGCGGACGTCGATCGCGCCGTTCTCCAACTGATCGGCGTCAAACGCATGCAGCGGCTGGCCGTATTCCAGCATGACATAGTTCGTGATATCGACGATGTTGTTGATCGGGCGCACGCCCGCGGCCATCAGGCGGTTCTGCATCCACTGCGGGGACGGCCCGATCTTCACGTTCGTAATGTATCTGGCGGCATAGTGGCTGCATTGCTCCGGAGCGCTGATATTAACCGAAATATGGTCGGCCGCCGCGTCGCTGACTTCGACCAGTTCCTTTTCCGGTTTCGGCAGCTTCACGTCGCGGCCGAGAATGGCCCCGACTTCGTAAGCCGCGCCGATCATGCTGAGGCAGTCGGAACGGTTCGGCGTCAGGTCGAATTCCAGCACCTTGTCGTCCAAGCCGAGTACATTTCCGATCGGCGTGCCGACCTGTACGTTCTCTTGCAGCACGAGAATGCCTTCCTGCTGTTCCTTTGGCAGAAGCTTGTCGTTCATGCCGAGCTCTTTCGCCGAGCAGATCATGCCTTGCGACGCGACGCCGCGCAGCTTGGCCTTTTTAATTTCCAGCCCTCCGGGAAGTTTCGCTCCGACCAGCGCCACCGGCACCTTTTGGCCTGCCGCGACGTTTTTCGCGCCGCACACGATCTGCAGGTCTTCTTCTTGTCCGGCATCGACGATGCAGACGTTCAGCTTATCCGCATCCGGATGTTTTTCCTTGCTTTTTACATAGCCGACAACGACCTTCGAGACGCCTTTGTTGCGGTTTTCGATTTCGTCGATTTCGATCCCCGCGCGCGTGATTTGTTCGGCAAGCTCTTCGGCCGCCACGTTTTCAAGCGAAACATAGTCCGCTAACCATTCTGTTGATACTTTCATCCCGGGTCCCTTCCTTCTTTCCTGATTTCATGTCCGTTCGCAATTTCCTTTACCGGCGGGCGAACTGTTTCAAAAATGCCATATCCCCATTATAGAAATGACGAATGTCGTCAATGCCGTACTTGAGCATCGCGATCCGGTCCGGCCCCATGCCGAAAGCGAATCCGCTGTATACTTCAGGATCGTAGCCGCCTTTGCGCAGCACTTCCGGATGCACCATGCCGCAGCCCAAAATTTCGAGCCAGCCGGTCTGCTTGCACACGCGGCAGCCGCTGCCTCCGCATCTTGCGCAGGTCACGTCCACTTCGGCGCTTGGCTCGGTGAACGGGAAGAAGCTTGGACGCAGGCGGATTTGGGTTTCGGGCCCGAACATTTTTTGCACGAATTGGAGCAGCGTGCCTTTCAGGTCGCTCATCCGGATATTTTTGCCGATGACCAAACCTTCGATCTGGTTGAACTGGAAGGAGTGCGTCGCGTCATCGTCGTCGCGGCGGTACACTTTGCCCGGGCAAATAATTTTGACAGGCACATGCCCCTGCATCTTTTCCATCGTCCGCACTTGTACAGGCGACGTTTGCGTCCGCATCAAAATGTCTTCCGTAATGTAGAACGTATCCTGCATGTCGCGCGCCGGGTGGTTTTTCGGCAGATTCAGCGCCTCGAAGTTGTAATAGTCCGTCTCCACTTCCGGCCCTTCGGCGATTTCATAACCCATGCCGATGAAAATTTCTTCGATTTCCTGGATGACCCGGTTCAGCGGATGAACGCCGCCCTGCTTCATTTTGCGTCCAGGCAGCGTCACGTCGACTTTTTCCGCCTGCAGGCGTTTTTCGGTTTCGGCTTTCTGGAATGCTTCCTGTTTCGATTCGATGACCGCTTCAATCGCGCCGCGCACGTCGTTGGCCACCTGGCCGATGACCGGGCGTTCCTCGGCGCTCAGCGCGCCCATGCCCCGCAAAATTTCCGTCAGCGCGCCTTTTTTGCCCAAATATTTGACGCGCAGGTCATTCAGCTGCTGCACATCCTCTACTCCCTGCAGCTGGTCCAGAGCTTCCTGCCGCAGCGCTTCGAGTTTCTCCTTCATCTTTTTCCTGCCTCCTTCTCAAAATAAACGTACCGCTTTCGCCTCAAGGGCGATTCGGCAGCCTCCCCGCAACGAAGAGGAACACCGCACCCGAACCTGATCCCTGAGGCTTTACAAAAAACAAAAAAGGCCTTTTCTCCCCAAAAGGGACGAAAAGACCGTGGTACCACCCTTGTTAGAACCGCATATCGCCCGCGGACGGGCATGCCTGTTCTCACTCTGATTCGTCGTTAACGGCACGAAAACCGGTTTCCCCTACTGCCCCGTGCCGGCCGCGCCGGACAAAAGGTTCAGGGAACTGCTCCGGAGGGAATTTCGGCAGCCCTGTCCCTATAGAAACGCTCTCAATCTCCGGCGTCTCCTCCCTGTAAAGCGGCACTGCGTACTTGTCTCCATCATGGCATTTGTTTTGTTGTTGAACATCAATATATGACGTTTACTTCATCTTGCACACTATAGTCATCTATTATAAGCAAAAAGGGCGGCGGTGGCAAGCCACCGCCCCGTTCGGTCGGAATTAAAGGCTCTCCAGTTCCTTCCGCAGCGAACGAATTTGCCGGATGCGTTCTTCGGCGCCCTCCGCCTCATCGATCTCGAGCAGCCTGGCGATTTCCCATTCAAGCGCGAGCCTCCGGTTTTCCCGCTCCGGATCTTCATTTAAAACTCCCCCATGCCTAGCCATGCGCTCCTCTTCTTCCTCTACCGTGCCTTCGAACAGCGCAGCTTCATGGTCCGGGGAAAGCGTCAGCAGGCGGTTCGCCAGCTTGCGGACCAGCATCCGGTCATGGGACACGACGAGCAGTGCCCCGGGATACGAAGCCAGCGCCTCTTCGACCACCTCGCGCGTCTGGATGTCCAGGTAGTTCGTCGGCTCATCCAGCACAAGCAGGTTGGCGCCGCTGAAATAGAGCTGCACGAACGCCGCCCGGCATTTTTCGCCCATGCTGAGATTGCCGATTTTTTTGAACACGTCTTCCCGCGAAAAAAGAAAGCAGCCCAGAATCGTGCGCGCATGCGTTTCCGTCATGTCCGGCAGGCGCAGCAAGCTGTCCAGCAGCGTTTCATCCAAATTCAAGCCTTCCAGCTCCTGCGAAAAATAACCGATGCGAACCGCAGGATGCATCCACACGTTCCCTTGATCCGGTTCAAGCTCGCCGAGCACCAGCTTCAGAAGGGTGGATTTGCCGCTGCCGTTCGGGCCTCTTACCGCCATCCGGTCGCCTCGGGACAGATCAAAGTCCAAATCCCGGAACAACGGTACATCATCATAACCGAAGGTTACGTCTTCCAGCCGAAGCAGGTAGCGGGCCGCAAACCCTCCGTCCCCAAGCTGCATATGGACCTTCGGCGTATCCCTCGGTTTCTGCACGCTGTCCTTTTCCAATCGTTCCAATTCTTTTTGCTTCGCATGGTACCTGGAAATGTTTTTCTTCGCTTTTGCTTTGTAATAAGGAGTGGCGGCTTTGGTTTCGGTATTTTTATCGGCCGATTTTTCGGCGTGGTGGAACCATTCCTGGTAACGGCGGATCGACTCTTCCAGCGCTTCCTTCGCCTGCTTCTGCTTTTTGTACAGCGCCTCCTGCTCCCTCAGCTCCCGCTCCTTCTCCCGTTTGTAGTCGGAATAGCCGCCTTTGTATTTTTTTGCGCCGGTCGGGGTCAGCTCCCAGATTCCCGTCGCCACCCGATCCAGGAAGGTCCGGTCATGGGAAACGATCAACACCGTGCCGTCGTATTGGTTAAGCCAAGTTTCGAGCCAGGCCATGCTTTCCCCGTCGAGATGGTTGGTCGGTTCGTCAAGCAGCAGAAACGCCGGGCGTTTGGCCAGCAGCGCCGCCAGCCGTACCCGCGTTTTCTGGCCGCCGCTCAGATCCGCAAAAGGAAGCTCCCATAACTCCGGTCCGATGTTCAGCATGGTAAGCACTCGCTCGAGTTCGATTTCCCACTGGAACCCGCCGAGCTGTTCATAACGCTCCAGCGTTTGTCCATAAGCGTCAAGCACGGTGCCGTCTTCCGAAGCGGAAGGATCCGCGAGCCGCTGTTCAAGCTGCTTCAGGTTCTGCTTCGCGCGCCAAACCTCCCCGCTGTCGCATCCCGCCGCATCCAGCGTTTTCAAGGACATCAGCGATTCGGAGCCCTGCTCCATCATTCCCCACTGTTCGAGAGGCAGTCCGCGTTCCACGCTGCCGCGGTCCGGGGACAGCCGTCCCGTCAGGATGTTGAGCAGCGTCGTTTTGCCGGCTCCGTTGGCGCCGAACAACGCCACCCGTTCGCCTTCGAAAATTTCGAAATCCACGTTTTCAAAAATCGTTTTGCCTTTAAACTCCTTGGTTAGCTGTTTTGCTTTCATAATATTCATCATCTATGCATCATCCTTTTGAAATCAGAAATAAGTAAAACCGCAGGCAGCTCGCCTACGGCAGGGATTCAAAATAGGATGATGCCTATTCGTTCATACGCGGACATACGGAGCCATCGACCCGGAGCATGACTGCAATCCGGAACGCAGCTTCCCTATACGCCTCCAAAAACGCGAAAAAAGCACTCCGCATCCTTAACTGGGCCCACGAATCCCGAAAAATAGACATAACCACTCTCTTCCCTGCGCTTGGCGCGAGAAAACTGCCTGTGCAACATATTCATGTCGGCATGCAGATTAAAGAGAATAGCCATGTGTATCCATTGGTATTGTGGTTACCTCGTTTCGTTAGGATGAAATGCTCGATGCCATTGTATCAAATTTATCCGAGGAAGGGAAGCCCGGAAAAACCCCCGCATACATCTCCGGATGTACCCCCGGGATAAAGAATCGACTTGCGGTGGGATTCCGGCCGCCGGATCTGTTGATATTCTTGAATCATGACATGAACGAAGTTTCAAAAAAAAGTATAATCATGAGGTGGTTAACGATGATGAATTCTTCCAACTATATTATTATCATTGTGCTTGTGTTATTGCTTTCGGCCAGAGAAAGAACCGTGAAACCCGTAAGTATGTGGATCATCCCGGCCTTGTGGGCGTTTATGGTGCTGCCCGCGATCCAATGGCAGTCGGTCGGCGTCCTCGAAGCCGGCATGTTTGCCTTATGCGTCGTCGTCGGATTGGCTCTTGGCGTCATCAGAGGTAAACTGGAAAAAATGCGCGTCCGCGAGGACGGCAGCATTGTCGCGCAGGGCTCGATGGTCAGCATGCTTATTTTTGTCGCCGTGCTCGCCCTCAGGCTGTTTGCGGAACATTGGGGGCAGACGCACTCCTTCGTCAGCTTCGCGAATGCGCTGATGTTCATTCCGCTTGGCACGATTTGTGCCCGCCGCATCGTCATTTACCGGCGTTATCAAGCCATGTTGAGCCGGCGCGGCATGTAACCGAAAGCGGCTCGGGCGTCCGTTCATGCTTCGCCTTTGACTGCCCGCATCTTTTGTTTTGGAGGTAACCGCCATGAAAAACAGCAAGGCCAATCCAAAAATACCGGGCGCCGCCACACGCGTGCGCAGCCTGCTGTTCACCCTCCTCCTCGCCTTCTCCATGGTTCAAAACCTGAGCCGCGCCCCGCTCCATGAGGCATTGCCCGGCGCGGCCCTGATGATTGGCTGCTTATCGCTGTTATGGATGCCGGTCCGGTTCAAGCGTCCCTGGATAATTCTTGCGGCCGCGTCGATCATTTGGGTCGGCACCATGTCGTTTTGGCTTGCCGAAGGGTTGAACGCGACGATTTATATCGTGCTCATCTTCCTTACGGGATGGGTCACCTCATGGGTGCCGTCGGCGCACTCCGCCATTTTTACGGCTGCTACCTGCGTTGCGAGCCTTTTCCTCCTCTTTTATGTGAGCGGACAGGGACCCGAATCGTTGTTTACCCATGGGATGGGACTCGCCGGCATTTACCTGCTGATGTGGGGCAGCAAAGTCCGGAAGGACGCGCGCAGGATGGAACAACGGCATTTGAAGGAGCTTACGGAAGCGCACCAACAGCTTGAGCAAGCCTACGCTCAGCTTCACGAAGCCCATCTGGAGCTGGAAGAGGCCGCCGAACGTTCGCTCCGTTATGCCGTTCTGGAAGAACGAAGCCGGATCGCCGCGGATATCCACGACAGCATCGGGCATGGTCTGACCTCCGTCATCGTGCAGCTGCAGGCGCTGCCGTACATGATCCGGGCAGCCCCGGACGAAGCGCGCTCCGCGCTGCAAAGCGTGACCGAAATCGCCCGCGGATGCCTGCAGGACGTCCGGGCGGTCGTTCATGAAATGGGTCTCTCCCATACCGGCATGACCGGACTGAAAAAGCTTGCCGACAATTTCGCCGAACGAAGCGGGCTTGAGGTCGATTTTGCCGCCGATCTGCATGAACAAATTCCGCCCGAACAAATCGACGTGCTGTACCGCATCCTTCAGGAAGGATTGACGAACATTTTGCGCCATGCCGAGGCGACCGCGGCCGAAATTCGGCTGTCGGGGGAGCGCGACCGCATCATCATGACCATTCGCGATAACGGTCGGGCCGAGTCTCCCGTCAAGCCGGGATTCGGCCTGTCGGCGATGAAGGCAAGATGCGAAAAAGCCGGAGGCTCTCTCGCGATCCGTACGATACATCCCCATGGATTGGAGCTTGTGGCGCAGCTGCCGAAAAAGAAAGGTTAGAGAATCCCCGCAAATGAGCGATTGTTCCGAAGTTATTCAGGTACGCTAGGAGAACCATGAATGATAAAAATACTATAAACGCTTCGCTGTCTTTAAACAGGCGAAACGAGAAAGAGGTGGCCCAACATGCCCACCGAACGGATCCGCGTCATCATTGCCGACGACCAGCCTTTGATCCGCCACGGACTCGGGTTCATCATCAAAGTCCAACAGGATATGGAATGGTGCGGAGAAGCCGGCAACGGCCATGAAGCCGTCACGCTCGCCCTGAAGGAACGCCCCGACATCGTGCTGATGGATGTGCAAATGCCCGAACAGGACGGCATCGAAGCCACCCGGGAGTTGAAGCGGCTGCTGCCGGATGCGAAAGTGATCATCCTGACCACCTTCGACCTGGAGGAATACGTGTATGAGGGCATTCGCGCCGGCGCCGCCGGGTATTTGCTGAAAGACGCCGACCCGGACGAACTGCTGAACTCGATTCGCGCGGCCCATCGCGGAGAAGCGATTTACCGTACCTCCGCCGCGGCCAAAATGATTTCGGAAGCCTTACAGATGTCCGCTGCGGCGCAGGGCAAAAAGGACGCGCTTTCCAATCTGCCCGACCCGCTGACCGACCGCGAGCTGGAAGTGCTTCAGGAGATGGCTTACGGCCTGAAAAACGAGGACATTGCCGCGAGGCTTCATATCAGCGAAAGCACCGTCAAAACCCATGTGCATCGGATTTTGCAAAAAATCGGCGCGGAAGACCGCACGCAGGCGGTCGTGCTGGCCATCCGCAACCGGTGGGTGGACTAGCGCCGCACACCGGAAAACCGAAAAGAGGCCGTCCCAAAAGATCTTGGATCTTGAGGGCGGCCCCATTTTTGCTGTTGAGAGACGCTACGGATACGGATCATTCCTCCCGTCGCTCTTGCGCTCCAATTTCCTGAATGGTTTTCGCACTAGAAATTGGAAGTGAATCCAGCATTCGATTGAATGAATCTATACCTCTTCCAATATCAATACCCCGCGTCCCGGCAGTTCCACGGTTCCCGACAGTATTTGTCCCGACAGCAAATCCCGATGCTTGCCGCTGCCGATGTCGACTGCCGCAAGGTCCGCGTTATGGTTCAACAGGAAGAGGAAGGAACGGCCTTCCTTCACGCGCCTTGCGGCTTCAACCCCATCGGGCAGCCGCTCGACCAGAGGTTTGACCCCTTGATCCGCGCACAGCTTGGCAAGGAACGGACGCAAAAACTCCGGTGCTGGGCTAGTGGCCACATAATACGCCTTGCCTTTTCCGTAAGCATGAACGGTCAAAGCAGGCATGCCTTGATAAAAATCCGAGCCGTATTCCGCCAGCACTTCGGCCCCCTCCGCATGGATCAGGTCGAACAGCATTTCGCAGTCATAGGAACCGTCCAGCTCGCCAAACGGTTCTTTCATCACGATCTGGTTGTACTGGCCCGCAGGAAGGGCATCGATTTCCTCCGCCCAGATGCCAAGCAGCGGACGAAGCTCGCCCGGATAACCGCCGGTCGTGACGCGGTCGTTTTCATTGACGATGCCGCTGAAAAACGTCGTGACGAACGTGCCGCCCGCCGCCGTAAAGGCCTCCAGCTTTTTGGCAACCCCCGGTTTGACCATATACATGACCGGCGCGATGACGATGTCGTACCGGCTGTAATCGGCTTCGACGCTGATCATGTCGGCTTGAATCCCGAGCTTGAACAAGGCGTCATAATATTTATGCACTTCGCGCACATACTGCAGCTCAACCGTCGGACCGCTCGAAAGCTCGATCGCCCAGCGGTTTTCCCAATCATAAAGGATCGCCACCTTTGCATCGCTTCGGGCGTCGAGAAGCCTGTCCCCGAGCCGTTTCAGCTCTTCGCCGAGCTCGGCGACCTCGCGGAATACGCGCGTATGCTCGTGCCCCGCGTGCTCGATGACCGCGCCGTGAAACTTCTCGCAAGCCCCGATCGAACGCCGCATTTGGAAAAACATGACCGTATCCGCGCCGCGGGCGACGGCCTGATAGCTCCACAGCCGCATGACGCCGGGTCTTTTGAGCGAGTTGTAGGCCTGCCAGTTCTGCTGGCTCGGCGTCTGCTCCATCAACAGGAACGGCATCCCGTCCTTCAGCCCGCGCATCAAATCATGCACCATCGCCGTTTCGCTGACGGGCGTGTTAAGCGACGGGTAATTGTCCCAGGAGATGACATCCATCTCTTTGGCCCAATCGAAATAGTTCAGCTCCGGGTACGTTCCCATCAGGTTGGTCGTAACCGGCACGTCCTTGCTGTGCTCGCGGATCGCCTCCGCTTCGATTTTGTAGCATGCCAGCAGGCTGTCCGACATAAACCGGCGATAATCAAGCGAAATGCCTTGAAACGCGCTGACGTTGCCTTCCCCTTCTTCGCTGAGGCCGCTTGGAAGCACGATGTCGTCCCAATCGTAAAACGTATGTCCCCAGAAGCGCGTATTCCATGCTTGATTGACGGCATCGAGCGTTCGGTAGCGGTTTTGCAGCCATTCGCGAAAAGCCGCCTCGCATCGTTCGCAGTAACAGTAACCCCCGTATTCGTTCGAGACATGCCAGAGCAGTAGCGCGGGATGATCCTTGTAGCGCTCCGCCAGCTTGCCGGCGATCAGTCCGGAATATTTGCGGTACGTCGGGCTGTTCGGGCAGGAATTATGCCGTCCGCCGAACTTGCGCTTCCGCCCGTAAAAATCGACCCGGGTCACGTCCGGATGCCGTTTGGCCATCCAGGCCGGATGCGCCGCCGTGCTCGTCGCCAGCACGACGCCGATGCCGTCCGCATGCAGGCGGTCCATCGTTTCGTCCAGCCAGGCGAAATCGTACGTATGTTCATCCGGCTGGTTCAGCGCCCAGGAAAAAACGTTGATCGTCACGACGTCGATCCCGGCCAGCTTGAACATCCGGTGGTCTTCCTTCCACTCTTCCGGCCCCCACTGCTCCGGATTATAGTCTCCGCCATACCAAATTTTCGGCAGCTTCGGATGGATCAAATTCGGCCTCCCCCTTTACTCGGTTGTCCCCGTTTTCCACCTTTCCCCACGTATGGGAAAACGTATCCCAGATCGAAAGCCCGCGCCCGTCCTCGTCGTACGCCCCTTCGATCTGACAGGAGGCCGTCGCGGCCCCCCAGCGGAAATCGGACGAAAGTTGAAATATGCTCATGCCATTTCTCCTCTCACATCGGTGTTATCGTATAGATCTCGCCCGGCTGCGTCGCAAATTCTTCCGCGGCCGAAACCAAGGTCCCGTCTTGGCGCTGGACGACATAAACGTCCCCGTTCAAAATCCGGCAGGCGCGGCCATGCGTGGACGTGATGTTCGCCTGGATCAGCCGGCCTTCCGCCCATTCCATGGCGACGGTAAAGCCGCCGCGGGCGGCCAGCCCTTTAACCTTGCCGCAACTCCAGGCTTCAGGCAGCGCCGGGAGCAACTCCAGACCACCGGCATGGCTTTGAAGCAGCATCTCCGCCACCCCCGCCGTAAACCCAAAGTTGCCGTCGATCTGAAACGGCGGGTGGTTGCCGAACAGGTTCGGCAGGGTCGAATCGGTCAACACCCGGTGGATGCTGCGGTAAGCCCGTTCCCCGTCGCCCAGCCGGGCGAATAAATTGATCATCCAGGCTGCGCTCCAGCCGGTATGGCCGCTGCCGGCCGCAAGTCTCGCCTCAAGCGTCGCCGAGGCGGCTTCGGCAAGCTCCGGCGTCAGCCGCGGATGGATGGCATTCCCGGGATACAAGCCGTACAAATGGGAAACATGCCGGTGTCCCGGTTCATGCTCGGCAAAATCCCCGCTCCACTCCCTGACCCGCCCGTCGGGCCCGATGCCCGGATGGGCCAGCCGTTCCCGCCGTGCCGCCAGCCCGTCGCGGAGCTCGGCATCCGTGTTCAAAATGGCCGACGCCTGAATACAGTGGCCGAACAGCTCGTCGATCAAGGCCATATCCATGGCGGAGCCTTGCGCTATGCTGCACGGCGTGCCGTCCGCCGTCAGAAAAACGTTCTCCGGCGACGTCGATAAAGGTGTCGTCCATGCGCCGTCCGGACGCTGCACCAGCCAATCCAGGCAAAACAGCGCGGCTCCTTTCAAGATCGGATACGCCGTTTCCCGTAAAAACGAAAGATCCGGCCGGAACGCATACCTCTCCCATAAATGCCTGGACAGCCAGACACCGGCCATCGGCCAAAACGCCCATTTGGCGCTGCCTGCCGACGGCGTCGACATCCGCCACAAATCGGTGTTATGATGCGCGGCCCACCCGCGGCAACCGTAATGGACCGCGGCAGTACGCCCGCCGCTGTCGCTGAGCTCGCGGATCAGGTCGAAAAGCGGCTCGTGGCATTCTCCCAGGCTGCAGCTTTCCGCCGGCCAATAGTTCATTTCCGTATTGATGTTGGTCGTATAATTGCTGTTCCATGGCGGCTGAAGATGCGGATTCCAAATCCCTTGCAGGTTCAGGGCTTGGGTACCGGGCCTGGAGCCGGCGATCATCAAATACCGCCCGTAATGAAAGAGCAGGCTTTCCAGCTCGGGATCGTACGCTCCGCCCCGATAGGCTGTCAGCCGTTCATCCGCAGGGAGGTTCGCGGCTGCTCCCGCTTCCGTCCCCGGGGTCTCCGTACCGAGGAGCAAATCGCAGCGGTCAAACAAGGAGCGGTAATCCTGCACGTGTCGCTCCCGAATCTCTTCAAACTCTGCCGGCGCGTCCCGCAAAATCCGCGAGCATGTTGCAGCCGGCGGCAACCCGTCCCGTCCCGGCATGACGTCGTATCCGACGAAATCCGTCGCCGCCGTAAGCAGGAGCAATACAGCCCCGGCCTGCCGGATGATCAAGCGCCCGTTCTCCGTTTTCGCCTCACCGCCTTGGGTTTTCGCGGTCAGCATCACCGAGAAGCTAAGCCCCATCGTGTCCTCGTACAGAACCGGACGCGGATGGTCGCCGCGGTAATTTTCCGCGACATGGGACGGACTGCGGCCGGTTAATACCAGCGCCCCATCCCCTTCGATCCGGCACGGATGCGGGGAAGACAGCCAGACTTCCATATCGGGCAGCGCCGCTTCGCCGCTTCCGTCGGCCTTTTCGGCGCGGATATGAACGGCGATCACGTCGTCCGCATGGCTGGCGAGCACCTCCCGGACGATTTTTACGCCATCAGCTTCAAATCCCGCCTCTACCACGGCCTCCTCCAAATCCAGCGTCCGGCGGTAGTTTCGGATTTCTCCTTCGATGCGGGTTGCGATATGCAAATCGCCAAGCGGTTGATAGGATTCGCTCCGGCGGCCGATCATGCTTCCTTCGATCAGCGCCTCCGCCTCGGTGTATCTTCCCTGGGCCGCCAATTCCTTGGCAAGATTCAGATGGCGGAGCGCTTCATAATTTAACGTATCCCGCGGGAACCCCGACCAAAAGGTGTCTTCGTTCAGCTGAATCCGCTCTTCCCGGTCTCTGCCGAACACCATGCCGCCCAGCCGCCCGCTTCCGACGGGCAAAGCTTCGGTCCACTCCTCGGCCGGCCCCCTATACCATAATGTTTTTCTGTATTGACTCATTCGCGTTTTCCCCTTCCCAGACCCATTTTTCAACTCATCTTACTTGCCATGAGCTTTCCATAGGCGGGCGGAAGGTTCCTTCCTCCAAATGCATTTTCCGCAAAATATTACACGCGAGGTTTTTGCAAAATCCAGACGCTCAAATATTTGCACGCTTTCCGCTTCCCGGTTCAAAAGCAAATCGTCAGTTCCGCGGCGCTGGCATCCGGCGTCACGACGATTCCGCGCTCCGTGCTCGCCGCCCGGCCGCCTTTCACGCTCGCCACCTGGCTTACGCCCGGTAAAACGGCCTTCCAGTCCGAAGTGCCCGACGCCTCGACGCGCACGGAAAGTTCGCCGCCGGCCAAAACCGCTTTTGCCTGCAGCGCGGGCTTCCCTTTCAGGTCCGGAACGGTCACCCGCATCTCCTTGCCTTCCTCCGGCGCAAAGATATGAAGCTCCACGCCGTCCGCAAAATCATAGTCCGGTTTATCGTCCACGGCGCCGACCGGGATGATGCTGCCCGGACGCACGTAGAGCGGCAGGCTCATGAAACCGTGCTGCTCCGTGATCCAACGGCCGCCCTGCACTTGCTCTCCCGTCAGGAAGGAATTCCACGTACCCGGCGGCAAATAAAACTCGACTTGTCCGTCTTCGCTGAAAACCGGCGCAACCAAAAGCGAATCGCCCAGCATGTACTGCCGGTCGAGCGTACGGCATCCCGGATCATCCGGGAACTCGAGCACCATCGCCCGCATCAATGGCAGCCCCAGGACCGAAGCGTCCACGGCGGCGCCGAACAGGTACGGCATCAGGCGGCATTTGAGCTTCGTGAAAAATCGCATCACCTCTACGGCTTCCTCCCCGAACAACCACGGCACGCGGTACGATTGGTTGCCGTGAAGGCGGCTGTGGCTGGACAGCAGGCCAAATGCCGCCCAGCGCATATAGACGTCGGCCGGTGCCGTGCTTTCGAAGCCCCCGATATCGTGGCTCCAGAAGCCGAAGCCGGACAGGCCCAAGGAAAGGCCTCCGCGCAGGCTTTCCGCCATCGAATCGTAGTTGGCCGTGCAATCCCCGCCCCAGTGGACCGGGAACTGCTGGCCCCCGGCCGTCGCGGACCGGGCGAACAAAGCCGCTTCCCCTTTGCCGAGCTTTTCTTCCAGCACTTCAAACACCGTTTGGTTGTAAAGCTGGGTGTAATAGTTATGCATCCGGTGCGGGTCGGAGCCGTCAAAATAAACCGCGTCGGTCGGAATCCGCTCGCCGAAGTCCGTCTTGAACGAATCCACGCCCATATCGACAAGCTCGCGCAAATAATCGCCGTACCAGCGGCACGCATTCGGATTCGTGAAATCAACGATCGCCATCCCCGGCTGCCAACGGTCCCACTGCCAGACGCCGCCGTCCTTGTTTTTCAGGAAATAGCCGTTCTCGGCCCCTTCATCAAACAATCGCGACTGCTCGCTGATATACGGGTTGATCCAGACGCAAATTTTCAGCCCTTTTGCTTTCAATCGTTCCAGCAATCCCCGCGGATCCGGGAATACGGCCTCGTCCCATTCGAAATCCGTCCAATGGAGCGGCTTCATCCAAAAGCAGTCGAAGTGGAACACATGCAGCGGAAGGTCGTGTTCCTTCATGCCGTCGACGAAGCTCATGACCGTCTGTTCGTCGTAATCGGTCGTAAAAGAGGTGGTCAACCACAAGCCGAAGGTCCAGGCCGGAGGAAGCGCCGGCTTGCCGGTGAGCGCCGTATAATTTTGCAGCACATGCCGCAGCGTTTCTCCGCCTACGATGAAATACTCCAGCTTTTCCCCTTCGACGCTGAACTGCACCTTCGACACCTTCTCGGAACCCACTTCGAAGGAAACGAGACCCGGATTGTTGACGAACACGCCGTATCCTTTGCTCGACAGATAAAAAGGAATGTTTTTGTAGGCCTGCTCCGTGCCCGTGCCGCCGTCGCGGTTCCAAATGTCGAGCGATTGCCCGTTTTTGACGAACGGCGTAAACCGTTCCCCAAGTCCATAGATATGCTCGCCGACGCCCAAATCAAGCTGTTCGCGCATGAAGGTTTGACCGTCCGCGCGCGTAATGTGGGCGAGCGCCTTAAGTCCGCTCCCCGTGATCCGTTTGCCGTCCTGATAAAAGGACATGCCCCAGTCGCCGCTGCGGCGGATGCTTGCCTTGAGCCGCCCGCTTTGCAGCCAAACCTCTTCATCGCCAAGCCCCGTTTGAACCTCGTGGTCCTCTTGTTCATGGATTCGGAATTCGGGCTTCAGCGGCGCTCCGCCTTTGTGATGGTGAACGAACACGCGAATGACGTCCTCCATCGGGGAAGAAAGGCCCACCGTCAGCATGGGCAAGTCAAGCATCGCCCAGCGCGGCGTCAAATCCCGGGGCGAAGCGTACACGCTTACCGTTTTTTCCCGGGCTTTCGGGTCATAAGCCTGAATCGGGCTCATAATTTCGAAGCCGGGCAGAGTCAACCAATTGCCGTCGCTAAATTTCATCTTTTAAGCTCACCCCAGGTAACAGGCGGGAAGCCCCGGCTTTGACCAGCCAAAACTTCCCGCCATTCATTTTTTTTGCATCCCTTTAAATGCCCTAGCGGGCGGTATTATTCATTCCACAGCTTCACGCGTTTTTTCACGAGCTCCTCGCGCAGCGTTTCGGCTTTTTCGACGCCCGCTTTTTCGATATCTTTCATGTACGCGTCCCATACCTTATCGAAATCGGCCGGTTTGGCCAAAATCGCTTCCGGAATCCGTTTCCACGTAATATCCTTCAGCTTGTTGTCCAGCACGACGATTTCGCTGTCGCCCGGAATGTTGATATTCCATGCCGCGCCCCAAGGTTTGACTTTAAACTCGTCTTCTTTCGGGAACAGATCTCTCCACGATTTGACGTTGTAGGCGGCCAGCGTTTTCTTTTCGACTTCGTTGTACGAGGTCTGGATTTGCTCCGGGAAGTTCGTCGTGTAGTAGTTTCCGGTCGAATCTTTTACGCCGTCGCCGTAATGAACGCCAAGCGTGTTGTAGAGGCCGATGCCTGTTTCCTTGGTGAAGTTGGTTGCGTCGTTAACCTTGCGGTCGCTGATTTCCTTCGGAATGACGCGTTTGCCGTTTTCGACGTTGTAGTGTTTGCCTTCAATTCCCCAGTTCAGCAGCACTTGCCCTTCATCGGAAGCCAGGTAATCGAGGAATTTGATCGCGCGGACCGGGTCTTTGCAGTCTTTGCTGATGCCGATGCCGTAGCCTGCCATATAACCTGTCGGCCAGAACGATGTTTCTTTGTATTCCTTGGTTAAAGTCACCGGATAATGGCCGTAGCCCTGATCGAATTTGCCCGCCGCTTTCAGCGCCTTTTCAGCGTCGCCGTAAGCCCAGTCCTGATCGATCAGGCCGATGACGCGGCCGGTTGCGATCTTTGCTTTGTATTGGTCGTATTTTTGCACGAAGCTTTCCGGATCAAGCAGCCCGATATCGTTCATATGATTGAGCCAGCGGAAATATTCTTTTTCCACGGGGCGCCGGAAATGGTACGTAACCTTTTGCGTATCCACGTCGATCGCGTATTCGCCGTCGTCCGGCGAGCCCGTCGTGTAAAAAGCCGGGTTCGTGACCGTAATGTACATGTACCAGTCGTCGGCGTTTAACGTCAGGCCGATGTTTTTGTTGCCGTTTTCGTCCGTCGGATGTTTTTCGATATATGATTTGATCACGTTTTCATAATCCTGGACCGTCCGGATTTCCGGATATCCCGCTTCGGCGACCGCCCGGTGCTGGAGTTCGAAGCCGCCGCCGGCCTGGAAGTACTGCTGCCCTACCCCCGCATAAGTCGGAATAGCGTAGATGGCATGGTCTTCATCGCTGTAACGGGCGCGTTTCAAGGAATCGCCAAGCACTTTTTTAATGTTTGGAGCATACTTGTCGATGAGATCGGTCAGATCCAGCATGGCGCCTGCGTCGACGAGCTTGCTGATATCGTTTTTGGCGCTGATGAGGTCGGGATATTGCCCGCTGGATGCGATCAAAGCCACCTTCTGCTGCGGATCGCCGACGGCGAACTCCGCGTCCAGGGTCACGCCGGTTTTTTCCGTAAGCACCTTGCCGATTTCGTCCTTCATCCCCGTCCAGTTCGGACTCGGGTCGGCGCTGAAAAAGGAGAACGTGATCGGCGAATTGTCGCTGCCCGTCGCTGCCTCCTTGCCGGAGCCGCCTGTTTTTACCTCCGCGTCGCTGCCGTTATTCCCCCCGCATCCGGCCAACATGCCGACAAACAAGGCGGAAACGAGCAGCAAAACCGAAGCTGTCGTTTTTCTCTTTCTGTTGCTTGCCATACTTGCACCCCTCCTGATGGATTCGAATGGATCTTCCAAACTGATCTATCTGTACAACATGGGAGCCGCTAAGCGCCCCTGATCATACCGTTTCGGACCGTCAAAGGTCAGCTTTTGACCGCGCCGAGCGTCATGCCTTTGACAAAATACTTTTGCAGGAACGGATACACCAGCAAAATCGGCACGGTGACGATAATGGTGATGGCCATTTTGATCGACTCCGGCGACACCTGATTGACTGCGGTTGCCACTACGTTCGTCCGGTAATCGCCGCCGCTGCCCGCCGTCGTGCTCTGCAGCACTTTCATCAGCTCATACTGAAGCGTCGTCAGCGACTCGCTGGAACCATTGTACAGGTACGTATCGAACCAGGCATTCCATTGTCCCACCGCCAAAAATAGCGAGATCGTCGCCAAAGCCGGCTTGGTCAGCGGCAGGATCACCCGCCAGTAAATCGTAAAATCGTTGGCCCCGTCAAGCTTGGCCGATTCCTGCAGCGCATACGGGATGCCGTCGATAAAGGATCGCATGACGAAAACATTAAAAGCGCTTACGACACCCGGCAAAATATAAACCGCAAACGTGTTCATGAGGCCCAAATCCTTCATCAGCATGTAAGTCGGAATAAGTCCTCCGGATACGTACATCGTCAACGCGAGACATGTGGACACGAATTTCCGTCCTTGAAAATCCTGGCGGCTGATCGAAAACGCAAGCATCGATGCGCTGAGCAGCCCAAGCAGCGTGCCCATCACGGTGCGGAGCGCCGATATTTTGAAGCCCGTGACCAATCCGCTGAACGTAAATATTTTTGTATAATTATCCCAAGTGAACTTTCGGGGAAAAACGGTAATTCCGCCGCGCACGCTGTCGATGGAATCGTTCAGCGAGATGGCAAGCACGTTCAGGAACGGATAAACGGTCACCACGACGACGAACAGCACCAACACATATACCACCGTATCAAAAATCCGGTCGGACCAGGATTTGCCGCGCGCAAATGCTGTATTCCCCACGATCGTTTCCCCCTTTCCCAAAATGTTGTCGCTTGCAAGAAGCCGTATGTAAGGGCCGTCCCCGGCATCCTATAACAGGCTTTCTTTCGTCGTGCGCTTGAAAATGCCGTTAATGGTGAACAACAGCACGACGCTGATAACCGAGTTGAAAATGTTGATCGCCGTACCGAAGGAATAACGGGCCATGCCAAGTCCGTATTTCAGCGAATACAGGTCAAGCACCTGCGAATAATCCGTCACCAGGTTGTTGCCGAGCAGGAACTGCTTCTCGAAGCCGATGTTCAGCAAGTTGCCGACGGACATGATGAGGAGTACGATAATGGTCGGCCGGATTCCCGGCAGCGTAATATGCCATATTTGGCGGAAACGGCTTGCCCCGTCCACCCGCGCCGCTTCGTACAGCTCGGGACCGATGCCCGCGATGGCGGCCAAATAAATAATGGCGTTCCACCCGGTTTCCTTCCACACGTCCGACAAGGTCACGATCCCCCAGAACAGATGCCCCTTCGCCATAAACTGGATCGGTTCGTGAATGAGCCCGAGTCCCAGCAGCACATCGTTGACCAGTCCGTTGTCGGTGGACAACATTTTGGTGACGATCCCCGCCGCCACGACCCACGACACGAAATGGGGCAAATACGAAATCGTTTGGGCAAAACGTTTGAACACGCTGAGGCGCACCTCGTTCAGCAAAATGGCGAACAAAATCGGGAACACGAAACCCGCAATCAGCCCCATGGTGCTCATCGCCAGCGTATTGCGCAGGGACAAAAGAAACTGTTCGTCGTGGAAAAGCGTCTTGAAATGTTCGAAGCCCACCCATTCCTGCTCGAAAAAGCTTCGCGCCGGCTTATATTTTTGAAATGCCATCGTCCATCCCCATAACGGGAGATAGCTGAACACGAACACCCAAATGACGAACGGAATCGACATCAGATACAAATACTTCTGGTTTCGGAACGTTTTCCAAAAACGTTTTCGGGACGCCGGCCTCCTGCCGGGCTTACCCCCGCGAACCGGAGCGCTGTCTGTTATGTTGGCTGCCGCTCTCAATGCACATGCCCTCCTCTCTATACCCCCATTTTAAATTGTTGTAAGCGATTGCAGTACCCGAAAAATTAGAGATAAAATCCTGTGAAAATTAGACATTTTCGCCAGCTCCGAACACCCGTTCCTTGAATGCAAAAAAAGAAAACCCCTTACCGTCATTTTCCCTTACGGTAAGAGGTTGGAGATACCCCGACATATTTGCGGAATTTCATATTAAAATAATCCGGGTTCATATATCCCACTTTTTCGGCGACTTCGTACACCTTCATGCCTTGGTCCAAAAATGCCTTCGCTTTTTCGATGCGGACCTTATCCAAATATGTGTTAAAATATTCGCCGGTCGTATTTTTGAACATTTTCCCCAGGTAAGCGCTGTTATAGTTAAACAGATCGGCCAGCGTTTCGAGCTTCAAGTTTTCATTGTAACGCCGCTCGATCAGTTCCGACATACGCTCGATCTCGCTTCCCCGGCTTTCGCAGCGCATCCTTTCGGAAATTTCCATAAAATAAGCGACGGCCGAACCGGTCAGTTCGCTTATGTGACTGCTTGCGTAAAAAGCGCCGACCGGAACCCCGTGCTCCGTCCAAAAAGCGCGCATATCCGGATGGGACGATTCCAAACGGATCAGCACGCTGCCCGCCAGCCGGATCAGATTCTCCTTAAACTTCAATTCATCCATTCCTTCGGCCGCCATGCGCCGGCATATCGCTTCGACGAGGGGCTCCAGTTTTGCGGAATTGCCGGTCTCCAAAACAAGCAGCAGCCGGTGTTCGGCTTCGTCAGGCTCCAAAACCGGGTCTCCCTCTTCTTCCTGCCAAACCTCCGCCGAACGGTTCCGTATGAACGTATCTTGCGGGCAGAAAAAACTTCGCTTCAGCCCGTCGCTTGCCGCCGCCAAGGAAATATGCGCCTCCTCCGGCCCGGACACCATTCCGCCCGCCGCCGCGCTGAAGGCCAGCCCCTCCGCGCCCCCCGCGGACATAAACTCCGGGATCATCCGGTACAGCTCCCGATCGCCTTCCCGGCATTCCGGCGGTGTCGTTAGAAGAAGTCCGAGATACGGAGGAAAGTGGAAGCATATACCTAGCGCTTGCTGCCGAAAGCCCTCGTCCAAAGCCTGCCGGATCCGGGACAACGCCTCTTCGTCAGCCGCCTGCAATCGCCCGAGCCGCAGCAGCACGACCTCGCAAGGCCCTTCCGGAATGCCGAGGGAAGCCGCCAGGCTCGCCAGCCGTCCGCCATCCAATGAGCCGGACTCCGGCAGCAGCAATTCCTTCAGCACCGCCTCTTTGCTCCGGGCCGGTTCTTCCCGGCTCCACTGGTTGAACTGCCGCTCTTTTTCGATCGCCTCCCGGATTTGTTCGAGATAGGATACGAGTTCGTCCTCGTCCACCGGTTTGAGCAAATAACCGTCGACGCGGCAGGAAATCGCGCGTTTGGCATACTCGAAGTCGGCATAACCGCTCAGAATCAGCATATGGCTGTCCGCTCCGCGGCTGCGCAGCTCCTGAATGAGCTGCAGACCGTCCATGCCCGGCATCCGGATGTCCGCCAAAATCAACTCGGGTTTATGCGCTTCGTATTTCTCTAAAGCCTCCTGGCCGTTCGCCGCCGCATCGACCACCCGATACCCCTGTTCTTCCCAAGGGATCAACGTTCGCAAGCCTTCGCGCAGCTTCGGTTCGTCATCAACGATCAATACCTTCAGCATCATCCATCACCCCCCTTCCATCGGAATGGCGAAGGAGATCGCCGTCCCGCTGCCGGGCCGGCTATGTATGGATAAACCGCATGGTTCCCCATACGTAAGCTTCAACCGGACATGCACGTTGCGCAGCCCGATCCGCTCGCCTTCCCGTTCCTCCGTATCTTCCAGCGTCCGCATGATTTTGTCCATTCTCTCCTCCGTTATGCCGATACCGTTATCCGTGATGGTGAACTCGGCCGCGTTGTTTTTCCTCTGAATCCGAACTTTGACGACCGCTCCTTCCGCCGTATTGTCCAAGCCGTGCACGACGGCGTTTTCCACCAGCGGCTGGATGATCAGCGGGGGCACGTACAGCGCCTCCAGATCCGGATCGACTTGAAACTCGTACCGGAGCCGGTCCTCATAACGAAAACGCTGAATCTCCAGGTAACAGCGGACCATCTCCAGCTCCTGCTTCAGTGGGATTTTGCTGTTGCCGACCTCGAGGTTGTTCCGCATCATTTTGCCGAGCAGCCGCACGATTCTCGCAATTTCCGTCTGCCCTTGCATATGGGCCTCCATCCGGATCGATTCCAGCGCATTAAACAGAAAATGGGGATTGATTTGGCTGGCCAGCATTTTAAAGCGGATTTCGCTTTGTTTTTGCTCCAGCAGCCGGTTCCGTTCATTGGACACCGTCACTTCCTCCATCAAGTCGTGGATGTTGCGGACCATGGAGTTGAACTGCCTGGACAACAGCCCGATTTCATCCTTGCCGTCGATTTGCAGCGTCGTGTCGAAATCCCCGAGCCCGACCCGGTTAATATGCCTGCTGAGCCGCAGCATCCGCCGGGAAAACAGGGACGAGACGCCATAAATGAGCAGGAAAGCCAAAATGATGCTGATCACGATGACCGTAAGCGCCAATCGGATGATTTTGTTCGGTTCCTTGACGATGCTGCCGATCGAAAAAACGGAAATGATCCGCACCCCGTTTTCGCTGGAAACCGGTTTGAGCTCGTCGATCAGCACTTTGGAAGGGACGCCGTTGAGCGTGGCCTCGAAAGTCCCGCTGCGTTTGGTCATCATGTTGCGGTCGAGCGAAAGGTCGGTCAGCTTCTTGTCCTTCCAATCATCGCGGTTGGCCGCGACGATGTTGTCCTGATCGTCCACGATCATCGTATCGAAGGTTTCCTGGTTCAGGATGGAGTTCAGCATGTTCGCGTTTACGTTCAGCACCAGCACGCCGTATTTTTTCAAGCTTTCGAGTTCGATCGTCCGCACCAGGCTCAAATATTTTTTATGGTCGCGTTCGTCCTCGATATACCGCCAGCTGACCAGGCTTTCATGCTTGAGCGCATGCCCGTACCAGTCGCTGGCCTTGATCTCGTCCGACGCGTTGATCAGCTCCCAGTTGTTGAGCAGCGTCGCGTTGTCGGTATAAAGACGGATGTTGGATATTTCTTTATAGAGTCTTAAATATTCCCGCATGTCGGGATATTCCCTGTAGGCCTCGACCACGTCGTATACGCTTTCATAATGCCGGTTCGCCAGCTTTTTAAGCCTGGCGTCGTTGGATAAACGGTAAGAAATGTCGAGCGAGACGCGAATGACCTCCTCGGTCCTCTTTTTGATCCGGTCGACGTTCGTCGAAGCTTGCTCCATCGCGTTGTTGAACGCCATCTGCCTCATTTCGGCGGTGAGGTATCCCCCGACCAGCAGCACCGGCAGGAGCGCCGCAAGCAGGAAAGACAGCAGCAGCTTATTCCGTATTTTGATATCGTTTAATAACGTGACGAAGCGGTGCCACATGTCTGTTTCCCCCACGGCGAGTCAGTTACCGAAAGCGTCCCCATCCCTTACGGATGCCGTTCCCTTTCTTACCTTCTAACTTTATATCCTATTTGCGGTAGGCCGCAAGCCTTTGGTTCAATTCCTTGGTTTGGCCGTATACGTCTTGATATACCGTAAACAAACCGTCATACTGCTTGACCTGCTCCGGATTCGGCGAAAAGACTTCAGCCGGACGGATAAACTTCTTCGCGCACGCTTCAAGCGACGGAAACCATCCGCAGCCGTACGCCGCCAGCATGGCGGCACCCATGGCAGGCCCCTGCTCGCTTTCGAGTTTGACGATGTCGGCATTAAAAATATCCGCCTGCATTTGCAGCCAGGTTTCGTTCTGAGCGCCGCCGCCGATCGCCGTCACCTCGGTAATTTCCTTGCCGGACCCGCGGATGATGCCGATGGACTCGCGCAGCGAAAACGTGATGCCCTCCAAAACCGCACGCGCAAAATGCTTTAGCGCATGGCCCGAATCCATGCCGATGAAGCTGCCGCGGATGTCCGCATCCGGATGGGGCGTGCGCTCGCCGGAAATGTACGGCGTAAACAGCAGTCCGCCGCTCCCCGCCGGAATGTCTTCGATGCCCTTCAGCAGCTCGTCAAAGGAGGATTCCTTCGCAAACGTTTCTTTAAACCAGGAAAGGCTGTGCCCCGCCGCCAAAGTGACGCCCATCACGTAAAAGGCGTTCTCTTCCCCGTGGTTGAAGAAATGCATTTTCCCCTGCGGATTGACGTCTTTCCGGCTTTCATAGGAAAGGACGACGCCCGACGTGCCGATGCTGCACATCGTTTTGCCTTCGCCCAAAATGCCCCCGCCGATCGCTCCGCAAGCATTATCCGCCCCGCCCGCAAACACCTTCGTCGAGGGGAGAAGCCCTGCCGCTTCAGCCACTTCCGGGAGCAGCGTGCCCGTCAGCTCGGAGGATTCCACCAGCTTCGGACAAAGCGACAAGGGCAGATCAAATGCGCCGGCAATGTCCGCGCTCCACGCTTTTTCCGCCACGTCGAGCAGCAGCGTGCCGGCCGCATCCGAATAATCCATCGCAAACTCGCCCGTCAGACGGTATCGGACGTAATCCTTCGGCAGCAAAAAGAGCGAAGCTTGGGACAGAATTTCCGGTTCATGCTCCTGCACCCACAATATTTTCGGAAGCGTAAACCCTTCCAACGCACGGTTGCGCGCAATGTCGAGCAGATTGTTTCCAAGCTTTTGTTCGATTTGGCGGCATTGTGTCGTCGTCCGCGTATCGTTCCACAAAATGGCCGGACGGAGCACCTTTCCTTCCGCGTCCACCAGCACCAGCCCGTGCATCTGTCCGGAAAAGCTGATGCCTTCCACGTCGGACGGGTCGGCCTGGGATTTCTCCATCAATTTACGCAGGCTCACGATGGTGCGCTCCGCCCAATCCTCCGGATGTTGCTCGCTCCAGCCCGGATTCGGGCGATGCAGCGGGTAGCTTTCCGCGTGCTCGCAGACCACCTGGCCTTCCTCCGACACAAGCACGGATTTGACCGCGCTGGTCCCGATGTCGATTCCGATTACGTATTTCATGAATAGCGCCTCCCAAGGCTAGATTCTTTTAAAAGAAAAACGTCTATCGACGTACTTTCACCGAAGACGGACCGCATTTTAGCGAAAATTTTTTTGCGAGTTAAGGATGCTTTGGCACGGAAGGTTTATACTTCCTTATCTTTTAAAAAGAAAGAGGCTGCCGAAGAATGCTTCTTCAGGCAACCTCCGCTGCATACTTTTTTTGCTCGCGTCCCTTTCGCGAACCTTTGCTTATTCCGCCAAAATGTATTGGTTCAACAGCGATTTCAGCATTTCCTGGCGTCCGGATTCGTTTTTGCGGGGCTGGTCGTTGTTCATCGCATATTCGGACAGGGAAGCCAGCGTCGCTTTGCCGGAAACGATCTCGGCGCCGACGCCTTCCTTGAAGCTGCTGTAACGTTTTTCGATGAAGTCGTCGAACACGCGGTCTTCGATCAGCTTGGCGGCTACTTTCAGCCCTTTGGCATACGTATCCATGCCGGCGATATGGGCCAGGAACAGATCCTCCGGCTCAAAAGACGGACGGCGCACTTTCGCGTCGAAGTTGATGCCGCCTTTGCCGAGGCCGTCGTTTTTGAGCACTTCGTACAACGTCAGCGTTGCGTCGTAGATGTTCACAGGGAATTCGTCCGTGTCCCATCCGAGCAGCATGTCGCCTTGGTTGGCGTCGAGCGAACCCAGCATGCCGTTGATCCGCGCCACGCGCAGCTCATGCTCGAACGTATGGCCTGCCAGCGTCGCATGGTTGGCTTCCAGGTTCAGTTTGAAATGTTTGTCGAGACCGTATTTTTGCAGGAACGAAATCGTCGTTGCCGCATCAAAATCATATTGGTGTTTCGTCGGCTCTTTTGGCTTCGGCTCGATCAGGAACTGGGCGTCAAAGCCGATTTCCTTCGCGTAATCCACTGCCATGGAGAACAGGCGGGCCATGTTGTCCATTTCCAGCTGCATGTCGGTGTTAAGCAGTGTTTCGTAACCTTCGCGGCCGCCCCAGAAAACGTAGTTTTCCGCTCCGAGACGTTTGCCGACCTCAAGGCCTTTCTTGATTTGGGCCGCCGCATATGCGTATACGTCGGCGTTGCAGGTCGAACCTGCGCCGTGCATGTAGCGCGGATTCGTGAACATGTTCGCCGTGTTCCACAGCAGCTTTTTGCCGGAAGATTTCATGCCCTGCTCAATGAGGTCCACGATCGTGTCAATGTTGTTGAAAAATTCCTTCAAGCTGCCGCCTTCCGGCGCGATGTCGACGTCATGGAAGCAGAAGTACTGCAGATTCATTTTATCCATGAATTCAAAAGCGGCTTCCACGCGGGCTTTCGCCTTATCCATGCCGCTGAGGTGATCCCAGCCGCGGACCGCGGTTTCGCTGCCGAACGGGTCGGTTCCGCCCGCGGTCAACGTATGCCAATAAGCCATGGCGAAGCGCAGATGCTCTTCCATCGTTTTGCCGGCAACTTTTTCCTCCGGATTATAGTACTTGAACGCAAACGGATTGGTCGAGCGGCTGCCCTCGTAATTGATTTTTCCGACGTTTTCAAAATATGCCATTGCGCATGCTCCTCCTTGGATACTGTATGTTTTACCCTGCTATTTTTTATCGACGAAAGCCTTTACAACACCATCCTAACACAAAGTTTTGACTTTGTATATTGGTTAAACTAAGTATTTTTATCATGTTGCATTTTGCAAAAGAAGACACTAGACTAGGGGGATACGATCATAAACGGCATCGCCGTCTTGACCGGCGGAGATTCCGTTTCGCGGATGAAATAAAAGCCTGATTAGAAGCGAGAAACATACAAATTCTTTTATTTTGGAATATCGAAAGGTTCCCTGAAGGATGTGTTTGACATGAATGTAACCGGCGACCAGGCCCTCGTCAAAAAAATAAACAAATCGCTGATCCTGCATACGATCCGCAGGCATCCCGAGCTGTCCCGCGCCCGAATTTCGGAAATTACGGGACTGAACAAAGCGACCGTGTCCAACTTGGTAGCCGAGCTGCAGCAGGAGCAGCTTGTCCTCGAAGCCGGTCCGGGCGAATCGAGCGGCGGGCGCAAACCTCTCATTTTGCATTTTAACGCGATGGCCGGCTGCGTGATCGGCATGGAGCTGCGCGTCAAGCAGATCTCCGCCGTCCTGTGCGATTTGAACGGGAACGTGCTCGCCGAAACGGAGGCCCCGCTTCGCCGGCACGATCTTGCTTATACGTTTGAACAAATGAAAACGATGATTGCCGGGCTGATCGCAGGCGTCCCGTCAACCCACTACGGCATCGTGGGCATCGGCGTCGGGGTGCCCGGCATGGTCGACGAGAACGGGGTTGTCCTGTTTGCGCCCAACCTCGGCTGGGAAATGGTCGATCTGCGCAGCATGCTGGAGGAGCATTTCGCGCTCCCCGTCATCATTGACAATGAAGCGAACAGCGGGGCACTCGGCGAGCTCCATTTCGGCCGGGGCCAAGATGTCCGGCATTTGCTGTATATCAGCGCGGGTTCGGGGATCGGTTCCGGGATCATTATCAGCGGCGAGCTGTACAAAGGTTCCAGAGGATATGCCGGCGAAACCGGCCATATGAGCATCGAAGCCGAAGGCATGCCCTGCAGCTGCGGCAGCCGCGGGTGCTGGGAGCTGTATGCTTCGGAGAAGGCGTACGATCTGGCGGCGAGCGAGCTCCCCTCCTATCAGACCCGGGAGCTCGTCCGTTATGCCGCCGAAGGCGACGAGGCTGCGCGTGGCCAGTTTCACGTCATGGGCAACTATCTCGGCATCGGCCTGACGAACCTGATCAACGGCTTTAATCCGGAGCTGATTGTGCTCGGCGGCGCGTTGTCCGAAGCCCGCGAATGGCTGGAGGAGCCGATGCAGCGGGTTGTTGCCAAACGGACACTCCCCTACCACAAGCAGCAGCTCGAAATCGCGTTTTCCGCGCTCGGCAGCCGGGCGACGATGATCGGAGCGGGCTTCTCCGCGGCGATGCATTTTCTGGGGCACACGAGGGTGATGGTGTAAACAAAAAAACGCCTTTCGGCGTTTTTTTTTGAATGGATATGGAGCGGGTGATGGGAATACTCAACATCCCGATTAAAAAGCGAGCCTCCGGCTCGCACCTAGAGGTAGATGTTGACGCGCGTCCTGATCGGGTCATTCCCAAAGAAGCTTGCACGGACGGTCGCACCCACGCGCGTGGGTTCTCTTCCCCACAAACCTCCATAAAACAAAAAAACGCCTTCGGCGTTGTTTTTATGTTTTATGGAGCGGGTGATGGGAATCGAACCCACGCTACCAGCTTGGAAGGCTGGTACCGCCCCTAGTCTGTGGTGTTCAATTTGGGCATAAAACCTTATAGATTAACGGTTTTTCGATTTTTCTCCTAGTCTGTG